>PLZG01000074.1:0-126 GCA_003152075.1 candidate division FCPU426 bacterium
CCAGGACCAACACAGGTACACCTACAAATACCCACACCTTCACCAATACTTTTACGGTTACCAATACCCGCACCTCGACTAATACCCCTACTTGGACATTGACCCGAACGAATACTGGGACTTCAA
>PLZG01000074.1:168-20018 GCA_003152075.1 candidate division FCPU426 bacterium
CAAATACCCGTACACCGACGAATACACCTACTCAAACCTTTACCAGGACCAATACGGGAACTCCCACGGCTACACATACACCTACCAATACATTTACGCTCACCTTTACCCGGACTCCGACTTTCACACATACCCCGACAAACACCTTTACCGACACCGGTACCCTTACCCCTTCCGACACACCTACTGTTACTGATACCCCGACCGATACCTCAACCTTTACCCCCTCTGATACGCCTACCGTGACTGATACCCCTACAACGACTGATACTCCAACCGATACACCAACTCCTTAAGGTTTTACCTTTTCAGCTAAAACCTGGGAATTGTCTGTTTTTTTGGGTTCTCAAGCCATCCTTAACATTTGGAACCTTGAAATTTCGGGGTAAAACAAAATTCTTTACTTCAGAAAATCCAAAATGAGACGTTATGTTAATTGAAAGTAAAGGGAGGCGGTCAAATGCTCAACGGTTTAAATCCACTTGATTCCAGCGCTTTAAATTCACTTTTGTCGAACGGTTCCAACAGTCCCGTTTCCAGCCTCTTGGGCGGGTTTTCCCCATTTGATTCTGTTTTCACCCAGGCCATGAACCAAGCCAAAACCCCTAAAGATAAGATGGAAACCGCCCTAGCGGAAGTCCGATTCAACAACATGAATACCCTTTTTGGGGCGGTATCGGGCGATAATTCCCCCAGCTCCATATTGGGTTCCACCGGGTCTTTGGCCATGGATTTCGGGTCCGTGCCCGATGAAGTGAAACTATTGGAACAACGACTGGGAATGGTCCCCTCCTTAACCTCAAGCCCCCAATCAGCCTCCAATCAAAGCGCTGTCATCGGTTTGCAAAACCAGTTGCTGATGAATAAGGATTTGGCTAATTTCGGGACTACTTCGGGGTCGGGAATAAACTCCTTAGTTTAAATCCTCCGGATAGGTTAAAGGCGCGATACACGGTGGCAGCACCGGGTTCCGCGCCTTTCTTTTTTCACTCCTAATTCTCAATAAAATGTATGAGGCTAGTTCCTTTTGGAGAATGGCCTTAAGATATGAAAAGTTGAGTTCATTTCATCCTTTCAAACGTCTAAAATCCAAAGAATTCATGTGGAGGAACAATGGTTAAGGAACTTATTTGTGGATTGATATTGGCGCTTGGACTTGGAAGCGCCGCTAACGCTTTGGATAATCCCCCCGAACCGGGTAAAACACCAACGGTCGCGATGCCGGTCACGATTTCGTCCCAGGAAATAATCCAAGATGGAAACCGTTACCGTTTGCCCCGCCCCCCGGGCAAATACAACGATGGTACCGACCTCAAATTGACGAATGAAGTGAATGAAGCTCCCCGTGGCGAACCCATGCGAATCCTCGCGCAGCCATCCGTTGCTCAAGAAGTGCCTTCAACTAACAAGAAAGACCGGGATTCGGGAAAGTATCATTGGCATCCTTACGAGGCCTGGAATTATTGTCATTACCATGAGGGAGATCGGCAATGGTATGGGTGGCGCACCGGGGAAACTTTCCATTGGGTTCTTTGGAAGTCGGGCCGTTTTTGGTGGCATGATTCTTACGCCGAACGTTGGCTTTATTTCGACAGGGGTTATTGGTGGTGGCAAGGTTCCAAAAAGCCGGTAGAGATTCAGGTTTATTTGGAAGACCGCCATTACCACGCCTGCGACGCGAATGGGGTTTTAGGGGATGACCTATTAGAGACGGGAACCGAGGAAGTTGTCGGAGAACCGGTCGCTAAAACTACCCCTTACCCCACACCCGTCGGAAAACTGGGAGACTTAAATAGTGGTAGTGGGTTGGGCCATGGTATGGGTGGTTTTTAAACGGCTTTGAATCAAGCTTTAATATCAATCCGAGGCGGTGGTAAGGAACCAGGCCCTTCAGCGTTGCCTTTGCCATCTTCCAAAGTTCCATCTTTGCGGTAACGCCAATTGCGTTGGTCCCGCGGCCTTTCCTTCTTAGCGCTTTTATCCTCGCTGGTATTTCCCGCGATTTTTTTTACCGTTTGTTCTTCGACATCCTCGTGAAGTTCCTCAATGTCCTCCGCGGCCTGGGCACGGGCCCGATCGGCCTGGCGATTTTTCGCTGCTTCGGAGACCTGTTGGGCTATCAGGGCGTTTTGGAGCAGTATTTTCGAAGGGTCGTTATTGACGTGTCTCATGTCGAACTATTGGTTAACCTCTGCCAGTATTTTAAAAGAAGGGCACCATTTTGCCAAGGTACAGGAACAGCATAGAGGCCTGCGGGCATCGCAGACTTTTCGACCGTGCTGGATAAGCCTATGGGAGAAGTGAAGCCATTCTTCCTTTGGAACAATTTTCATCAAATCCCGTTCAATTTTGACGGCGTCCTGGTGCATGGTCCAACCCAGGCGATTGCTGAGTCGGGTAACGTGGGTGTCTACCGTAATGCCTTCCGAAATGCCGTAAACTTCCCCTAAAACTACATTGGCGGTTTTGCGGCCCACGCCGGGAATCTCCACCATCTCCTCAATGGTCTTCGGCATCTTTCCTTTATACAAAGCCAGCATCGCTTGGGCCGCTCCCATCAGGTTCTTGGCTTTGTTGTGGTAGAACCCTGTGGATTTGATGAGCTTTTCCACGTCTTTAGTTTTGGCCTTAGCCAGTTTTTTGGGATTCGGGAAGACCTTGAAAAGCTCGGGCGCCACGATGTTCACCCTTTCGTCGGTACATTGGGCGGAAAGAATAACGGCACAGAGGAGTTGGAAAGGAGTTTTGTAGTGAAGGAAACAGCGAGTGTCGGGATAGAGACGCTGGAGTTCTTTGATGATTTTGGATGTGTTTGGATTCGTCAAGGGCAATCCTCTTAACCACGGATTTGCGCATCCCAATTTTCCTAAAAATACATAAAGAAATTGGGATAGTCCCTAAATTCATCCTATGTTCATAGGATGAGGGACAGATTATCGCAGATGAAGTCGAATTCATTTTAGGTTTTACGGTGAAAATTTACGTCGATTTGCGGCTAAATTTTTTGGTCGTTGGCTTGGAAAAATACAGCGTCATGCCTATGATAACGCCCCTATGCCCATCATTGAAGTCGAGAATCTCTCCAAAATCTATCGCACGCAAAAGCGCCTGCCGGGATTAGGTGGCGCTGTTCAGGGTCTTTTCAATCGCCAATACACCGAAGTGCGGGCTGTCGACGGTGTTTCCTTCAACATTGAGGAAGGGGAATTGGTAGGCTTCCTGGGGCCCAACGGAGCGGGGAAGACCACGACCCTCAAAATGCTTTCGGGCATCCTTTATCCCACTTCCGGTACCGTCAAGGTCATGGGATTCACCCCTTCCGAACGCAAAAACGAATACCGTCGTCAATTTGCCTTGGTCATGGGCCAAAAGAATCAACTTTGGTGGGACCTTCCGGCCCAGGAATCCCTCTATCTCAACAAAGAAATCTACGGTGTTTCCGACGAAGCCTATAAACATGTCATGGACGAGATGACCGAACTTTTACAGGTTAAAAAGCTTCTGGGCATCATGGTTCGCGAGCTTTCCCTGGGCGAGCGCATGAAATTCGAGCTCATTGCCTCTCTTCTGCACAAACCCCGGGTTTTATTCCTTGACGAGCCCACCATTGGGCTGGACGTGGTGGCCCAAAAGAACATCCGAGAATTTATCAAAGACTACAACCGCCGAACCAAAACCACCATTATTTTGACCAGTCACTATATGAACGACATCCAGGCCCTTTGCGAGAGGGTTGTGGTCATCAACCAGGGTAAAAAGGTATTTGATGGGATGTTGGACGCGGTCGTTGAGCAATTCTCCCAAACCAAACTGATTTCCGTGACCTTCAAGAACGGGGGAGTCAGCCGGGAACAGTTGACCAGTTTGGGAGAAGTGATGGAACTTACCAAGGTTAAGGCGGTGTTGAAGGTGCCCCGGGAGAATGTAAAAAAGGCTTCGAACGCGATTTTGACTGATTTTGACGTGGATGACATCAACATCGAGGAAGTACCCATTGAGGAAGTGATTGAAAGGATGTTTAAGGAGGGGGTGAAGTGAGCACGGCGGCCGCGACTATTTCCAAAACCCCATTCCACAAATACTGGGTCATCCTTTCGACCCGCACCCAGGAAGACATGGCTTACCGGGCCAATTACGTATTCGGGGCCATCTTCCGGTTCCTTCCCCTGGTTACCTTGATCTTTCTCTGGTACGCGGTCTATCAAGCCCGTAAGGCCGGAGGGGGCGACCTCACCATCCGTGGAATGACCTTTCAGGATATGATCACCTATAACGTCTTGATGTATGTGGCGAGGGGTTTTTCCAGTGTTCCAGGCACCACTTCGGACATCAGCAAGGACATCAAGGACGGCCTTTTAAATCGCTACCTGATCAAACCCATCAATTACCTTTGGTATCAGGTGATGTACCGGCTGGCCCACAAGCTGGTTTTCTGGTACGTGGCCCTATTCACCTTTCCCCCGATTTTTTTCCTGATGCGCCATTATTTCAGCCATACGCCGACCCTGTTGGAATGGGGAACTTTTGTTATTTCCCTTTTCACCGCTTTTTCCATCGGAATGCTTTTTTGTTCCATTATCGGCATGCTGGCTTTTTGGTTCTTGGAAATCTCGACTTTCCTTTTTGTGATCATGATGATCGAGTTTTTCCTTTCGGGGCAAATGATACCGCTGAATATTTTGCCGGCATCCATGCAACCCTTTTTAACTTTCTCCCCTTTTGGTTATGAAGGCTACTGGCCCTGCATGATTTTAATGGGCAAGGTGCCCCAAACCCAATTGCCCCAACTATTGGGAATCGGGTTTTTATGGGTGGGAGTGTTTTATTTGATAAGCCTGGTGATTTGGAAGATGGGTTTGAAACGCTATTCGGCGGTTGGGGGATGACAAAGGCAATTTTGAATTATAAATTTTAAATTTTGAATTTCAGTTATTCCCTGAATGGAAATTGTGAATCTTGAAAGGGTTTTAAAGTGACGTTTAAACCAATGGGCCGTTACATTCGATTGACTGGGTTGATGATGAAGAACTGTCTCATCCGCGAGATGCAGTTCAAAACCAATTTCCTGGTCCGCCTTTTAACCGAATTCATGTGGCTTGGGATGCAGTTCATCTATATCGGTGTCATCTATGGCCAGACCAATTCAATTGTTGGATGGAGCATGTGGCAGATGGTCGTGCTGGCCGGCACGAACCACGTCATCACCCAGCTTTTTGAGGCCCTCTTTTACGACAATTGCATTCGGCTTACGGACCAGATCCGGCAAGGGGACCTGGATTTCAACCTGATCAAACCCATCAATACCCAATTCCTGGTTTCCTTGCGCTATACCGATTACTCCTCCATCGCCAACAGCACAATTGGCCTCGGCGTTATTATATTTGCCCTCAATAAATTGAGCGTAACGGTCGGCTGGGGGGATGCCTTTCTCTTTGCCGCCCTGGTGGTGAACAGCGTTCTTATTTATTACACCATGCTCTTTACCCTGTCGGTTTGGACCTTTTGGATTGGGCGTTCCAACAACCTGATGGAGCTTTACTGGCAGTTTGGCCAGTTTTCCCGATATCCCGGTGATATTTACCCCTGGCTCATCCGCGCCATGCTGAAAACGGTGATACCGATGCTGATCGTTTCCAACTTTCCCGCCGGAGTGCTTATTCACAAGCTCGAAAGCGGCTGGATTTTCTATGGCTTCGCTATGGGAATATCCTTCCTGATTTTTACTGTTTGGATATGGCAGAAGGGCCTTCAACGCTATCGTTCCGCTTCATCCTGAAGAGAGTTCTCGGTTTGGAGTTTTGAGTGTTGAGTTTCAGCGGCTTTTCCATTCTTTCAAACGGAAAAGCATTTTTTAACTTAAAACTTACAACTCAAAACTGTTTGACCGGTTTTGGGTCAAACCCTACAATGCCTCCATGCCCGAGCCCCAAGCCAAAGAAATCAAGGTCCACTACCGCAAGTCCGTCGCCTTTTGGATGAGCGTCGGGGTTATTCTCCTTCTCCTCATCTCGAACACGTTTAACTTCAATCTCATTCAAGACATCGAAAATAAAACCATCGACTTTCGTTTTGGCGTCCGTGGGGAGCGAAAACCCGAGGCGCCTGTTTACATTATTGCGGTTGATGATTTGAGTCTGAGGGAAATAGGCCGTTGGCCCTGGCCCCGGGCGGTGGACGCTAGGCTGATCCAACAGCTTAAGAAGGACGGGGTTAAGGTCATTTTTTCCGACGTTGTTTTCGCCGAGCCCGAACGAGCCCAGGAAGACATGCTCAAACAGCTTGGCACGATCTTGAATTCCTCCATCAAGGGTTCCTCCAAAAACACCAGCCATATCCGTGAAAAAGTGCTGTCGGATATCCGGTCTTTCGCCGAAACCCAAAACGGGGACAAGGACTTAGCCGAAGCCCTAAAAGACGCGCACAACGTGTTGTTGCCGATCATGCCTTTTACAGGATCGGAAAAGAATGAAGGGCGGACGCCCAATCCCGAGTCGCTCCATATCACCGAAGCGGAGCTTTTTCAGGGTTACTCAACGGATTTTTTTCCGGCCGAATCGGTTGTTTATTCCATTCCCGACCTCCAAAAAAACGCGGTGGATGGAGGAAGCATCCGTTATTTTCCGGATCCGGATGGCATTTACCGTTATTGCCCTATAGCCATCAGCTATCAGGGCCATATGATCCCGAATTTGGCCATCCAGGCCGCACGTTATTTGCTGGATGACAAAAATCCCGTCAAGATTTACGTTGGCCAGTACGCCGAAGTGGCGGGCCGGAAAATTCCCATTCTGGAAAATGGTTCGGCTTTTATCAACTTTTGCGGGAGGCACCGGACCTTCAAATGGATTTCGGCCAGCGACGTCCTGAATGACAAGGTCGACCATGAAATGCTCAAAGGATCATTGGTTTTGTTCGGGGCTACGGCCCAAGGAATCGGCGATGTGAGACCCACGCCTTTTACCAAGGCTTCGCCGGGTGTTGAGATCAACGCTAACATTATTGAGAACATCTATAGCCGGAACTTCATGACCTTGGCCCCCGAGTATTTGAAAATCCTCTTAATTGTCCTGCTGGCCTTGCTAATGTGGTACCTAGTGCCGCGTGTGACGCCTATCCAAGGCACACTTTTCTTTTTCATATTTTTCGTTGGGTACATTATCACGGGCTGTGTTCTTTTCTCCTACGTCAAGGTGGTCATCAACCTGTCCTATCCTTTGCTTTCCCTGCTTTTAACCTTCGTAATGTTAACCACTTACAAGTTCCGGACTGAAGTGCGCCACAGCCGTTACATGAAGCAAATGTTCCAAAGCATGGTGACGCCCAAGGTTGTCGAGGAAATCCTGATGATGCCCGCGGGGATTGAGCTGGGTGGCGAGGAAAAACAGCTGACCGTCATGTTCTCCGATATCCGGAGCTTTACAACTTTCTCGGAAAAACACACGCCCCATGAGGTGGTCGAGGTCCTTAACGAATACCTGACCCAAATGACTTACCTTGTTTTCCAGACTGAGGGAACATTGGATAAATATATCGGTGACGCCATCATGGCCTTCTGGGGAGCGCCTTCCACCCAACAGGACAATGCCTATAGGGGATGCAGTACGGCTTTAGGGATGGTCGACCTGCTCCATACGGTGCTCCACCCGAAATGGGAGATCGAAGGTAAGGAAAAACTTGAAATCGGTATCGGCTTGAACACGGGGCCCATGGTCGTGGGATTCGTGGGGTCCGAATCCATCAAGAGCTACACCCTCATCGGGGACGCGGTGAATCTGGGAAGCCGCTTGGAAGGAACGACCAAGGAATATCACGTGGAAATCATCATCGCCGAGACCACCTACGAACTGGTCAAGGCCGACATGCTTTGCCGGGAGTTGGACTTGATCAAGGTGAAGGGCAAGAACGAACCTATCCGAATTTATGAGCTGGTGGACCACCGGTTAAAGGGTGCCGGAATGAAAGAAATGAAGGTGAAGACATTCGAGGAAGGGCTGGCCCATTACCGCGCCCAAAAGTGGGACGAGGCCACCAAGTGCTTCAAGAACTGCCTGGAGTTGGATCCCAAGGATGGTCCGGCCGGAATTTTTATGGAGCGCTGTAAGATCTTGAAGCAAACCCCGCCTCCGTCCGGTTGGGACGGCGTCTTCGTGATGAAAACCAAGTAGGAAAACAGTTTTTGAACAGCCCCTTTTTACAATGTTTTCATGCACCTTTTCGTGTTTTGGGCTAAAATGCACCCACTATTCCAGCGGGACTTCGACACACCAAATTCCTAAATACGGGGTTGTTATGAGAATTATTTTATCGATGGCTTTAATTTTGGTTATGGCCTGCGGGCGAGTCATGGGGGCGACAACAGCCCCCGCCACAACGCCCAACCAGGGCATGTTCACCGCGGTGAACGGAAAAGTACAGGTCAAGGCGAAAAAAGGTAAGAAAACTCGTTCGGCCAAGAAAGACACCACCGTCATTGAGGGTGAACAAATTAAAACAGACAGTAACTCCTCGGCCACTCTGCGGTTATTTGAAGGTTCGGAATTACAAATTAGCCCCAATACCCAATTCGCTTTGTCGAAACTCCAGCAACCCACCCTCCAAGATAAAGTTATCCGATTCAAATTGTTGGTAGGCAAACTCTTTGCCAAGGTCAAAAAACTGGCCACCTCAAAGTCTTCCTTCGAGATCGAGGCGGGGGGCGTGGTTTGCGGTGTTCGGGGAACCCAATACAGCTATTCCTACGATCCGGTGACAAACCAGGTGACGGTGCATGTCGACGAAGGAACGGTTTACCTTAATTCCAACGGTCACACTTATATCTTTACGGCGGGACAGACAGGGACGTTTGACAATGGCAAGCCAGGTAAATCTAATTCCGGCCAGTCTAATGGCGAGGATAATGGGAAAAAAGGTGACAAGGGTGGGAAACAAACAGGGATTTCGAATCTGGGGGATTTGAACCAGCAGTTTGTTAATGGCATTTCAATAAACCCGAAAGATCAAAATAATAATCCAATTGTTGGAAACGCTAATTCAACATTAACTGATTCCGGAGTGGAAGGTTCGATTAAAATTAATGTCCATGCGGTCGTCGCTCCGCCGGAGACTGTTCCATGAAGTTTTTTAAAAAAATATTTCTCAAAGCCTTTTTCTTTACCATGTTTTCTACGGTGTTATTTGCTGGGCAATTCAGCCTGGGTGTCCAATACGACGGTTGGAATTCAAATTATGTCGCTCCCGTCAACTTCGGCGGTTGGGAAATCTGGGCACCGGTTAATTTAAACTTCGCATTGGACAAAGGTATTAACGTTTATGCCTCGAGTGAGTTTGGAAATGCAGCCTATACTGATTCGTTGTCTGGAACACCTAACACTATTTATCTGACGGGACTTTCGGATACGGTGATTGGGGGTGAATTTGATTTCAAGGGTTTTGGTGTTCCTTCGTCGTTTAATATCGGCTTTAATATTCCTACAGGAGATCAAACCTGGGAAATAAAACAAATAGCTTCTAATATTCCAACACAATTTGTGGATAGCCGCTATCGGGGAAGGGGATTTGGTATTGATGCAATGTATGGACTGTCCATTCCTGCTGGAGGGGCCAATATTGGCGCCGCTGTTGGATATTTGTATTCTGGCGCTTTTAACCCAAATTTTGGAACTTCAATCGGGGCAGGAAACCAACTCAAACTAGGGGATTCTCTTTTTGTAGCATTAAACGATGTCCAGCCTTTCTCGGAAAACCAAAGCCAGGTTATTCGCCTGTCGTGCTTTTATTCACTGCCGACTCAACAAAATTCCTCAAACGTTTTCGAATTGGGAACCAACTTGAACGCATCCTATGGCTGGAACAATCCCGATGCTTTTTCTTTCGAATTTGGTGGTCAGTATTATTTTCCCGGGCTGCGGCCGGATGTTAACGGAAACTTAAGTATTGAGGCCCACAATTCGTATGGGCCGCGCCTTTATTTTTATCCCTCTTATGCTTTCGGTGATTTGGTCATAACTGGTCGGGCCAAATATGTTTTGCCGAACGGTTACGCAGTTTCTGATCCGTTGTATGTCACTTGCGTAGGGGGATTTCTACTGGGTTTGGAACCTTCGGTCAGGTTAAAGTTGGATAATAGCTCTGCACTCAAGTTTTCAGTTTCTTACAATTATATTACCGCCCAAAACGCGGCTGTGGACGTTAATGGGAATCCTACCAATGTCATCTACAACAACTGGACCTTTGGGACCGCTTACGAGGTTAAGCTTTGAGAAATTCAGGGTTTCTTTTTGCTGCCGCTTTAGGGTTTTCCATATGGTTCGGCGGCTGTCAAGGCACGAAGCCAGTAAGTCCTAACCGGGTTATTTCTTTAAACGTATCGATCCCCCCGACCAACGAATTGCGTTCCGCCTTCTTGGGTGCTGGTTCCAATGAGCTTTTATACCGGGTGGATGGGCCCGGTATGACCCCCATAAAGGCCACGCTTGGACCTTTCTCAACCGCTTCCGCCTCGGGCTCACTTGATTTCAGCGTGGAAATTCCAGGTGGCGGGGGCACGAGATTACTATCCCTCCAATTAAACGATGGTGGGACCCACCAGCCTCTTGCCATTGGGGCCGCGAAAATTGATTTATCCAGTGCGTTACCTGTGACGGACATTGTGGTAGAGTTGGGCTCGGTAATTCGGAATTGCTACAACGTCAATACAACTTCCTATTTTGGATGTACCCTTGGGGTCAATACCAATACCTTCTTTAACTCATCCCCAACTTATGGGCTTTCCTATGACTTTGCCGTTGGGGCAGTAGGAACGGGTTTTCAGATTGTTGATGCCGAGGGGACTACGGGTCCTGCCAACGCGAATACCGTTGCCTACTTGGGCAATGGCGACTATGTCGACTTCGATAGGGTTCCGTCCGACGCTGACTTTTATTCCCAATCGAGCGCTGCTAAAGTGGCAGCGGGAGCGCCCGTATCTACCGCGCAAGTGAACGATATTTATTGCGTGAAATTGCAAACCGTTCCCGGCGGGCACGCGTGGGTGCAGATCAAGACACCTGGTTTACCAGGAAACAGTGGGGCCACCTTTGATTACAGGGCGAACGACATTTTGTCCTATTTTGGATATTTTCAAACCGCCGCGGATTTAGTTGGGTCCTGTCCTGCCCAATGAGTTTTGATAAATAACCATTTGTTTGGTTGGCAATTACGGTCCTTTCTCCAAGTCGCAAGGGGTTTTTCTGCACATGAACATTTCTGAGTTTCTGAGCCTTTTTCTGCCCCTATTCGTGGCCATGGATCCGCTTGGGGTGTTTCCAGCTTTCGTCCAGATAACCTCAAATCTTTCCTCTAAAAAGCGTGGTCGAGTCCTATTGCTCTCGGTGTTAACGGCCGGGGGGGTGGGTCTGCTTTTCATTCCCTTGGGGCCCTTGGTTCTCAGTTCCCTGGGCTTGAAAAACGGTGATTTTCAAATCGCTGGTGGACTTCTTATTCTCCTGGTCGCGCTTAGGGATATCGTCCTGAACCAAAAATTGTTTCAGGGCAGGGACCTCCAGGGAATGGGCGTGGTACCCATCGGAATTCCCCTCCTCGTGGGACCCGCTGTTTTGACCACGCTTATTTTGCTTTTGGACCGCTTTTCGCCCTTCGCGGTTGCCGGTTGCTTAGTGCTGAACCTGCTTGTGGCATGGGGTGTTTTCGCCGTTTCTTCCCGGCTTATCCAATGGATGGGGGTTACGGGTTCCCTGGTGGTTTCCAAGCTAGCGGCCCTTCTTCTGGCGGCTTACGCCGTCATGATGATCCGGGTTGGTTTTTCCTCCTTGTTCAAATAGTCCTTTCGGGAGTAGAAAGATTCATGTCCAAACCACGAGTTTTGGTTATTTACAAAGAAAGCGCTTATAGCCGTTTCCTTTCATCCAGGCAATTAACCAGCCATTTCAAAAAGGGCGGTTATTGGAACATTATCCAGGGAAGCCATCGCCGGCATCATGACACCTTAAAAGAAGTAAGGGAGGTCCTGCGGTCCCAAGGGCTTGGGGCGAAGTGGGTTTTGAGAGACAGGGTCCAAAGTTTAAGACGGGTGGATGAAAGTTATCAATTTGTGGTATCGGTGGGCGGCGACGGAACCCTTCTGGACTCATCCCACCACATCCGGAAAATTCCCATTCTTGGGGTGAACTCCGATCCCCAACGGAGCGTGGCTCGTTTTAGCGGCTGTAACGCTGGAACTTTCCGGGAAGTCCTGGGGGCTTTTCTTAAAGGGAAGCTCAAGCCTGTGCTGGTACCACGACTGGAATTCTACGTGAATGGCCGGAAAAACCTATGGCTGGTGCTTAACGATCTTTTGGTCAGCACTTTAAGCCCCGCGGGTACGACCCGGTACGTCCTGAAAATCGGGAGCCGATTCGAGGAACAAATGTCCAGTGGTATATGGATCAGCTCGGCCGCGGGCTCCACAGCCGCTGTCATGTCCGCGGGCGGGAAGATTTTGCCGGTTAACGCGAGGAAGTTCCAATATGTGGTGCGCGAGGTTTATCAAAAGAAGTTTGGCCCACGCCGCTTGCTCAAGGGGATCATGTCCTCCACCCAAAGACTGGAAGTTGTTTCCCGCATGAAGGAAGGCCGAATATTTGTGGATGGGGCGAACTTGGTAGCCCCCTTTCGTTTAGGGGACGGCTTACAAGTGAGGCTTTCCAACCAGCCGTTGAAAATTATTGGATTAAAAAAATAACTCTCACCACGCGCCGCTTATCAATTTAAGCTATAGAGAAAGCGGCATGGCCCAGGCCCCTTGCCATAGGCAAGGGAAGACAAGTTCACCAAGTTCACGAAGTTTTAAAAATAATCTTTCTTGGTTTGAATCTTTAACTTCGAGACCTTCGTGTACTTCGGATAGGAGTTTTCAGTTTTCTTCGGCCAGGCAATCGTAGTTCAGGGATTGGGTTTCCCGCTTGAGGATGAGGGTGAAATTTCGCATGAGATATCCCACTTCGGCCACTTTATCGTTCATGATTTTCGAGAAATCCGTAATTTCCATAAATTGTTTTGTATAGACCCTCGAGAAGGGGAAATAGCTCCAATGCCAGGGCTCGTCCACCACGGCTCCCCTTTTCCCCAAATAGACTTTGCAGAAACCGAAACGCGGCGCGTTCTCCTCCATCCACCTGTAAAAATCGAGCACCTTTTTAGGAGTGTCAGGATTAATTTTAAGCAATTGGCCCCTTAAGGATTCTTCCGAAATGTCCAGGTCCGTGCCCCAATGATGCCGGGAAAGTCCCGGGACCGATACCACGCTCATGATGGACCTTACNNCTTTCAATTTCCAATAGGATTCCATCACTTGCTTGAGGGCGAATTGCCCTGATTCAGGATCACTGATCATTCCGTGAGGGGTTTTCAAGCCTAGCAGCTGGCTCGTGGTAAGGGTTGGGGGCTGGGGAGGCGGGACAGGGGACTCAGCTGGAATGACGATGACTTTTTTCGGGGCGCAACCCAGAAGAAGGCTCAGGAGTAGAAAAAGAGAAACAAGGCGAATGGGCACTGTTATTTCAGGTCTTTTGACGAGAGGATTTTCAAGTCCTTATCCAACTCATAAACCCGGGGAACACCCGTATCCAGGTTGAGTTCCAACACCTGTTCCTTAGTGAGGTGTTCCAAGTGCATGACGATCGACCTCAAGGAGTTTCCATGGGCGGCCACTAGGACATTCTTCCCCTGCTTTAAATAGGGAACAATGACACTGTCGAAATAGGGGAGTGTGCGGGTGGCGGTGTCTTTCAAGGACTCGGAGAAACCCGAATCATCCTTGGGGGGAGGCACATCGTAACTGCGCCGCCATATTTTTACCTGATCCTCCCCGTATTTCTCGGCCGTCTGGGCCTTGTTCAAACCCTGAAGGGCGCCGTAGTGCCGTTCGTTCAAGGCCTTGTCCTTAATAATGGGGAGGCCTGTTTGGCCGATTTCCTGGAGCACGATGGCCAGGGTTTTTTGCGCGCGTTGAAGGTCGGAGGTGAAACAGATATCGAATTTCATGCCCTTTAAATGATCCCCGGCCCGCTTGGCTTCCTTTTCTCCCTGTTCGGTTAAGGGCACATCCACCCAGCCGGTGAACTTGTTTTCCAAATTCCATAGGGATTGACCGTGGCGTATCAAGACGAGAGTCGGCATGGAAACCTCTTTGAGGAGATTGTGATAAAAGTCGGAAAAAGATGGGAGATTTTAACCCTTGGGCGTTAGTTTGAAAAGGTCTTTCCCGTTGGTTGGCTTGAATGAAGCGGAGGCCTATTGCATACTGTGAACCCTNNAGGCGCGCCCTATTTATCGCTGAAACTCTGAGCCGATACGCTTCGCCCAATCCCAGGGTTGGGGCGGTTATAGTCCGGAAGGGACGTATCGTTGGGGAAGGGGTAACCGGCCCCTACGGGGGTTCTCACGCGGAGGTGGTTGCCCTTCGCAAGGCCGGTTCCAAGGCCAAGGGCTCGACCTTGTACGTCACGCTGGAACCTTGCGGCCATTACGGCAAGACCCCGCCTTGCGTTGAGGCGATTATCCGTTCCGGCGTCCGTAAAGTAGTGGCGGCCATGAAAGACCCGAATCCCTTAGTGAAAGGCAAAGGATTCGGCGAACTTCAAAAAGCGGGAATAATAGTTAAATCGGGTTTGTTGGAGAAAGAGGCTCGGGCAATCAACGAGCATTTCGTGTTCAGCATGACCCACCATCGGCCTTGGGTTATTTTGAAAGCGGCTTTAAGTATGGATGGCAAAATCGCCCCCGAACCCGGCGGGTCCAAATGGATTACCGGGGAAAAGGCCAGGCGAAAGGCTCATGAATTAAGGGCGAAAGTCGACGCGATCCTGGTGGGCCGTAAAACCGCATGGAAGGATGATCCGTCGCTAACGGTGCGACTTCCAGGTTATCGCAGGGAAGATGGTTGGCCCCTCAGGGTGCTATTGGATTCGAAGCTCCGAACCAATCCGGAAAGCGGTCTTTTCAAGGGCGGGGCGAGGACAGTGGTTTTTACCTCTCCGGAAGCATCTAAAGCCCGGGAAAAAGCCCTGGTGAAAAAGGGTGTTTTTGTTTTTCGGGTACCTGGACGGAAAAAGATGTTATCGTTGGGGGCTATTTTGAGACTTCTGAATACTCTACAGGTTAGAAGCTTGCTGGTGGAGGGCGGGGGAGAAGTTCATTCTTCCTTTTTGAGGGAAAAGCTGGTGGATGAGGTTGTTTTATTCATCGCTCCCAAATTATTGGGGAAAAAGGCGTTGGGCTGGGCAGGAGTTGACGGGATTAAAAACCTCATAAGTTCTCCAACCTTAAAGCATGGCCGCCTGGAATGGGCCGGGGCTGACCTAATGCTGGCAGGTAAAATGAAAGGCTGAGATGTTTACCGGACTAATACAAGAAGTAGGTTTAACTCAAAGAGCCGAAAGGAACGGTCAAGATCTCTGGTTGTCCTTTGAGGCGCCTAAGCTCGCCGGGAAGGTCAAAATTGGGGACAGCGTGGCGGTGAATGGCTGTTGCTTGACCGCCGTGGAAGTTAAAGCACCCCTTCTTTCTTTTCAAGCCGTTCCTGAAACAACTAAACGAACCATGTTAGGTTTATTGAAAAAGGGGGATCCGGTTAACCTGGAACTGCCTCTGACCCTTTCCGAACCCTTAGGGGGCCATTTTGTTCAGGGACATGTGGATGGACTTGGGCAAATCCTGGAGTTGGAACCGGAAGGACAGGGTTGCCGGATGAAAATTCGCTTACCGGAAGTCCTTGTTCCCTACGTGGTGGAAAAGGGAAGCATTGCCCTGGATGGGATCAGCCTCACGGTGGCTGATATTAAAGGGGATGAAGTGGAGATCGCCCTGGTTCCCCACACGATGCAGAACACGAACTTGAAGGGCAAAAAAAAGGATGATTACCTTCAGGTCGAAGTGGATATGCTAGCCAAATATATTGAGAAGTTGTCGGCAGGATACCTGAGTCCGAGGATGAACCAATGAAAATTGAGAAAGTCGGAGACGGCGAATTTGAGAAGCCCCAGCCCATCGCGCCTTTGTTCGCCCCGGCTTTAAATGACCGGATATCCAAGGTCACGGATGCCGCCATGCGGGCCGAATTGAGCATTCTGATCGTTGAGGTTGAGGATAAGGGGAGGAAGTTGTTTTCCTCCAAGGGGCGGAAAGAGTTTGAGGAATACAAAGAATCCGTGAAGAAATTCATGCAAAAGGTGGTCGGCGGCTCGTTTCGAATGGAGGAGCGCCATGGCCAAAAGAAAGACGGTAAATTCGTTGTTTATCTCACCATGCAAAAGGTCGATGACGCCCTTGAGAATCTTGGTCAAATCCTATTAGTAGGGCAGCAGGATTCCATGCGTCTTTTGGCCGCTTTGGATGAAATCCGCGGGATGCTTTTAGACGCGTATTTGTAAGAAGTTTAACCACGGAGTTAACGGAGTAACACAGAGTAAGACTTTGGATTTTTTGGTCTTCGTGTTTTACTCTGTTCACTCTGTGTAACTCTGTGGTGAAAAGGTGTTTTGATGGAAACGAAGAAAGTTGACCAAGCCATCGAGGATATCCGCGCCGGGAAGATGGTGGTGGTCGTGGACGACGAGAACCGCGAGAACGAGGGGGACCTCGTCATGGCGGCGGAAAAAGTAAACCCTGAGGCCGTCAATTTTATGGCCAAGGAGGGCCGGGGGCTTATTTGCGTGCCCATGCTGGGCGAGGATCTGGAAAGGCTGGACCTTACCATGATGGTGACTGAGCAGGAGGACAATTTCCGAACCGCTTTCGCGGTCTCGGTGGACGCCCGGCAAGGGGTGACCACGGGTATTTCGGCCCACGACCGGGCCCGGACAATCCAGATCATGACCGACCCAAAATCCAAACCGTCAGACCTAGTGAAACCAGGACACATCTTTCCCCTGCGTTACCGCGCCGGAGGGGTTTTGCGCCGGGCGGGCCACACCGAAGCCGTTGTTGATCTAGCCAAGTTGGCTGGCTTGAAACCCCTGGGAGTCATCTGCGAGATCATGAAAGACGATGGGACGATGGCCCGGTTGGACGACTTGAAGGAATTTTCAAAAAAATATGGTTTGACCCTGATTACCATCGCGGAATTGATCCGCTACCGGAGGGGAAAAGAAAAACTGGTTAAGCGTGTCCTGGAAGTTCCCCTTCCCACCGATTCGGGCGATTGGAATGTCATCATTTACAAGGCTGCTACCGAGGATGACGACAGCTTGGCTTTCGTGAAAGGAAAAATTGAGGGCGGACCGGTCCTGGTCCGAGTGCATTCGGAATGCCTGACCGGGGATGTGTTTGGGTCGCTCCGGTGCGATTGCGGAGAGCAACTCCACGCCGCCATGAAACAGGTCGATAAGGAAGGCCGGGGAGTAGTACTTTATATGCGCCAAGAGGGACGTGGAATCGGACTCCTAAATAAATTGAGGGCCTATCAATTGCAGGACCAGGGAATGGATACTGTGGAAGCCAATGAAAAACTTGGATTTCCGGCTGACCTAAGGGATTACGGCATCGGGGCTCAGATTCTCGTGGACCTGGGGGTAAAGGATATCCGTCTTTTGACGAATAATCCTAAGAAGATTGTGGGGCTGGAAGGCTACGGGTTAAACGTGGTTGAACGGGTACCTATCGAGATTCCGACCAATCCCCTGAACGAAAAATACATGGACACGAAACGTTTGAAGATGGGACATTTTTTAAGCAAGAAAAAAGACTAAAAGAGGTTAGTTATGTTTACAATATGTCCCCGTTGCCAGGCTCCGTGGGCCGGCAAGGTTAAAAAATGACAGTGAAAATCCACGAAGGTAAACCGGAAGGCGCGCGCTATCGAGTGGCCATCGTCGTGAGCCGCTTCAATGATTTGATTGGTCAGCGGCTGCTCAAAGGAGCTTTGGAAACCCTGGCGGCGCGGGGAGTGGCTGAGAAAAATATCGAGGTTGCCTGGGTTCCGGGAGCCTGGGAGATTCCGGTTGTTATCCAAAAGTTGTCCAAGACTGGCCGGTTCCAGGGTTTTATCGCCTTGGGAGCCGTCATCCGGGGAGAAACGACCCATCACTTGCATATCGGCACGGAGGTGGCAGCCGGTCTCCGGCGGGTAACCGAAGAAACCGGACACCCAGTTGCTTTTGGCGTTTTGACCACGGAAACTTTAGATCAGGCCCTGGCAAGGGCGGGGGAGAAGAGCGACAACAAAGGGGCGGAGGCGGCCCTTGCGCTTTTGGAAACACTTTCGGTGTTGGATCAAATCCAATGACGACAGCCATCAGCTACCAGCTGTCAACTTTCAGTTTTGGCTTGGCTACGAACTGCGGACTGAGAACAGCGGACTGGTTTTCAAAATGGGATTAAAAAGACGAACGCGCGAGTTGGCGCTTCAAATGCTGTTTCAAATGGACATGGGCACGGTTCAGCTGAAGGATTTGGAAGAGAATTTTCTCCCCCTAGCCAGCGCCCCTGAAGCGGCAAAGGTAATGGCCCTGAGAATGGTGCGCAAAACTTGGGACAAATTGGCCGACATCGACAAGCATTTGAGGAACCTGGCCGAAAACTGGGACTTGACCCGAATGGCGGCGGTGGACCGTAACATACTACGGTTGGCCACCTACGAGATTATTTATGACTCGGAAATCCCGAAGTCGGTGGCTATCAACGAGGCCATTGAAATCGTGAAAAGATACAGCACGGATGAGTCGAGCAAGTTCGTCAATGGGATTTTGGATAAGCTGGAAAAGCAAACACAAAGTTAACCGCGGAATGAACTCTTCGGTAAAGGTTCGAGGTTTTAAGTGGAAATTGACATTCCAGAGGATATCCGGACATTTCTCGATGAAGTGGTGGATTCTTTCGTGATGTGGGACATTCTCATCTTTTGCTCGAAAAAAATCGGCGAGGTGGAAACCCCGCCACGGGTGGCCCAACTTTTGGGTCGGCCCGTGGAAGAAATGAGCAAACCCGTCCAAAAGCTCGAGAAGTTAGGGTTGATTACCACCGAAAAGCGAATTGACGGAGAGCAGGTTTGCCGGTTAAACCAGAATTCCAATCAGTTTCCCTTGCTCAAGAGGTTTTGGGACTACAACGAAAACCAGGAAAACCGCTTAAGAATCCTTAGCTACCTCCTCCAGAAAAAAGTCCGGTAAGAACAATTCCTAGTTACCGGCGGTAAACCACCAGTTTTTCACGACAGAATTAATGAATTTCCATTACCTAACGGGGGGGAATTGCCGGCTTGTTTTGTGTTAAACTGTTTTCCATGCGATACGGTATTTTTTCGGACGTTCACAGTAACTTGGAAGCCATGACAGCGGTCGCTCAGGCCATGAAAGCCGAAGGGGCGGAAGAGTACCTGTGCCTGGGAGATTTCGTTGGATACTATTCCAATCCAATCGAAGTCATCGAACTCATCGAGACCCTACGCTGTTGGAAGATGGTCCTTGGTAACCACGACGCGGCTTGTATCGGCAAGACCTCCCTATCCAAGTTCAATGCCCCCGCAGCTGAAGCCATCAACTGGACAAAGACCCGGTTAAAGCCCAAACACTATAAGTTTTTAGAGGACCTGCGGCTCCACGAGGACATCGGTGATATTAACCTAGTTCACTCCTCTCCCTTCCAAAGTGAGGAATGGCATTACTTGACTAGCCAAGAAGATTTAGAACGTAACTTCCGCTATTTCCAAGGCTTCCTTTGCGTGTTTGGCCATGTCCATAAGCCCTTTATCGCTGAACAAAAACCAAATGGATCGGTGCAGATTCTTGAGGCGCAGGAATACACTTTGCAAAAAGACTGCCGTTACCTGGTGAACGTGGGGAGCGTGGGCCAACCCCGGGATGGAAATCCCCAGACCT
>PLZG01000104.1 GCA_003152075.1 candidate division FCPU426 bacterium
AAATGGTGGGGTAAGAGCCCACCGCGTTCCACGCGAGTGTGACGGCAAGGCAAACCCCATCCGGAGCAAGATCAAATAGGGAGGCTTTGAGGCGGTCCGCCTCACTCTTTTCCAAACCGGAAAAGGGGGCCTTCGGGTAAGATCGCAAAGACGGAACCGGTAACGGTTTCGCGAGAGAAATGATCACATCTACAGAATTCGGCTTATGACCCGCTTCTTATTTTTTTGATTCAAAGAGCCGCCGCAAGGCGGCTTTTTGATTTTAACCCTCAGGCAAGGACCCGACCGTGCAAAAGATATCGGTGAAGGGCGGAAAAATCCTCAAGGGCGAAGTGTCCATTAGCGGTTCCAAAAACGCCACCCTGCCCGTTATGACCGCCGCGCTCCTGGGTGAATCACCCTCCCTTATTAAAAACGTTCCTTACTTAAACGACATCAAGACCATGGCCGAAGTCCTTAAGACCCTGGGCGCCAAGGCTCAATTGGAAGATCATCGACTGCATATTGACCCCAAGGGTTTCAACAAATGGGAAGCCCCTTATGAATTGGTCAAGACCATGCGCGCCTCTATCTATTCGCTGGGGGCCTGCCTGGCCAAAATGGAGGAAGCTAAGGTTTCCCTACCCGGCGGCTGCGCCATCGGGGCCCGGCCCATTGACCTGCACTTGAAAGGCGTCGAGCAACTGGGCGCGAAAGTTACCATTGAACACGGTTACGTTCACGCCAAGGCGGAAAACCTTGTCGGAACAACCATTCAATTGGCCGGGCCGCACGGCCCCAGCTTGGGAGCCACCATCAATGTGCTTTTGGCCTCTACCGCGGCCAAGGGAACGACGATCATTGAGTCCGCCTCAACCGAGCCTGAAGTGGAAGACACCGTGAATTTTCTCAAGGCCATGGGTGCTTCTATCGAAGGGGGCGGTACCTCGAGACTAGTCATTGAGGGAAGGAAGAAACTTAAGGGCGTCGAATATTCCGTTATTCCAGACCGCGTGGAAGCGGGCACCTTTATGGTGGCCGCGGCCATAACCAAAGGCGATGTAACCCTCAAGGGCGTGAACGCCAATCACCTTTCCGCTGTCACTGACAAGCTTCGCCAAATTGGGGTAACAGTTGACGTGTCACCGGAGGGTTTCCGGGTGCGCGGGGAAGGTTCCTATAAACCCGCGGATGTTTGGGTCCTGCCTTACCCGGGGTTTCCCACCGATATGCAGGCGCAGATCATGGCGCTTTTAGCCACCGTGCCCGGGATTAGCGTGGTTACCGAGACCATTTGGGAAAATCGCTTCATGCACGTGTTTGAGATGAACCGCATGGGCGCGGATATCAATATTGACCGCAGCCACGCGGTGGTGAAGGGCGTCCCCAAACTGACAGGGGCGCCGGTGATGGCTTCGGACCTCCGGGCCAGCGCGGCCCTGATTTTGGCGGGCCTGGTAGCCGAGGGGGAAACCATGATCCAGCGCATATACCATCTGGACCGTGGTTATGAGAAAATCGAGAAGAAACTTTCGGCCTTGGGTGCGGATATTAAACGGATGGATTGACCAATACTATGGGTAATTTTGAATTAGTATTAATTGGGTTATTTTTTGCGGCAGTTTTATTAAATGCGGGATTAATTATCTCTATCTTTATTTTTAAAAAATCAAATATGGCAGCTCAGAATAGGAGAACATATTTAATTTTATGCATTGCTCTTTTTAAGATGATTCTCGTATTTGTTTGGGGCTTGGCCTATTTAACGAATTCGGAAATGGAAACATCTGCGCGAATTTTTGGTGGTGTTTTACTTATTTTTCATACTGCTTTTTGCTTGGGGGTTGGCCGTGCGGTGTTCAAAGTGTATTCCACAATGTGGTTGAAAACAGAAGGAGTAATTAAATGAGAATTTTAAATCACTCCAATTCGAAAGACCGGAAGGCGATTGAGAAACTTATCCGCCGGGAACCCCTCATTGTTCTTAAGGGCGCCGGTAGCCGCGCGTCCCTGACTAAAAAAGTCTTTGGACGGGAACTGACCCCTGAACAAGCGGTGGACCGTATAGTAGAAGACGTCCACAAGAAGGGTGACAGCGCCCTCTTTTCCTATAGCCGCAAGCTGGATGGGTTTGCTGCCAGCGCCAAGAATATCCGTGTGACCAAGTCTGAAATCCAGCAGGCCCTGAACCACCTGGAATTTCCCCTGGAAGTCGCCCTTAAAACCGCCATCCGGAACGTTCGGGCTTTCCACACTAAAGAAAAACCTTCTCGCTGGTTCCATAACAGCCCCCAAATGGCCATTGGCCAACGCTGGACACCTATTGATCGGGTGGGTCTTTATGTTCCGGGCGGCCTGGCTGCTTATCCTTCCTCGGTCATCATGAATGTCATTCCGGCCAAAGTTGCGGGGGCGAAGCAAGTCATTCTGGTCACGCCGGTCAAAAAAGACGGCAAGGTGAACCCCATTGTTTTGGCGGCGGCTTATTTCGCCGGGGCGGATGTGATCCTCAAAATCGGCGGTGCCCAGGCTATCGCGGCCCTAGCTTATGGAACCAAGTCGGTTCCGGCGGTGGACAAAATCACCGGCCCGGGAAATCTTTTCGTGGCTCTGGCTAAGCGCCGGGTGTTCGGACAGGTGGGAATCGATGGATTCCCCGGCCCCAGTGAGGTCCTGATTCTGGCCGATGGCACGGTGGCAGCCGCTTGGGCGGCGGCAGACCTTTTGGCCCAGGCGGAACACGATGAAATGGCCATGCCCCTTTTGGCGACCTATTCAGCCTCTTACGCCAAGGAAGTGGCAAAGGAAGTGGAACTGCAATTGGAAATGTTAGAGCGGGAACAAATCGCCGCTGATTCCATCAAGAGCAGGGGCGCCATCATCCTGGTGAAGAACCGCAAACAAGCGGAGGAATTTTCCAACCGCTTCGCGCCGGAGCATTTGGAAATCCTGGCCAAGGACGCCCGCAACTGGCTGCCGGACCTGCGCCATGCCGGGGCCATCTTCATCGGTCCTTGCACCCCCGAAGCCTTTGGGGATTACACCGCGGGTACTAATCACGTTTTGCCCACGGGCGGTACAGCTCGTTTCTCCTCAGGCCTATCGGTGTTCGACTTTTTAAAACGCACCAACATGCTGGAAATGAAGAAGCCGGGTTTGAAAGCCTTGGGCAAGCCCACGGTGGACTTCGCTGAGGAAGAGGGCCTGGGCGCCCATGCCCAAAGTGTGATGTTTCGACTCGGGAAATAAAATTGCTGTCATTGCGAGGAATGACCGCCGAATAGGCGGACGGAGATGACGAAGCAACCTCAGTTTAAATAAGCCTTTTGCCTGATGTTACTAACAGCTTAAACCACCCATGAACTTGGGTTGCTTCGTCGCAAAATTCGCTCCTCGCAATGACGGATATCAAATTTAAGGCTGTTCAATGAACCCTAAACTTAAAAACTGGTTTCGGTCGGCTGTCTTAAAGATGAAGGGATATACTCCCGGCGAACAGCCGAAGAACCTTTCTACGATCAAACTCAATACCAATGAGAATCCCTATCCTCCTTCCACGGCAGTCTTAAAGGCTGTTCGGCAAGCTGCGGATTTCCGACTGCGTCTTTACCCGGAGCCTACCGCCGACACACTTCGAAAGACCCTCTCCAAGGTTTACCGTTGGCCAGCGGAAGGCATTTTGGTGGGGAACGGCTCTGATGAAATCCTCTCCCTTCTTTTCAATGCCGCCTTGGGCAAGGGCGATCTAGTTCAATATCCCGATATCACCTATAGCCTTTACCCTGTCCTGGCACAAATCCGGGAAGCGCGGGTGAAGGAAGTAAAATTGGATTCTGATTGGAATTTGGATTTTAAAAAACTCTCTCCAAACGCACGGTTGATCCTGTTGGCTTACCCTAACCCGCCCATTGGGAACTGTTTCGGGATGGCCGAAATGAAAGCTTTCTGCCGGAGGGCCAAGGGATTGGTCTTGATTGACGAGGCTTACGTGGATTTCGCCGATAAGGATTGTCTCTCACTAGCCCGGTCCTGCCCGAATGTGTTAATTCTACGCACCATGTCCAAGTCCTTCTCCTTAGCGGGGGCAAGATTGGGTTATGCGTTTGGAAACCCGGCTGTGATTGAACAACTCATGAAAGTGAAAGATTCTTATAACGTAAACCGGATTACTCAAGCGGCCGCTCTTGGGGCCATGAGTCCGGCCGGCCTAAAGTCCATGAAAGAGAATGTTAAAAAAATCCGCATGGAGCGAAACACCTTGGCCGAAGACCTTCGGAACCTGGGTTTTACCGTGCCCGACAGCCAGGCAAATTTCCTTTTGGCCGCTTGGAAAGGGAAGCCCGGCGCCGAAAGCCTTTACAAAAATCTCAAAAAAAGGCGCGTTTTGGTAAGATACTTCTCCCATCTGCGACTTAAGGATTCTATTCGAATCACGGTGGGCAGGCCGGAAGAAAATGCCCGGCTTCTGACGGAGCTCAAGAAGCTCCTTTAATTTTGGGAGACTGAAATGAGCAAGCGAACCACCACCATCAAGCGAAAAACCAAAGAGACCGACATCCAACTAACCTTGAATTTGGATGGGACCGGCGTCGCCAAGGTCAAAACCCCGGTGCCTTTTCTCTCCCACATGCTGGAAGCGTTCAGCAAACACAGCGGATTCGACTTAACCGTCAACGCCAAGGGTGATACCCATGTGGATGACCACCACACGGTGGAAGATATCGGAATTTGCCTGGGCGAGGCCCTCAACAAGGCCTTGGGGGACAAGGCGGGCATTTCCCGCTACGGTTTCTTTTTCGTTCCCCTGGACGAGGCCCTGGTGCGCTGCGTGGTGGATTTGAGCGGGCGCAATTACATCAATTATGCCCTGGACCTGAACGTGAAGAAGCGTATCGGCACCTTCGACACCGAGCTGGTGGAGGATTTCTTCAAGGCCGCCACCGACAACGGCAAGTTCAACCTGCACCTGGAGAAAATCCACGGCCGAAACAGCCATCACATCGTGGAGGCGGCCTTCAAGAGCTTCGCGAGGGCCCTAAAGATGGCGGTGGCCCACGACGCCAAGGTGAAGGGTGTTCCATCTACAAAAGGTAATTTGTAACAATCAAAACTCTTACCACGAAGTACACGAAGGTCACGAAGTAAGGCTTAAAATCAAATTTTTTAAACTTCGTGTACTTTGTGAACTTCGTGGTGAGAAATAGGACTTTTATGATAGCCGTAGTGGATTATGGAGTCGGCAATTTACATAGCGTGGCCAAGGCCATTGAAAAGGTGGGAGCGGAAACCCGCGTCACGTCCGATTGGAGGGACGTGGAAAAAGCTGACGGCGTGGTATTGCCCGGAGTCGGGGCCTTCAAGGATTCCATGGACGCCATGCACCGCTCCGAACTGGCCAAAGCCATCATCGCTTTTATTGCCTCAGGTAAGCCCTTCTTGGGTATTTGCGTGGGGTTACAAATGCTTTTTGCCGAGAGCGAAGAATTCGGCATATCCAAGGGTTTGGGAATCTTTCCTGGCCGGGTGAAGAAGTTCGCCGAAGGACAAAAGGTTCCCCACATGGGATGGAACCAGATCCAGATCAAGAAGGAAGGGAATCCTCTTTTAAAGGGTTTGAAAGATGGCGAATACCTTTATTTCCTCCACTCTTTCTATGTGGTGCCCGAGAATCAGGGGATTGTGGCGGCCCAATGTTCCTACGGCGTGGATTTCACCTGTATGGTTTGGGAGAAAAATGTTTTCGGGGCGCAGTTCCACCCGGAAAAGAGTCAGACGGCGGGGCTTAAGATATATGAAAATTTCAAGGACCTGGTGAATAACTAAATGTACGTCATACCCGCGATTGACATTCGAAAGGGCCGCTGTGTGCGGTTGGTGCAGGGCGACCTGCGCGACGAGACGGTTTATTCCCAGGAGCCTGTTTCGGTGGCGAAACTGTGGAAACTCAAGGGTGCCAAGCGCCTGCATGTCATCGACCTGGACGGTGCCTTTTCCGGCAAGTTGGCCAACCTGGACTACGTGAAAGAAATCATTAAGGCCACGGACTTAAAGGTGCAGGTCGGCGGCGGCATCCGCGACCTGAAAACCATTGAGAAGGTGCTTTCCATCGGCGTGAACTACGTCATTTTGGGCACCTCGGCGGTCCAGAACAAGGAATTCGTGAGGGAAGCTGCGAAGGAATACGGCAAGTCCATCATTGCCGGTATTGACGCCAAGAAAGGCATGGTGGCCATCAAGGGATGGAAACAGGTCACCAAAGTGAACGCCATCGACCTGGCCAAGGAAATGGTGGACCTGGGAATCGGGACTCTTATTTTCACCGACATCCAAAGGGATGGGATGCTGGAAGGGCCCAACTTCAAGAGCACCAAGGAACTAGCCCGCGCAGTTAAGGTTCCGGTCATCGCCTCGGGTGGCATGTCGGGTTACAAGGATATCGAGCACGCCAAGCGCCTGGAAAAATATGGCATCACCTCGGTCATCATCGGCAAGGCCCTCTATACCGGTAAAATCGACTTGAAGCAAGCTATCAAAATCGCCAAGGAACCCCTTCAACCACGGCAAAAAAAGCGAAAGTAATGGGAACAATGATGAACGCAGATGAACGCAGATTGAAGAAAATATTTTTTATCGGCGTTTATCAGCGTTTATCCCTGTTCCAATTCCGGAGTTTGATGTGTTAGCGAAAAGAATCATCCCCTGCTTGGACGTCAAGGAAGGCCGCGTGGTCAAGGGCGTCAAGTTCGAGAACCTGCGTGACGCGGGCGACCCGGTGGAGATCGCCAAGCAGTACGACGCCGAACGGGCCGACGAGCTGGTTTTCCTCGACATCACCGCTTCCCATGAGAAACGTAACATTCTTCTGGACGTCGTTACCCGAACCGCCGAGGCGGTATTCATGCCCCTAACAGTTGGTGGCGGCGTGCGCACGACGGATGACATTCGAACCCTCCTTAAGTCAGGCGCCGACAAGGTTTCCCTCAATACCCGGGCGGTGGAAAATCCTCAAGTGCTCAAAGATGGAGCCGAGAAATTCGGGGCCCAATGCATTGTGCTGGCCATCGACGCGAAACGCCGTGATCCCAATGACCCGGCCAAAGGCTGGGAAGTCTATACCCATGGCGGCCGCACTGCTACCGGCAAAGACGCGGTGGAGTGGGCCAAGCAAGGCGTGGAGTTGGGGGCAGGGGAAATCCTTTTAACCAGCATGGACCGTGACGGCACCAAGAACGGCTATGACTTGGAACTGACCCTCGCCATCTCCGAAGCCGTCAATGTTCCCGTCATCGCCTCGGGTGGGGTGGGAACGCTTGAACACCTGGCGGATGGTATCATTAAGGGAAAGGCCGACGCGGTCTTGGCGGCCTCAATATTCCACTACCGGGAGTATTCAATGAAGCAGGCTAAGGAATATTTGAAGGGTAAGGGAATACCGGTAAGAATGTAAGGGCGTGTAGGTGTTTGTGGGGGCGACATTTATGGCGCCCGTGGGCGCGATGAATCGCGCCCCTACAATCCATTCAAAAGGATTTTGTCATGAGCCTTCCGAAAGACGCTGTTCAACAGCTTCAAAAGCTCGTCCAGGAAAACGTGAACAAGTATTTCGGCCCCTTGAAGCCCGCCGAAAAGACCCCAGACAAGGTAAAGTTCTTCGCCCAAAAGCAGCTGGATTTTTTCATTAATGGACTGGTCAAGGGTATGCCGGAGCTGAGAATTAAATGGATGAATGGTCACCCCTACCATGTGCATCTGAGGATGTCGAACGCGGCTAACAAGTTTGAGATCGAGATCACCGAAGAAGAATAGAAGGCGTGACGATGCACGAACCCAACAGCATGTTGTCTCAGATGGAGAAACTGATCCGCAAGAATGTCGTCATGCATTTCGCCAATAAACCCAACTCGGAAAAAACACTCGCCAACGTTGAGGCCTTCGCCGTTAAACAATTGGATTTCTTCATTGCCGAAGTCATGAAAAACAACCCGGGATTGCAGCGGGGTTGGAAGAACGGCCATCCTTTCACGGCCAAGGCGGCCATCAACAAGGAAACCATGGATTTTGAAATTTTAATTGTCGAAAGAGAACCGGGGAAATGGTAATGGATAATCAAGGCGCGGCAACCAGCGGCAAACCGAAGAAACCCTCTTTTAAATTCAAGCTCATCCTTTATTCCCTGGCTTTGGTCGGCCTTGTTTGGCTGGGTCTCCAGGGCTATTGGGAATTCTTCAAGTTCAAGCTTTGGCTAGGTGGATTTGGGAACGGCGTTTTTTGGGCGGCGGGAATCGTTTGCGGATTTATCTACTTTTATTCCGCTCACAAGATCCACGAAAGAATAAAAGTCATGCCGGTGAAGGCCGAAAGGTATGGCTCCTATGCCGCCTTTTCCCTGGGGCTCCTGACGGTCAGCCCCCTCACTGTAAGCCTCGCCTTATGGATGTTTACCCCGCCGGGCTCCCTGAATACCGCGGACCAATGGTTTTTTTGGGGCTGCGCGATCGGCAGTGGAATCGTTTTGGTATTGGAACGCCTGTTCACCAAAAAGCCCCTTCCCAAAGATAAGTAAACTCCTCGGCGTTCATTTTCAAGTAAATCGAATGTTTTAAAAATATCCCTTTTCTTTTCCCAATGAAAAGATTACCTTAACCCACCAATTTAAAAGCAGGGGGTTCATTATGGGCTGGATCGATACTTTGAAATTCCAAGAAGACGGATTGATTCCGGTCATCGCGCAGGACGCGAAGACCGGGGAAATTCTCATGTTCGCTTTCGCGAACCGTGAGGCGCTGGAACACACCATCCAGAGCGGCAATGTCACCTATTGGAGCCGCAGCCGCAAGAAACTGTGGAAAAAGGGCGAGGAATCGGGAAATGTGCAGAAACTCAAGGCCCTTTATACCGATTGCGATAAGGACGTGGTTCTGGTAAAAATAGAACAGATCGGGGACGCGGCCTGCCACACGGGCAAGCGCTCCTGCTTCTTCAACGAACTGGCGGGCGACAACTGGAAGGAAGTGGGAGTCCAGGTTTTCGATCCCGAAAAAGTGTACGGAAAAAAATGAGACCTTCTTTTGGTTTGAATTTGAATCATTGGCGTCGTTTCTCTTGGCTCGCCTGAGCCCAGCGGAAGCGTTCGTCGTCGTTCAAAATTCAAATTAGGGGGTATCTTCCATGAAAAACTTAAATTCTTCCAATGTTGTTCCTTCATTCCAATCCTTTGAAATATTAGCGCGCCAGTACAACCGTATTCCGGTTTCGCTGGCCTTCCAGTCGGACTTGGAAACGCCTTTGTCGGCCTACCTCAAGCTGGCCCGCGGGCCTAACGGGTTCTTGTTGGAAAGCGTCGAGAAAAACGAACAGGTGGCCCGTTATTCCATCGTGGGTTTTTCGCCATCGGGTGTTTTCGAGGCTAAAAACGGGGTCTTGACCCACCGGCTGGGGGCCCGAAAAGCCACCCTGCAATGCTCCAATCCCCTGCAGATCGTGAGGGGTCATGTCGCTTCCATCAAACAAGCTCCTTTGGAAGACGGCGGCACCGGTTTTCTGGGGGGGCTGGTAGGCTTTATCGGCTATGACGCGGTCCGCAACTTTGAGCGTATCCCCGACCAAAAGCCCGATCTGCTCAACCTGCCTGACCTTTACCTGATGGTCACCGACCATCTGGCGCTCTTCGATCATTTAAAGCGCACCCTGCGGCTGGTCATCAACGTGCCCATCGAAAGTAAAACGAACTTGAAAAAAGCCTATCAAGGAGCGGTTGGGGAATTGACGAAATTATCCAAGGAGCTGGAAAAACCCTTGAAGGGCGTTTCCGAGATTCCGGTGGCGGTTTCCGAAAAGCCCGGCATTAACGACCTGTTTGGGTTCAAAGCCAACATGACCCCGGAAGATTTCAAGGACATGGTGGATAAATCCAAGGAATATATCCGGTCAGGCGACATCATCCAGGTGGTGGGCTCCCAGCGTTTCGAAAAAGAAATTAATGTCGACGCCGTGACGGTGTACCGGGTGCTCCGCCGACTGAATCCCTCCCCTTACATGTTTATCCTCAAGGCGGAAGGTGTGGAATTAGTTGGTTCCTCGCCGGAGATGATGATCAAGGTCCAGAACGGTATCGTGGAGACCCGGCCCATCGCGGGAAGCCGTCCCCGGGGGAAATCGCCGGAAGAGGACAAGCAGCTGGAAGAAAGCCTGCTTCAGGATGAGAAGGAACTGGCCGAACATATTATGCTGGTAGACCTGGCCCGCAACGACTTGGGCCGTGTTTGCGACTTCGGGACGGTGAAGCTGGGCCAATTCAAGCGGGTCGAGCGTTACTCCCACATCATGCACATTGTCTCCGACGTGACGGGCAAGCTGAAGAAAGGGAAGACCTCTTACGACGCTTTCCAATCCTGTTTTCCGGCGGGGACACTATCGGGCGCGCCCAAAATTCGAGCCATGGAGATCATCGAGGAGCTGGAACCTTCCCGCCGTGGAATCTACGGAGGGGCGGTGGTAGCCTTCGGGTTTGACGGCAACATGGATTCGGCTATCACCATCCGGTCGGTGGTCCTTAAGAAAAATAAAAAAGGCCGAACGGTTGCTTATGTCCAGGCGGGAGCTGGGTTGGTGGCGGACTCGGTTCCGGAGAGCGAATACGTGGAATCCTGCAATAAGGCCCGCGCGGTCTTGATGGCGGTAAACCAAGCGGAGATAAGCAACACCAATATCCGACACAAAGACACGAAGACTCCAAGAACGACAAAATCTAAGGGGAAAACAAAAGCGAAAAATGTCAAACCTTTGAGAGCCAGGAAAGGCGGCCGGTCATGATACTCGTCATCGATAATTACGACTCCTTCACTTACAACCTGGTGCAGTACCTGGGCGAATTGGGCGCGGACATTGAAGTGGTGCGAAACGACGAACTGACGGTGGAGGATATTCTCAAAAAGAAACCTGACCAAATTCTGATCTCGCCCGGGCCTTGCTCGCCCAAGGAAGCGGGGATTTCAGTAGACACCATCAAACAGTTGGCTGGTAAAATTCCCATCCTGGGGGTCTGCCTGGGCCATCAGAGTATCGGTTACGCCTTCGGCGGGGATATTATCCGCGCGAAAAAGCTCATGCACGGCAAGACCAGCCAGATCACCCACGACGGCAAGGGTGTATTCAAGGGCCTGCCCAATCCTTTCAAGGCCACGCGCTATCATTCGCTGGTCATCAAAAAGGAAACCCTTCCTGACTGCCTGGAAGTCACGGCCACCAGCGAGGACGGCGAAATCATGGGGGTGCGCCACAAGACCCTGCCTATCGAGGGGGTCCAGTTCCATCCCGAGTCCATCCTGACCGAATCGGGGAAGCAGCTGCTGAAAAACTTCCTTCAACCTTCTTAGCCACAGATGAATGGGATGAACACGGATGGATAGAAAGAGGATTTTTAATTTTGACTAATCCCCTTTATCCCATTTATCTGTGGCAAATAGGGTTAGGTATTCGTCGTTTGGGGGTTGAGAGGCGTCCATTCAAGGCTATTTTTCATAATTAAAAGCCGAGGTCGGATAAGGTGAAACCAATGAAGGGTTGGGGCGTCTATAGTGTGGCAGTCCTGGCGGCTTTGGGAGCCACTTCTTGGTATTTCTACGCGAAGGCCCACGAGATCCACTGGCACGTCCTTCTTTTTCAGAAGGACAAGGCCTCAGAAGTACTGACAGCGAAAAAAACGGTGGGGGATGTCCTGCGGGAACAGGGCCTTACCTTGAAGCCCCAAGACGTGGTGGTGCCGCCCCTTTCAACCGCAGTGACGGAGGGGATGGAGATTGAGTTGGGGTTGGTGGACCGGCAAGTGAAGGTGGAGAAAAAGAAAGTTCCCTTTGCCACCCACACGGACTACACCGATACCTTGAACGCTGGGGAGATTATCGACATTGAGCAGGGCAAGGATGGTTTGGAAGAAAGGGAGACCGAGACTTTCAGCTTGAACGGCGAGGAAGCCTTCGAAAAAGTCCTCAAATCGAAGGTCTTGGTCCCTTCGAAGAATGCTAAAGTATTGGAAGGAACCGCCCTCAAGCAAAAGCTTTATCCCTTAAAGAAGAGGGCCCGGGTATGGAAGACCATCACCCTGCCGGCCACGGCCTATTACCCGGGGCCGGAGGATACCTGGCCCTACACGGCGGGTTACACGGCCTCCGGGCTCAAAGCTGGTTACGGGGTGGTGGCGGTGGACCCGCGCTTTATCCGGATGAAGACGCCGATTTACGTGGAAGGTTATGGCTACGCCATCGCGGCGGATAAGGGCGGGGCCATCAAAGGTAATAAGATTGATTTGTGTTTCGACACTTACGGAGAGGCGGTTCGTTTTGGGCGAAAAAACGTTAAGGTTTATTTATTGCGTTGAACTGATTGCCCTCCTGGCGGCGCCTGCCGCTTGGGCCCAAATGACAACGTCCAGCTCGCCCCAGGCCTCCACCGGCACGCCCACACCCTCGCTGACTTTTACCTTCACATCCTCCCCTTCGCCGACCTTCACCATGTATTTAACCGACACGCCGACGGATACTTCCACGCCTACCCCGACTCCAACCTTTACTTATAATCCTTACGCTACGCCTACCTGGACCTTTACTTGGAATCCTTACGCAACGGACACCTTCACGCCAGGTTCCCCCACGGCAACCTTTACCCGTACCTTTACCCCTACGATGACCCCCACCGGAACCCTCATTCCAACCAACACCCCAAGCCCGACCATGACCAACACCCCGGGGATCTCCCGGGCCTCCCTCTCCCTCTTGTCCACCGCCTATACCAATGCTTGGGACCGCACGGATGGTTTCGACTGGGATATGGCCTTTACCTATTACATCGGTTCCATCATATCGAGGGATTACTCGAAGCCCGACATCGATTCCCTGGAGCCGAGCCGGTTCGCGCTCTTGACCAGTGACGTGAAATACGCCTGGTTGAAAGATGAGAACGAACAACCGGCCATCGCTAGCGGCATCATGATGTCTTTCTTGGCCCAATTGGCCGCAGGCAACTCGGGTACCGGTACGGGAACCCAGGCCTTCTCCGCGGGGTCCACCCCCACATCTTCCGGGCAAATCGGCACGAATGTCCTCGGGGCGGTTTATACGGTGATCAGTAAGA
>PLZG01000050.1 GCA_003152075.1 candidate division FCPU426 bacterium
CAATTGGCAGGGCTTTTGCTTTAGTTCTAATGATTTTCTAATTTTGTGGAGGTTCTTGGGGGTAACTATACTAAGGCGGTTTTTCGATGGTTATCTTTGAACCAATTTTTGGGTGGGTTGGTGGTTGAGGGGCTTGTTAGAAGTTTGATGGAAGAACATAAAACAGGAGGATGCGAATGACGGCTAAAGAAGTAATGGATCTTATCAAGCAGAAGGACGTGAAGTACGTTGATTTTCGTTTCATTGATATGCCCGGCATTTGGCAGCACACCACCTCGCCGGTGAAGTTCTTTGACGAGGATGTTTTCAAGGACGGGAAGGGCTTCGACGGTTCCTCCATCCGCGGGTTTCAGGCCATCAACGAATCCGACATGTTGCTCATTCCCGACCCGGCTTCCGCCTTTATCGATCCCTTTTTCGAAGCCACAACCCTGGTCATGACCTGCAACGTTATTGATCCGGTCACCAGGGAATCCTATTCCCGCGATCCCCGCTACGTCTGCCAAAAGGCAGAAAAGTACCTCACCACCACCGGTATCGCGGATACCTCCTATTGGGGCCCGGAAGCCGAGTTCTTCATTTTTAATGACATGAAATTTGACCAGACCATGAACAGCGGTTTTTACTCGGTGGATTCCACCGAGGGCTTGTGGAACACGGGCCGCGACGAGTATCCGAACCTGGCCTACAAGGTCCGCAACAAGGAAGGGTATTTCCCCGTTCCGCCGACCGACAGCCAGATGGATATCCGTTCCGAGATGACCACCATCATGCAGGAAATCGGCATCCAAATTGAAACTCACCACCATGAGGTGGCCACCGCCGGCCAAGCCGAAATCGACATGGTGTTCGACAAGATGACGGCCATGGCCGACAAGCTCCTGAAATACAAGTACGTGGTGAAGAACGTGGCGCGCCGCCATAACATGGTAGCCACTTTCATGCCCAAGCCCCTCTTCGGGGATAACGGATCGGGCATGCATGTTCATCAATCCATCTGGAAAGGCAACACCAACGTGATGTTCGACGAGAAGGGCTACGGCGGACTTTCGCAGGCCGCCTTGTGGTACATCGGCGGGTTATTGAAACACGCTCCGGCCCTTTGTGCCTTCATCACCCCCACGGTCAACAGCTACAAGCGCCTGACCCCGGGTTTCGAGGCCCCGGTCAACCTGGTCTACAGCCAGCGCAACCGCTCGGCTGCGTGCCGCATTCCGCTCTATTCCAAGAGCGCGAAGGCCAAACGCGTTGAGTTCCGTACCCCGGACCCATCCTGTAATCCTTACCTGGCCTTCCCGGCCATGTTGATGGCGGGGCTGGATGGAATCCAGAATAAGATCGATCCGGGCAAGCCGCATGACATGAACCTCTACGAGCTGGAAGGCCGCGAGTTGAAGAAGATCAAGAGCGTTCCCGGTTCATTGGGTGAGGCCTTGGAAGCCTTGGAAGACGACCACGAGTTCCTGTTGAAGGGTGGGGTCTTCACGGAGGACTTGATCAATGAATGGATCAGCTACAAGCGGACCAAGGAAATTGACGCCATCCGCTTGAGGCCCCATCCTTACGAGTTCGTGCTTTACCACGACATCTAATCGGAAATCGGCTGTTCCAAAGCCCCCTGTAGCAGAGTCCTAAGGGAACGCTACAGGGGCTTTTTGTTTTTGGGGACCGCAATATCCTTGAATTTATTGATGTTTTTGTATTAAAAAATATTCAATGAGAAAAAAATATTAGGCAAAAAGGGGAGTACAATTGGTTAGATTTGTTCACATTAAAACCTATAATTTTTTTCGGGAAACACCAGTATGAAACAAGGGAAAAAATATGAAGCGACTTTTTGGTTGTGGTTTTAGGGGCAGCCTCAAAACCATCTTTTTGTCCAGTGCGGCTTTGATATTTTCAGCCACCTCTCCTGCTTTCTCGCTTAAAAACATGCTGATTTATGGGCCCACTTCTGGGTGCCATTCCGATACCGCGCCCGGTTACAACGTGACGGTTTGGAGTATCGCCCAATGGGCCGCCGCCACTACATCCCAGTTCGCCGCTTTCGATACCATTGTTTTTGAGGATTGCAACACCGGTAGCCCTTGCTTTGGCAGTGCTTCGGTTTGGGATACGGCTGTCGCTAACGAGGCGGCTTGGGTGCCCGCTGTTACGGGTAATATTTTTATCATTGGTTCAGATCCCGATTTTCACATTAATACCTCAGGCGTGCCTGTATCCATGCTCTACCAATTCCTGGATTTTACCGCTAACGGCAGTGGCACGGGGCTTTACGTGGCCCTGAGCTGCGTCTTCGGTTCAGCTGCGGCGAATACGCCGGTTCCGCTTCTTTCGGGGTTTGGAACCTTTACGGTACAGGGGGCTACTTCCAACGCTGCCCATAAAATATCAAACCATCCCTCGTTAAACGGAGTTACTGACGCCATCCTTTCCAATTGGAATGAATCCGTGCATGAGGGGTTTGATAGCTTTGACCCGTCATTCCAACCGCTAGCTATCGCCACGAGCGCGGGCGTGATCAATTACACCGCGCCTGATGGAACCCAGGGCATCCCCTATATCCTGGCCCGGGGAGTTACTTTTATCCCGACTCCTTGCGGCTTGCCTGGCAACACCTGCACTCCCTTTCCCACACCTACCTCAACTCCCACCGACACCCCGACCGAAACACCCACCGTCACCCCTACTTTTACCGCGACATTAACCCCCACGATCTCGCCCACAAACACGCCCACTAACTCACCGACTAATACATCCACCCTTTCCCCTACTGTAACCCCCACAAACTCCCCCACCCCGACTATCACTATGACTTTTACGCCTTCATGTGTCCCCAATGTTTGGCCCGATCCCTTTAATGCCCTTTACGCGGTGGGGAATGTCTTGAAGATCGGATGTGTGCCCTCTGGAGCGGCCGTCAACTTTTATACTCTTTCCGGCGAGAAGGTCAGGACGGTTTCTAACTCGGCTTTCATTTATGGAAGCCCATTCACGGCGATTTGGGACGGAAAGAACGAAAACGGAATCCCGGTTTCCTCGGGGATCTACTTTTACGTGATCCAGAATGGCGATAAGGTCTTACAGAGGGGAAAGTTTGTCGTCATGAGTGGCAAATAGTTAAAACGAACTAGGGCGGTCCCTTTGGGTTTTGAGAGAGTGCGTTAAGGGGAATATTCCCTGACGATACTGAAATGTCGGCTTTTTAATGGCTATTTAAGCGGATATTACAGCTCTGAGGTTACCTTTAAATTCTATCCTGGTATAATTTTTCATCATCATTTTTAATCTTTTAAATTCCATCCACAGAGAAATATAAATGGTTATGTAATGACTTCTCCCTTGATACCCAAACCACCAGGCCTCAAAGCCCTCTTACTTATAATTTTCGCGGCCTTCTCCCTCGGAAGCTTTGAATCCTGTTGGGCCTGGGTCAATCAAGGCTTTGAGACGGGCAATCTCACGGGATGGTTGGTGTCTTACGGCAATAGTGTACTCCCGCCTTCCACAGCAAGCGCGGTTCTTCAGGGGCCAGCTCCCAATACCAACGGTGGGCTTACCATGGTTCATAGCGGTACTTATGCGTGCCAGCTTTTCTCGAGTTCTGGGGACAGCAACCACCTGGATTTTGCCCAGATCGAGCAATCGGATATCGTGCCGCCCGCGACCCCTTGGATATCTTTTTGGTTCGCCGCAGTTTTGAGTGGGGCCCATTATAGCCAAAAACCCACACAGGCACCCTATGGTTCAGACTCTTTCGTTCTGGCGGAAATCCTGGGGCCAAGCGGGACAATTTATTCCCAGAGATATAGTTGGTACGACAACAAATCCCAGTTGGTGGATGACGGCCTTGCCAATTCCGCCGCTCCCTGGATGCACCTGCCCTGGACCCAATATTATTTCGATTTGACCGCTTACATCGGCCAGCCGGTTACAATAGTTTACACAGCCTATGACTGCTGTTGCAGCGGCCATTATAGTTATGGTTATATAGATGACGCTCAGTGGCTCTCTACCTCCCAGGTGCCAACGAAGACCTTTACTCCCACGGACACTGCTACCAACAGTCCCACCTTAACCCCTACCCTTACCTTAACGGCTACTCTCACTCCAACCGACAGTCCCACGAACACCCCTACCGATACGCCCACTCCTTGTTATGTGAATGGAAACACTTGTACCCCCTCCAATACCTTCACCCCCACCGATACCCCCACCATCACCTACACTCCTACCATCACGTCTACGGCAACCAACAGCCCTTCCCTCACCCCAACCAACTCACCCACTTCAACCCTTACCCCCACCTTTACTATTACCTATACTCCGACTTGCCAAACCCTGGTATGGCCCAATCCATTCAATCCGAGCTTCGCAGTAGGGAACGTCTTGAAAGTTGGCTGCGTTCCGGATGGGGCGAAGGTGACTATTTACACCCTATCGGGCGAAAAGGTCATTGATTTAAGTTCCCCCACCCGGATTTTCTCCATGGACCGTACCGAAACCTGGAACGGCCAGAACGAGAGGGGGTTGCCGGTTTCTTCCGGGATTTATTATTACGTGATCCAAAAAGATGATAAGGTTTTGTATCGGGGGAAAATCCTCGTCGTGATAAGCGAAAAAAATTAGAATAGTTTTACCCCTGCTTGAAAGCGTTCTTTTTCAAGGTATTCAAGGAAAATTAAAGTCCATTCATCACTAGTTTTCGACCAAGTTCATAAAAAATGATATATTTGATTAAAGCCTTAGGTTAAATTTAAGTCCTAATATAAAGGTTTTGTCGCTTTCACGGCTTTCACCGAGAAATCGTTTTAAGGTGATACATGTTCCACATCGAAAAAAAAATTAAATTCATCAGTTACGTTTTTATGTTTTTGTTTATTCCTGGTTTTTTGTTCGCTCAGTCCGTTTCATTCAGTAGTATTTCTGTGTCCAATGCAAACCCCGCGCCCGGTTCGGTCGTTGGGGTGACGGTTGTTTACTGCCAATTAAGCACGTTTAAAGTCCCTTATTTTTATGTAGGCCTAAATCCAAGTCAAACAACCCTTCAAGCTTGTCCCGCGGTCAATCAAACTCTTTTGGTCGATAAAAACACCTCTCCAACGGGCGTGAGCCCGGTGACTTCTTCGGCTAATGATGCCAACGATGGCGGTGGCGGCTGGGCTGGTGTGGGTTGGAACGGGACTGCTCTATGTCCAACCACCCAAATTTGGAACGTGACTATTCCTTCCGCCATTTCTGCGGGGCCTTATAATTTAATTGTCCAGGAACATGATTATTACATCGGTTGTGACGGGGCGGCTTATCCCAATATTTCCACCGTGATCACACTCCCTTTGCCATCCGCGGCGTTTACGATAGCCAAAAGAGCGGAAGCGACCACGGCCGCGCCAAATGGCTTCATCCTCTATAGCATCGATTATTCTTTCGTGAACACGACCGGGTTCAACATTTGGGACACAGTTCCGCCAAATACGACTTTGGTTTCGGTGGGGCCCCAAAATATCGCGAGCGGGGTGACAAACGTCGGATCACCCGCGGGCAGCCCTATTACCTGGACCCCTGGCGCGGCGACCACCCAACAAACCGGAACGGTTTGGTTTTTGGTCAGCGTCAACCCCGGGACGGCTGACGGAACAATTATTAACAATACGGCTTCCGGCCAAACCAACGACGTGGGCCTGACCAATAGCAACACGGTACCGGTCACGGTTCAAATACCTAACCTTAACTTGACTAAAAGCGAGTCGGCGAATTCCTTGGCCGCGGGAAGCACTGTGACATACAACTTGGATTGGACCGCTACCGGAAAAAATCTTCAGCTATACGATTCTTACGACAACATTGTGGCGGGGAACAGCACCAGCGGCAGCGCGGTGGCCTGGGGTTATGACGGAACGAATTACACCGTGGCACCGGCTGGGAGCCCTTCGGCCAACGGAACATGGACCGTGGAGGCCGATGCGCAAGGCAACCACTATATCCGCGCGCAGGTTGCGGCCAATTGCCCTGGAGGCCCGCCCAATCAACTTCCCGAGTTGATCCGAAGCGTTCCCGGGTTGGACATCTGCAGTGATTTCATTGTGGAAGGGGATATCGAGATTCCCCTTTCAACTTCCTGTCCGTCAGGCGCGGACGCCCATATAGTCCTGGCTTGCAACCCTTCTCAGGGGATTACCTTAAAAGCCGCGCTCTCGATTGACAACAATCCGGGTAATCTTTTCATCCAGAAAAATAATATTTACCCCCTTCCTGCAGGCGCCGCTATGGCCGTTAATTTTCCCGTTGGTTCCCCAACCACGATCACTTTCGGTCTTTGGTACACCGTTAGTGCTGAAGTCAAATGTTCGGGGACAGGTACCATCACCTATATCGTGGCGCTTTGGCCCAAGGGCAATCCTGCCGCCGCAGTGACGCTTAATTACACGGACAATACCGCTATCCAACCCTTCTGCTCCGGGGGATGGACCCAAGGTTGGCAGGTAGACGCGACATCGGGAGAGGATTGGTACTCCAATCTGAAGATTTTCGGTCCGGGACCTATCGTGAGCGCCGCCGTGACGGACATCGTTCCGACCGGAGTTTCTTATTTGGGTAGCAGCACTGGGGCGGTTTACAACGCCGGAACTAGCACGATTTCCTGGAACTCCCCAGCCGCCTTTCCGGCCACCATGTTTTCCTTTGATACGGCAATCAATTGGTGGGGAAATGTGGCTTGCCCGGGCCCTATTAACAATAGTTTCACTATGGCCGCTTCCGGAATTCCGGTGACGACTTCCAACACGGTGAGCCTGACCTTAAGTTCCTGCATAACCCCCACCCCTACTCCGACCAATACCACGGGTCCCTCGCCCACCAATTCTCCAACTCCAAGCCCGACCAATTCACCCACATTAAGCCCAACTCAAAGCCCCACTAATACGCCTACTTTGAGCCCGACACTCACCATTACCAATACGTCAACTTTAACCCCCATTCCAACCAACACCAACACCCCCACTATCACTTACACTCTCACTATATCACCCACTTCCAGCCCCACCCCCCCGGGGCTCCATGTTTGGCCCATTCCCTTCGATCCCAAGTACGCCTTTAAAAATTTCTTCAAGGCCTATATGGTTCCCTCAAAATCGACCATGGACATTTATACCGTTTCGGGAGAATTAACCGTTCACCTGTCAGAGGGGAACAAAGGCACCCCAGGAGAGATTGATTGGGACGGGCACAATACTAATAATGTGATGGTTTCAACGGGGACTTACTATTACGTTATTCAAGGCAACGGTTCTACCTTATTAAAGGGGAAGGTTCTTGTCCTCATTGACCAATAAATCCGCCTATTTTTCGTATAATCAATGCAGAATGAAGGTTGGGAGTTTTTGAGGTAAGGTAATATAATATTTTGCGGTTGAAATTGATTTGGACCCTATCCCGAAAGAAAAGCCAAATTAATATGAAAAGAAATATATTGAAAAACCTTTTATCGCCCTCCATTTCCATTATCCCCAAGACCCTCATCGCTTTATTTCTTCTCGTCCCATTACCCCTTTTGGCCCAAGTGAACGGTGCCGGAAGCACCAGTACCAACTTCCAAAAAATCGGTATGGGAGCACGCGCGTCCGCTATGGGGGAAGCTTTCTCGGCAGTTTCCGACGACGCGACAGCGGTTTTTTGGAACCCCGCCGGCCTTATCATGGCCAAGGGGACACAGTTCAACCTGACCCACGCCGAATGGCTCCAGGGAGTTACCAACGAGTTTTTCGCCTTTAGCCAGAACATTGAATCTGACGGGGCGTTTGGGGGAAGCTTAGGTTATTTAGGGACGGGATCATTTCCCGGGGCTTTGGAAACCCCTTCGGGAACCTATGGCGGGGTGGGAGACAACATCAGCGCCTCCAGCTATATCGGAAGCCTGGCTTACGCGCAAAGGCTTGGCAACTGGATCAACGGCGATTTTTTCAAGCACACCATGATGGGTATTAAAGCTACCGTGGTGGGCCAGAACGTAGTGAACGTGGGAAGCGCGGGTTTGGCCTTTGACGCCGGGCTTATGTATGAAGTAACCCGAAAAACTTTCTACCTTTCCGCTTTGGCCAGCAATATCGGAACCCAATTCCAGGGCACAGTTATTTCAGCGGCGGGCGTGACGGCCACCCAGAACTACAGCCAGCCCATGATGTTCAAGGTCGGCGGGGCCTACCATCTTCATAACCTTCTCATGAAAAGGGACCGCGACATCATCGCCCTGGAAACCGACGCCCAAATCGACACGGGGGTAAAATTCAACATTGGGGACGAGTACCGGCTGGTGTTCGGCCGAAACGCCGTGGCCCTGAGGGTAGGTTACCGCACGGGCGGCGATCTGGGAACCTTGGCGGGTTTAACCAGCGGCGTCGGGATTTCCCACCGGTTCGACGACTTTGAGGCGGGGTTGGACTACGCCTTCGTTCCCTACGGGGTTTTGGGTGACACGCACCGGATTTCGGTCAATGTGGTTATAGGGGGGCCTTTAATTCCGCCGGAAGCCTACGTTACCGCTTCCCCCGCATTTATTTTGGGCCAGCAAAGTTTGAAAGTTAATTTCGCCACCAAGAGCGAAGAACCCATTGACCACTACAAAATATCCATCCTCGATCCCTCGGGCATGCTGGTGAAGACTTTTGAAGGCAAGGGAAACCCGCCCTCCAATTATTTGTGGGATGGCCGCAATCAGACGGGGTCGCTGGTGCCGCAAGGCAACTACACCATTAATCTGGAAGTCACGAACGACGAGGAACTGTCGGCCAAGGCCCGGCCGCGTGAGGCATTCGCCAAATGGGTTCCGAAGCGGGTTCCTTACCAATACACCTTCGGGGTTTCGGGCGATCTTTTGTTCGACTCAGGCAAGGACGAGCTGCTGAAGAAGGGTTACGACGCCATTCAAAAGACTGCCGACGCCATTCAACGTAAATATCCGGACAGCATGATCATCATCGCCGGTCACACAGACGATCAGCACCTCGCCAAGGGCGCTAAGTTCGCGGACAATAAAGCCCTCTCGCTGGCTCGGTCCCAGGCGGTCATGAATTATCTCGTGAAAAACGGGGTGAATCCCAACAAGCTAAGCGTCATTGGGTATGGGGAAACTAAGCCCATCGCCGATAATAAAACTCCGATTGGCCGGGCGAAGAACCGCCGGGTGGAGTTGGTTGTCTCAGGGGTCATGGACGCCTCCTCGAACGACTTGATCGCAGAGGGCCAAAGCATGATGAAGGAAAAGAGAACCCGTGAAGCGCTGGAAAGGTTCCTCAAGGCGGTCGAGGCCGATACCCGTAACCCAAGGGCTTATAAATTGGCGGGGGATTGTTACCTGTTGTTAGGCGGGAAAGACCAAGCTGCCGCCGCTTATCGGAAATCCCTGGAGTGGAATCCCCAAGACAGTAACTTGCGGAATTGGTTAAACACCTACGCTCCTTCAGCTCAACCTGCTCCATTATCACCCTTGCCCTCCCTGCCAGTGCCCGGCGCCGGCGCGCCCGCTCCAGCTCCCCAATCGAATACCGCCGCGCCAGCCCTGGCCGCTCCTGTCGCGGCGGCTCCAGTGGCCACGACTGTTCCTGTTACCGCTGCTCCCCCGGTGGCCGCTCCCGCTGCCCCCTCGGGCATGCCCCAGCCGGTCGAAGGCCAATAAGTTAAAATTTAAAGCGGTAAAACGCAGGTCTTATTAAACTTTACTGCCGATAAAAGGCCTGTTACCCTTTGTCCCGAAGCGGGTTCCCCGCAATTTGGAATTAAAATCCGAAAAGGTTTTACCATGCTTCCGACCTCCGCCATATTCAGCCATCTTCGCCGGGTGCTTCAACAAGCCTATTTTTTGCAATACATGAGCCCCAAAGAGCTGGACAAACTGATGACCTGCCTTCGTGCTGTCCGGGTCTTTAAAGGCTATGAAATTATCCGACAGGGTGACCCTGACGACGCTTTTTACCTCATCGCTTCCGGCCGTGTTTCGGTTTGGTTGAACAAGGGTTCCCAACGGGTGAGGGTGGCAGGTCTTCGCTCCGATGAGTATTTCGGCGAAATGGCCCTGATTTCCAACGAGCCCCGGAACGCAACCGTGGTGGCGGAGATGCTCACCGAACTATTTATCCTGGAAAAGCATAACTTCGACAATCTTCTTATGAAAAATCCCTCCATTGCCCAGAAGCTCCGAATGGCCCATGAACAACGAGGCCAGATGACCTCCAACATTTCAAATTCAGTCGTGCATAGTTGAGGGACCTTAAACATTGGAAAAAGGGAAGCTTGAACGGGGCTACGCTTCATTATTTTCTTGAGGGTGGAAGGTTTCGCAAATTCTCGGCGGCGTCGGTGAGGTTGAGCCTCAAGCGCAAGGCTTCTTCAAAAGCCTTTCGGGCCGCGGGCAGTTTATTTTCCTGATACAACAAACAACCCAGGTCATTGTAAAGATGGGCCATGGGCAGGCCCTTTTCGATACCTTGTTTCTCGTCTTCAATCGCCTCGTCCATTTTTCCCTCCGCCGCGTGGTGAATGGCCCTGATACGCCAATAACGGGCTTCCAATAGGGGATCACCCTTGAAAGAGGGATAGGCTTTGTCCAAAACAGCCAACATCCGGCTTTGGTCCGGGTCCACGTTGAACTCCATGACCAACCGTGTCAATTCCTTAAGCGATAGGTCCGCCTTTGCCCAACGGCTTAAAAGGGGTTTGTTGAATTGGCTCACCGGGACGATCTCAAGGATAAGACCGCCATCCCGCTTGTTCAAACCCTCCGAGAGCCAGAACCACTTTCCCTCCGGGAAAACTTTCTTGAAATAGGGTTCCTCGTGGATATTGGCCAGGACGCCGGTCCATTTCGCCCGGGTTGGATCCAGTTTCGGGTTTTCGGCCGCGTTGAAAGAATAACTCGCCACAAAAATGGTTTGGTCGTAGGGGTCAGGGTTGAAGTTAAGAAGAATCAAGCCTGGGCCCTGTTGATTGGCGAGGGGTTTCAACAGGGAATAGGCCTTGTTAAATTCCGGCGACCGGGCCTTGTCAAAGTAGGAAGGGTTTCTTTCAAAATCCCTTGGGTAGACATAAACCAAATGGAATAGATCCAGGCAGGTTGAAGCCGTTAATACCACGAGAAAAACCAAGAGCCGCCCCTTGAGGGGGACGGGGTCCAGGAGAGTTTGGGCCCCCAGAGCGCAGATGAGCAAAAGTAGGGGGATCATGGGGGTCAGCCTCATGATTTCAAAGTCGTTGGTCAGGACCGTCGGGAGAAAGAGGACGAAAAAGGCCGTGAGGATCCATAGGCTCAAGGGTTCCCAATAACGCCGGAAAAGGCGGATCAAACCGAAAAAGAACAGGGAAGTCAGGAGGGGATTCAAAAATCCACCCCATAGGGGGCCGTAGTGGAAAAAATTAACGGGGGCGCCCCAAAAAAAATCCTTCAAACAGACGAGGGGCAGGCTGAACCTGTCCAGGAAGGGATGGGGAGCGCCGAAGGCCCAGAGATGATTGATATATCCGTGGTATTCCCTGATGTAAGCGATCACCAAGGGAAGGATAACAAGGGAAACTCCTGCCAGGAATTTCAGGGCATCCTTCAGGCGCCCGCCCAGGGATTGGTTCCGGTTGCCGATAACCGTCAGACCAATCAATAAAGCAACGAAGGGCCACGCCAAATAGGTATAGAACCCAGTTCCCGTCAAAATAGCCAGCGCGTAAATCCAAGGATTTTTCCGGGAATTTTTCGATTCATCCAAGTAACCGCCCAAGGCGAACAACGCAAGGCATTCCCATAACACCAAAAGGATTTGTTGCATGGAAAACCAGCCTAGGTAAAGGGGCCAAAAACTGAAAACCATTAGGGAAAGCAGGAGGAAGGTCGTGCCGCGGGATAAGACTTTTCGGCTGGCCAGCCAGAGTGCCGGCACGCAGGTGAATGAACATAAGGCGGGGAAAAACCAAAAGGTCGTCAGGGAGTGGCCGAATAGTTTGAAAAAAAGGTAAAGCCCCCAGGAATAGAGCATGGGTTCCTGAGCCACAGAGTGCAGAATCTGCCAATCCCATTTTTCCTCCAGCAGGGTCGCGAAATAACCAAAGAGGCCCTCGTCCGAAAAGGGCCAGGGAGATAGGGTGAACAGGTGGTAAAAACGCAAAATAGCGCCCAAAAGCAGAAGGGTCATCCACATCCAGGAAGGGATCCGAGGAAAGGGTTCTTGCTTGTGAGTGGCCACTTTTTCCTCGAGGGAAAAGACCAGTGCCCCCGGGAGCAAAAAGCCGAAAAGGACAATCCACATTTTATAAATGAGGGAAGGGTGACCGTAAGAAAGAATAGCGTTGGAGACCGTTAGAGCGATAAAACATGTTCCCATGAGAAGAGGAGCGTTTTTCTTCAACGTAATTCCAACCGGGGACGAGAGAATGGTTTTTGGTTTATTCGCCAAGTTTATTTCCTCATTAACAGATTCAAGTTAGCCAAGTTAACTGAAGCGTCTGTGTAATTTTTTTTTTGAAGGACCGCCGATTGAAATGCCGCCAGGGCCTCCTTGGTTTGGTTTTGCTTGAATAAAAAACATCCCATTTCATTGTAAAGATGGGCCAGGGGGAGGCCTCTTTTTATCGCGTTTCCCTCGTCCGTGATGGCTTCCTCGGTTTTGCCCTCCGCCACATGATGAAGGGCTTTGATACGCCAGTATCGAGATTCCAAAAGGGGGTCACCCTCAAATTGGTGATAAGCCTTTTCCAAAACGTCCAGCATCGGGCCTTGGTCCGGATCCACGCCCCTCTCCATGACCAAACGGGTCAAGGCCTCCAGCGATTGGTCGGCCATACGCCATTTGTTTAAAATTATCTGGTTTGCCGGATTCACGGGGAGGATGCCTAAAAGGAAGCCGCCGTCACGCCGGTTTAAACCTTCGGAAAGCCAAAACCACTTCCCCTCGGGAAAAAACTTTTCCAGGTAAGGCTGTTCGTGGACATTCGTCAATAAGGCGACCCACTTGGCCGAGGCGGGAACAAGCCCCGGGTTTTCCGCCGCGTTGAACCCGTAGGTGGCCACGAAGAGGGTTTGGTCATAGGGATCCGGGTTGAAGTTGAGCAATATCAATCCTGGGCCTTCCCGCTCGGCGATGGGTTTTAAATAGGTATAGGCCTTATAAAACTCCACCGATTTATGATCGTTATAGTAGGAAAGGTTCTTTTTCCAGTGGCCGGGATAAATGGCGAAGAGATGTATCGAATCCAGGGTAAGGGAAACAAAAAATATCATTAAAAGGATGGCAACTCTTTTATGGGCCGAGAATGATTGGAGGAAAAAATCGATACCAAGGGCTATGCCAATAGCAAGGACCGGTATCCATTGGACCATGCGCATTTCCTCGAAATCATTTGAAAGTACGGCTGGTAAGAGCAGGGCCGCGAAAGCTGTAATAAAGAGAAAGGCAACGGACTTCGCTTTTTTAATCGCGGCGATAAGACCCAGGAGAAAGAAGGAGCCGCAAAGGGGGTTCATGAAGCCGCCCCAAAGGGGACCGTAGCGGAATGTGCCATGACGAGCGCCCCAAAGGAGATCGGTAAAATAGCCGGTAAAAATTTGGAAACGCTCAGCCCAATGGTGATTGGATCCCATGGACCAGAGGTGATGAAAATAATCCGATCCCTGGCCCTTGTAGGAGAGGGCCAGGGGAAAAACTATCAAAGCGCAAACCGAAGAAAATGTAACGAGGAAGAAAATACGATTTCGAATCGGTTTGGATGAGTTTGCCAAAAGGGTCAGGACGGCCAGGCACGCCACGGCTGGCCAGGATAGGTAAGTATAAAAACCAACACCGGTCGCAATAGCGAGTAGTAATAATCGGGTAACTTTTTCTTCGCGCCGCGCGTTCAAAAAGGCCCCAAGGGCCAAAAATTCCACCCATTCCCAAAAGACCATTAAAACGGCTTGGGTGGAAAAACGACCGATGAGAAGCGGCCAAAAACCGAAGGCCATTAACCCTAAAATTAAGACGCTTCGGGAGCGGGAAAAATATTTTCGGGAGGCGAACCAGGCCGCAGGAAGGGTGAGAAGGGACCAAAAGGCGGGATAAGACCAAAGGCTGAAGAGGGATGGTCCCAGGAGCCTGAAAAAAAGCGATTGGATCCAGGTGAACAGCGTCGGCAATTGGTTTAAGCCCTGCAGGAGGGCGCCGTTCCATTGTTCGCAGAGGCGTATCGCGAAATAACCGAAAATTCCCTCATCCTTGAAAGGCCATTGAAAAAGAGTGGTCAGCTTTACCAAACGGAGGACGACGGCCACCCCCCCCAGGGCCCACCAAAGCCACAGGGGGATGGCGGGAATGGATTCCTCCTGGAAAATAAGCTTGGGGTTTGATTTTTTGGGGATGAGCGTCAGATAGAGAATGAAAAGTGGCGCCGCGATTCCTAGGAGGAGAATCCAAAGCGTGAGTAAAAGGGGTGTGGGGAAATAGGAAAGAATAATATTGCCCGTGGTTAAAAGAGCGAGCGAGCCGAAGAAAATCCATGAAGGGGGTATAACTTTTTCAGTGGGTTTGGATAGAAAATTTTTAAGTTTGTGGATTGGGATCATAGGAAGTGTTTTGTGAATTATAACGGTGTTCCCTGACCGCAACGACGGTAAATCCGTTTTTGCGGGCCTTTTTCGATGTTTTCCCTTGTCGATTGGGATTCATTCCGGGGAATATTGAGGAGTTGGGGACTCGTTTTAAATTTTCCTTGAGGACGCTACGAGTTCCTCAAATTCCACTTGAATTTGAGGATAACAGGCCGCACGAAGGATTTTTAATAGTTTTTTGGCGGCCTGCTAGTTAGCATAGGGTTCATTCAGGTGGTAAAAGAAACGGGGATTTTAATGCGAAAAGTGCTGGTGATCCATGGTCCAAACCTGAACCTTTTAGGCGAGCGGGAACCCAATGTTTACGGCTCGGTAACCTTGGCGGAAATTGATAAGGCCCTCCAGGAACTGGCCGGGAAAAGCGATGTGGAATTAAGGACCGTCCAATCGAACCATGAGGGGGAGATTGTCGAAACGATCCAGAATTCCCGCCACTGGGCGGACGTCATCATTATCAACCCCGCGGCCTATACCCATACCTCGGTGGCTATTCGGGATGCCCTCTCCGCCATCTCGGTTCCCACGATCGAGGTGCACCTTTCCAACATCCACGCTCGTGAAGGCTTCCGCCAGGCTTCTCATGTCTCGCCGGTGGCTGTGGGAGTTATCGCGGGGTTCGGCAAAAACAGTTATCTCCTGGCTTTGCAGGCAGCTGCCACGATTTCCTTGCCTGATAAAAAAGAAAATAAGAAATAAGTTTTACCACCAAGGTCATCACCCGTCAGCCTTTGGCTGAGGGCGTAAACGAGTACACCAAGAACACCTTTGTGAAAAGTGGTTAAAACAGTTTCGTTTTGCCATTCTTGGTGACCTTGGTGATCTTGGTGGTTCAATCCTGATGGTTCCTTTAAAATAACTAAATGAAATCCTTCCTTAACGCCCCATTGTCTTCGGATAACCTTTGGGAGTTTTCCTTCGTTCTCGTAGGGTTTTATCTTTTTTTTCATCCTGTCCTAGCCAATCCAACCTCTATGGCGGTAGCCATGGGCGGGGGATTTCTCCTTCTACTACTGAGGACAATTCCTTCCGAAACTCTCCAAAGCATCAGTAAAGCCTGGTGCCTCTTGCTGGTTTACCTACTCGCCTCTTCCCTTTGGTCGGTCTCATCCGGCATCACCCTTCAATCAGCTGGATTGGTTTTTCTAGGCACGATCCTTTTCGCCATGGCCAGGATGAACAGTCTCGAATCCCAAAGCCGCTTGGAGAGGATCGGACTGCTCATGGCCTTCATTGCCTCGCTGATGGCAATTTACCAATGGTTGTATGGCTTCGAAAGACTGGCGCCATTTCTTCAGGGGTTGGGAGGGGAGGAGCATGAAATACTCGCGGCAGCTATCCATAACAAAAGGGCCACGGGGCCTTTTGTGACCCACGGGGCTTTGGCGGCCTTTTTGATTCTTTTCATCCCGATAGGGTTTGTTTCTTGGAAAACCCAAATGGGATTTAAAAAGCGGCTTTTTGGGGTGGTGACTTTAATTCTGATAATCGGGCTTTTCACGACCCAAAGCGTAGGCGCTTATTTTTGCCTGACATTGGCGGTGTTGGCGGTCCTTTTAAAACGGAGGTCGAAAGCCGCCTGGGCAATAGTGGCGGCGGGCGCGGTGGGAATTTTGGTTTTGATCTGGGTCAGGGGAATTCAAAGCTGGCTCCTTGCGGCTTTTGGAACCAGGCTCATTCTGTGGAAAGCCGCCTTGACCCTTTTTGGGAATCATCCGTTGTTGGGGTCGGGTTTGGGGACCTTTGGGGAAGTTTACCAGCAGGCCGGACTCCCCCTGGAAACTGGCGCGCGGTTCACTCATAACCTATTCCTGCAAGTCTTGGTTGAAGCCGGCATAACCGGATTTTTGATATTTTTAGCCGTCCTAGTGGATTTGGCGCGGCGGTTAAAAGTGCCAGCCCGCTGGGAGGGCTGGGGAGTTGGAACCGGGGTTCTGGCCTTTCTGTTGTTCTCGCTTTTAGACCTGCCCTTTCAGATGCCCGAGGTGGTTTGGATTTTCGCTGTGGTAGCGGGCAGGTTGGAACTGAGGCCGGAAAAGAAATTTTCCCTGCCCGAAATTTCGGTTCAATGGCTTGAATATGGTTTGTTGGGAGTTTTTTTGGTTTCGGGTTTCTGGCCCCCGCTTAGGAGTTGGAATTTCGCGCTTCTGGCTGGGGCCTTATGGATACTTGTCGCGCTCTTCCAGCAAAAGTTCGACAAGGTTCCGCTTTGGATTTTCCTAGGAGCCTTGCTCATCGCTCTTCGAGCTTTTTTCTCCCCTTCGGCCCTGGGTACGGTTTGGTTTTTTGAAATCGCGGGAATCCTGCTGGCTTTCTATTTGATCGTCCCTTGTTTTAAAAAAACCGAAAATTTCCTCAGGGTGCTTTGTGGATTGGGGCTGGTTTGGGCCTTAAAAGTCTGGTGGGAGCCTTTCCACTACTCCGCACCTGGATTAAGCGGTTGGATTCATTTTCAATATTCAGATGTGAAGGAATGGATAATATTTCCCAACCCAAAGCAGGTTGCCATCTTCTTAATTCCCTTTGTTTTTATTTTTTGGAAAAAACCAAAGAGTTTTATGAGTTTGATAGGCATTGGATTAGCTGTTCTAACCATGCTTCGCTTGAAGTCTTTTGGCGCCTTCCTTGGAATAGGCGCGGGGCTGTTATCCTTGATGAAATCGCGGAACCGATTATGGTTTGGTGGGGCCGCTTTAGTCCTGGTCGCCGGGTTACTTTTCCTTCGGTCCCTTGATCCCAGCCCCACCAAGTGGGAAAGGCTCGAGATTTGGGGATCGGCTTTTAAGGTTTGGGAACGCAGCCCCCTCGTCGGGGTGGGACCCGGAGTCTTCGCGGGGCTCTATCATCAGGTGAAATCACCCAGGATGTCAGGGGTTAGTCACTACTTGATGGATGCCCAATATACCCACAATGAATTCCTGGAATTACTGACCGCTTTTGGATTGATGGGACTGGGATTTGGCCTTTTGCTTTTATTTAAAGCTTGGCGAAAAATTCAAGATCCTGGATGGCAATCGGCCGCTGCCGGGTTAGGCGCGGCCTCGTTATTCGACTTTTGCCTTCACACGCCTCTGATAGCACTTCAAGGGGTGGGACTTTTAACCACCGACGAAAACAAAAAACCAAAATTGTCATATATGGGTGGTTTTTTAACCCTGGGGTTAGTTATGGGTTTGTTTGTGCCACCGATTTTTTCCGGTGTGTTGAAAAGCCAGGCTGAAATCCACCTGTCCCAAAACCTATTTCTTCCTAGTGATTTACGTTATTTGGAGATAGCTGAACAAATGAATGCTTGGGATGCCCGTTATGTCGCCGCTAAGGCTGACTATCTTGAGAGACTTTATCTTTCAACAAAAGACCCCGTCTGGGCCAAAAGGTCGGATGAGGCTTTTGAAAGAGTAATTGATTTGGAAAAGGTAGAAGGCCAGTGGTGTTTGAAAAAAGCCGAAAGGCTTACCACTCGATTGTCGGTTGATTCTACGCCTGAGGCTCATCAAAAAGTGGCTCTGGCATGGACGGAAAATTATAAATTATTGCCATTCAATGCCTTCGGTTGGTTCGAGGCGGGTTTATTTTTTATGAAAGAAGGGAAAAGGGAAGAGGCGCTTTATTATTTTATTAGAGCCGCCCAGATTGAGCGATATTTCCCTGCGGCGGAAGTAAACGCTGGGATTATTTGCAGGGAAAAGGGCCAAGAAGTTAAGGCTCGAGAATTTTTTAAAGACGCTTTGGAGGTCTACAGTCAATGGAAAGATGCCGACCGGATTGACCCTTTGGAAAAACAATTGGTGTATCTTTCTCCCGAAACGGTTGAGTTTTTGAAAAAAGAGCTAGCCAAATGAAAAATCCTGCTCTGGGGGTTTTGGAAAAACGGCAGAATCTAACTGCGGTTTTGCTTTTATCCTTTCTGATTCTTCTTTTTTATCACCAGGTCATCTTTGGAAATTCAATTTTTGTTTTCGTGGACGCCTCCCGATTTTTTTACCCCATGTGGAAATGGGGGGCCGATGTTTTAAACCAAGGATTCATTCCCCTTTGGAATCCTGACGCCCAGTTCGGTACGCCCTATTTCGCCGATCCCCAAATGGCTTACGCCTATCCTCTGGTCCCATTCCTTTATTCCTTCTTAAACCCCACCAACGCTTTCGCCTGGCTCATTATTCTTCATCATTTATGGGCTCTTGTAGGCTTTTGGTTTTTCGCGCGTAGCCAGGGTTTTTCCTCTAAGGATTCTTTGCTTGGGTGTCTCACATTTGGTTTTTCCCTTCATGTGGTTTGTTCTTCCTGGACTCCCGTGGCCATGATGACCATCAGCTGGATACCCTGGGTTTTTCTGGCGGTGGAGAAAATCCTTCAAAATCAAAAGGGTGGGTTGCTTTACCTATCTTTCGCTTGGGCCATGCAGTTGGCGGCGGGCTATCCGGTCCTGACTTACTTAACTGGATTGGCTGTGTTCTTTCATTTGATTTGGAGGGCTTTCAAGCAACCAAAAGACCGTTTGAAATGGTTTGGAAATCACCTGGTGTGGCTTGCCATTTCTGGGTTAATTGCCGTGGGCTACAACCTAGTTTGGGGATTGCCTTTTGCCGAGCTTTTTACGAGGAGCAATTATCAAAATGGCGCCACCAAATTTCATGACCTGAATGGGTTGGATTTAGCCACGATATTGAGTCCCTTTGCGCAGGGGCATCCGCTGAGGGAGAACTATCACGGGCCTCATTACTGGGTTTCCACTTATTTTTTTGGTCGGCCAGCCTTGTGTCTCCTGTTGTGGGGAATGGCTATGCGGATTTACCGGAAAACTTCCTGGGGTATTTTGCTTCTCCTGGTTGTTTTAAGCTTGGGGGCGAACCTGGGCTTAGGGAGCATTTTAAAAGCGATATTACCGGGCTATGCCCTAGTGATTCATTCCGGCTATTGGATTTCCTTATTGATTATGTGGACGGCTTGGATGGCCGTTGAGGCGGCGGAGTCTTTTCTCAAAGTCAAAAGTTCTCCGGGCCAAATTTGGCTTTGGGTGGGGATTGTCGTGGCGATCTTTGGGGTTTCGTTTCTCATTAAGAGTCCGCTGCCACAGGCGGCCTTTTGGCTTTCCTTTTTTATCCTGGCGTTGGTCATCATGATTCCATCCATCGCGGGGCGTTGGGGTTTATTGGTCCTGGCTACGGGACTTTCGTTAGGCACCGCCGCTTACAGCTTGAATATATTGCTCGACCGTTCTTATTACGACACCCCACCGAACACATTGACCCAATTGCCGAAAGAAGGGAGATTATTTTTCTCTCCCCTCATGATGAAGGAAGCTGTCTTGCTCAAAGGCGAAAACATGCCAGCGGCCTATGACATGGCGAAGCAGAAAATGTATCCCGATTGGCCCCTGACTTTTGGCAAAGAGCAGGCTCCCATTTACAATACCCTCCGTTTAAGTGATTCTTTCGCTTGGACTTTCGATGCTTTCAAACATTCTCCGGAACAATCCCGGAGGATATTGGATTTTTTGGGGGTGCGTTATGTTTTCGGCAAATGTGACTTTAAGGATTTTAAAAAGGTGAACGGTTCCAATGATCTGGTTGAGATTTTTGAAAATCCAACTCCTTTACCCAAGTGGTTTACGGTTCAGGAGGCGGTGGCCGCCAACCCTACCCTCGAGGACGATTTCTTGAAAGCGGATAAGGAATCAATGAATTTTAGTAAGAAATGTTTCATCGGTGACCCTTTAAAGGCCAGTTCCTACCAACCCCGCCAAGTAACGGTGCAGACCCATTGGCCCAACCGGCTGGCTTTCACCGCTGCCGGAAAGGGAAGGGCTTTGGTAGTTTCTTCGGAGACCGCTTATCCGGGATGGAAAGCTTTAGTGGAAGGAAAAGAAAAGCCTATCGAGCAAATCAACCACGCCTTCCGGGGAGTTCTCCTGGAAGAGGGGGAAAATAGGGTAGTTTTGAATTTTGAACCCATCAGTTTTCGTCTCGGACTTTTTTGTTCGCTGCTGGTTTGTGGGTTATGGACGGGTCTTTTAATTCGAAAGGGTAGAGCGTGAACGCGAAAAATATTTTTAAACTTCTCTGGGCCGCTTTTATTCTTTCAACACTCTATTGGATAGTCCGGTTTTGGGGTCATTTCCCGGCCTTTATGGACACGCTGGAGTACGTGTTTCCCGAGAAATGGTTCAATGTGGAATCCTATCAAAATGGGCGGATTCCCCTTTGGAATCCTTACCTAGCCTGCGGCACTCCTCATGTGGCTTCCCTCCAGCCGGCGGCTTTTTATCCCATCTTCTGGCTTTGGAATTTTACGGGCCTTTCGGATTGGTTTTTCGTGTTGGGCCTTTTACACGGGATTTTGGCGGCGGTGGGGTTTTATCTTTGGCTGCGTTCCTTAAACGTCTCGCCCATTCCCGCAACCCTATGCGGCTTAAGTTTTGGCGGTTCGGCTTTAATGGTGAATTATTGGGGTTTTCCCACCCATTTGGCCTCGGTGGCTTGGGTGCCCTGGGTCTTTTGGGGTACGGTCGAGTTAACCCGCAAGCCTTCCTTCTATCGCTGGAGTTTATCCGTGCTTTTTTGGTCCCTTCAAATCCTGGCGGGTTATCCCTTTTTTACTTTTTATTCAGCCCTTTTCCTCGGGTTCTGGATGTGGGCAAGAAACACCCGGGAATTGAAAATACATTTCATCCATGGAAGCGCATTCCTGGCGGCCCTGGCCTTGACCGCATGCCAATGGCTGCCCTTCGTGGATTTCATGGGCTACTTGCACCGGGATGGTTGGGGGGAGAATCTTTTCAGCCTTCGGTGGGTGAATTACCTCACCCTTCTCCAGCCGGATTTATTGGGGATACCCGGCACAACGGATTACAAGGGGGATTATCCCAATTTTATTTTCAATAATATTTACTTGGGGGTGGTTCCGTCGTTGTTTCTCATTTGGAGCTTCTTCTTGCCGGTCTCCCGGGAAAATTTTTGGAAAGGGGCGGCGCTCTTTTGGTTTTTCTGGCTGGCAGGCATCAACTTTTGGCCTTGGAGGATTTTGCCGGCTTCCTTGTTGGACAAGATGGAACCCTCGAAAGCTTCTTTCTTGTTTCTCTTTTGCGCTTTCACGGCCCTGGGCGTAAGCCTTCAAGAAAAAATCAATGCAACTTCCAAAAAGAATAAAATTTGGAAATGGGCTGGGGTCCTTGTTGCCCTCTGGATGGTGGATCTTTTGGGGATTCCGGGCCGCTTGATCCATGTGGTTTCCGATCCCTACCGCAACCAGGCCGTCAAGGATGCGGCCCTCAAGGCAAAACAAATGGCTGGCGGTGAAAGAATTGTCAGCCTGAGAGATCCCAACCAATATTATTCCCAGGACGTCCAGGGGCTAGACGGTTCCTTCATGGAAACGGCCCTGGATCTTATTCCCAATACCAACGTCATCTGGGGTTTAAGATCGGCCCGGGGCTATCTCACCATCTTCACGGATGGTTACCAGAACATTCATCATTACCTCCGCCAAGGTTACCCTTACGATGGGCGGGTGCTAGACGCGGCGGGGGTGGGGTTAATTCTTTTTCCAAAGGTTCTGCCTCCGTTTAAATACCAATCCTTCGAGCCCGTGGGTCGGACTATCTTCACCAAAAACGCGGGGGCCATGCCCAACGCATGGCAGACGTCAAGGGTTCATGAGTTTGTGGACCGTCCGGCGGTGTTCGATGCGCTTTTGGATCCCAAATCTTTCCTGGAAGACGAGGTCTATACGGAGAAGGGACCGGGCGGTAAGGCGGTTTGCCTGGCTCCGTCCCGTCGTGTGATTTCGGGAGCGGGCCCCGGGCTAGGGGATCGCTTTGGGGGATTTTTAACTAGTTTCTTGGGAAACCCAACGGCCATCCAGGGCCTCCGCCCCTCGCCTTGTGAAGCCCAATTTCAGGTCCAAACTTCCCATCCGGGCTTCATGGTTTTCGACGAAAGTTTTTCACCGGGCTGGCACGCTTGGGTGGATGGGGAACCCAAGGCTATCTTCCGGTCCTACGGTTTATGGATGAGTCTCTCCCTGCCGGACTCAGGTGCCCATCAGGTTCTCTTCCGTTACGAACCCACATCTTTCCGGTTAGGCCTTTTCATAACCCTTCTTTCACTGGCTGCTTGGGGGATGGTTCTTTGCCGTAGAAGGGCCTTTTGCCGCTAATTTTCCCTGTAAATAAGGGAAAACAGAGCCTCGAATTTCATCAGGTTTTACACTAAGTTCGTTCATTTTTTCGGTAAAATGCCCCCACTTCACCAGCTGTTCCCACCGGGATAGCGCCACGCATTGAATAAAAATTCTAAACAAGAGCCGCCCTCGCATGACGCGATTTAAAAAAAATATCTTGGCAGGGTTGTTTCTTTTCCTGCCTTTGGCTGGCCTCCTTGCTTTCGTAGGCTGTAACAGCCGTGCGGGGTTGCCGGTGGCTCCGGTCAGGGTCGCGAACCTAACCGTTTCCGTTCCCATTCCATCCTCCGCCCGCGCTTCCTTGCTGAGCGCTTCCTCAAATGAGATCCTCTATAACCTCTCGCCCACCGTGGCCGGTTCGGCGCCCGTCACGGGTAAATTCGGGCCCTTTTCCACCAGTGGTGTTTCAGGTACCGTCGACTTCACCATTCAGCTGACCACCGGACTTGCCGGGAGCCAAATTCTCGCCCTCCAACTCAACGATGCCACCACCCACAGTCCGTTAGCCATCGGGGCCTCGGCCTTGACCATTACTAGCGGTGGAGCAAATACCACCGTTGAATTAGGCTCGGTGATCCGGAACTGTTATTTCGTTTCCAACATGCCCGTTTCAGGGACCACCTACTCTTTCGACACCAATACCCAAGGCCCAGTTACCACGGGTGACGTCTCGTTTGGCCCGGGAGCTACCGGGTTTGAAATTTCCGACGTCTCCGTCCAGAACAATATCGCCTATATGGGAAACGGGAACTTGGTGAACTATGCCTATGTCCCTCCCGTCACCCAGTTTTGGACTACCTCTTTGGGTGCTAAAGGCGTCCTCGACATTGCCGCGGGCGATGTCTTTTGTATTCATTTGTCCTCGGGGGCCCATGTCTGGTTGCAGGTAGTTAATCCGGGTGTTTACAACTCTATTGCTCCGACATTTCGGTTCAGGTTGAATCGCAACCTGAACTACTACGCCTATGATCCCACAACCTGCGATTGGAACGGCCGCACCCCGACTCCAACCTTCACTCCAACCAATACCGCAACCCCCACAATTTCCTCCACTGCGACCAATAGCCCCACCATCACCCCATCTAATAGTCCCACGAACACGCCGACTATTACGGTAACAAGCAGTTTCACCAACACTACTACTAATAGTCCGACAGCCACCAATTCCAATACGGCTACCAACACGCCAACTTCCACCGTTACCAATACTTCAACTAATACGCCAACCGCCACAGCCACGGGCACGATCACCGCGGGAATAGCGAACATCACCGCTAACATCGACGGTGCCCCCGTGATCGGGAATACCACCGGAGGCACGGACAATTACACTGAGCCCATTTCAATATTCAATTCGGTCAGTCTCGGTAGTAGTTTCCACCCACTTGCGCCCGCTTTGACAGTTGGCTCCTACACGGTTTACAACTACGGAATTGGAGCGCCGGACATGGCCTATCAATTCACTCTCAGTTCCCCCAAAAGCTTATTTGTCAGCCTTTGCGGAGCCTCGTTCGACACCCTTCTTTATATTCGCACCAACCCCACGGATCCGAATACAACGGTGGCCTTTAACGACGATTCCAACTTCTGCGGAAATGGCGGAACTTCCTCCAGCCTGGTGACGGGAATCCTGCAACCGGGCACCTATTACGTGATCGTGGACGGATACCAGAGCGGCGAAGAGGGAACCTATAGCCTGAGTCTTTCCACCTTCAACCCGATTTGCGGTCTGTCGCCTGTCTCAGCTCCCGTACCGGAGGTGGAACCCAACAACGATGATTCGAATTTCTCAAACGCCACGGACTTGGGCACGGTTTCAGCCAACGCCGATCTGGTTGGAAAGGGCCATGCTTCCTTCTTCCTGGATTCGGCCGACGTCTGGCATTTCCACACGAGTGCGGATGGCGCGGCGCATACTGTTGCCTTGGATTGTTTTGATAACGGGACAGGCAAGGCCATCGTCGGTTTCGATCTGTACTCTTTCGACGGGACCTATTACACCTTGATTGATTCTTCCAACGACAATGGTGAACCCAATCAAGTGACCGATACCCTAATGGCGGGTGATTATTACGTGGCGGTATATGCCATGGACTCGGGGGCTTCGGAAGCCGACTATCACCTAGTTGTTCAAACCGGACCCATGCCAACCCTGACGGTTACGGACACCCCCACCGTTACTGAAACCCCGGCCGGGACGGACACCTATACGCCCACTTTGTCGGAAACTCCAACCGCGACGAACAGTCCCACCATTACGCTAACTCCGACGGTGACCTCCATACCTTCCGACATCACCGCCAATATTGATGGACTGCCGGTCACCGGTGATACAACCGGGTTGCCGGATAGTTACAACGATAACGGTTTTGGAAACGGGTCCTCGGATATCGCCTATTCCTTCACCTTGGCCTCGCCCAAAAGCCTTTTCATCAGCCTTTGCGGTTCCACCAACATCTATACTTCGCTTTATGTCCGGACCAATCCTAGCGACCCCAATACGGATATCGCCTTTGACGAATCTTCGGCTTGCGGTTATCCATCCCAACTGGTGACGGGAACCCTACAGGCAGGGGTCACTTATTACGTGATCGTCGATGGCTATGGTTATGGCAACTATTACGGTCCATTCACCTTGAGTCTGGCGACTTTCAACATCACTTGTTCCTTGTTACCAGTTTCGGCACCGGTCACGGAAGTTGAACCCAACAACGATGATTCCACCTTTACCAACGCCACCAACCTTGGGACGGTGTCCAACGGCACGGACGCCGTTGGGGTCGGAAGAGTAAATGAATTTGGGGACATTGTGGACGTCTGGCATTTCACTGCGGCGACCGACATGGGCGTCGACACTATCTCGTTGGATTGTTTTGACGATGGAACGGGCAAGGCCCGGGTCGGTTTTGATATTTATGATCCCTCCGGCAACCTGGTGGCTGTTTCCCCCGACGGCGACCCGTTGGATCAGGTGATCCAAGTCCTGCCGGCGGGGGAATATTACGTCGCGGTGTATTCCTGGGATACGACTATTCCAAACGCCAGCTACCGCTTGGTCGTCCAGGGCGGCCCTGCTTCCACCAGTCCGACGCCCACACCCACGATTACTTCAACAGTGACCGATACCCCAACCCTTACGCCGACTCTAACTATCACCCCCACGCCGCCTGCTCCCGCCGACATTACTTCTTCTATCGATGGGGCACCGGTTACGGGGGACACAACCGGGCTGGCGGATAAATACAACCAGTTTATCTTCGCCGATTCCCACGATTACGGGAGCGGGTCGCCGGACGTGGCCTACAAGTTCACCTTAAGCGCGCCGAAAAATCTTTACATCGTGGCGAACACTTCCTTCAGCGGCTCGCTTTACCTTCGAACCAACCCTGCGGACCCCTCCACCACCTTTGCTTTTGACCAATATTTCAATTACATCGACAGTTATCCGGCCCTAGTCACGGGAACCCTCCCCGCTGGAACCTACTACGTGATCGTGGACGGTTACGGGAGCGGAAACTTCGGGACCTTCAGCCTTTCCCTTTCCACATTCACTCCCGCGTGCTCCCTCAGCCCCCTGTCCGCCCCGGTGACGGCGGTGGAACCCAATAATGACCCGAGTTTCCTGAAGACCAATTTCCTAGGGACTGTTTCCAATGGCACGGACGCGGTGGGCAAGGGCAACGTTTATTATTATTTTGACAAAGTGGATAACTGGCATTTTAAGACGGGAACCAACGGGGGAACCTATGTGATTTCCCTGGACTGTTTCGACGACGGAAACGGCAAATTCGCGCCTCAGTTCCAGGTCTTTAATTCCCATCGCCAGTCCATCGGGTCTTCCTCGGGTGGCGCCACCCTTGTCCAATACAACGGGTTCCTTCCCACAGGGGATTATTACGTGCAAGTCACCGCGAACAACTACGGGGCCCCCAGCGGCGGTTACCGCTTGGTTATCCAGGGTTTCCCGCCACCCACGGCCACTTTCACCGCGACGGCGACGAATACCCCAACCATCACGCCCACTCCCCTTACCCCGTTGACTTTTTTTGGCTCTCAGGGAACGGGTCTGGGTTATCTGGCCAATCCTTTCGGCCTCGCGGTTAACTCAGCGGGAACGACTGTTTATGTTTCGGATTACAATAATAATTATGTCCAGGTATTCACAGGGGGAGGAAGCTCTTATGCGGCCACTTCCCAATGGGGTAGCTACGGGACCGGGCAATTTAATTTCTATAATCCCCACGGCTTGGCCCTTGATTCCGCCGGAAATATTTATGTGGTCGATACCAACAATAGCCGGGTCCAGGAATATAATTCCGCCGGCACGACTTTCCTACAACAGTTCGGCTTTTTCATCTCGAGTCCGACTAATGGGGACCTGATTGCGCCGGCGAACGTGGCGGTGGACGGGGCGGGCAACGTTTATGTGTCAAATGACAACACGAATAGTTTGAACCAGCCTGTGGCCAAGTACAATTCTAATGGGTCCTGGAACAGCTATTGGAACATGAGCGCCAACTTTAACGGCATTGCCGTCAATTCGGCGGGCACCACTGTTTACGTGACGGACAGCTATACCTTGGTTAAATCCTATAGTAGCGATGGAACGACTCTTTACAACCAATGGAATGGAAGCGCGAGCGGGACGCCGTTTAACGGCCCTTATGGCATCACGCTGGGGCCCGACGGTTATTTATATGTGGCTGATATTGGTAATGACCGCATTGTAAAGTTCGATGCCAGTGGAAATTACTTGTCCCAGTTAGGCGGGAGCATGGGTTCCTTGCCGGGCCAATTTAACGGTCCAACGGCCGTTGCGGTCGACGGATCATATAACGTTTACGTGTTGGATACCTACAACTACCGCGTTCAGAAATTCGCGCCCTTCTAAGTCCTTTCCCCTATTTACCGGGAGTCTGCTTACTTCATTGAGCTCCTAAAAGTTACAAACCTTATTGAATTTTTAAATTCAACAAGGTTTTATTTTCCCTGAAGGTTTCAATTGCCGGTGGTTGTGGTAATATCTCCAGCGTAAATGGTGTATATGCAAGGGACGCCTTTCGCCAGTTTTATTTCAGGCTGAAAAGGGAGCGAACGGAAGTGAATAACCGTAAAAACCTTTGGCTTCTCTTTTTAATTATGACAACCGCTTGTTTCCATTGGTCCTGCGAAAAAGACGCCGTCACCCCTGCCTTTATCACTGCGGCGAAAACTACGGGTCCCGGAATTCCTTCGAATTTATTTTCCTTGGTTGTTAACTACCATTGCGCGAATTGCCATAATCCGTCCGCTGCCCCCACTTTTGTGGGTATCACGATGGATTTGAGGACCCGTCAAAGCTGTTATGACGGTTGGGTGGGTGTTACTGCCCAGGTGCCCGATTGCCCTGTTTCCACACCGGTGACTTTACGGGTAAATCCGGGGGACGCGGCGAATAGCGTGTTGATTCATCGACTGGATGGGACCTGCATACAAATGCCTTTTGATGGACCGCCATTTATGAGCGCCAGTGAAGTTCAACAATTCAAGGATTGGATCAACCAAGGGGCCAATCCTCAATAAAGCCTAAGGAGAAGGTGTGAAATTTTTCATCGCTATTGCCTTGTGCTTTGGGGTTCTCATCGCGTCCAACGCCTGGGCCGAGCCTTATTTCGCCGCTCGAAAGGGCGTTAGCTGTAACGCCTGCCACATGAATGAAACGGGTGGGTTCGCCCGAAATGATTTCGGACGCAACTACGGCGAAAGTCTCCAAACCTTCGATTGGCCGGGACTGTCCGAAGACGCTCCCGTTAAGAATTTCCCCTCCCGCAGGCTGGCGATCGCGGGGGATCTGCACATGGGCTATATCCTCAACGACAGCACCCAAACCAGCACCTTTGATCTGGGACGACAGAATTTTTATCTCATGGCTTACCTGAATGAAGCGGTCAAGGGCGTGGTTTCTTACAGTCCGGTAGGGGCTAAAGAGGTTTATGGACTCGTTTCCGGCCTTCCGGAAGGCTCCTACATCAAGTTTGGGTCTTTCAGCATTCCTTACGGCTTGATGCTTCCTGACGACAATAGCTACATCCGCGGTGGCCTTGGCTTTACTTTCACCAGGACTGAGGTTGGTATTGAGGCGGGGATTTATCCCGATCCGGTTTTCCTAAAGCTAGCCGCCTTCAACGGAAACGGAAACGCCGCAATGGGGATTGACCGGCAAAAGGCTTTCTCAGGTTGGGGCGGCCTTAATTTCACCGATTTCACCATCGGTGGTTCGGTCTATTACCAAACTCCCTCTTTCACACTGGGTCAGGGATACCAGCTGCGGTTTGGAAGCTTTGGCTGGGCCAGGATATGGCGATTCGTGGTGTTGGGTGAGTATGACCTTGGCTATAACGCCATGGATTACGCAGCCGTCAATGTCGACCGGATGATCGCCATCCACGGAAGCATGGAATTCGATTGCGGCAATAACATTTACATCCGCCTACAAAGGGAATTCCTAAACCCTTCCCTGGCGGCGGGGGACGAAAGCGTCCGAAGCGTCGCCGGGATTCGGTTCTTTCCGGTTCAAAATTTGCAAGTCTCCCTGGATTATCAGCTAATCGAGCCTGTGGCGGGGAACAGCGCGGGTGGTTTTGTCGCCGATACCCACGTTTTCTTTTAAACACTAACCCAGAAAACTAAGTGTCTTTCCCGGGGTTCCAATTAAAATAGCTTCATGTTTTTTCCCATGCAAAACCTGCGTCCCTTTTTTTCACGAAAAATGGCGGTTTATTTTCTCGCCGCATTTTTTTTCTTTGGGTCCAAGCGAGTTAGCGCTTATTTTGGCGACCAAGGAGCCTTGGAACTTGGTTTAAAGACCAGGACGGACATCATTTTTTTTAGCGGGTTCGAGTCCGATCCCTGGACATCGAATTGGGGTTTGGCCTGGGGACCCGAACCGCCCAGCCAGGGAACCCTTATCACTGGCAAGGATGCTTTCGAGAGGCATTCCCTCCGAGTGAAATATCCGAAGGGCACCTTCAGCAGTGGCGGCGGATTGCAATCACTCACCGATTTTTCAAAGTTTCCCCTCAGGCCCCAACAATCCCTTTATTTTCGTTACTACGTCCGGTTTGAGCCAGGTTTTGATTTCGTGAAGGGCGGGAAACTTCCGGGGTTGGCGGGCGGCAAGGGAAATACGGGTGGGCATAAGCCCAATGGAACTGACGGCTGGAGCGCCCGGGTCATGTGGAGGGCGGACGGGAAGATTGTCCAATACGTCTATCATCCGGACCAGCCTGGCGAATATGGAGAGGACTTCGACTGGAATTATGGTGGATGTCCTCGCTTTTTTGTGCCGGGGAAATGGTACTGCCTGGAGACCTTTGTCCATTTGAATAGTCCGGGGAAGAAAGATGGCATCATCCGTTCCTGGCTTGACGGCGATAAAGCGTTGGAAATCACGAACCTCCGCTTTCGGGACAACAATAGCTTGCAAATCGACAAGTTGTATTTTGAGACTTTCTTTGGCGGAGGCGACCCCAGCTGGGGCACGCCGAAGGACCAATACGCCGAGTTCGATAATTTCGTGATGGCGACGAATTATATCGGGCCCGTGGTTGGAAAGACAGTAATACAAAGCGAAGGGGATGTGGTCCCGGCTTCCGTTATGACCCGAGCGAGGAAATCCATTCTGGTGTTTCGGGGAGGCTGGGAAAAAAATTGGTCCGTGAGCCACTGGAGTGATGGGATCTACGACTTAGACGCGAAGGTTCCGAACCGCGATTCAAATGGATCTGGCGGTGAGAGCAGCTTTGGAAATCACAGCGTTCTAATTCAGTTCCCTGATGGAAAATGGGGCGGAGTCCAATTTGGCGGCAACGCCCTTTTGGCAAAAGAATTTAAACTCATCCGAATGGCTATTTTCCCCACTGGTTGTGACGTGGAATATCGGGTGCGATTTGAGCTCAATGGAGCCCAAGTGGGAGTGGAGAGGGCAGTAACACCGGGCCCCCGGCATGGGTGGAAAGTAAACAGATGGGACCAAGTGGAATTATCCCTGATGGATTTTCAAATCCCTGATTCTTTCGACCGAATAGTGATCAACTCCAACAGCTCCAAGGCGGTCTCACCCTTCTATTTGGATGATGTCCATTTGGAAAAGTAAGGATTTTCTACCATCCTCGATTTGTCAGTAATCCTCCCTAGTTAGTCATAAATCGAACTTAAACTTCCTTAAACTCTTCCGAGAAATTTCAGGAAAAGCCTTTTTTTATAGGTTTTTTTAACCGTTTAAAGGCTCGGAAATTGCAATTTAAATGATAAAATTGTTTTGTTTAGTGGTTTCCTGAAGATTCTTTAACTCTCTGGGGGTGCTCATGCACCGATTTCTCAGGGAAAAGAACCCCTCCTTTCTGAAAAAAGGCCCCACAAAAGTTCTTTCTCTCTTTTTTTACAATAAACTTGTCCGGTGTTTGGGAATGGCCTGCGGGCTTTTTCTTTTCGCTTCTTTTGGTTACGCTCAACAACAGTTCAACGGCGTATTTCTGAGCGATTATAACCCCCAGGTAGGGGAAACAGTCGCGGTGACGGTGAACTGGTGCGATTACACCATGTTCAACACGCCCTTCTTTCTTGGGGCTTTGAGCGAATCCACCACCCTTCAAAACTGCCCTGCTACTTTCCAAAATTATTTTGCCGATGCCAATGGCGTTACTAATATCAACGATACTGGGTTTAGCGGAGCCATCAACGGTTTTCAATACCCGACAGCCAGCGCCGCCGGAGTCACTGATTGCGCGGGTACCGGCAACCGCCAAGTCGTCTGGTATTTAACCATCCCCGCCTCCCTGTATGGCCCCTATCCAGGCAACCAAGTGCTTCCGGGCGACGTTTTTTATGTCGATATCGGCGCAAAGCGCGATTCATTAAGCTGCGCCAGCGATTCAGGGATCACCCAAATATCCATTCCCATCACCATTTTCACCGGAACACCCCGCTTCACGCTTTTAAAGACCGCCGAGGACAATTCCGCGGCCCCGAATGACCTGATCCTCTACAAAGTCAACTACACTTTCACTAACACGAACAATTTCACCATCACCGATACCGTGCCGGCCAATACCACCCTGGTTTCGGTGGGGCCTCCCGGAGTGGCTAGTGGGGCGGTATCGGGGGCAGTGGCAGGTAGCGGTATCACTTGGACATTGGGAAGCACGGTTTCGCAAAAAGTCGGCCAGGTTTGGATGCTGGTAAGGGTGAACGCGGGGACGTCAGCCGGAACCAATATTCCCAATGCCGCGGTGGGACAAAGCACCGAAGTGGCAGCCACCAACAGCAACACGGCCACTTCCACAGTGGGGGGCGGCGGACAGATAGTAAAAAGCGAAAACGTTCCCAGCGCCTCCTCAGGACAAGTGGTGACCTACAGCTTGGCATGGAACATCAGCGGGGAAAGCCTGCAACTTTATGATTCCTACGACAATAACACGGTAGGAACGGCCGATAGTTCCATCACTGGTTTTGATGGAACGGGTTATACCGCCTCCGCCTCGGGGTTTACTATCGTCGCGGGGTCCGACGGGAACAATTACATCCAAGCGACCATCGCGTCAGGCTTCCCAACCCTTTTGCGGAACAGTCCTCCCGTAAGCTTGTGCAGTAACTACATGGTGGAAGGGGACATGATGATTCCCGCCAGCGCCAGCGTTGGCTCAGATGCCCACATGGTCATTGCCTTGAATACGACCACCTGTGACAACTACATGGTGGCTATTTCCAAAGACACCAATCCCGCCAATTTTTTCCTCCAGAAAAAGGTAGGCTGTGGCGGGGGAGGACCCTCTTATCCGGCCGCGCTTAATAATGGAAACGCGGCTTTGCAGGGAGTGAGTATTGTTGAAAACCAGTGGTATACGATTAAAACGCTGGTGACCCAATCGGGAGCCAATCTCATCATCAGCTCAAAGGTTTGGGTTCGGGGCACACCCGAACCGGCGAGTTGGACTTTCACTTACACCGACACCTCGCCCTTGCCTTGCACCCCGGGTGGGGGTGGCCAGTATCAAATCGGCTGGCAGGGGGATTCGACGGCGGCACAGGACGCCTATAGTAATCTGAGACTTTTCACGGCCGATCCCGCCACCAATACCCTTATTTATGACACGGTTCCCACAAACTTGACCTATGGTGGATCGGACAATGGCGGAGCTTTAAGCGCCGGACAAGTGCAATGGAGTTTACCCGGCACCATTTTTCAAGCCAACGGGACTTACAATTGGTGGGCCACGGTGGGGGGCAGTTGCGCCCCGATTACGAACATTGCATCCTTGCACACTGCCCAGATGCTTTCGGGGGCCATTAATTCAAACGCGGTGACCCTCAGTATTAGCGGCTGTTCCACGGCCACCAACACCCCCACGAACAGCCCCACTAACACGCCTACCAAGACCCCAACGAACAGCCCCACGAATAGCCCCACCAACAGTCCCACCAATAGCCCGACCAACAGCCCAACTAATTCGCCCACCAACACCCCCACAATCAGCCCGACTAGCAGCCCTACCAATTCACCGACCAACACCCCAACGAATACGCCCACTAAAACACCCACTAATTCCCCCACCAACACCCCCACCGTCACCCCCACCGTCACCCCAACCAATAGCCCTACCAATACGCCGACCAATACCCCTACCCGCACACCGACCGTTACCCCGACGAATACCCCCACCAATACCCCGACCAATACGTTCGTTAACACGCCGACCAATACCCCTACCAATAGCCCCACGAATACGCCGACCAACACGACCACGATCACGCCCACCAATAGCCCCACCAACAGCCCGACCCGTACTCCCACCAACAGTCCCACGAATACCCCGACGATCACCCCGACGAACAGCCCCACGAATACGCCCACGATCACGCCAACGAATTCACCCACGAACAGCCCCACCAATACCCCCACGCTTACCTTTACGGTGAGCCCAACCAATTCGCCAACCAACAGTCCTACCAATACCTTTATTAACACGCCAACGTTAACCCCGACTAACACCCCAACGAACAGTGCCACCCAGACACCGACTAGCACTCCAAGTAATACGCCCCCCAACACACCCACTCCCACATGGACTGTAAGCCCCACCAATTCACCAACTAACAGCCCGACTAATACCCCGACCAATAGTCCTACCCAGTCCCCGACCAACAGCCCCACCAATACACCCACCAGCAGCCCTACACCCACGCAGACCATGAGTCCCACCAACACCCCCACCAACACCCCCACCAATAGCCCAACCTGGACCTCGACCGTTACTCCGACGACTACCCCTACCAACACTCCGACTAATACTTTTATCAACACACCGACGTTAAGCCCGACCAACACCCCGACGAATAGCCCTACCCCATCCCCAACCAATACGCCTACCAACAGTCCTACTGCTACGCTGACCATTTCCCCCACCAATAGTCCAACCAATATCCCTACGGCCACGCCAACGGTAACCCCCACCAATACCCTCACCAACACGCCGACGGATACATTTGTTAACACACCGACGTTAAGCCCCACCAGTACCCCGACCAATAGTGCCACTGAAACAACCACTAACACTTCCAGCACCACGCCCACCAACAGTCCTACTCTTACATTGACCGTGAGCCCCACCAATTCGCCAACCAACAGCCCGACCAATACTTCCACGAACAGTCCCACTCAGACTCCGACGAATACCCCAACGGACACATTCGTCAACACGCCCACGAATAGTCCCACGGATACCCCCACGAACAGCGCCACGACCACCCCTTCCGACACTCCCATTAACACGCTTACTGACACACCCACGCCCACGTTAACCATGAGCCCCGCCAACAGCCCTACCAACACAAGTACACCAACGCCAACCAACAGCGCTACTGTTACCCCAACGGACACTCCAACCCCTACTCCCACGTACACCCCCACCCTGACATTTTCGATCTCGCCCACGAACAGCCCGACAAGCACTCCGACCCCTAGCTCCACCAACAGCTTCACCAACACGGCTACCCTTACTCCCTCTAATACGGCTACCGTTACGCCTACCCAAACACCCACCAACACTTTCACGAACACGGCCACGAATACCCAAACCAAAACCTTCACCAATACGGCCACCAACAGCCCCACGCCCACCCTCACCAATACCGCCACCAACAGTCCCACCCCTACCCTCACCAACACGGCCACCAACTCACCCACCAAGACTCCGACCCACACCGCCACCAACAGCCCGACCAATACCAATACCCCAACCTCCACTCCTACCCTCACTTTCACGCCCACTCCCACGCCCTACCTGACATTGATCAAGACTTCCTCCGAATACTCGGCCAAGGCCGGGGACATCGTCACTTACACCCTGACTTATTCCAACCCTACTTCCTCCCCCGTTACCAACGCGGTGGTAACGGACAACCTGCCCCCCTCCGAGGCGGTGAGCTATTTGCCCGGTTCAGCCAGCGGCGGGGGAACTTACAACAGTGCGGCCAACACGCTCTCTTGGACCATCCCTTCCGTCCCGCCGGGAACGAGCGTTCAGTTAACCTACCAACTCCAGGTGTTGGTATTGGCAGGGGCCTATAACCCCATCACTAATAAAGCCCAGATGACCTACGAGGGAGGGGCTGTCACCGCCACCAACGCCATTTCCGTGACAGGGAATTACACAATAAGGGTTAGCGTCTATAACAGCGTTGGGGAGGTGATCAAGACCTTGAAGGTTTTTGAGACTTCAGGGGCGATTTCCAGCTTTGATATGGGGGGCAACCCCATTACCTCCAACCAGGGAGCGGTGATCATCTTCTATAACGGGATGCCCGTCGTAGTCTGGGACGCCACCAATTCAAGTGGCAAAAAGGTCAGCAATGGGACATACCTGATCAAGATCGACAGCATCGACAACTTTGGAGACGTTAGTTCGGTGACCCAAAACGTTGCGGTGGCGATCGTAGAAAACCAACTGGAGATAGCGGTATTCAACAGCGCGGGGGAGATTGTGAAGCATTTCACCCAGCAGGATATCCAGAATTTACTGGCCGCGACGGGAGGATTGCAATCAAAGGATTTTGAGGTTGGGTTGGTCAAGCTCTCGGCGGGCGTTTTTGCTCCTTCCTATTCCACTACCTCCAACGGTTATGTGTTGATCACGCTGGGGTCGGGCCAAAACGTGACTTGGGACGGCAGGAACGACTCTGGGGCGATTGTCACCAGCGGGACCTACTTTATCGAGATCAAGGCCACGATCCAGGGCCAGACTTCACAGGAATTGACACAGACAGTGAAGGTGGTGAACGACGGGCAAAAGCCGCTTTCGGGGATCGTGCTGGCTCCCAATCCCATCAGCCTGAGGTTATATAACCAAGCTCAATTTCTCCTGAACGGGTTAAGCCCTGAGGTATCGGCTACGCAAGTGAAGATTTACACGGTGGCGGGAGAACTGATTAAAACTCTTACCAACGACCCCGGAATGCCGGGCACCATCACCTGGGATTTGAGCGGGGGATTGGCCAGCGGCACCTACATCGCGGTGGTGGAGATGGTCGGTCCCGGGGGAAGACTCATCGGTAGGCAAATTCTCAAAGTCGCTGTCTTTCATTGATTTGTCCATCTTTTTGACGGGAGGAAAGGGAAAATGCCCGAAGCCAACATATTTTCCGAAAAACGGATTTATCCAAGAGTCCCAGTCAAGATACCCGTCAAGTACCGGGTCATCGAAGACGAGCTGGAAGTCAAAAGCATCCTGGAACGCCGAAAAAAAGACCAAAGTGCTCAGACTGTTGATATAAGCCTGGGGGGCTTGTATGTCGTGACGGATCAAGCCTTGGCCCTGGGTAAAATACTGAGGCTTGATATTACGCTTGGGGACAACCAAAATCCGTTGACCGCTTTCGCCGAAGTGGTTTGGGCTAACGAGTCCGGTGGAGGCCTTCGCTTTTTGACCATGAAGGATGACGACATGGTTTTGCTGAGGGCTTATTTGGAGAAGGTTTCTCTTTGACGGTTCCCCGGCGATGGTTCGCCCAAACGGCTTTTTCGTCTTTGACCATTTCATTTTTTGACGGTTTCCATACAGTTGCCACCCTGATTCCCCCTTTTTGAAAATATGAAATTTTTTCAAATAGTTTCAGTGAAACATGATTTTTTCAGAAGAAACATGGTTTGAGACTGTCGCCGTAAAAAAGCGCAAGTTAAACCCAACGAGCTAAAGAATTTCAAAACCCCGATACTTCGACAATTCCTTATTTTAAGCGGCAAGATTGGCACGAAAGCGCTTTTTGACTTTTGCTTTTTTGGATTTGCCTGCCAGCAAAATTTTCGCATGACCAAATAATTCATATGCGTCCATAATTTTCGAAGCGAGAACTGAAATAACCGTAAGCTACTCGAAAAAGCATGTTTTTGAGGATTTTCTCAACATACTATTAAGGAATATTAGGTGAGTTCAAGAGGTTTAGTTTTAACTAAAAATTTTTTTGGTTTCTGCTGCCGTTATTAGCGGTAATCATATTTCTGTTTCCTGGTTTGGCTGTATCCCAATGCAGGCCCCGCAGCGCGAAGATGATCGTCGGCCAGGATGCCATTGGAAGTTACTGGATCAATGGTACTCCCGTTTCTATCGGCAATCCGGGCAACACTTCCCCCGTTACCTTTTCCGTGCCCGTGTCCCTTTTAAACCCCTTAGGCAGCAATGAAATAGCCGTATCCATCTATAACTCGAACACCGGTTATGTCTGGGCCTCGTGGGACCTTAAGATCGTCTGCGCCGAAGGTACGACCTTTGATCAAGCGAGCGTGAGTGGTGGGGTCCAAATGTACAACTATCAATTGCCTGGCGCACATCCGACCCCCTATCCCTCCAATGTGGTTTCCAGCCTTCCGCCCGTCGCGTGCGCGGTGACATGGTTTACCCCGGGCTACTGCCCAGGGGCTTGATGGGTTCCGCCAGCCGATATCACGAGTACGGATTACACCCACTGGGTTTTTTACGCGCCGGTATCCGTGGGGTGGCTTTCTATCGCACTAGGAGCGGATTTTTGCGCCGAGTCGGGAAAGGCGGGCGCCCTCGCGCCAGGAACCTGCCCAAACAACTCATCAGGAGTTACCTTTACCAATGACAAGGTCGCGGTGTTGGAGATGGCCGGTCCGAATGGGAGGCTCTTTGCGTGTCAGATTCTCAAAGTCGTAGTTTTCCATTAAGTAATATTTCCCGCCTAGGTCAAATAATCTTTAAAGAATTTTTTTCTCCCAAACAATTTTTCATGAAATTCCGCCTATGTTAATCAGAATTTCGACATCTAAAATTTAAATCGATTTTTGATGAGCGCTTTTTGTAACCGGTTCCAATTTTAGTTTAAAGTTCCATGTTCAGTGTGAAACGTAAAATCATTTTCTCCTCGATTTCAAACCTCAAGGTCCAAAAACGAAATCCATTTTTCTCCGCTGGCTTTTTTTAAACTTAATAAGACTTTTTTCATTTAGTTTGTTAAAACGATTTGCGGTTTAGGTGGGAATTTGAAATTTTCCCAATCCAGTTTATGCAAGTGAAATCCAGGCCAGGTCGATGATGCTTGGTAAAAAAGAAACAGTAAAATGAAATTTTACCAAATCTTTATTAGAGCTTTTCCTCTGGTTAGAGTGGCCCTTTGGGCCCTTATCCCTTTAGGTATGGTAACGCTTTCAGCGAACGCCCAGACTTGCAGCACGAACTCTTCTGCCGTCTCAAACCTTTGCGTCACCGTTTCTCCGACCAATCCCATTCCCGGTTCTTCCGTCACGGTTACCGCCAATTATTGCAGCACGGTGAACGGGGGAAGCGGAACGGAGTTCGATGTCCTATTGAACAGCAATGCCACCACGATCCAGGCCTGCCCCACCTCTGGGCAGATATTCTTGGTGGACGCGGCGGGACAAAACCGAAACGACCTGGACCCCTGCGCTGCGGCGGGACAAGGCCCGGGCTGTGATATTGGCTGGTATGACGGCCTCTTAAATCCGGGGGCGACTTGCACCAACCATTCGGTGACTTGGGTTCTCGCCATTCCGAATAATGTGGCAGTGGGAGGGGTCTATAACGTGATTGTGGCCGCAGGAGGCTACGGCAGTTTAAGATGCGGTTCAGCTGTGTTGAACTCAGCCTCCATCCCCGTCACAATCCCCCTGCCCCCGCCCAATATTTACAATATCTCCAAGGCCGTGGAAGAAAACGGAACATCGGTCAATCCAGGAGACCTTTTGTTGTTCAAGATCGATTACACCTTCGTTAACACAAATAACCTCATCATTACCGACGCTGTCCCGCCCAATACCACCCTTGTGGAAACCGGGCCTGTTTCGATTGAAAGCGGGGCGGTTTCGGGTTCGGGCCCCGGAAGCCCCGTGACCTGGTCTCCTGGAAGTGCCACAACCGCCATTTCGGGCGAGGTGTGGATGCTGGTGCGGGTAAATTCGGGGGCCTCGGCGCCGGTTTCGGGAACGGTTATTTCCAACACGGCGACGCTTTCCTCGGCCCAAATATCCGCTACCACAACTAATACGGCCTCCGTGAACGTAGGGCCAGGTTTTCAGATTACGAAAAGCGAACTTTCCGCGTCGATCCTACCCGGGCAAAACATCACCTATACCCTCAATTACAATCATAACGGCCAGAGTCTTCTTTTTTACGATTCCTACGACAACGACGTGGTGGGCACGGCTGGCAACAGTATCCAGAGTTATGACGGCACCGGTTACACCATGGGCAACGCCAGCGCCACATTTGGTGTCGCCTCGGACTCACAGAACAACCATTACATCGTGGCCAACGCCTGCCCTGCCTCCGCCCAAGGGGTTACCTGCACTAACTTCACCGCGCTTTTGAGGAACAGTCCTCCTGTTAGCCTTTGCAGCAATTTCACCGTGGAAGGGGATGTCTATATCCCCGCCGGTGACCCGTCAGGAGCCGACGCCCATATGGTGATCGCGGCTAATCCTTCCGCTGGCGGGGTGGGGGATTCCTACATGCTTGGCATATCCCTGGACAATTATCCCGGCAACTTTTTTCTTCAAAAAAACATATCGGCTACCGCGTCGGTTACCAATCCAGTGACGATGCTCAACAATTCCATTGGCACGACGATCACCGCTGGAATTTGGTACACATTGAAGTCTCAAGTGACCTACGTCGGGGGAAACCTGACGATCTGCGGTAAGGTTTGGCCCAAGGGCTCCGCTGAGCCCGCCGCGAACGCTTTTTGTTACCTTGACCCCAGCCCCCTGCCTTGCACGCCCGCAGGCGGTGGAAAGTACCAGGTTGGGTGGCAGGCTGACGGGTCGGCCAACATGGATTATTACTCGAACCTCAAGTTGTTCGGCCCGGACCCGGCTATCAACACGGTTATTTGGGACACCCTTCCCACCGGTGTTTCCTATGTGGGAAATAGCACCGCCGGAGCGGGGGCCGCAACGGTTAATTTCGTCCTGGGACCGCCTCTCAGTTGGAGTTTCCCGGGGACAATCCTCAATGGCCCGTCCGGTGTTGTCACCTGGTGGGGCTCGGTTAGTTGCGGATCCTCAGGGTTAATCATTAACAGCGCGGATCTCCAGGCCAGCGGGGTAAGCGCAGTCTATTCCAAAGCGGTCACCGCGACTGTGGCGACCTGTACTTTCACCCCCACCGCGACCAATACCCCTACCAACACTCCTACCATTACACCGACTAATAGCCCGACCAACAGCCCCACCCGAACCCCAACCAATACACCTACCAATACACCGACAATAACCCCCACCAATACGCCCACCAACACCCTCACCATTACCCCCACCAATAGCCCGACTAACAGTCCGACTGTTACGCCAACGAAAAGTCCCACCAATAGCCCAACCAACACCCCAACTATTACGCCAACCCTCACGCCCACCAACACGCGCACTCCAACGCCGACCAACACCTTTATCAATACGCCGACCCCCACCAACACTCCCACACTAACTCCCACGAATACTCCCACAAACACCGCCACCCATACGCCAACGAACACCCCGACCGCCACCAATACTCCTACCAATACACCCACAAACACTCCAACCGTTACCCCTACGGATACCCCCACCAATAGCCCCACGAACACCTTCACGGCCACCAATACCCCGACGAACACTCCCACACCGACTCCAACCGACACTCCCACAAATACTTTTACTCCAACCGATACTTTTACTCCAACTCCAACCGATACCCCAACCGATACCTTTACGCCTACCCTCACCAATACTCCAACCTTCACTCCAACGCCCACCGATACTCCCACCAACACAAATACCTTTACCCCCACGGATACTCCAACTTATACCTTTACACCTACCGACACTTTTACCCCGACAGATACCCCAACCCCCACTTTCACTTTTACGCCTACCGACACACCCACTTGGACTTTCACCTTTACCCCAACCTTTACCCCCACACCTACCTATACCTTCACACCGACGCCAACCTGGACATTCACCTTTACCCCGACTAACACCCCCACTGCCACCAACAGTCCCACGAATAGCCCGACCCACACGCCCACAAATACACCAACCCTTACCCCGACCCATACCCCAACATCCACGCCAACCAACACTCCAACCGCTACCCCTACGCCGCCCGCGGTCATTGGAATTCAAAAGCAAGCCTCCGTGGCCAACGCCTCTTCCGGTGACACGGTGACTTACGACATCACCCTCAATGTCACCGGGACCACAGCGCAAAGTGTGGTAGTGAACGACACACTTCCAGCCAACGTCACTTTCAATGGTTTCGGGGTCGAGCCGGCGGGGACCACCCAACAGCAAAATGGATCACTTCTGACCTGGAATCTTCCGCCTTTGCCGGTTGGGACCTATAGTCTTTTTTATACCGTGAAGGTTAACAATTTCGTCCAGGCTGGGACCCTTTTGGAAAACCAGGCCTGGGCCAGCAACCCGGGGAGTGCCCCCGTCACGGCTAAAGCCGACGTGACTGTGATAGGGGATTACACCATCAAAATTGGGGTATATAACGAGGCAGGTGAATTGGTAAAGATCATCAAAATCATGCACCTGTCCCAACCCGTAAACAACATCCAATTGGTATCCAACGTCATCACCAGCCTCAACGGGGACAACCACGAGGTCGACATTTATTACCTGGGACTTTTAATAGGGGCTTGGGACGGAAGCAATGCCAATGGCGACCCGGTCACTAATGGGAAATACCACATCAAGGTGGATAGCAGCGACAATTATGGGGTGGTGACCAGCGTCACCCAACAGGTCATGGTGAGCCGGGTTTTATTCAAGTCCACTATCAACATTTATAACCAGGCCGGGGAGATCGTCAGACACCTTTACGCCTACGCGGATGATCCAGGCAAGACCAATGTCACCAGCGTCCGGTTGTCCTCAAGTACTATTGATCCAAGTTACGTCCCGGGAGGGGTACTTTCCCATTTATCAGTGATCCTGAGCAACGGGACAATCGCCATTTGGGACGGAAAAAATGACAACGGAAATTTGGTGACCAACGGCCACTATTTCGTTGAGGTACATACGGTGGATGGGCAGGGAGGCGAGACGGTGGTTACGGAAGAGGTGACGGTTTTCGCGGTGGGGTCTGATGGTGTTGGGACGGTCATGGCCCAACCTAATGTACTTAAGGGAGTGACCCAAACCACCTTTACTTCTGACTCGGTCCTGGGATTAATCCTCCAGGTGAGGCTCTATTCCATAGCCGGGGAAAAGGTGAGTTATAACCTTGAAAATAGTGGAATCAATCAAACTACAATCGATGTCTCGGGACTTGCCAGCGGCCTTTACCTAGCGGTGGTGGATGCAATTGATTCACATGGCTGGAAGATAGGCCAAAAAATCGTCAAACTTGCGATTGTTCACTAAAGGGAAAATAAGATTCATTTAGACCCTCGCCCCTTGCGGGAGAGGGAGGACACCAGTTATCAAAATTTCCACAGCCAAAATAAAAAAGCCCTTGAGGCCATAAGGCTTCAAGGGCTTTTTGTCTTAATGCGGTTAAGGGCTGGTTTTAAGCGATCGTGACATCCTTTGACAAGTAAACGTCCTGGATGGTTTGGAGAAGCTTGGCGCCCTCGGCCATAGGCCTCTGGAAAGCCTTCCGGCCCGAGATCAATCCCATGCCGCCCGCGCGTTTGTTGATGACCGCCGTCTTGACGGCCTCGGCGAAGTCGTTCTCGCCCGAAGCGCCGCCCGAATTGATCAACCCCGCTCGACCCATATAGCAATTGGCCACCTGCCAGCGAGTGTACTCGATGGGGTGGTCGGGGATAAGGGTTTCATACATGCGCTTGTCGAACTTGCCGTAGTTGGATTCCTGGTTCAAGAAAAGGAACCCGCCGTTATTCTCCGGCAGTTTCTGCTTGATGATGTCCGCCTCGATGGTCACACCCAGGTGGTTAGCCTGGCCGGTCAAGTCGGCGGAAAGGTGAAAATCTTTGTCTTTGGTCTTGAAGGCCTTGTTACGGATGTAGCACCAGAGAACGGTGAACATGCCTAACTCGTGGGCTTCCCGGAAAGCTTTGGTGGTTTCCTCAATTTCCCTTTGGGCCGTGTCGCTACCGAAGTAAACCGTGGCGCCAATGCCCGCCGCGCCCATCTCATAGGCTTGTTTGGCGGTACCGAAGTAAAACTCGGTGGCCTTGTTGGGGTAGGTCAGCAATTCGTTGTGGTTCAACTTTACGATGAAGGGAATTTTGTGGGCGTATTTACGGGACGTCATGCCCAGGACTCCCAAGGTGGAAGCTACGGCGTTACAGCCGCCCTCAATGGCCAGCTTCACAATATTTTCAGCGTCGAAATAAATCGGGTTCTTGGCGAAGGAAGCACCCGCGCTATGCTCGATGCCCTGGTCCACGGGAAGAATGGAAACGTAGCCGGTGCCGGTCAGGCGGCCGGTGGAATAAAGCCATTGGAGGTTGTTCAAAACCCTTTGATTGCGGTCTGTCGAGGCGAAAATGCGATCGACCCAATCCGAGCCAGGGATATGAAGGGAGTCCTTGGCAATTCCCTTGCATTTGTAGCCCAAGAGATCCTTGGCGTCTTTGCCCAAATGCTTTTCGAGATCGGATAAGTTCATTTTCGAGTCCTTAGCTGTGGATTTAGGCCCTAAAAGGGGCCAAACAAGGCTTTAGTAATACAAAATATAGAAGCAATAAGCAAGCGCATAAAGACCGCAGCCATCCATTCCGTATTAAGTTTTAAATAAAGGGAATTGGGCTATTTCCAAGTCTTGTTAAATTCTTCTTCCTTAAATCCGATAGTCGCTTTGGTGTCCTCGAACACCAGGGGTCTTTTAATCAACCGTCCATTTTTCGAAAGCATTTCCAACAGTTGATCTTCCCTCAGCGTTTTTACTTTTTCTTTCATGTTCAGTTCACGGTACTGGACCCCGCTGGTATTGAGCAGGTCGGTCACCTTTTTCCCGCTGTCCTTTAAAATTTTCTTGAGTTCGGTTTTGGTGGGGGGGTGGGTGGTGATATCCACCGAATCTAATTGATTCTTGTGGGATTCCAGCCACTTTTGGGCTTTGCGGCAGGTGGAGCAGTTGGCATAATGATAAAACTTTGGCATGAATTTGTACTCTTTATGGCGGATTGAGTAGGGGCGACATTTACCCGTCAGCCTTTGGCTGAGGGCTCTTCAGTGACGCCCTGGGACGTGATAAATCACGCCCCTACATAAGTATCATTAAGGAAGGCTGACGTGGTCAAGCGCATTGCGCAATTGAGTTTGATTTTCGCTTTTCTCGTTTCGGGATTATTTCTGGTTCCGAACCAGGCGGTTCGGGCCGACAACTCGGTAACCCCGACTCCTGCGGCAAATTCTTCGAAATCCAACACTCATCACAAGACTAAAAAGAAATCTTCTTCCAAGGAAAAAGCGAAACTAACGGCTACTCCGACCGCTGGAAAGAAAAAGCTGATCCCGACCAAGACCTCCCCACCGACTAAAACAGCCACACCTAAAAAGACTTTTACCCCTACTAAGACGGCAACCCCGAAAAGGACGCCTACCCCTACCCGCACCGCCACCCGTACTCCCACTCCCAAGCCGGAAGCGAAAAAAGTAGATTTGCCCCCGCTTTTCCTGGCCGAAGTTAAAGGAGAGGTATACCTGATTCACGATGGCGACAAGAAAAAAGCTGATCCGCCCCAAAAAGTGGAAGCTAATGACCGTATTGTCACTGGTAAGGACAGCAAGGCTTACCTGGAGTTCCAGGCCGGGGGAACCATTGAGGTCGGCCCCGACAGCGACATGAAAATTAGCCAATTGGAAGTTAACCCCAATAGTTTCAAGGCCCGGTTCATGATGGCCTTCGGCAAAATGAAAACCGTGATTCACAAGCTAACCACCTCTTCCTCGGTATTTGAGGTGGAAGCGGGCGGGGTGGTGTCGGGTGTCCGGGGAACGACCTTTGAGGTGGGCTACGACCAGGACAAAAGAGAAGCGGCTACCAAGACTTACGACGGAACCGTATACACCAGGGTGAACGGAAAGGAACAGCTCGTCCAAAAGGGTTTCTCCATGGTAGTGGGTAGGGGTGGCGCGCCCGTGCTGGGGCCTTTGAGCGGTTCGGATGTCGCGGATTTCGTCAGCTTTCTCGACGCTTCCGATAAGCTGGAAGCGGCGAAGCAAATCCTCCTGAAGAAATTGGAGCAACGGCTGTTGGATGAAGTCGCCAAAAAGCTTTTGGGTAACGCGGGAAAGGGTGTTGGGAATATCCTTCAGTTCCATTTTTAACCCTAAACCAACGCCTGACACGAAGTCACGAAGAAAGTCTATTAAGAGTACTTCTAAAAATTCGTAAAGACCCTCGTCCCTTGCGGAAGAGGGTAGGGTGAGGGGTGGTTAAACCCAATGATTTTTATAATTCCTTTGAGTCTTTGTGGTTTTGTATCAGAAGTGGGTTTTTATGAATAGTTCTTTCCGTGTGGTTTGTCTGGGGAACGTGCTGGTGGATGTGTTGGTTAAGCCCGTGAACAAACTGCCGCCCAAAGGCGGGCTCTTGGCAGTGGACCAGGTCGAGGTGGCACTGGGCGGATGCGCCTCCAACACCGCCCTTGCCTTAAGCCGCCTGGGTGTTCCTACCTCGCTCTGGGGCAAAGTCGGCCAGGATCATTTCAGCGATTTCGCCCTGAAGCAATTAAAAGATGGCGACGTGGAAACCTCCGGGATGCGAGTCGATCCCAAGGTATCCACCTCGGCCACTTTGGTGCTGGTAGATTCCAAGGCCCGCCGGTCCTTCCTCCATTCGGTGGCCGCCAACGACGATATCCATCTCAGTGACTTGAAACTTTCGCACTTTCATACCTTCAAACATTTACACGTGGGCGGGTATTTTTTATTCCCTAAACTCGATGGAATACCGATGGCTCAAATTTTGCGGGAAGCCCAGCGACAAGGATTGACCACATCTTTAGACACAGCTTGGGATTTGAAGAATCGCTGGATGAAAGCCCTGAAGCCCTGCCTGTCCTTCCTGGATTACTTCATGCCAAGTGAGAGGGAAGTGAAAAAGCTCCTAGGCCATATCCAAACCCGCAAAGCGGCCCTGGCATTCCTGAAGCTGGGTGCCAAGTGTGTAATCATCAAGCGAGGCGAAAAAGGGTCTTACCTGTTGCACCAAAACGGCAGGGAATATCAGGCTCCACCCCCGAGGACTAAGGTCGTGGATACGACGGGAGCCGGGGATTGTTTTTGCGCAGGATTTATCAAGGGCTTATCCCTCCGCTGGAGTTATAGGGATTGCTTGCGGTTGGGTAACGCGGCGGGCGCTTGCGCTGTTTCCCAATTGGGGGCTACCACGGGGTTAAAATCATTCCGGCAAGTTGTTTCCTTACTCAAATAAAAACCGTCAGGTTATAGTATTACCCCTATGAAAAACCTCTGGTCAGATAAAGACTCCAAAAAACTATCGGGCGTGGAAATGCTCGCCTACACCAGCCGCTTGATCGGGGCCAATCCGGATTTGGTGGTTTGGGGTGGGGGCAATAGCTCCATCAAGTGCCTCGAGCCAGACCATAAGGGCCAGGAAACCCAGGTCATGTACATCAAGGGGTCTGGGTCGGACATGCGAACCATTGAAAAGAAGCATTTCACCCGGCTTCGCCTGGAGGAACTCCAATTGTTGGAGGAGCGGGAGGCCATGACCGACGAGGAAATGGTGGAATACCTGGGGCACACCATGATGGGCGGCAACCAGCCCCGGCCTTCCATTGAGACCCTGCTTCACGCTTTTGTGCCCCATGATCATGTCTATCACACCCATGCGGACGCTATTACCTCCCTCACAGATACCCCTGGGAGCCAGGCCCTGATCCGCAAGCTGTTCGGGAAAGAATTAGGTTTCGTTCCATATACAAGGCCGGGTTTTACCCTTTCCAAGTGGGTAGGGAAGATCGCTAAGGTGGACTTGAACTTGAAAGGCGTGATCCTGGACAAGCATGGCTTAATCACCTGGGGCAGGACCGCCAAGGAAGCCTATGACCGGACCATTAGTTTTTGCTCAAAGGCGGAGAAGTTCATTCAGGCCGCCAAACGTAAAAGGCCCGCCTCTCTTGGTCGGGTGACGGTTAAGCCTGGCTCTTTGGTGGAGGGCCTAAAGCGGAGGGTAGACCTGCTACCGGTTATCCGTGGAACTGTCAGTGAAAGCCAGAGGATGATCCTGCTTTTCGACGACTCACCAGAGGTTTTGGATTTTATCGGCCGTCCAGGCGCGGCAAGGGCTTCCCAGTTGGGGCCCATGACGCCGGACCATATCATGCACATCAAACCCAAGCCCCTTTTTATCCAAAACCCCTCAAAAGACCCTGCTAAGTTGGCTCAACAGTTAAAGGCCGGGCTTCTGCTATATAAGAAAAACTATCTAAGTTATTTCAACCGCTATAAGGACCCGAAGCTTACTCAGCTTGACCCCTATCCTCGGATCATCCTGATTCCTGGCTTGGGTATGGTTACCACCGGCAAGAATTGGCAGGCGGCGAAAATCGTTCAGGACCTTTACCACCATAACCTGCGGGTTATCCAGAACTCTTCCGCCATCAGCCGGTTCCAAGCGATCAACGAGAAGGAAATACACCGTTTCGAGTATTGGCCCTTGGAAAACTACAAGCTGACCCTCCTCCCCAAGGAAAAGGAATTCTCCCGCCAGGTCGTTTTGGTGACGGGCGGGGCCAGCGGAATCGGCCGGGCCACTGCCTTTGCTTTCGCGCGGGAGGGCGCCCAGGTATTCGTGACGGACTTGAACGTCCAGGGAACGACTGAAACGGTCGAGGCTATTTGCCAAAAATATGGAGCCCACGCAGCGGAAGGCTGTGTCTTGAATGTGGGGGATGAGAAGGGTGTCCAAACCGCCTTTGAAAAATGCGTCTTGGCTTTCGGGGGATTGGACATTGTTTTTTCAAACGCCGGTGTGGCCAAGAGCTCGTCGATCAAGAATTTAACCCTGCCCGAATGGGAGCAAAACCTGAAGGTGAACGCCACGGGCCATTTTCTGGTAGCCCGGGAAGCGGTGCGGATACTCCAGAAGCAAGGCTTGGGCGGGAATTTCGTGTTGAACGCCACCAAAAACGTCACCGCCCCGGGCAAGGATTTCGCCGCTTACAGTTCATCCAAGGCCGCCTCGGTCCAATTGGCCCGTATCCTGGCTATTGAACATGGGGAAGACGGCATCCGGGTGAATATCGTGAACCCCGACGCGGTTTTTGAAGGTTCCAAACTGTGGGAACAAATGAGCCGCCAAAGGGCCAAGGCCCACGGTGTTTCGATTGAGAAACTTAAAGAGTTTTATGTCCAGAGGAACCTACTGAAAGTCCAGGTCCGGGCTGAGGATGTGGCAGAGGCCGTCCTGTTTCTAGCTTCTTCCCGGGCCGCCAAAACAACAGGGGCCATGTTGCCCGTTGATGGTGGGGTCAAGGAAGCTTTTCTGAGGTAATCCATTGAGTCCGCGGTCAAAAAAACCATTCCTCGACATTTACCCGTTGGCGCGAAAGATCATTGTTGCTGCCATCGGTGGCACGGTTTTTCTTTTCGGGGTCGCGCTCATTTTTCTTCCAGGCCCCTCGATTCTTGTCATCCCAGTGGGTTTGGGAATTTTGGCCACGGAGTTTATTTGGGCACGCCGGTTATTGAAGCGCCTAAAGGACAAAATCAATGAACTCAGGGGAAAGCCGGGTTCAAAACGTTAATAAACCACAAAATGCTCGTCGGCCTGGCTTCGCATCTGTTTGAGGATTATCCGGTCAAATCCTTTGATTAAATCATTTTTCTCTTCCGGGTCACTGGCCAAGTCAAATACCCGTTCCATTCTTGGCTGATTACCTTCCGCGGCAAGAAGGCGGGAATATTTTAATATCCTTCCTTGGTCGTAATAAACTACAGCGCCTCGGTTTCCCTGCCGGGCCGAAGGACTCAAGTGATAACTCCAGAATTTTGTCCTTTTCCGTAATAGGGATTGTCCCTGCCAGGTAGTGGGAATATCCAGGCCCGCTAAGTCCACCAGGGTGGGGGCCACGTCCCACAAGGTCGCGAAATTGGTATCCGGGAAAGAGGGCAGGGGTTTAGACCCGAAAAAGAGAAGGGGAACCCTGAGGATAGGCTCGGAAACAAAACGCCCATGGCCAAATTGCCCATCCTCGCCCAACCTTTGTCCGTGGTCGGCGGTGAAAGCCCCCACATAGTCCGCCAAGTAACCCTTCCGCCGGAGCTTTTCCATGATTTGCCCAATGATGGCGTCCCCCTGAAGTATCCGGTCGTCATACATATTGATAGCCCCTTGTTTTTCCTCCAAAAAGTCGGGGGAATCCGGATGAAAAAAATAACTCGCCAGATTGATGACCGGTTTGTATTGGAGATAACTGTCCTGTAAGTAGCCTGCCTCGTGAACGGACATTAAATGATAGCAAAGAAAATGGCGCCCACCATCGTCCGGCGCTAGGCCGTCCGTCAGTTCCAAAAGCATCCGGTCGTCATTGACGCCATTGGGACCGGGATGGATTTTGCCGTCGATAAACACATCTATCTTTTTACCAAAAGACTTGTTGAAATTGCACCAGATACTATCTCCGGAATAAAAGTGAATCGCTTTAAAGCCATTATCGGAAAGATTGTCTGACAGGGAATAAATCAAATTGCTGATATCCTTTGTTTCTTTCGAGCTCATGATGGACATCTGGCCGGTGGCTGATTCGGAACCGTTGGAAAGGACCCAGTCGATTTTTCGCGATAAGGGAGGGTGGTCAAGGGTTGAAAGGTAGGGATTGACGGGCCTGGGATAGCCGTAAAAGGTGAGGTGGTCGGCCCGAAGGGCGTCCACCACGAAAAGAATGACGTTCCTGGCGCGGGGGGTCAGGTGGCGGAGGGACGCGGCCGCCGCCCGGTCTTTCTCTGCCGCCAGCAGCCTTTCCTTGTTCAAGGAAAACTGAAAATCGGAATTCTTGAAAAAACCAACCACGGGATCATGCCTAAAGTGCCCGAAAAACTTCAGATGAGGATTAAGGGAGAAGAGCGATAGGGCGATAATAACCCAGACGGATGATCCCGCCAGGAAAAAGATTCTTCTTCGCCGTGGGCTATGACGTCGAAACCTGTCCGTCAGCGCTTCTATTCCCCGATGGAATTCAGAGCCCTTCCACTGGAAGTATGAGATGAGACCAGTCATCGGGATAACCAATGCCGCGACGGGAACTAACAATGGAATCCCAGTTTCCCGGCCCAGGTTGAAGATATCCCCCAGAAACAACCAGGCGGCGTCATAAGTCACGACTGAACCGATTTTGAAATTTCCGATCAGGGCGCAAAGGTAGATGAAGAACAAGAAAGAATAACTCAAGGCGGGAACCAGCATCGACAACCGGACAGCCGTTTTGGGGCCGAGGGGACGCGCGCTCCAGCGGGCCACCAAAGAAAGCAAACCCGTATTCACGATCCAAAATCCAAGGGCGATGAAGTGCTCACCCACAAAATGGATGTCCCTCAAGTAGCCGAAAAAAAAGAAAAGGACATAAAAAAATCCCATAAAAAGGGGAATGCCGGCCAAGAGTCGAATAAAGGATTTAATTTCCGGTGAAAGGTTTAGTTTGGGAATCGAGGTCATTTTTCAAGCCGTGGTGGTTTTTAGTTTTCGGTCAATCTCTTGCTTAGCATATTTGGATTAAGACGTTTGAATCCAGCTAAAAGAGCTGATTTTGAGCCTCATCGAAATCAATTCCTGAAAAAACCAGGCTGATAAATCTCCTTAATTTTTCCATTTCAGGGAAGCGAAGCGGTTTATAATACGGCCCATTTCCCGGAGGTATTCATGAACCCAATGAAATCCAACATTTCCGCCTTGCAGGCCGTCCGCACGGCCTATAAGCCTAAGCTCCCCAAAGTTCTTGCCGGCAATCCTTCCAAGGTAGCGGTCAAGAAAGGAAAGGCCACTCGAGCCATTGCGGATGGCCAGGAAATTCAACGGATTTTCCAGCAAACTTATGGCCAGCAAGAAGTTTCTTTCGGGCAGGGGAAAGCGCCCGCTTCCTTTAAGAAGCCGATCAACGTTGCCTTGGTCCTTTCCGGCGGCCAAGCCCCGGGGGGGCATAACGTGGTGGCGGGACTTTTTGATGGGCTCAGGAAACTTAACAAGAAGAACAGGCTTATTGGTTATCTTGGCGGGCCTTCCGGTCTTCTCGAAAATAAGAAAATAGAAATCACCGACAAACTATTGATGAAATACCGCAATACGGGCGGGTTCGACATCATCGGTTCGGGCCGCACCAAGCTGGAAACCCATGAACAATTCGAAATGGTGCGTAAAAACCTGATGGAAGAGGGAATCACGGCCCTCGTAGTGGTCGGCGGGGATGATTCGAATACCAACGCGGCGGTATTGGCCGAGCATTTTAAGCACCATAACACCCCTATCCGGGTGATTGGTTGTCCCAAGACTATCGACGGCGATCTGAAGAACGAGCAAATCGAGGTGAGCTTCGGTTTCGATACCGCCACCAAGGTTTATGCCGAGCTGGCGGGCAACGTGGGCCGGGACTGCCTTTCGGCCAAGAAGTACTGGCATTTCATTAAGGTTATGGGACGTTCGGCCAGCCACATCGCCCTGGAAGTGGCGCTGAAGGCGCACCCCAATATCTGCCTGATCTCCGAGGAAGTGGCGGCCAACCAATCGACCCTGGATCAGATCATCGAACAGGTAGCCCAAGTGGTGGCCGATCGCGCCGCGAAGAAGATGAATTATGGCGTGGCCATCATTCCTGAGGGTCTTTTGGAATTCATTCCCGAAATCAAGTTACTTATCAGTGAACTGAACGACTTGATGGCTCATCACCCGGACGTCGATAAAATGGAAACGGCTGAGGAAAAAATATCTTTCGTGAAGCAAAAATTGAGCGCGGAGTCCAAGAACGCTTTTCAAACCCTGCCCCATTCCATCCAGGTCCAACTTTTGGCCGACCGGGACCCCCATGGCAACGTACAGGTTTCTAAGATTGAGACCGAGAAGCTTTTGATCGAGGCGGTGGATCAAAAGCTGAAGCATTGGAAACGGGAAGGCAAATTCCATGGTAAGTTCTCTGGCCAGGGTCATTTCTTCGGTTATGAGGGCCGTTGCGCGGATCCCTCCAATTTTGACGCCGATTATTGTTACTCGCTGGGGTTCACGGCTTCTTACCTGGTGGCCGCCGGGTTGACGGGTTACCTTTCCAGCGTGCGGGACCTTTTGAAGCCGGCTGCCCAATGGAAGGCTGGGGGTGTGCCCTTGACCATGATGATGAACCTGGAGCGCCGCCACGGGAAGGACAAGGCCGTCATTCGAAAAGCTTTGGTGGAGCTCAAGGGAAAGCCTTTCAAGGCTTTCGCCGCCTTACGAAAAAAATGGGCAGGCGAGGATGATTTCACTAGTCCCGGACCTATCCAATTCTGGGGCCCTTCGGAAGTGGCCGATTCGGTGCCGGAAACCTTAAGACTTGAGCGTGGGAAGTAAGTAATAAATATGGAAGCCCGGATTTTTTCCGATGCGGGCGAATGGACCTGCCCCAAATGCGGGGAAAAAGCGATGGGGCCCAATTGCGGCCGTTGCAAGTTCTGTATCTACGCCGGTATTCTGCCCCGAGTCTTTTCCTCTATCATTGATAAGCTTTTTATCGTATCCGCCGGCCCAACTCTTCCTTCTTACACGCAATTATTCACTCACTCATTTTTTGGTAGTAACCCTGGTGGGGTTTCTCTTTTATCGGTTTTATCACATCGGCTGTGTGGCCCTGTGGGGCCAGACACCCGGCAAGATGGCGGCCAAGATTAAAGTGATGAAAGTGGATGGTTCCCCCGCTACTTGGCTCAACGCCCTGTTGCGGAATTCTGTGGAAACCCTTTTGGCCTTTCTGGCTTTATACCTGGAAATGAGGGCGCTTTCCCTGGTTTCGCCCGCGACATTCGCCGCGACAGATATCTCAAAGAGACTCGATTTGATCAATACCCTAGTTCCCGAATGGGCCGGTGGGATTGGCTTGGCCACCCAAGCTTTTGTATTGAGCGAGTTTGTGGTTTTATTCCTGAATTAAAGAAGAAGCGGGCCATCCGTGATTTCATCGCTGGCACGGTAGTTATTCACGACCCCCCGTTTGCCCCTTTTGCCATTGCGCCGGGTCGAAATTCCTCCCCAATAACCAGTTTAAAAGGCCCTTTTTTCATATTGCATTCAAAAGGCCTGGGGCCCTATACTTCACCTCCCCTGGGGCTTACCCCGGGGTTTGTTCCCGCCTCAAGCCGCAAGGCTTACCGCAGGAACCTTGTTCCTCCGAGCAATACAAGAGGAACTATCCTCATCCCCGATGAGGAATCCAAAGGGAGGTAGTTCATGTCGACTCTATTGAAATACGACGTCATTTACATTTTGGATCCCAACGCGACAACCGAGGAAGCGGCCGTCGTTTCCACGAAGATTGAGCAGATCGTCGCCGACGCCAAGGGAACGGTACTCAAGAAAGACGATTGGGGCAAGCGCCGTTTGGCCTACATGGTGAAGAAAAACCGGGAAGGCCATTATATCTTCTTCCACCTTTCCATCTCGACCGAGACCATCGCAGAAGTCACGCGTAACCTTCGGCTCTTGGAAAAAGTCATCAAGTTCTCCGTTGTGAAAGACACCATCAGCCACCTGAAAGCCAAGGTCAAGCCGGTCCGCGTCGGAAAGAGCGCCGATACCTCAGGCGCCCATTCGACCCATTCCCGCTCTGGCCCCCGTTCCTCAAGCTCTGGCCCGAGCCGCTCTAGCGCCCCGATGAACCCGGGTTCTTCAAGCCCTTCGAGCGCCCCTGTACAGGCAAGCGCGCCCCAGGCTGCCTCAGCACCAGCCGCTCCGGCAGAGGCTCCAACCCCTTCGGCAACTCCCGCGACTCCCAGCACTAACCCCTAACGCTTTTTATTTAGTAAGAGGGAGAAACCATGCCGAATTTTAATAAAGTCTTCTTGATGGGCAATTTGACGAAAGATCCTGAGCTTCGTTATACGGCCGGGGGAGCCCCGGTTGCCAATCTTCGCATGGCCATTAACCGCAAGTACAAGGGCAAGGATGGCGGCGAAAAAGAGGACGTCTGTTTCGTGACCGTGGTGGTTTGGAACAAGTCGGCGGAAGCGGCTGGGCAGTACCTCAAAAAGGGCGACCCGCTCTTTGTTGAGGGGCGCCTCCAAAGCCGGACTTGGGAAACCGACGATAAGCAAAAACGTAGCATCATGGAAGTGGTGGCGGAACGCATCCAGTTCCTTAACCGCGGCAAGGGTGGCGGAAGTGAAACGCCCCATGACGCCGTGGAAGAGGAAGGCGCCCCGCAGGGACCGGCCGCTTCGGGCAGTGAAGAGGATATTCCTTTTTAATTAACCAATTGTAGGTGCGGCAGTTATGACGCCCCGGGCGCGATAAATCGCGCCCCTACCAATGAAAATCAAGGAGATAGAAAATGGACGAGCCAAAGAGAGAATTCAAACCCCGCGGCGAAGGCCGTGGAGATGGACCCCGTGGAGAAGGCCGTGAGGGTGGGGGCGGAAGGTTCCGCAGGCCGCGCCGCAAATCCTGCCGTTTCTGCCAGGAAAAAGTGGTCGCAATCGACTATAAGGACTTCAACCGCATCCGTTCATTCGTGAGCGAACGCGGAAAGATCGTTCCCAGCCGTATGACGGGAACCTGCGCCAGCCATCAGCGCGAGCTGACAACGGCCATTAAGCGCGCCCGCAATATCGCCTTATTGCCCTTCGCTAACGCTTAACAGGGTGTTGCCTATTGTTTTAATATCCTGTTAGCCAGAGGAGTCTCCCTTGGATTTGGCGCTGGACCTCTTCATTAAGCTGGCAGTGATCATTGTTTTTATTGGAATGACCAGCTTGGCCGCCGCATGGGCGCTTCTGCGGGGCTTTAAGCCCGGTGCGGTCGTTTTGACCGCTTCGCTTGGGCTGGCTTTGTTTTTTGGGGCCCTGTTCTTCTTGGTTCAGTCCAACTTGAAGCAAGATACCCTCCCTCAGTTCCAACAATATTTTAACGACGGCTGGAAGGCTGACGTTCAAATACTCAACCAACGAGGATTTTCTAAGGAGGAAATCGACCAGTACCATAAAGATTTCTACCAAAAGTTTGTTTACTATTCATTTCCTGCTTGGCTTGCGCTGACTTGTCTGTCCTTGGGGTTGCTGGCCTATTATCTTTCTTCCGCCATCCTTTCGCGTGTGACGCCACGGGTTTCCAAACCCATCACTTTCAAGGAATGGATTGTGCCTGACCCCTTGGTTTTCGGTCTAATCTTGGGAGGGCTTCTTAAGATAGTTTTCCCGGAGAACAGCCCCGTGGATATCGTGGGCGACAACCTGCTTGTTTTTTTCCTGGTGTTTTATTCTTTATCGGGGTTGAGCATTGTTTCCTTCTTTTTTCAGAAATGGCATTTTTCAGTTTTTATGCGGATTGTTACCTATGCAATTCTTTTTCTAAGTCCAGCTTCAGGGTCAATCTGTTGTCTTAGCATTTTGGACATATGGTTTGATTTTAGGAAGCTAAAGCCCGCCCCCAAGGAGCCGGTCGTATAACAACAATTTTGAATTCTAAATTTTGAATTTTTAATTAAAAGAAAAAGGATTTACAGCCAAAATGAAAGTACTTCTGAAAAGCGATGTTCCAAAGATCGGCAAAAAGGGCGAGTTGTTGGAAGTGAAAGAGGGTTATGCCCGCAATTTTCTCTTCCCCAACGGCTTGGCCATCGAGGCGAATAGCGGAACCATGAAACAATTCGAGGAAGGCAAGAAGGCTCAGGATCGTAAGAAGGAACGGGAAAAGGAAGAGTCCCAAGCTTTGGCCGACAAAATCAAGGGCTTGACCATTACGCTTCGCCATAAGGCTGGGGAAGAAGGCCGTTTATTCGGCTCCATTACCGCCGCCGAAGTCGCCGAAGCCTTGAAGCAAAAGGGCTTTGATATTGATAAGAAGAAGATCGTCCTGGATGACCCCATCCGCTTGGTGGGGGATTACACGGTGAAGGTTAAGTTGCACCACGAAGTTACCGCTGAACTGCCAGTGAATGTCCTGAAACTGTAGCTATCATTTCCACAAGCCATCGTATTCCCCTAAGTTGAAAATTTTGTAAAATCCTGGTAGTATACTTGTGTATTCTTTTTCCGGGAATAAGCTAAAAAAGAACCGAAACTGAGGATTTTGAACCACCGAAAACGTATCTTTTTTTTAAATTTTTTCCTGCATCAGGCGAGGAGAGCCGCCGTTGGGGATAACAGGCGGGCCTAATTGCGCATGGCGAGAATGGGTGGTGGATAATTCCATTCACATGTGGGTAGCTTGTGCATAAGTCGGCATTCTTGGATTTTTGAAAAAAAGTTTTGTTGGAAAAAGTTACGCTATCGTTACAATGCCCACCTGACAAAATCCCCGTTTGGAGTTTTTAAATGGAAGTCGCCCGTAAAAGTAATCCGCCGTCACCCTTTCCCAACCAATCCGAGTTCCGCGTACCGCCCCAGGATTTAGAGGCCGAACAGTCCGTCTTGGGAGCCATGATGCTCTCCTCCGAGGCCACCCGTACCGTTATCCCCATCTGCAAGGAAGAGGACTTCTACCGGGAAGCCCACCGCAAGCTCTACAAGGCCGTTGTAACGTTGGATGACCGCAAGGAACCCATTGACATCATCACCATGACCAACGAGCTCAANNATTGACCGGGTGCCCACGGCCGCCAACGCCGAGTATTACGCCAACATCGTCAAGGAAAAGTCCGCCGCCCGCAGGCTCATCAACGCCGCTACCCAAGTGGTCGCGGACGCCTACTCGGATTCGGTACCCATCAAGGAGCTTTTGGACGACGCGGAGCACCGCATTTTCGAGGCTACTGAGCTTCGCGAAACCAAGGACTTCGCCAGCATCAAGGACTTAATCGGCAACAGCTACGAGTACGTTAATAACCTTTCCGACCAAAAGATGCACATCACGGGTGTTCCCACGGGCTTCTACGACTTGGACGAACTGACCGCCGGGTTACAACCCGCCGAAATGATCGTGGTGGGCGCGCGGCCTTCCATGGGAAAAACCTCCCTGGCCCTGAATATCGCCCAGCATGTCTGCATGGGCAGCAATCAGCTTAAGAAAAAAATCCCGGTGGGGTTTTTCTCGATTGAAATGACCGCCAAACAGCTGGCCTTGCGCCTGCTTTGTTCCGTTGCCCGTATCGATTTACAGAAGGCTCGATCGGGCCACTTGAGCGACCAGGACCGGGGAAGACTGGTGAACATCACCGGCCAGTTTTATGAGGCCAAGCTTTTTATCGACGATACCTCTTCCATGTCGGTGTTGGACTTGAAGGCTAAGGCGAGGCGCTTAAAGCGAGAGCATGGCATCGGCCTTTTAATCATCGACTATCTCCAGCTGATCCAAGCAGGCATCCGCACTGATAACCGTGAGCAAGAAATCGCCTATATCTCCCGCCAGTTGAAGGCCTTGGCCAAGGACCTGGATATCCCTGTCATGGTGCTTTCCCAGTTGTCCCGTCCCCAAAAGGGCCAGGAAGAAAAGCGGCCGGTCCTATCCGACTTACGTGAGTCGGGAGCCATTGAGCAGGACGCCGACGTGGTGGTTTTCATCCATCGCGAGAACGAGGGCCAGTCGGAGGAGGGCACCCCAAATTTCAAATACGAATTGGTGATCGCCAAGCAGCGTAACGGCCCGACCGATAACATTAACGTGGTTTTCCGTCGTCAATACACTTCCTTCGAGTCGGCCTCAAAGGTATCAGAACGATAGGCATTTACCGCAGAGTCGCGGAGTTCGCAGAGATTATTTAAAAAGCAATGGAATTTAAGATAATTATTGGGAATCGATAATCTGAAGATTGTTTTTCTCTGCGTTCTCTGGGTCTCTGCGGTAAAATCGGTTCCCTTATGACCTCTTCCAACACTCCAACCACTCCCTCTTGGGCCGAAATTTCTCTGGGCGCCATGGAGCATAATTTCAAAGAGCTTCAAAGGCTGGCCAAGGGGTCGCAAGTTCTGCCGGTAGTTAAGGCTAACGCCTATGGGCATGGCTTGGTGCCCATTTCCAGAGCCCTGATTCGGGCGGGGGCAAAATTCCTGGCTGTGGCTTTTGTCCAGGAAGGGGTAGCCCTCAGGAAAGAGGGGTTGAATTGCCCGATCCTGGTTTTAACCCCGACCCTGCCAGCCGAGATTCCCAGCCTCCTCAATAATCGTTTGACGCCCCAAGTCAGTTCCTTGGAAGGGGCCAAGGCGTTAGCTTGGGCCGCCCGGAAAATGAAGGTTCGCAATCTGGTCGTCCACGTGAAGATCGACACGGGCATGGGCCGGGTGGGCGTCCGAGCTTCCCAGGCTCTCAAAGAAATCTTGGCGATCCAAAAGCTTCCCGGCATCAAAGTTGAGGGGGTTTACACCCACCTTGCCACCGCCGATTGGAGCGATCCCAAATACGCCTGGCGCCAAATCACTCTCTTCAAACAAGCCTTGGAAAAAATAAAAAAACAATCGGGTTTTGTCCCCAGCACCCACCTGGCCAATAGCGCCGCCTTGATCACCTACTATCCCCAATCCAAGGGAACCTGGGTGAGGCCCGGCATCGCCCTTTACGGCGTTTATCCCAACACCAAAATGAAAAACCACGCAAAGCTGACGCCTGTCATGCAAGTGAAAGCCAGGGTCCTTCATGCTAAGACACTGGAAAAAGGGGAATCGGTCAGCTATGGCCGGACCTACACCGCGAAAAAGAAGATCAAGGTGGCGACCTTGGGAATCGGTTACGCCGACGGCCTATTACGAAGCCTTTCCAATAAGGGTTATTGCCTCATCAAGGGGAAAAAAGTTCCCTTGATCGGAACGGTCTGTATGGATATGACCATGGCGGATGTAACCAATGTCCCGGTAGTGAAGGCTGGGGATGTGGCAACTATATTTGGGCGGGACGGTAAGGCTTTCCTGCCGGTGGAAAAGCAGGCCGCCTATGCGGGGACCATTTCTTATGAACTGCTTTGCGCCGTGGGTGAGCGGGTACCCCGGATTTATACCTGAATGTAGGGGCGGAATTTATTGCGTCCGGGCGTGATGAATCACGCCCCTACCAAAAATCAATAAAGGCCTGAATGTGACTAATTTAATCCAGCGATTTGGAAAGTTCCTCGCGTTTTTCATCCATGACATGGGTGAAATGGTTTTTTTGACCATCGGAATCAACCGGTGGATGTTCAAAAAACCTTTCGACGGCAAACTAATCCTGGAACAAATGGTGAAAATTGGGGTGGAATCCATCCCGGTAGCCGTCAATACGGCTTTTTTCACCGGGATGGTCCTGGCCTTGCAATCCGGATATACCCTGGAGACCAAAATTAAAGGCGTCTCCCAGTTTATCGGCGCGGTAGTTTCCATTTCCATGTTGCGGGAACTGGGGCCGGTCTTAACTGCCATGGTTATCGCGGGCCGAATGGGGTCGGCGGTAGCGGCGGAAATCGGAACCATGCAGGTGACCGAACAAGTCGACGCCCTCTATACCCTGGCCGCCAACCCGGTAAAGTACCTGGCGGTACCTCGTTTCCTGGCCTTCACTTTTATGCTGCCCCTACTGACAATCTTCGCGGACCTGATCGGCTGGGCCGGAGGGCTTTTCATCTGCTCGATGAAATTCACATCCTCGACCATTTACATCGAAAGCACCCGGTCCTCGGTCGAGGCGGGGGACATCATGGGCGGCGTCATCAAGGGCGTTTTTTTCGGGGCCATCATCGCCATCGTGGCCTGTCGTCAAGGGTTCGCTACCACCAACGGTGCGGAGGGCGTAGGCCGGGCCACCACCAACGCGGTGGTCTTTTCTTTCATGTTGATTCTCATTTCTGACTATTTCCTGAACGCTGTCCTAATCGCGCTTCATATTTAAGGGGACCCATGAACGGCCAAAAAACAATTATCAAGCTTCTCAACATTTCCAAAAACTTCGGGAATCGGAAAGTACTGGATAACATCAGCCTGGAAGTTTTCGCGGGGGAAACCCTGGTGATCATTGGGCGGTCCGGGGTGGGGAAAAGCACCATCTTGAAGCATATCGCGGGCCTTTTGGCGCCTGACGCTGGGGAGGTTTGGGTGGATGGCCAGGAGCTTACTCGGCAAAAGGAAGCGGAAGTTAATGAGCTACGTAAAAAGATGGGCGTGGTTTTCCAATATGCCGCACTTTTCGACTCCCTCACGGTTTTCGAGAACGTGGCTTTCCGGCTTTTGAGGGACTTTCGCATGCCCGTGGCTGAAGCCGTCGAGGTGGTGAAGAAAAAACTGGAACTGGTGGGCTTGAAGGATAACCTTCTGGACCTGAAACCCGCCCAGTTGTCCGGAGGCATGCGCAAGCGGGTGGGTCTTGCCCGGGCTATCGCGGTGGATCCGGAAATCATCCTTTATGATGAGCCGACCTCGGGCCTGGATCCGGTTTCCTCGGAAGCCATTAACGACCTTATCTTGGAAATGCAAAAAAAACTTGGGGTCACTTCGGTAGTGGTTACCCATGACATGCACAGCGCCTACAAGGTGGCTAACCGAATTGCCATGATATATGATGGGAAAATCATCGGGACTGGCACGCCGGAGGAAATAAAGCAAAGCCAGGACCCCTATATCCACCAATTCGTCACCGGAAGCGTGGAAGGACCTATGCCCGTTCGCTAACGCAAACGGGAGTTCAAACTTTTTCGAGGTTATTGGGAAATGCCTGATCTTAACCACAGCTATAAATGGACCCTGGAGTTTAAGGTCGGCCTCATGACCATGGGGGCCCTCCTGGTCATGATGGTGGGCTTGCTGTTCATTAATAATTTCCAAATTGGCGCGGGGGGCCGGGTGGTGACGGTTTCCTTTAATTTCCTGGGGGATTTGAAGACCAACGCCCCGGTGGAATATGCGGGCGGCATTAAGGTGGGAATCGTCAAGGATATCCGCTTGGGGGACAACAAGGCCCTGGTAGATCTCCTCATTACCAATAGTGACTTGAAACTCCACAAGGATACCCAAATCGCCCTTTACAGCGCCGGGCTCCTAGGTTCCCGCTATGTCCAGATCGGGTCGGAACTAGGAACCGGGCCGGAACTTCAAAAGGGGGACATGTTGGTGGGTAAGGATTCCAATAACCTGGACCTGACCTTCAGCGAAATCGGGGACGTGATGGAGTCTTTCGAAAAAATGATGGGCGACCCCGTCGCTAAGGAAAATTTCCTCCACTCCTTCGAAAATATGAACAAAGCCACCGACCAGCTCCTGGCTTTGACTGTGGCCAGCCGGGTCAAGGTGGAGAAGATGATCGACGACCTCTCCAAATCCAGCGGGGACGTGACCAAAATTGTCTCCAGTGCCCAGAAAGTATCCAAAAGCCTGGAGGATTTGACAGGTACTCTTACCAAAAAAGACATGGAATCCTCGGTCAAAAACATGACCAACACCTTGAAGAACTTGAACCAACTTACCAACGACATCAATTCGGGTAAGGGCGTCGCCGGAGTCCTGTTAAAGGACGACAAGGCCGCGGATGATTTAAGGGGTTTAATTGAGGAACTTAAGGCTCACCCCTGGAGATTACTCTGGAAAAAGTGAGGCGAATCATGAAATGGTTTCCCGCATTTATCCTTTCGCTTTTGTTGCTGGGTTCGCCCCTTTGGGCCCAGGATGTTCATGCGGAACCGACTTCCGGACCTCAAAAAAAATCCATGAGCATGACCCACGATAAGGCTTCTTACCTTTTGACCAGCGAAGATTGCGGTGCCATGGAAGTTTGGGATGTGGATACCCAAATGCCGATGCCTTTCCCCATGGCCCACATGCCCATGAGCCTGTTGATGCTTCATGGCAACGGGTTTATGGTTCTTTCCGCCGAGGAAGGCCTGGCCCGGGGCCGGGAAGGTTTTTATTCCCCCAACATGTTCATGTTTGACTTGGGCACCTCCGCCGGGGGAGGACACTATTTCAACTTGGATGTGATGCTCACCGCCGAGCTTTGGACTATGTGCAAAAACGGCTCCCCCGAGCTTTTCCAAGTTGGGGAGAACCAGGCGAATGGAACGCCATTTATCGACGCCCAGCATCCCCACAGTTCGCCCCTGATGGGGCTCACTTTGAGCGACACAATCGCGCTGGCGGATGATAAGAGTAACCTCAAACTTTTCGTCGCGCCCCGGGGTGAGAGCACCGATGGGCCAATTCCTTTCATGCACCGTATTACCGGTGAGTTCAACCCGGACGTCCCCTTGGGCCATCACCTCGGCCAGGATGTGGGGCATGTCTCTAGCACGGTCATAGGGGAATCCCTCAAGCTGGGGGGAGCCCACCTGGAGGCCTCACTCTTTCACGGCATGGAACCCAGCCCCACGCAGGTAGACCTGCCGGTGGGTACGTTGGATTCCTTCGCCTTCCGCTATATCCAGGAATTCACTCCTAAAATATCTGCCATGGTTTCCTACGCCTACGTTCAAAATCCGGAGCCGGGAATCGACAACGCCAGCCGTTATTCAGTTTCCTTTTATGGCCAAAAGGACCTTTCGGAAACATGGACGATCCATAACACGTTGGTTTACGGCCTGATTACCAACATCGACCACGCTTCCTATCTTTCCTCGTTTCTGGAAGAATTCTTGTTGACCGACGCCACTTCCCACGTTTTCGCCAGGTTGGAAGTATTGCAAAGGACACCCAATGAGTTGGGGATAGCGGGTCTGCCTAACCCGGACACGGGACGGTGGGTGACGGCCATCACTTTGGGATATAGCCACCAGCTAGTGGCTTGGGACGGGTGGGAACTGAATTGCGGCGCTTCCGTAACCAACGACCAAACGCCCCCGGAATTCACGGACGCTTACGCTGGCAACCCTTTCACCTATAAGTTTTTCTTCCAACTCGGCGGCATGCAGATGCACAACCTGTAAATACTCAGCGAGAGCATGATTGTCAGGGAATAATGAAGAGTGATTCCAAATTCCGCCTGTTGGGTTTATTGGACCACGATAAAACCGACCAACCCAGAGCAACTGGCGGCGACTAATGGACAGGTACCGTTGCTGGGCGCGCAACCGCCATGGAATCCACAATGAAAATTATAGATTCCGGCAGTGTTGAAGGTTTGAGAAAAAGGAAATGACGAGTTGTTTGAAACTAGGCAGGTGGACCCGTTGTCGAGATAGAGCGGGTGAATGGGGGAGTTCGAGATGTCCCAAGTGAGCGATTGTCCGACCGCGATGGTCATGCCGATGCTGGAAGAGAGGGTAACCCCTGCGCTGAAATATTGATATCCACTTGCGACGATGACGCTGACGGTTATCGGTGTCGGCGACGGGGTGGGAGTAGGCGCAAGATGTGCTTGGGGGGTGAGGGAGGCGAGTTCACGAGTACAGGCTAATGGTGCAATAAAAAGAACAGCGATTATCATTAATTGATGGAAATGCTTCGTCATTTTTCCCCCTCCAGAAGTTTCTCTTGAAGTCTGTCTTAATGTCTTATAAATACCCTTTTGCTATCCCTTAAGTTACAAATCCAGACAAGGAACAAAGCCAAATAACAGAGGGGACCTTGGATTTTCTGGGAAGATATACCTAAAATAAGGGTCAGAAAGTACCCTTAGGGGTCATGGAGGAAAAATGATTACACATCGGATTGTGGCTTATTTGATCAGCTTGGCGGTGGGCTATTGGGTTTTGACCCTGGCCTCGAAAGAGAAGGGGAACAACCAAACCATCGGCAAAGTGATTGCCTGGGTTATCATCGCGGTTTCGTTGATCGGGCCCCTTTGCCTGGCGGGTTCAGCCATACATTGCAATTCCAATCCCGCCGCTTGTTCCTACTCTTCAAATTGTCCCTGGACTGGTCACCATTCCATGATGGATTGCCCCATGTCCAAGGGCGATGGAATGATGAAAGACGGTGGAATGATGGGGGACAAAGACAAGGCAAAGTAACAGTCTTTAAATTAACGATTTACTTAAAGCCCCGCAATTGGCGGGGCTTTTTTATTTTATGACATTGTAGGAGTGGAAGAGTTCTTATAAATTAGCCAGGCCTTGAATAACCAAAGGGAGGGTTCGGTGAGGAAAACTAAAATAGTTTGGTTGATGGGGTTGGTGATTTTGTTGGCGGGCAGCAGGTTGATGGCCGCGGGAAGTTTCGAGGGCGAGGTGGACATGAAAATGACCCACGGTAATTCGACCGACGGAAAGATCATCCAATATTTGGTGAAGGGAAATAAAATTCGTTTTCAACCGGATAGCAAGGATGGTAAAAATACCGGCGCGGCAATATTTGATTCCCAAAACAGCCAATTTATCATGATTATGGACAAGCGGAAAATGTACATGGTCAATCAGCTACATCCAGAAAAATTCAAATATGGGAAGGACCATCATTTCAAAATGACAAAAACCGGGAATAGCAAGGACATCCTGGGATACGATTCCCAGGAATGGGACTATTCCTCTGACAATGATAATGGGAAGATCTGGTTTGCCTCCGGTATCGGCAACTGGTGGGGGACCCAAATGGCCGCCCAAGCCGACAAACTTCCCTCTGAGCAGAGGGGCATGGTGAGCATGGTTCTTTCCAAGAAGCTTTTTCCCATGAAATGGGAATCAACTGACAAATCCGGGAATGTAAAGAATGGAGCCGAAGCGGTCAAGGTGGAAAAGAAATCCATGGATTCAAGCCTTTTTGAGGTGCCGGCGGGCTATAAAAAATTCGACATGGGCAACCTTTTCGGCGGCGGTAATTCCCAATCCTCGGGTAATTCGAGCCAAGGCGATCCTTTGAGCGGAGTAAAATCAAAGCTTCCCTTTTAATCCTCTTCGCGGACTTCTTTTAAAAGGCTCCCGACGGGGGAGCCTTTTTTGTTTGGAAATAAAAGGTATACAAGTGTATAATCCTATCGTTATATCTTTGAAAGGGCTAATCATGCGCAAGTTTTGGGTTCTAATTCTTCTGTTTTTCCTGGTTCCCTTTACCCTTCGGGCGACGGAAGTAATGACCAATGACGGCCAAAAGTTTGAGGGGAAAATCCTTGAGGAAGAAGACGATTTTGTGTTGATGGAAATTGAAAACCACGTCCAGGTGAAGATCGACAGGGCGCAAATCGTCTATATCCAAAAAGAAGACGAGACGGACAAACATAAAAAAGAATATCCACTGTTGGGGATCGCCTATGGCGACCCGGCCCTCTTCAACTTGGTGCTGGGCTATTACTGGCAGGATGTGGCGATAAAAATTTCCGGTGGATACACAGGAACCCCCTGGGGAATTCAGCTGAACCTGTCTAAAAGGTTGGTGGCTGAGAACCCGCCCTTTACCAACTCCATGGTCAATTTTTCCCTGGTGGGGGGGGTGGCGGGGATCCGCGGTGCGACCCAGAGCACGAGGTGGAGTAGCACCGATTCTAACGGCAGTTGGTTTTATGGAGGCATCGGACTGGACTTAAGTTATGGGGACGTTTTTTTCGAAGTAGACTCGGTAGCTGGTAATTTCCCCACCAGTGTAACTTTTCCCTTTCAATTAGGTTTTATTCACCGGTTCAATTAAAGGATGTTCACCACGGTGCGCAGGGAGTAACAAGATGGCAAAAACAAAGACTCAGTTCGTGTGCCAGAACTGCGGGACAAAGTCCGTCAAGTGGCAGGGGAAGTGCAACTCCTGCGGGCAATGGAACACCTTCGTCGAGGAAATCATCGACAGCGGTCGTTCGGAAGAAAGAGGCCGCAAACTTTCTAAGCCCACGGAAACGACCGGGCCCGTTGCCATAAGCGATATTGACGTGGATGAGGGCTTTCGCTTAAAGACCCAAATCAACGAGTTCGACCGGGTATTGGGAGGCGGTATTGTGCCGGGGGAAACCGTCATGATCGGTGGCGATCCGGGTATTGGGAAATCGACCCTTCTGTTGCAGGTGGTGGACAGGCTTTCCCGGCTTCAAAAAGACGGACAAGGCAAATGCCTCTATGTGACGGGTGAGGAATCAGCCCAGCAGATCAAGCTCCGGGCCGAGAGGCTAGGAATTCGTTCCAATAATTTGTACATCTTCGCTGAAACGGACGTCCTCGCCATTCTGGACCAGATTGAAAAAACCAAACCGGTACTAACGGTTATTGACTCCATTCAAACCTTGTTCTTGGCGGATATAGCCTCGGCCCCCGGAAGTGTTTCCCAGGTGAGGGAATCGGCAGCCCGGCTGACTTATCTGGCCAAGCGGGAAAAACTTCCCATGTTCCTCATCGGGCACGTTACCAAAGAGGGAAGCATCGCGGGCCCCATGGTGTTGGAACATATGGTGGACGCGGTGCTGTACTTTGAAGGAGACATTCAAAGGCATTACCGTCTCTTGCGCGCGGTAAAGAACCGTTTTGGCAGCACCCAGGAAATTGGTATTTTTGAGATGCGGGAGGATGGACTGCAAGAAGTGGCCGACGCCTCCAAAGCTTTTCTGGATGACCATTTTGTCCATAGTTCGGGCTCGGTCATTACGGCCAGCTTAGAAGGAACCAGACCCCTATTATTGGAAGTGCAGTCCTTGGTAAGCCCAACCAACTTTGGCATGCCTCAACGGAGATCCAGTGGAATTGACCCCAACCGCTTGGCCTTGATCCTGGCCATCCTGGAGAAGCGACTCGGCATGGCTATTTCCTCCCAGGACGTGTTCTTGAACATCGCCGGGGGGATCAAGGTATTGGAGCCTTCCATTGATTTAAGCGTGGCAGTGGCGGTGGCCTCTTCGTTCCGGGAAGTTCCCGTGGAAGCGGATACGCTGGTTTTGGGAGAACTGGGTTTGTCTGGGGAAGTGAGGGCGGTTTCCCAAATCGGCCCCCGTCTTACGGAGGCAGCCCGGCTCGGTTTCAAGCAAGCGGTTGTTCCCCATGGGAACTTGAAAGCCATATCCCTTTTGCCCGATTCCCCATTGGAAATATTGGGTGTCAAGACATTGACTGAGGCCATCGGTATACTCGTTACCCGGTAACTATGACTTATCCGCAAATCATTCAAAAATTGAAGTCCCTTAAGAACAAGCGAAACATTGAGGGAATGGCGCGTTTTGGGATCGGCGGTAAAAATGTCCTCGGAGTGCCAAAGCCGGTTTTGGGCAAAATGGCCAAGACTATCGGCAAGGACCACGAGTTGGCCCTGAGACTTTGGGATTCCCGATTCCATGAGGCCCGCATATTGGCCGCCCTCGTTGACCGGCCAGATCAGGTTACTTCCCGCCAAATGGAAAAATGGGTAAAGGGTTTTGATTCCTGGGACATCTGCGACCAGGTTTGCGGGAATCTCTTTGACCGCGCGAAACCAGCAATTCGGAAAGCCTTCCAATGGAGTCGGCGAAAAAGGGAGTTCGAGAAACGCGCCGGCATCGTTTTGATGGCAGTTATGGCTGTGCACGATAAAAAGGCGGGGGATTCCCTATTTATATCCTTTCTCCCTGTGTTGCGGCGGGAGGCGGGGATGAGAGGAATTTCGTGAAGAAGGCGGTTAACTGGGCCTTGCGGCAAATCGGCAAAAGGAACCGCCGCCTGAACCGCGCCGCCATCCGGGAAGCCAGACAAATTCAAAAATTAAACCATCCTTCCGCCCGATGGATCGCCGCCGACGCGCTTCGTGAACTGAGCAAGCTGAGAACACCCATAAGAAGCCTTTCTTCACAGGCCTGAAGGCTTTTCTGGAAACCCCCTTTCGGTTTTGTTAGACTGACCCCCCTTATGAAATCAACCAAACGAAAAGCCTCAAATCCCTGGGCCGCCATCATTGTGGCCGCGGGGCAATCTAAGCGGCTTAAAACCCGGATGCCCAAACCCTTTATCTATATTGACCACCGCCGAACGATGCTCGACATGTGCCTGGAGTCCTTCGGAAAGGTGCCGGGTCTGGCTTACGTGATCATCGTGACCCGTGAGGATTACATGGAACAGGCCATCCAAGCCATCTACCGTTGGAAGCTGGCCGGGATCGTGACGAAGGGCGGTAAGGAAAGGGAAGATTCGGTCTTGAAGGGGCTCGAGGTAGTTCCCCAGGGTGTCAAAACCGTCCTGATCCATGACGCTGCCCGTCCCTTGGTGAGCCCCCTGGTCATTCAAAGGGTGCTGGACGCGGCCAAGCGGTCCGGCGCGGCCATACCCGTGATGCCAGTGAAAGACACCTTGAAGGTTATTTCCCAAAATAAGGTGGTCAAGACCCTGGATAGAACCATAATCGGGGCGGTCCAGACACCGCAAGGTTTCAAATTGGCAATCTTGAAAAAGGCTTTTAAAAAACTAGGCAGACGGGCTTCCCGTTTGACCGACGATTCCGCCGTGGTCGAGGCGGCCGGAATAAGGGTGAAGGTGGTTGAAGGGGAGCTTTTGAACTTCAAGGTCACCACCCCCGATGACCTGCGGCACGTGAAGGACCTGGTCTGGTGGGAAAAGAGCCAGGATTACCACCACTCGTAAAGCAATTTTGAGTTCTGAATTTTAAATTTTGAATTAATTCCAATATCCCATGGTTTTTTTCATTCTCTCCATGGTTAAATCTTGTTGTGAAAGGTTTTTGTGGATTTTCGAGTTGGCATCGGCTTTGACGCCCACCAGTTCACGCCGGGACGGCCCTTGATCCTGGGCGGAGTGACCATTCCCCATGACAAGGGTTTAAAGGGCCACTCGGACGCGGACGTCCTTTGCCACGCGGTATCGGACGCCATCCTGGGGGCCGCCGGCCTGGGGGATATGGGGCAGTATTTTCCTGACACCGATCCCAAATGGAAGGGCGCCGACAGCCTCGTCATGTTGAAAGAATGCTCCCGGCTGGCCCATGCCAAGGGTTGGTCCGTGGGAAACGTGGACGCGACCATTGTTTGCCAGAAGCCAAAACTATCCCCCTATCTTGTTTCCATGTCCCAAATGATCGGTGAGGCCCTGGGGGTGGGTTCGGATTGCGTCAACGTGAAAGCCAAAACCACCGAGGGCATGGGGTTTGAGGGCCAGGAAGAAGGTATCTCTGCCCAAGCTTCCGTATTACTTCAAAAGAACCAGGAACACTCATGAGTGAAACGGTAAGAGTCAGATTCGCTCCCAGTCCCACCGGCGACCTACATTTGGGAAACGTCCGCACGGCCCTTTACAACTGGCTTTTTGCCCGGCATATGAAGGGTGCCTTTATCCTCCGGGTAGAGGATACGGATAAGGAACGATCTACGCCCGAGCATTGCGAAAACCTGATGGATATCATGACCTGGCTGGGTTTGAAATGGGACGAGGGTCCCCGGGTGGGTGGGCCCCATGAACCCTACCTGCAGTCCCAACGGACGGAGCTTTACGAATACCATCTTGTCCGCTTGAAAGAAAGGGGCCTTGTCTATCCCTGCTATTGCACCGAGGAAGAATTGGACCTGGAGCGCAAACGCCAGATGGGCCGGGGCCACATGCCCAAGTATGGCGGTAAGTGTAAGAAGTTAACCCCGGATGAGGTCAAGAAACTGGATGCCGACGGAAAAACATCAGTGCTGAGGTTTGCGGTACCGCCGGGGGAAATCGTCATGCAGGATGAGGTTCGTGGCGAGGTGACTTTCCCAGACGACCAGCTTGGGGATTTCGTGCTGACCCGTTCGGATAAGAGTCCTACCTATAATTTCACCGTGGTGGTGGATGACGCCTTGATGAAAGTGACCCACGTGATTCGGGGCGAGGACCATTTATCCAACACGCCCAAGCAGATCCTTTTATACGAGGCTTTAGGGTTTACGCCGCCTAAGTGGGCCCACCTTTCCATCATTAAAGGGCCGGACGGCCAAAAGCTCTCCAAACGGCATGGTGAAACCAGCGTGGAAAGCTACAAGGCTAAGGGCTACTTGCCAGACGCTTTTTTGAATTACCTGGCACTCCTTGGCTGGGCGCCCAAGAGTGGGGAAATCCTTTCGTTGGACCAGATGGCCGCTGAGTTCGACCTGACCCATGTGGGCAAGAGCGGTGCTATTTTCGATCCCGTGAAACTGCATTGGATGGGAAGCCAGTACCTCGTCAAGATGTCCTTGGATGATTTGACCCGGGCGGTTTTGCCTTACCTGGCGGATGCCCAACTTTTCACCCGCGAACAGGCCCGTGCCAGGTTTGACTGGTTGAAGCAGGTGGTGGATGTGGTGCGCACCAGCATGGGATGTTTTTCGGATGTCACCAAGGAAACTTTTTTCTTCTTCTCGGACGAACTGCATTTCGAGCCGGCCCAGTCCGAGGAAATGAAGGGACAAAAGACCCTTATGGAAGCCTTTCATAAGGCCTTTAACGGAATCAGTGAATTCAACGGTGATAATTTTCTTCAAGCCGTGAAGGAAGTTGGGAAAATCGCCGGAGTGAAGGGGAAGGCGCTGTATCATCCTCTAAGGCTAGCTTTGACCGGGCGCGAAGACGGGCCGGAACTCGTAAGGATCGCCCCGTTGTTGGGCAAGGCTGAGGTTCTTAAGCGTTTAATGATTTGGACTGTAGATGACGTTAAAACTATAAAATAGGCAGAACAATTATGTTCGGATATTTCAAATCAATTTTGGATAGGGATCCGGCGGCAAAATGGTGGGAACTGCCACTCTATCCAAGTATTTATGCCCTATTGTTGCACCGCATCGCCCATATTCTTTGGTTGTGTTGGGTTCCGTTCTTTCCCCGGCTCATCTCCCAAATTTCCCGATTTCTCACTGGAATCGAAATTCATCCAGGGGCCAATATCGGCAAGTGCTTCTTCATCGACCATGGCATGGGGACAGTTATTGGTGAAACCACTGAAATTGGGGACTATGTCACCTTGTTTCAAGGGGTGACTCTTGGCGGGACTGGCAAAGAAAAGGGAAAGCGCCACCCGACTTTGCGGAATCACGTTGTTGTAGCGGCAGGAGCCAAGGTGTTGGGTAATATCGAAATCGGCGAATATTCCAAAGTTGGAGCCAACGCGGTGGTGGTGATCAAAGTACCTCCACATTCCACGGTGGTGGGAGTCCCGGGACGAGTGGTTTCCTTGCGAGGTCAGAAACTAGAGGGCCACGAACTTGACCATAACATGTTGCCTGACCCTGTTCTGCGCCGGTTAGAGCATTTAGAACGCGATTTGGCCCGCCACGCTGGCTCTTACGCCCCTCGTACTAAGAAAAAGAAATAGGGTTTTCCATGCTTAAAATAACCAACACCTTGACAGGTAACAAAGAGCCCTTCGGGCCTTTAACCCCCCCAAAAGTGAAGATGTATGTCTGCGGCCCAACCGTTTATGACGACATCCATATCGGAAACGCCCGCTCTGCGGTAAATTTCGATGTAATTCGTAAATACCTGGCCTTTTCCGGTTTCCAAGTAACCTATGTTATGAATATCACCGACATTGATGACCGAATCATCAAAAAAGCCATTGATGAGAAGCGGGAATATAGCGAGGTGGCCGCGACCTACACCAAAGCTTATTTTGACGTGATTGAAAAACTGGGAATTCAAAAGGCCGATATTCACCCAAAGGCTACCGAATATATCGCGGAAATGATCGGGTTGATTTCCGGCCTTATCGAAAAGGGGCACGCCTACGTGGTCCCTTCCACGGATTTGGGCAAGGATGTCCTGTTTGATTCCCCCACTTTTAAATCCTACGGGAAATTGTCAGGAAAGAACCTGGAAGAACTCCAGGAAGGTGCCCGGGTAGAAAAAAACGAAACCAAAAAGAATCCGACCGATTTCGTCCTGTGGAAAGCCTCCAAGCCTGGCGAGCCCCAATGGGATTCGCCTTGGGGCAAGGGCCGCCCGGGTTGGCATATTGAATGTTCCAGCATGGTTCGGAAACTTTTGGGGGATTCCATTGATATTCATGGTGGTGGTATAGACCTGATCTTCCCGCACCATGAGAACGAAATAGCCCAATGCGAAGCCTTCACCGAGAAGCCATATGTTAAATATTGGCTCCATAACGGCTTTATTGAAATCTCAGGCCAGAAGATGAGCAAGTCCCTGGGGAATATCTGGAAGGCGAAGGATGCTTTGAAGGATTTCCGCCCCGAGGTTTTGCGTTACTTCTTCCTGAGCGCTCACTATCGAAGTGGCTTAAATTACGACCGGGAAATACTGGAAGCGAACATGCGGGGGTGGGAAGAGTTTAACCAAACTTTCCAGCGGATCGAAGAAGCCTTAACGGCGCCCCATTCTGACGCGGCGGTGATGGATCTTTTAGAACTGCGATTGGCTATTGATGAAGTAGAAACCAAATTCAAAGAAGCGATGGACGATGACTTTAATACTCCCAAGGCCATTGCGGCCTTGTTTGACCTGGCTCGGGAAACCCGCAGGGTTTTAAGCCAATCGGCCCGGGTTACCCCGGGCGCTAAAAGTTTGTTGGCCGAAGTCTTGGAAAAATTAAATCTTCTGGGTGGATTGCTTGGAATCGTTACCACTGAACGGGCCTCCGCTCCTAAGGAAGTGGAGGAGTTGGCCCAAGCCCGGGTTGAACTAAAGAAAGAAAAGAAGTTCAAGGAAGCCGATGAAATCCGAGCCCGGGTTTTGGCTATGGGGTTTACAATTGAAGATGTCCAAGGTGGGCATTTCCGGATACTACCAAAGAAATAATCAACCATGGAGTACACGGAGATCACGGATTAAGGCATTGAATTTGAAGGCTAAGATTTTTGTTGGTTTTGAACTCTGTGTACTCTGTGACCTCTGTGATGAAGACGGTGTTTTATGAGTGAAAAAATTTACGGCCGGAAGCCGGTGCTGGAAGCCATGCGGTCGGGAAACCGGGCCATTACCCGGGTATACCTGATGCAAGGGTCCCGTGACGGCATCCTGAACCAAATCGAAGCCCATGCCAAAGCCAAGGGCATTACCATCACCTTGGAAACCCGCCACCGGATGGACACCATGGCAGGCAACGACAAGCACCAGGGCGCTATTGCCGTGGCTGAGGATTACAAATATTCCGACCTTCAAGACATTCTGGATATCGCCAAGAACCGAAACGAGCCTGCCTTTATTCTTCTGCTGGATGAAATTGAGGACCCACATAACCTGGGCGCTATCATTCGTTCCGCCGACGCGGCGGGTGTGCATGGCGTCGTAATCCCCAAGAACCGCGCGGTGGAAATCAACGCGACGGTGATTAAAACCTCGGCGGGAGCCGCGGAGCATGTTCAAACGGTTAAGGTTACCAATTTAAACGATACCATCAAAAACCTTAAAGAAGCCAATGTTTGGGTGGTGGGGGCTGACGGAACCGCCGAGAAAAACTTCTTTGAGTATGACTTTCGCCAACCTGTCGCCTTGGTTATTGGGAACGAGGGCAAGGGAATTAGGCGGTTGGTGAAGGAAAATTGCGACGAGCTGGTGAAGATACCCATGGCCGGTAAGATGTCTTCCCTTAACGCCTCGGTCGCTTCCGCGCTGTTGCTTTTCGAGGTGACCCGCCAGCGAAAATGGGGCATCATTTCTCCCCGAATCGAACCGCCCCCTTCTTCCTATGGCATGGGACTTTCGCCTGAAAGGGACTTTTTTCGTTCAGGCCCTGATCCGGCTCTTCAAACGCCGGATTCGGGGCCTGCGCCGACATTCGACATAAGCCCTTCGGATCATCTGGATGACAGTCCAACGAACCCGCCAGGCGCCAACAAAGGCGGCGGGTTTAAGTGGTGATGGGAAACCTTTGATGTTCAATGGATTCCCATCACCATCCTGAGTTCCCGCTTTGGGGAACGAAGGATCCCGCTTTACCGTTCTGCTGGGTATTTTCCTCACCCTCATCCCCGCCTTTTCCACTCAAAGGAGAAGGGGTAAACTCTCCCACTGGATTAGGTGCTCAAGATACCCTCGCCCATTGAGGAAGAGGGTAGGGCGAGGGGTAAGAAAGATCGTTAATCGAGCGCTACAGGTTGACGCACCTTGAAGTCACTTCTATAATCCCCCTTCCTTTCGAAAAGTGAGGGTGGTTTGCTGGGCTGGCGTAGCTCAGTTGGTAGAGCAGCCGCCTTGTAAGCGGCAGGTCACCGGTGTGATTCCGGTCGCCAGCTCCATTTTTCGAGTTAACGATGGGCAGGTG
>PLZG01000078.1 GCA_003152075.1 candidate division FCPU426 bacterium
CACAACTTTTGCACAAGACCCATTATCCTTTAGAAGTCATCTCCTTAAGCTGGGTGATCACCTTCGCGTGAAAGGTTTCTTGGGGCCTGAGCGAGACTTCCCATCCTAAGAGCATGCAAGAACCTTGATAGACCCTCTCAAAACCGCCCTCGGACTGGGAGATCGTTTCAACAGGATAGCGCCAGAAGGTGGCTGGTTTTTCAACTTGAAAATTCACTTCCAATTCGAGCCAGCCGTCCAGCATTCCCATTTCGTTGACGCCCTTTTCTTCCCCGACGGAAAACAACCGGGGCTGGGAAAGGGTCCGTCCCTTCACGAAATAATTGCGGTCGTGGGCGTCCCCCGCCAGCAGAGTGAGGTTCCACTCAGCCAAAAACAGGAAATCCAGGTTCTTCGTGCTCTTGTTTTGGATCTCATAGGCGGCTTCCAAACCGAAATCCCCCTGGGAGAAGTGAAGCTTCTTCACCAGTTTCACGGGCGAGCTATCCACATGGCCTTCGTGGGAAAATTGAACCAGGGCGGCTTGGCCTTTTTTCTTGGGTTCGCTCACTTTGGATTCAAACACAGCGTTGCGGAAGTCCCCCAATTCCTGGTAACGGGAAGTCATCATTTGCTCCACGGTCGTGGAGAGGGGAACGAAATGCTCCACCAGGCTGGCCCGGCGCGCCGGGTCATAAAAGAGCTTGTTCTCCAGGCCCGGTTCCTTGGTCTTTACCTGGTCATGGATACTGGCCACGCCCCCTTGGTTTCCGCCTTGGCGGGCCAGGGCCAAAAGTTTCGAGTGGTAGGCTTCCTTCCGGCGGGTCAAGGTATCGGAAAGGTTGATGGGCTTCTTGAGGTAATCCAGCTCGGTTAATACCCCACCGGAGGAGGGCTCCAGGATGGCATGGTAATTCGCGCTTTCAATGACGATCTCGTCCCTGCCGTCCTTGTTGAAATCCGTCACTTTGACCTCAATGCCATGAGGTGGGGGCGGCAAAAGGGTTTCGATCAATTTCTCGGCCTCGATGAGCTGGCGGTAAACGGCGAAGCGCAGGTGGTTCAGGTAAAGGCCCCCGAAGACCCCGTGCCAATAGGGGCAGTTGCACTCACCCCGGTAAAGCGCCCTTTCCGCTTCCTCTAATACGGCCTTCTGCTTGGGCGTGGATTTTTTGGCCAGATGTTGCCTGGCTTCCTCCAGCTTGTTGGAAACCCAAAGCATCTTCTTGTGCATATGCCCGCTTTCGGCGTACTTAACGAGGAAATTGCGCCAGAATCCGCCTTTCAGGTACCGCTCATAGCGGGCCATTTCACCCCGATCCCGAACCTCGTGCCGGACATGCTCATATTCCTCCGCGGCCTCAGCTGGGAGCGACCATTCCCCCATTTCGGTATAAGAACCCGTGGGCAGGTTGATGGAACCCTTGGAGGGATGATCCTCAGCGAATTCGGAGAAAGTGGACAGGTTCAACCAGGAGGCATTTTGGGTGAGGGCCGTGAAAAACTTCTCCAGCCAGCCTTCCTCATACACCCACTTATAGGTGTCGGGCCAACCGCCGAATTTCTCGCCATCATCCATGAGCACCACGCAGCGGTCCCCTTCCTCGGTTGCCACCGATTGGAGGTATTGAATACTCTCTTCCACCGAACGGAAAGGAACCATGTAGCGCATTTTCTCCGAAATCGGAAAAACACCCACCGTTGTTCCCTGTTCTTCCATCAGGTAATAACCAAAAGTCTCATCTTCCCTCAGGCCCGCGGCCTTGAAGTGGGCGTCGTCCATGACAATGTATTTCACGCCGGCCTCAGCGAGGGGTTTGGTCAGGTGTGGCTCCCAAACCCTCTCCGCGGTCCACATGCCCTTGGCCTCGGCCTTGAACTTGCGTTTAAGGTACTCGGTGAGCATTAGGATCTGCCCCACCTTGTCGCGGTCCGGAAGCACGGCCAGGATGGGCTCGTACATTCCTCCGGTAAAGAACTCAATCTGCCCCCGGTTGGACATTTCCTTCAAGAGTTTGAAATAATCCGGGCGATTTTCCTCCATCCATTCCAACAGGGGTCCGGTGACGTGGAAAGCGCATTTCACCTTGGGATGCCGGTGAAGGATACGGGCGAAGGGTTCGTAGGACTGGCGGTAAAGGTCCTCGAAGATCTTGCCGAAATTGCCCACGGGCTGGTGGTTGTGAACGCCGAAGATGAAGGTGACTTTTTTCATTTAAACCTCAAAACCCATTTTCACCACCAAGGCACCAAGGGTACCAAGAAAGGTGAAAGCAAGATTAAATTCATGTTCTTTTTCATCATTTATTTTTTCGTTGTACTTGGTGCAATTGGTGTCTTGGTGGTTCATGCTTTTTCAGCCTTTCAGTTCTGGTAAGTATTTTTCCAGGGACTCCCGCACATCGCCGGGCACCGCTCGAATTTCCAGTTCTACTCCCCGATTTTTCAAGGCCTTGAAGGCCTCAATATCTTCCGTACTGACACAGACAGTCTTACACACCTGGGTTTTCCCCTCGCCAAAGTGCATTCCCCCCACATTGACCGTCGAAAGGGTAGCCCCCTGACCTTGGAAAGCCAATACGTCCCCGGGGCTGGAAAAAAGTAAAAGGCACCTGGCCTTCTCATTTTCCTGGCGTATGGCCACCGCGGCTTCTTCCAGGGAATAAAAACTGACCTTAAGCCCGGACGGAACGGCCATTTCCATCAGGGTTTTTTGCATGGTATTTTTCGCGATGGCGTCATTCACCACCACCAGGCGCTGGATGCTCAGGGCCTTGACCCATCCCACCACCACTTGGCCATGGATCAACCGGTCGTCGATTCGGATTAGTTGTATATCCATTTCAATTAACCTTGTTCACTCTGTTCTGTTTTATTTTTTAAATAAGTCCAACGTCGTCACGATGCTTTCCCGGGTCGTTTTCTGGACTTCCGAGGTGAGTAATTTCAAATCCGTCTCATCCCGGTTCGAGGAAACCTTGATGAGCATGGGCAAATTGACCCCCGTGACTACTTCAATCTTCCTTTTTTGGGCCATTTGAACCGCCACGTTAAAGGGTGTCCCGCCCAACATATCCACCAGGACCAAAGCCCCTGTTTCGTTCGGGTCAACCTTTTTCAGGGCCTTTTCCATTTTAGCCATGAAGGTTTCCATGGAATCCTCGGATGAAAGCGAGATGGACTCAACCCCCTCGATTTCACCCAAAATCATCCTCAAAGTGGACAAAAGGACGTTTCCAAACTCTCCATGGGTGGCAACGATAACCCCTATCATTTCAAACAACCTCCTAAAATCAAATGACCAGCAATCGAATGATGGTTTTGCCCAGTTTTTCAGGGCTATGGCGAACGTAATCTTCCTGGTGTAGCAAGTTGGCTTTGATCAATTTGACACCCGTCTTTTCGACGACTTCCTCGTCCAAAACCACCGGCTCCTGCCCGTGGGCCGCGTAACGTTCCAAAAGCTTGGCTGGTACTTTTTCCTTGTTGGCCACCACATAGTGCACGAAATTGGCCCCGGTGTGCTTCAAAATCGCGTTGACATGGTCCGAAACCGAGAAAAAATCAGTTTCCCCAGGTTGGGTCATAACATTGCAAATCAAAATCTTGATCGCCCGGGACAAGGCGATGGTTTCGGCCACCTCGGGGATCAAAAGGTTAGGAATGATGCTTGTGTAAAGACTTCCCGGCCCCAAAACGATGGCGTCCGCCTCGAGAATGGCCTTTAGGACTTGCTTGTTGGGTTTTATCTTTTTTTCCATCAGCATGACCCGGTCGATCGGCGATTTGCTTTGGCCGATAACCGACTCGCCCGTGAGGATGGTCCCGTTTTTCATGCGCGCTTGGAGGGTCATATCCTCGAAGGTCACGGGCATGACCGTTCCCCGGGTGGAAAGCACCCGGCTGGATTCCTCGACGGCTTTCCCAAAATCTCCGGTGATTTCCCGCATGACCGTGATGAAGAGGTTGCCGAAACTATGCCCCTTTAAATCCCCATGCCCCTTGAAGCGATACTGAAAGAGTTGGTTCAGGATGGTCTCCTGGTCGGACAGAGCCACGATGCAGTTGCGGATGTCACCCGGCGGAGGCGTCCCAAAATCCTTCCGGAGTCGCCCCGAGCTTCCCCCGTCGTCGGCAACCGTCACCACTGCGGTAAGGTTGCTGGTGTAATGCTTCAGGCTGGACAGGACGTTGGGAAGTCCCGTTCCGCCCCCCACAGCCACGATTCGGGGACCCCTCTTCAGTCGGGTTTTCTGGTAAGCGATGTCAATGAAGTCTTTTTCCCGCTCAGGGATGAAAACCGTAAGCACCGACCGGATAGAACGCCTCATGGCGAAAAATACGCCCCAAGTGCCTAACAGGATCCAAAGGAAGTCTATGAATTTCAGGTGCTTAAGATGCTCTTCAATTTCCACAATGAGCGGAGTTCGGATATGGATTCCGGTAACATGCGCGCTCATCAGCCCAGAAAAACCCACAATGAGGACGACCACGGATAGGGCTAGCAGGAAAAACCAACGCTTCAGACGCATGCCCGGATAAAGCCAACGGAAACCCAGCATTAATTCTTGCCTTTCGGCTTGAGGGAGTTTTGGCGGGTTTGCTCCTCGGTCATCATGCGGCCAACCCGATCGGCGAATTCCTGGGCGGTGAAATAACCCAGCTTCATGAGCCGGTTGTTCATGGCGGCTACCTCGATGATGACGGCCAGGTTGCGGCCCGGCCTCACGGGAATGACAAACATGGGTATCTCCGTGTCGAAAATCTTATGGGTGGCGGGGGTCAGCCCCAAGCGGTCGTATTCCTTTTTGTTGTCCCATTCCTCCAGGCGAATCACCAGCTCAATACGCTTCTTGTCCCGGATCGCCCCCACGCCAAAGAGGCTCTCAATGTTGATGATACCCAAGCCCCTTATTTCCATGTGGTGCTTGATAATCTCGGATCGCGACCCCATCAGGATGCGGTTGGCCAGGCGCTTGATGTAAACCAGGTCATCGGCCACCAGGCGATGTCCCCGTTCCACCAGGTCAAGGGCGCATTCGCTCTTGCCGATACCCGAATGGCCAAGGATAAGAATTCCAACGCCATAAACATCCAAAAGGGTTCCATGAATAGTGGTTTCAGGCGCGAATTCCTCTTCCAAGTAAACCGAGATCTCCGAGACGAATTTGGTCGTGGGTGTGGGGGTGGTAAAAAGCGGGATATGCTGCTTTCGGGCCTCGGAAACCAGGTCCGCGGGAGGTTTCATTTTATGGGTTACCACAATGCAGGGCAGGCGATGGGAGAGAAGGGTTTTCAAAATTTTCTTCCGCTGGGCCGGCTCAAGTGTCTGGAGGAAATGGACCTCGGTTTTGCCGAGTATTTGGAGCCTCTCGTAGGCGAACCATTTTAAATAGCCCGTCAGGGCCATGCCCATGCGGTTAATGTCGACACTGACGATATAACGGTTGGCCATCCCCTCGTCGGACAGGGGGGTGAGTCGAAGCCTTTCCTTAGCTTGCTGGAAAAAGGACTCCACGGATATTTTTTTCATAGCGTTGTTCCAACTCTTTTTTGATGAGGGGTGGGAAGGTTCCAACCCGTCCCCATTATAAAAGGCCAAGGGGGATCGGGGTCGGTAAAAAGCGGAAAGGAATGGCTTTAATGCTTGAGTTTTTCTTCTTCCTGGATGACTTTAATCACGTCCTCGGGTGTTTTGGCTGAGACGAGGGATTTGCGGAAGTACTTGTCCTTCAAGAGGCTGGAAATACGGGCCAGGGCTTTTAAGTGCGCGCCGGCCGCCCCTTCGGGAGCCACGAGAAGGAAGAAGATATTGACCGGCTCGCCGTCCAGCGAGTCGAAACTGATGCCGTCGGGGGAAAGGCCGAAAGCCGCAGCCAGGTCAGAAACGGTGTCCGACTTGCCGTGGGGAATGGCGATTCCCTGGCCGATGCCGGTGGAACCAAGCTCCTCCCTTTCCAAAAGGGTTTGGAGCATTTTTTTCTTATCCTTCACCTTGCCGGATTTCACCAGAAGCTCAACCAATTCCTTGATGGCGTCCTTCTTGGTCTTGGACTCCAACGACATTTTGATGGCGTCAACGGTTAAAAAATCCAATATCTGCATTCCATCCCCCTGTTAAAAGACAATTTTGAATTCTTAATTTTGAATTTTAAATGACGGTCAAGTTTTCCGTTCTTCGGAAAATTTTCATCAATTCATAATTCAACATTCAAAATTCACAATTGAATTTAATACCCCGGTTCGATCAACCCGATGTGGTTGTCTTTTCTCTTATAAACAACGCTCGTGTGATCGGTCTCCGCGTTGGCAAATACCAAAAATTCGTCCTTGGAAGAGGCCAATTGCATAGCCGCTTCCTCCACTGTCATAGGCTTGACCGCGTATTTCTTGGACCGGACCACTTTCACAGCCGTTCCCTCAACCGGATCGGGAATTAACCCGTGTACGATGGACTCCATGTCTCTCGGACCATCTTCCCGGTGCCGGCCGACACGTTTGTCTTTTTGCTTTTGGGCCTGCTTTTCAAGCCGCAAAAGGGCGGCGTCAATGGATTGATACATGTCCCGCGAGGAAGCTTTGGCGCTTAGCTTAAGATTTTTGGAAACCAAGGTAGTTTCGCAAACATGAACTTTTTTCTCGAAGTTGAGGATGACATGGGCTTCCTTAACCCTTCCCAAGTATCTTTCAACCCGGTGAAGCTTGTCCTCGATGTGGTTTTTCAACCCTTCCGTCAGTTGTTCGTGGCGGCTGGTGATGTGAACCTTCATGGGAGATTCGGTTTTGGAAAACATGGGACGCTCCTTAGGCAAAAACTCAACTGGAAAGCTTTCGTAAAAGAGTTGTTATTCTAACACCCGAGAAGTGGAAGTCAATGAGACAGCCCTCAGCTCACAGTTTCGGGTATCAGGCAAACAGCAAAAAACAAAACAACAAAAATCCTTGACCATTTATGCCATGCTGAGAGCTGGCAACTGACAGCCGGAAACTGCTTTCAAAGTTTTCGGCGTTGAGAGGCGGAGGAAATCTTCAATTCCTCCCGGTATTTGGCGATGGTGCGCCGCGCGATGGTTAAACCTTGCTCATTTAATAGTTGCATGATCTTTTGGTCCGAATAGGGCTTTTGGGGCGGCTCCTGGGACACCAGATCCTTGATCTTTTCCTTGACCGACAAGGACGAAACATCCATTCCGTCTACCGATTCCAACCCGCTGGTGAAAAAATATTTCAGCTCAAAAATTCCACGTTCGGTCTGGACATACTTGTGTGTGGTGACGCGACTGACAGTGGACTCGTGCATCCCGATCATGTCAGCCACCTGCTTGAGGGTGAGGGGCTTCAAGGCGCTGACTCCTATCTCCAAAAAATCCCTTTGGATACGGAAGATGGCCTCGGTCACCCGGAATATTGTCTTTCGGCGCTGCTCGATATTCTTCATCAGCCAAATGGCGGACTGGATTTTGTTCTCAAGAAACTTCTTGGTTTCTTTACCATCCAGGGCTTTTTTGTCCTTCAGGAGCTTTCGGTAATAGGAGGAGATACGGAGTTTGGGAACCGGCTCGTCGTTGAGGACCACCACGTATTCCCCCTCGATTTTTCTCACACTCACGTCCGGGGTAATGTACTTGGTTTCGTTTTCCTGGTAGGAGCGGCCTGGTTTCGGCTCCAGGGTGGCGATAAAAGCCAAAATCTCCCGAAGCTCCTCGTCGGTGATGTTCAAAGTCTTCGTGATGATGGCATACCTTCTCTTTTCCATATCCTCGAAGTGGTTCAATACCACCAGGTAAGCCTTCCGGGCCAACTCACCCTTTTTGTTTTCAAGTTGAAGCAGCAAACATTCCCGCAAGTTGCGCGCACCCACGCCGGGCGGCTCGAAGCCCTGGATGAGTTGAAGGATTTTTTCCACGTCCTGGACAGAAACTCCTTGGGCCTCTGCGATTTCCTCCACCTTATCCGTTAAGTACCCATTTTCGTCCAGGTTTCCAATGATGACCTTGCCGAGGGTCTTTTGCTTTTCGTCGCGGGTTACCAGCAGAAGCTGCCATTCCAGGCTTTCGGCCAGAGTCTGGGCCCGGGTAATGGAGGCTTCCATGAAGTCCCGCTTTTCCTGATCCCCGGCCGAGCTTTCCCGGCCGCCATAGGAGCTGTCGCTGGATTCACCGTACTCAGCGGATTCGTTATAAAGTTCCCAAGTCTTGCTCTCGAAACGGTCCCCCTCCTTCATGTGTTCCACCAAGTCGGTCTGGTGGCGTTGGCGGGCCAATTCCATGAGGGCTTCGGTGTCGGCGTTCTCTTGTTCGCCTGGGGGAGCGCTCATCGGGTCTGTGGGGGAGGCTTTTTCAGCGGCGGTGGCGGGGGTGTCCTCGCTCTCTTCCTCGAGAACGGGATTCTCGAGCATTTCCTTCTCCACCCATTCCTTCAATTCCAGGGTAGAAAGCTGGAGGATTTTCATGGCTTGTTGCAGCATCGGCGTCATGATCATCCGCTGCTGCATCTTTTGGTTCATTCCGAACTGCTGACGCATAACCCATGCCACCTTGCTGTCGGTTAAAAATCGATCCTACAGCAAGAATTATACCTTTTTAAGCTTTTGGGAGATACCCATTAAAAATAGTTTGGAAATGACTCCAACAGGTAGGGGAAGGTTGACTCAATTTTCACTACCCACGGGCCCATAAAAAATAAATCACCAGGTTGACCACTAGGATCAAGACGGCTCCCAGGAGCACCCCCTTGGCGATTTTGGCCTTACCTCTTTTCCTAAAAAAGAAATAACAAGGAATGACATAAACCATTTGGGTTACTCCGCAATAAGCCAACATAAGCATGGGGATATTGGTCCATTCGTTAACAGGACCGTTTGGACCCCACTCGGCCCAAGTATCGAAGACGGCGTAGGCCAAAAGAAAGAGGGCGAATAGGATCGCCCCCACAAGGCCCAAACCTTCTAATGTTTCGTGCTGGGAGGTTTGAGGTTCACCCATTTTTCTTCGCTCCCGCCCTTTCTTGCCATCCAGGTTTGAACTTTGTTTTTTCCCACTGCTTGATCCAAAAATCCAGATCGAAGGGCTTAGGGAATTGCAAATCTCCCGCCGGATAGGAACGACCGCTTTTAAAAACCCGCCTCAAGGTGCGGAAGTTTTGGGGATCCTTCAAGGGGTCGAATTGATAAAGAACCAAGTCCGCCCACTTCCCCTTTTCAATGGTTCCCAGTTTTTCCTCCACTCCCAAAATCTTGGCGGCCTCCAAGGTGGCCATTTTAAGGCACTGGATGGGCTTGAGTCCCGTGGACTGTAAGTCTTTCCATTCCTTGACCGAAACCCCGAAAGGTATATGGGGATTGCCCGCGTCCGTGCCGTAAGCCACCTGGCCGCCCAAGCTTAAAAACCTCTCCAGGTTTTGGCGGCATTGCTCGTGGCCCGCCTTGAACCCGTGCTGGCAATATTGCCCAAAGGGATGGTCGGCGCGCCTCTTCCACTCCTCGGCCCAACCAGCGTGGGCGTGGAGCGTGGGAATGATCCAAATTTTCTTTTTGACTGCTTCCTTCCAAAGATCGTCCGAGACTGGGCGGGAGGGAACGTGGGCCACCTCGTCCACCCCACATTTCACGCAGACCTCGAAGTCTTCCTCGTTTGTAATATGAGCGGTCACCCGCTTGGACAAGGAATGGGCCGCCGTCACGATGGCCTGGACTTCGGTCTCCGAAAGGCAGGGACCCAGCTCGTGCTCCAGGCCCAGCTTGATGATGTCCATGCCCATGCCGACCAGCTTGCGCACCTTCTCCTGGGCCTGGTAACGCCCCTGGACCGGGGAGGCGATCTTGGGACCCCAGACGTTTTCCGGATAGCCTTGATGGCAGGTCAGCACTGGGCCGGACATGAAAATCCTTGGAGAAGCGATGAGTCCCGACTGTTCCCTCGCTTTCCATTCCAAAGCCGCGAAAACGTCGCTAGCCAAGTCTCGGATACTGGTGACGCCGTTTTGAAGAAAGCTGAAGAGAGTTTCTTCACTCACCAGCCCGTGGACATGTAAGTCGATGAGGCCCGGCAAGACGAACAATCCCTTGCCGTCGATATTTTCCATCGCCTCATAGGCCGGGGCCTTCGAGTGCGGGCCAGCGTAGGCAATTTTTTCCCCATCAATGAGAATGGTGGCGTTACTCAGCGCCTTGTCGGCGGCGCCGTCATAGAGGGTTACTTTTTCAATGGAGACGTTAACTTTCAGCATTAGATTCCTTGGCATAATTTATCGCTGTCATTGCGAGGAGTGCCCGCCGAATAGGCGGGCGATTACGACGCGGCAACCCCAGTTTTAAATAATTCCCGCCAAAACAACCCATGAACTAGGGTTGCTTCATCGCCAAATTCGCGGTTCGCAATGACAGATTAATGCAGATTTACCGACAGCTCCGGCTAATGCTTTTCAAAAATTCCGTTTAGTAAATAAGCCAATCTTATCCCGGCTTTTTCCAGCTGATGGTCCACGATCAACCGCATCTTAGCCGAATAATAGTCTTCCGGCAGGTCCTTTCCCCACCAATCCCGTTCCAACAGCTTGCCCTCGGGAAGATCCTTATAAATATCGTTTCGAGCGATCAAAAAGCTTTCATAAGCCCAATCCGAGGCTTTTCCCTTGGCCCAATCCCTTTCATCCTCCGGGCTGATTTCCTTTTCCAGCCGCGAAGCGAGCCCTAGGGGGTTTTCTTTCGCGTGGGGTTCCAGAAGGTTGTCCCAAAAGCTGTGAAAGTTGACCCAAGTAAAGTGGTTCGAAGTCCCATGGGGTCCGTGATAGCGAAACCACTTTTCATTGCCGCCCCGGTCGTGGTCATCTACGCAGTGAAGGGGTTGGTGCAGATCCCCCACGAAATGAACAAGGAACTTCAGGGCCTCCTGTTTTTCGCGCTTGGAAGCGAAGGATTCCCTCAAGACTTCCTGATCCCGGTCGATCTGGTCCACCACGCAATCGTGGTTCCGGCAGGAATCGGTCAAATCGAACTGGTTTTGGTCCTCGCGAGCGTCCAGGTTGAGGTAATGCCAGGGCCGGGTTTCGGGACGCCGGTCAACGATAGAATCCGCCCAAGTCGAGACATCCGCAAGGCTTTGCCTAGTGCCTAGTATCTCCTGGACTCCCAGCCGGGCCGCCTTGGTCAAGTGATCCTCGGCGATCAGGGCGACTGTCTCATGTCCTACCATTCCCCAGGCCCAAAGATTGCCGGGCCCCAATAGGATCGAGGCTCCCGCCAGCACGACCTTTGAAAAAGAACTTTTTACCGGTCTCAATAATACCTTCCCGTAATTCTTCATGAACTCAAAAGAGAAACCACTTCGGTTAAGGATGTTAAAGTGGGCCCTTCCCAATCCTTTACCACCAACCGTTCCGGCTCGTCGGTGTCAATGGCGCTCCAAATAAGGGCCGGTTTCATTCCCATCCCTTTCGCCCCCTCTAATTCCCTTCCGTGACCGTTCCCCAAGTAAAAACACTCGCGGGCCGGTAGGCCTAGTCGATCCAGGACAATTTGATAAATTTTCGGGTCAGGCTTTTTCAACTTCTCTTGGCAAGAAAAGGACACGGTGTCGAAAAGACCCGCGAAAGGCGTTTCTTTCCAGACTAGGGGAACAGCTGGGCCGCAGTCAGAAATCAGGGCGGTTTTGAAGCCCATCAACCTTAGTTGATAGAGAACTTCAAGCGCCTGGGTCCTGGGCGTCAAGGCCTGACGGGTTAGTTCCACGATGGCCGAGGCGGCCTCATCAACCGCCGACAAGTTCAAGGATTGGCCAAGCTGATCTCCAATCCACCTCAAATTGTCCTGTAGGGTCTCGAATTTTCCTAGAGCTCGATTCTGGTAAGAATCCTGCCAAAGGGAGACGAATTCGGTTTCTTTTAAATCGAGAAGGGATGACAAGCGCGAAAGAAAAAGAGGATACTTTGCCGACGAGAATTTATCGAAAACCAATGTCCCAAACAAGTCGAAGATAACGGCTTTAACGGCCACCGGAAACTCCGTTCTATGAAGGTTTTGTATTCGGAAACAAAAAAGCCCGGGGTTTTCCCGGGCCTCTTTAACGTAGAACTTAAAACTCAGAACTTATCTAACCTTCACCGGTTCCACAGCCTTGGTGTATTTGGCGATAAATTGCTCCACCAGCTCATGGGCTTCCGAATCCGAATACTGGACCGGAGGCGTTTTAAAGAAATAGGAAGAGGGACCTTCCAAGGCGCCCGCCAATTTCGAGTCCAGGGCCAGCTTGCAGCAACGGATGGCGTCGATGCCCACTCCGGCGCTATTGGGCGAATCCCAGACTTCCAGCTTTAGCTCGATGGTCACGGGCACATCGCCGAACTCCCGGCCTTCTAGGCGGATATGGGCCCACTTGCGATCCTGAAGCCAAGGCACGTAATCCGACGGACCTATATAGATATTCTCCGGTTCGATGGGATGGGCCAACTGGCTCACGACCGCGCCGGTCTTGGAGATTTTCTTGGATTCCAACCTCTCCCTTTCAAGCATATTCTTAAAATCCATGTTACCGCCAAAATTCAGCTGGGAGGTGCGGTCCAAAATGACGCCGCGGTCGGAAAACATTTTCGTCAGGATCCGGTGGGTGATGGTTGCCCCCACTTGGGCTTTGATGTCGTCGCCCAGGATGGGTAGGCCCGCCTGCTCGAACTTCTTAGCCCAGGCCGGATTGGAGGCGATGAAGACAGGCATGCAGTTGACCACGCCAACGCCAGCCTTAATGGCTTCGTTAATGTAGAACTTGGTGGCCTCCTCGCTTCCCACGGGGAGGTAATTGATGAGGACGTCGGTCTTGGTTTCTTTCAGGATCTTTGCCACATCCACGGGAGCTTCGGGGGATTCGGTCACGACCTCACGGTAATACTTGCCCAGGCCGTCATAGGTGTGGCCCCGGTAAACCTTCACGCCCAGCACTGGGACATCGGAGAACTTGATGGTGTTATTGATGGGGACGAAGATGGCCTCGCCCAGGTCCTTGCCGACCTTGTTGGAATCCACGTCAAAAGCACAGGAAAATTCGATGTCCCCCACGTGGTATTTTCCCAGACGGGTATGCATCAACCCCGGGACGAACCCCTCCTCGTCAGCGTTACGGTAAAAGCGGACGCCCTGCACTAAGGAAGAAGCGCAACAACCCACACCCACGATGGCCACGCGAATCTTGGACATAACTTACCTATCCTTCCGGCAATATCCGGGTTTTACCTATTTGTAACTTTTTGATGCTTCCAAACCCAGTGAATCCTTTGACATACCGTAATCAATGATAACCCCCCAACAACGGCCAACGCCAGGGTGGTTTGGGCGAAAAAAAAGCCCAGGGCCAGCAAGCTCACCCTTCCCGGCCTGGGTAATATCCCGACTTCACACTTAATCCCAAGGCCTTCCGCCCTAGCCCTGGTGTAAGACACCAACAGGGATAGGATACAGACGCCAAAAGCCAGCAAAAGCGCCTGGGGATTTTGCTTTTGATAATAATACAATAGAAACCCGCCAAAAACGACCGCCTCCGAAACCCGGTCCAGGGTGGAATCCCAGAAGGCCCCAAAAGGCCCTTTCTTGCCGCTATTACGGGCCAACGAACCATCGAGGATATCGAAAAAACCCGCCCCCAAAAGCCACAATCCAGCGGGAATCCATTTTTCCTGGAGCAATTCCACCGGAACCATCACCGTAACCATAACTCCCGCCAGCGTAATGCCGTTGGGACCGATGCCGAGGAAAGACAAAACTTTAGTGAGGGGTATTAAAGTCCTGTCGATCCAAACTTTTAACCCGTTCCTTTTTTTGGTTGAGGATTTGATATTAAACTTCCTTTAGGACTATTTCAGCGAGAATCTTTCCCCCAGGTAAATCTCACGGGCCTTTTTGTTGGAGGCCAGCTTGGAGGCGGTGCCGGAAAGGAGTATCTTGCCCTCGAACATGATGTAAGCCCGGTCCACGATGGAAAGTGTTTCCCGGACATTGTGGTCGGTGATCAATATTCCGATTTTCTTTTTCTTCAAGTACCGGATGATACCCTGAATATCCTGCACCGCGATGGGGTCGATGCCCACGAAGGGTTCATCCAAAAGGATGAATTTCGGCTCGAGGACCAACGCCCTCGCGATTTCCACGCGGCGGCGCTCTCCGCCGGAAAGGGTATAGGCCTTCTGTTTGGCAAGGTGCGTGACCTTTAATTCTTCCAAAAGTTCCTGGAGCCTATTTTCACGGTCCGAAGGGGAAAGGGGGGTTAATTCCAGGATCGCCAGGAGATTATCCTCAACGGACAACTTGCGGAAAATGGAGGGCTCTTGCGGCAAGTAAGCAATCCCAAGCCGGGCTCTCTTGTACATGGGAAGCTGGGTGATGTCGTGGGTCTGGCCGTCCTCTTCGAAAAAAACACGTCCCGCGTTGGGGGCGATAAACCCCGTCGCCATGTAAAAAGTCGTGGTCTTGCCCGCCCCATTGGGGCCCAGAAGCCCCACCACCTCACCCTGATGAACCTCAATGGATACTTGATCGACAACTTTTTTCTTGTTATAGGTTTTAACCAAATTGACTGTTCTTAAAATTTTCATGATCAAGCCTCTTTTTCCGATTTAACGGCAAATCCCTACGGGTGGTTTCCGACCTTCGCTGGGCCGGCCGGGTTGTTGGTATCCGGGGAGTTGGCCGCCGGGTTGGCATTATCCCGCCCGCCCTTTTGATGCTGACCGGCCTTCGGTGTCGTGGGACTCGTTCCACCTTTGCCCGCGGCCGGCATTCCCGCAGGATAAAAAACCGCGTCGGCCATCCCCTCCACGATCACGCCGCGGTCAGCCCCCAAATTCGAGACGATCCTGCGACCGGTTAGTTTGCCATTAGGAACTGTCATGGAAGGTTCCTCTTCCAGGATGAACTTGTCTTCCTTCGCCAGGAAGGTGGCTTTTTGAGACTCACCCTTGCCGTCCTCGTTGATAATTTTTACGTTCTGATGAATGATCACGGTCTTATTTTTTGAATCCATTTCCATTTGGCGGCCACTGACGGTGATGGGCCGGCCGTTCTCATCCAAGCTGGTCAACAAAGGGTGGTCATGGGCGGTCATGGTGTTCAAGTAATCCTGGTATTCCAAATTGCCGCAAGTGAGGGTTGACCCCATGCTCTGGTCGACAACCTGAACGTTTCCCTCGGCAGTGGCTTCCCGGTTTCCCGTCATGGCGCGCATCTCATCCGAGGTCAAAACGACCTTGTCATGAACCGCCCTTACCTTTTTTTTGAAAACCGTAAGGCCTCCGAAGCGATCATAGGTAAGGGGGCCTGCGGAGGAAATATTCACCGGTTTGTGCGTCGTAACCTCCCGGTCATCTTTTATTTCGTAAGCCCAAAGACTATTCACCACCATCCCAATTAACACTATAAAAAATATTATTTGGAAATTGGGATAATCCCACATGACCTCTTTTTTAGGTTTCAAATAGAGGATGCGGGACAAGGCACCGAGAAAAAAAATAAAAATTAAAATTCTTTTCAACTTATTCATGCATTTCCCTGTGCCCTCTGCGTCTCTGTCGTTAATTTCTTTTTAGAATTTCTTCGAGTCGCCGAAATTCTCAATCTCACGGGTATCCCTCACCTTAGTATTGACGTCCTTTATGAATCGGATGTTATTCAAAGCCGTATCGGCCACCAGCCCGGTGGCGGTGATATCGTCCATTCCCTTATAGATATGGACGCGGCTGTCGGTCTTAATGAGGTCCGTATCGGGCTCCCAATTTAATTTTTCGGTCTCCAATTTGGAACCGTTTTCCACGATAAGTTCCACATGTCCCGTCGCTTGGGTCGCGTTGGTTTCGGTGTTAATAATGGCCTTTTCAGAAGTCAGGGTGGAGATCAATTTATCATTCTTGTAATATTGGGCGTAAATCACATCGGCGTATGCCTCCTTTTGGCTCTGGTAGAACCGGGCGTTATCAGCGTCCATGGTCCATCGTTTCTGGCCCTGGACGGTCGAAACCAGGTGGAACTTTTCAATGACCGCGTCGGGGGAGTCCTGACCCTGGGAAATGGCCTCCGGGCTGCTAGGCTTGGGTTTACTTTGGGAAAGACTCCAAAAGAGAATGCCGATGACGACGGCGGAAAGGAACAGGAACCAGAGAATCCTTTTCCGGCGGATTTGGGGCGGTTCTACCAGGAGCTCATCATAGAGGGATTCTTGGGACGCTTGGATGGATTTGGACTTTTTCACTTTCAAACCTTCATACCGATGTTTTATTCGTTTTTCGACCCGGTTTTCCAACGTTGATGCATCCGAACCCGTGTTCCAAAAATAAAATTTGCGGGTACGATCCCCTGAAGCTTCAGCGAAGGGAGACACATCCCTCCTTATTTCTCTTCTCCAGGAGGACGTGTCTTCCATCGTTGATGCATCCACATCCACTGATCCGGATAGGCTTTGACATAGGACTCAATGACCTCAGTATAACGCCGAACCGTTTCCACTACGTCCTTTTCCTTGTCCCCGGTATT
>PLZG01000061.1 GCA_003152075.1 candidate division FCPU426 bacterium
TGCATCCTACCCACGGGTTAAAAGTGTGCGTTGTCCATTCGATTTTAGAATTTTCCATTACTTCATGGCCCTCCAAATCCGCTCAAGGTAAACAATCCCCACTCCGCTTTTAATCATGTTCCCGGTCAGACGCAGGGTGATAAATCCTAAGAGAAGGGCCTCCGCGTCCCTGATTCGGTCTTTCTCGTAACCTTGGCCTGAAGTGTGGCCCGACTTGTCCATCCACGAACCGCCGTCACATTCCACTATCAAGCCCTTCTCGTAAAAGAAGTCCGCCTGGTATTCTCGGTCGGGGTGGAATTTGTATTGCTCTAGGGGCATTGGTAGTCCCACCCCTCGAATTTGGCGCTTCAATTCCTCTTGCCATTTTTTGCGGTCGGCTTCCGCAATTAGCTTCTTGAGAAGTGCGGCATTTTCAGTCACGGTCGAATCCTTTTAAATTCAATTACCCATACCCATGGGTTGGCGTCCCAACTTTCGGCGCCATTGATTTCAGTCCAAAGCTTTCGGTAACAATACCATGCGTTTGTTTTTCCCCCACGACTCACCATATCCTTGGCAATTTGTGGTTCTTTAAAATGGTTTGCCCAATCCAACATCGTTGGATAGCCACCCTGCACGCCTTCCGCCTTTGCATCTTCCTCGCTGATATCCTGCAACCTCTCCACCCGCACCTTAACCACTTCCAGGTCTATACGGCTGGCCCATCGGGGCATATGGATTGAAGGGGTCCAGGCGTTCAACCGACCGAGGGTTGTAAAGTGGGTGTCTTTCGGCGGTGTATAAGTCCCGCCCGCTTTATATTCGATAGCAACTGACCAATCCGGCCACTTTGCGCCCTTCCACGTTTCCCTCACCCATAGCCGGGACACTTTTTCTTCGTGAGGTTCCGCGCCGTAAGGGCATTTCAAAGTTTGATTTCCCTGTGCGGCTTTTGCGGTGCCGTAAGTGGACCAAATCGCCCAAAGGTCGGTTCCGTAAATAGGCCCAAGAGTTCGCCCCACCAAAAGCTCGGCAGGCGGTTGCGGTTTAATAATCCGCCTCGTTTGGGTCTTTCGCCCTTCCAGTATGGCCCGCACCATGGGGGCCGAAAACAAAATAGGCCTCTCTTTTACCGTGACTTGGTTCATTTAGAAGCCTGCACTTTCGAGCGTGGGCTCTCGTGGATTTAAAACCTCTCCCGTTTCCTCATCGACTTTATCGGCCAAAACCTTCTCTTGTGGCGGGTCAAAAAACGCCTTTTTCGCACTCTCTGGAATGTTCACCGGCTCGTAAATTCCCACATCGGCCTTCCAATGTCCGAGTTTTATTTCCTCCACCACGGCGGCCACGCTCGGATTTTCTTTGTAAACTGAAATGAACCAGCTAAACACCCTCGAAGGCCCCCCAAGCATCGACTCCATCTTTTTCATCAGGGCATAAGCGAAGCGCATCTGTTCGACTCCGTGGGTTTTGTTTTCCTCTCGGATGGCCTTATCCCGCTTTTCGTCCTCAATTAAAAGCTCGTTTCGGTATCGGCGGTAGGCTTCGTTATCGAATCGACTGCCTTCGGGGTTTTCTGGGAAATAGTATTCCGTCAGGTATTCGCGGGATGGGTTTCTGAATGAATGGCTCAAAGCACATTCTCCAATCCGTGACCTTGTTTCTGCTTCATCCTCTGTTCGTGAAGTTGGGCGGGGGTGAGGGTTGATGGCAACGTCAGGCGATTGACGCAGGTACAGAATCCTTTTACCGTCATGCTGACCTCGGCCACCGGGAATTTTTTGGCATCGGTTGGGGTGTTCCAAGCCACGAAAACCAATTTTTTAAGGGTCGACAAGTCCAGGGAATACGCCTTCAGGTTTTGGGCCACCATGATGTAATCGGCTTTTGAATCGGCATAGGGTTTTCCAAATCTCTCGCGGTAAGCCGTTCCGAACCAGTCTACGAATTGTTGAATCCAGGTGCGTGTCCCCGAAGGGGTATCTTTTGTCTCGTTAGAAGGTTTCGTTAAAGAAGTATCGTTAGTCTGTGCCGGGCGTAGGGGTGGGTCTACGGGAGGCGTGGGGGTCGGATGCGCCACACGTAGGGGTGAGGTGGATACCACTACGCCAGGCGTAGCGCTTTTTGAAAGGAATTGGTAAGATGAACTACGGCCATTTTCCCTTTGAACCACCAAAAACCCAGCCTCTTCCAGCTCGTTTGTGGCTTCGTGGATTTTAGTCACAGAACAAGAGCAAAGCCGGGCAAGTCGGGCCTGCCCAGGGAAAGATGGACCGTCATCATAGGCGTGGAAGGTTATGGCGCCGATTAAGACTTTGGCGTGGATTGAAAGCTCGCTGGTTAAGACCTCGGCCGGGATAGATCCAAACTTCCAGGCGCGGGGAATCGTCATTTTGGGCATTAAAAAACCTTTCTCCTGCGTTTGTGAACCCCCACGTTTAAAGCTAATTCCGTGGGCAAACGCATGAAAAAGGTCTTTTCACAGCATCCACCGGGTTCTTCGGTGAACTATGCCTCTAAAACTACCAAACTACGAGGATCTATTCAAGCCTAAAGTAGCACTTCAAACAAAACAAAGCCCACTCATGCAATCCCCTTGCGACCCGCTTTCATCCCTCAAAAACACGTTGGGATCACGCTTTTGGATTTCGGCCTCAAATGCCATTGCTTTTGCGAAATCTTCCGGCCAGTTGGTTTCGAGGTCTTGCCACTCCCTCGGCCCTTGGTTCGGGCACATATAACACCGACTTCTTGGCGGGTCGGGCCAGCCTAAAGACCGCACTAGCTTCAAACAGTCTTGGCGGTTCATCCACCTCTTGTCATCAACCAGCGGGTGTTTATATTGCCACTTTCCTGTTCCCGTCCTCATCCTATCGGCTTCGTCTCGGCTAATCCCAAGCCACAAATCAAAGCCTTCGGCGTTTGGATAAAGTTCGTTGCAAAATCGGCGGACAACCCTTTCCTTCCATTCGTTACTGCAAAACGTTGGGAGTTTTCCAATTTTACCGCTTTGGTTCGTGAAAGCTGGGATTAAAAGCGTGTCCTTTTCTTTCCCACCGTACAAATCCACCGTGGCATATTTAGATTTCGAAACCCGGTGAACAACTACTCCAACCTCTAAAAGTTTAGGCTTTGTGATTTTTTCGTGGTATTCCCACGTTTGAGAGGCTTCCCTTTCGGTATCGACAATTATGGCAACGTCGGGCGGTTTAAGTTGGCCCGTGTAGATAAGGGCGGCAATCCCGGTGCTTTGTGTTCCTCCTCCATCAGACCAAGCCTGTATCCTCATGATTCAACCGTTCTTGTGGCCTTACACCGCGAGCATCGTTGCCACCTCTTATCATGCCCAACAGTTTTAGAAGCAGACCATCCACCGATAGCCAAACCATCACTCTCTTCGGTTGTCCATCCCTTAGTTTTATAGGTGTTCCAGAAATGAAAACCCTTTTTGTGAAGCCACTTTAACAAATTTTCCACTCATCCCCCCTTAAAGTGCAATCTCGTATTGGTGCGGCTCTTTGGCATGGAGATAGGCCAGCGCTTCCTTTTCGGCCTGTTTAGGGTTCAAGGTGATGGAATATTCCCAGAGCCCCCGCCCGGGCCCGCGGTGCCTTTTCTTCTTCTTGTGGCCCCCGCAAAGTGGGTCATCCATGTAACTCAACTGCCTCAAAATGGATCCTTGGGGGTCGTGGGTCACGGCCTCGATTTCCGAAAGAGTACGAAAGCGGCCGTCCTTCATCAGCCTTAAAATGCGGTCGTACTGGCCCCCAAGTCTGAGTTCGTCCTGGTCGGTTTCTACCCCGGCGCCCTTGAAGTGGTGGGTGACGGGTCTTGCCGGCAATTCCTCGATAAGCTCAAGGTTTAAGGGCCGCGACCAATCGCGTTCGATCATGGGTTGGCATCCCTGAATGAAAGACACCCGCATCCTGGTACTCGGCAGGGCTGTTTAAGTCCTCCGTGTTCGTTGATTTTCTGCGTGTGGCCTGGATAAAAATTATGGGAGCAAAGGCAGACTTCGGGCCCACCCTCCCATGGCTTGATGGGTCCGGGTTCGTAGGGGATTTCACGCTTAAAGGTGGGCATGAAAGATCGCGGGGCCATTCTAATTTTTGAGTACCTCGGCGTTCCGGTTATGTTCATTGAAGACCCGCCGATTTAACCGCATCCTCAAAAGTGAAAAGCATTGGTAGCCCTTGATTAACGTGCTTGGGATGTATCCACCAGCCCTGAGACCATTCCCATCCCCTTCTAATCAACATTCTTACCTGCTCGGCTTCTAAGGCGTATGCGCTCATTCCATCCTCCTTGCCAAAAGTGATTCTTCCACCCGTAAATTCGTCTGCACGGCGGTCAAAGACACGGACAAGCCCTTGATAAGCCGCTCAAAACGCTCCAAAACGGCCTCTGGTTCAATCGCTCTGGCCTCGACCGTTGCTCTGACCTTCCTCTCGAAGATACCCTTGAAATCGGGTTCCTTGGCCCATTCTTGGGCTAAAGCCAGCTTGTAGAACCCCATGGCTTCCGAGTAGTGGAACGAAAGGAAATTATTGTGGGCTTCGTAATCCAAGAGCCTCTTTTTCAAGACGCTTAAATTGTCCTCCGTTCCCTGTTCGCAAAAAGCGAGGATGTCTTTCATGCGGGGCATGATCTTATCCAAAAACTTGTTGTACCGCTCTTGGACTTCGACATCCTCAAAGTTGAATCTCATCGGGTCACGATCTTGATTTCATCCCAAATGCGAACCCCAGGAATATCAGGGATGGGGCCGTTAACCTCGCCAATGAAGGGCCGGATTTTCTTGTCCTCGGGTGTGCAATATTTCCGCTCAACCTTTTCCGTGTCAACCACTTCAAACTTGCGGACCTTATCGGCGGTCTTTGGTTTGTAGGCTTCCACGGCTTCCACCTTGGCCTCAATCTTTTCGATCTTGGTGACTGATTTCTGGGCCTCCTTGGTGGTGTTGGCCTCTTCCAGCTTGCGTTGTTCTTCGATGGCCTGTAATCGGAGCCTATCAGCCTCAGCCCGGCGCTTGGTTTCCTGGTCGGCCTGGTACTTCCCCATCCGTTGCTTCAAGTCGGAAACCCCCACGTTGATTGGTGCGGTCAGCATCTTGTAGGCATCTTTCGCCCGTTTGACCAAGGCTTCCTCGGTTCCCACGGCCTTTTCGTAGGCTTTATCCGCTTCACCGATAACGTCCTTGGCTGATTTCAGGGCGATCATGGCCGCATCGTAGTCCTCGGGCTTCTTAATCGAGAACGAGGCCAGCTTGGTAACGATCAATCCCACCCCGGCGTAAACCGCTTTCAAGGGTGACAGCTTGGCGTTCTTTGGATCTTCCAGCACTTCCAGAACCGCGTCTTTTACTGCAATCTCTTTGGACATTGTACTTTTCCTTTCGCTCCGTTTATTTTATTATCCATCGTTGTCAGCTTGCTTTGATCCCAAACCTCAATCGAAACCCATTCATCCGGCCACAGCGAATCTTCCAACACTTTCCCAAACGGCCTTCCTCTCTTCGGTTCGACCGTCATAAACTCCCCAAGGGCAACCCAAACAAAGTTGCCCTTTTTGTGGAATAGCTCCCCAGGAAATTTCTTAAAGCGTTCCCCTGGCATGGTCAGCCCTTCTTTTGGATTTCTTCAAGGCACATCTTTTTGGCGGCGTCCAGGTTCCAATCCACCGACTTTAAAACCGCATAGCGTTGTTGAAAGGTGTTCGCCCCGGCCTTGGTTAAGAGGTCTTTCAAGTCTTTGGGCAGGGCATCAATTCGTTCTTGAAGGGTGAACTCCTTCGGTGCAACGGGCTTTCCGGGCTTGGCTTTTGGATCGGTCCCAGAGGGGGCATCGGCATCCGCGCCATCTTCGTCCTCGGCCCCCATCCCGCACATGGCCATAACCTGATACCTGCGGAGGTAGGTAATCACGGAACCAAGTTTTTGAATGAAGTTGGTTTTCTCAGCCGCACCCTCTGGCACTTTTGCCGAAAGGTCGGCTTCCATCCATTCCCCCGATTCGTGGAGAAGGCGGGTAATCACGGTCGGCTTCCCGTCTGGGTTTTCGGCAAATTGTATCAGCGTGATTCCGTTCTTGGTTAAAATGGGCCGCGCCACCTGCAACACCGCCGGAAGGTCCGCGTAACTGCTTTGAAGAAAAGGATTCTCGGAATTTTTCTTAACGTCCGTCATTTCCTTTCCAACGGCTACCAGCGCCTTAGAAATGTTCTCGATCTTTTCGCTCGTTCTCATGCTAGTCCTTTCAATACTTGGTTGATTCAAAACACGGCTTGCAAAGGTTATCCCCGAAGCGGTCGGGTCCGTGATTCACTGGCGTACCGCAATCGTCGCAACGGTCGCGTGTGTCCTCTTCTTGGTTGTCAAATTGGGCTTGCGCGGTCTCTTGGCTCATTATCTCCGCTCCAAGGCTTCTAAAACCGTGGCCTGAAAAACAGGGTCCAGATTCTTCTCTTCGGCCATCAGTTCTTTCATGGCCTCCTGGGTTTTAGTGGTGTCCACTTCCGCTAGTTTTGGTGGTTTACTTTCCATTCTCCCCTCCCTCTCCCCCTGGTGGCTTAACTAAATATCGTCTTGCCATTCCAAGGACAGTCTTTAATTTTAC
>PLZG01000007.1 GCA_003152075.1 candidate division FCPU426 bacterium
TTATTAAGTGGATTTTTCAAGGTTTTGATTGCGGAGCCTAGGTTTCGATCCGCCATTTTGCCCCATTCCTTCACTTGCTTTATCCATTCCTGCATTCTATATCCTGAAGACTTCAAAGCTTTTGATTTTTTACCAACGGTTTTCTGGACCACTGTTCCTACTCCGGTCACACATTTTCCCATGAGAGACTATCAAGCAAGCGGGTTAAGTTTAGACGCTTAAAAGAGGGTTTCAAGCCGATGGAAAAAATTGAGATTAATGCCGGTTTGTTGAGTCCAAAAGGGTTGTTTCGTGGGAAAGCCAAACCCTATCTTCCTTCCCCACTGTCACCAAAAGACATTCCCCCACGTTGGTCCCAATGCGGAATAGATGAAGGCTTTTAATGACGCCTTCCTCGCGGGTGTTGAGGTGGACGACCTGGTCGCCGGGTTTGAAGCTCAATCTTTTTCCTTTAATATTTGGCTTATCTGCTTTCCTACATTTAACTCGACCGGAAAGATTTCTTGAAAGCCGATAGGTTCCCCAAAAATTGCCTCGAGGCCTTTTCCCTCAACCTCCTTGTACTTTCCTCCCTCAGTGGGGACCATTTGAGGAAAAACCAAGAGTTCTCCACCATAGGGCTTCTTGGCCCAAGGATGGTGAAATAGCTTGCTCTGTACAACTCGGGCATTCATTTCCGTGACATTTTCAAAAAAGAGGGCTGCGCTCACATTTTCATTCCTTGGTTTTCCGTCCTCTCTCATCCAAACGCCCCCGCCGACCCGGACCACCGCACTTCCCCTAGACTCACCCGTTGCCCTGTCCCGGTAATAGCGCATCCCCTCTTCGCCAAACAAGGCGTCCATGTATTCATTCCGCATGGTCCACCCCTTTTTGACGTTTACCGCCAAGATGAAGGGCATTTCCATTTCTCCGTATTTTACAGCCTTCTTCTCCATCTTCTTGTTGATAGCCTTAGAGGTCTTAAACCATTCTCCCGGTCCCATTGTGGCCCAAATTAAATGCTCGTCATCCGGCGTTCTTTCGGGATAATTTTTAGGAATCAGCTTGAAGGAAACCTTTAGGCCGGCGTGTTCAAGGTCAAGGGTTGGGCGGTCGTCGTAGGGGATCGCCTGGACCGTTAATCGATCATGTTGACTTAAAAATCGCTCAACCTTTCTTTTCCACGAAGCCAACGGAACGGAAGTTAGGGGGGTTCCTTCTTGTGTGAGATCTAACGCAAAATCTCTGTTTTTGATCGAATCAATAGCCTCGTAGGCCTCATTCCAGCGGTGGCGGGCGGCCGCCTTGGCGGCCGATTCATCCCGGACCACTAAGGCCTCTAGGTAAAAATCTCCACCCGGAGCCCTTACCAAAAACTCGGGGTGGGTCGAAGACCCACCTGGCAATGTCGGATGGGGTTCAGCCTTGCACCCAAGACGTAAAAGGGTTTCATGTAATAGAAGCTCAAAAAAAGCGGCGTCGTGGTGTATTTCGTCTAGATTTGTAAACCTAGATCTCAAATCCTTCTTGTCGGTTCCGTCCGGGTACCGGCCGAACCAATTCTCGAGAATATCCCTGACCTTTACGAATTCCGGTCGTGCGGTGCGATCCAAAAAGGTATAAGTTGGTTCTGTTATTGAACCAATTCCCCGAAATGTTCTTTTCTTTTCTTCAAAAAGCCTCAAAGGTGATTTACTCCATCGTTTCTTGGACAACAGGCATATTGTGAAACCAAATCGTTGTTGTTTTTCCCGTATTCTTAACCTTATAAAGGATAATGTGTTCTTCCTTATAGGCCTTAACAACAAAAAGAATTCCTGAGGCAATTAAGCCGTCGTGAACCTTTTGAGAATCGACCCCATCGCCGATTAGTTTGTCACACGCTTCTTTTTTCATAAGGCTCTTAGCCCACCCGTGCTATAGGAATATCTTTTACTTTAGTGGTGTAGTGGGGTGACTGTTTAGAAAAACGAGTCATCCACCGTGCGTCGATTACAACCGAAGCGGTCCGGATCGTGCCGGCCCCGCTGACCTCGTTTAATTGGTCCACCACCCGCAACAGATTCTGCCGTTTGGTGTCTTCCGGCTTCACGAAAAGGTGCTCTTGGACGCAATTCTCGAGCTCCAACTTGGTCGCGTTGAGCCCGATCCGTTTATACCGATAGCCTTTTTTATAAAGCATTTCCACGGCGTTTACCACCTTCTTTATGATCAGCGAGGGGTCATTCGTGGCTACCGGAAAGACAATCTCGGCCTTGTTACCGTATTGGGGGTCTCGGCCAAAGGAATTGGTTTGGACCCAAACGACCAGCTCCTTTACACATTGTTTTTGTTTACGGAGCTTGATTGCTTCTTTGTTGGCGTAGGTGGCTGCCGCCTCCTTCAATTCCTCGAGCGTATCAATAAGCATCCCGAAACCCTGGGCGGTTCCGACCATTTTCTGAAGGGGTGGGATTTCTTCAAGGCCAATACAGGAAACGCCTTTTAGTTCGGATTGAATCCGGGCTCCCACGACGGTCATCCTGGATCGTACCCAATGGTCAGGGGCGTTCCTGAATTCCAAGGCGTTATTGATTCCGTTGGATTTAAGCATCCCTTCGTAGGCCTGGCCAACCCCCCAAAGGTCGCCGACGTCGGTGGCTTCCAATGCCTTTTCCAGGTGTGGGGATTTGTAAACATCCAAGACTCCGCGGGCCTTCACGGATTTCTTCGCAAGTTTGTTGGCCAGCTTGGCCAGGCATTTCGTGGCTCCGATCCCAACAGAAACGGGAATCCCGGTCCACTTCTCCACCTTGGCCTTTATCCTGCGGCCGTAATCTTCCAGCTCCTCTTTGGCAATCCCGGACAGGTCGAGAAAGCATTCGTCGATGCTGTATTTCTCGATTCGGGGTGAAAAATGGGAGAGCACTTCCCTCACCCGGTCGCACAAATCGTAGTAGAAAGCGTAATTGGACGACATGACGGCGACCTGGTGCTCTTTAATTAAATCGTGCATCTGAAAAACAGCGTCGCCCATCTTGAAACCCAAGGCCTTGGCTTCGTTGGAACGGGCTATGACAAGGCCGTCGTTGTTTGAAAGAACAACGACCGGACGGTCCCGGAGGGTGAAGTCGAAGACCCGTTCGCAGGAAACATAAAAGTTATTGCAGTCGACCAGGGCGAAAATTTTATCCATGAATATCTCCAAACAGGGGGTATCGGACTACCGGGCAGGGTGGTCATCGTCGAAATCCGGGGCTGTAGCGTTGAAATTTTTTTGAAAAATCCCTCACTTAAAGGTTTTGAACCGGTGGAAGACTCCTGTGACTACTCCCCAAACCCGGATTCCCTCGACCTCGTCGATGGGAATGGGTTTGTGATTGGGGTTTTCAGGAAGTAAGGCAGGGGCGTTGTTGTTTTTTCCAAGGCGTTTAACGGTGGGCTGCCGGTTGATTTCCGCAATGACGATGTCCCCCATGGCCGCCTGGAGGGCCTTGTCCACGATCAAAATATCCCCTGTGTGGATCCCGGCGCCGATCATGGAGTCGCCTTGGGCGAGCCAGGTAAAGGTGGACGCGTTGAAGTTAAAAAGTTTGTTGAGGTCGATCCGCTTTTCCCGGTATTCCTCCGGAGGGCCAGGAGCTCCTGCCGGCACGGGGGGTTCCATCAAAGGAAGCGATATGTCGCTGAATATGTCCTGGGCGGGGCCGAGGTAAAAGAGGGTGGGCATGACAGAAGTCTCCAAAAGTGGTTAATAAGAATACACCTGTATACCTCTTGTTTCAGAGGGGGGTCAAGTTTTAAGAGGTCGGCAAATTAGAAATGGAAGGAATTTCAGGGAAATAAGATCACTTTTCTGAAGCGGTGCCCTTCGGGGCCCGTAATTCCTTTGCCCTCTCCATAACCCAACGCAAAGACCAAAAGTGTTTTTTATTGAACACAAAGGTAGTTTCACAAATCTTGCATTCAACGGTTGTAGCGGTAGCAAGGGTTTCAAATTGACTTTTGCTAAGAACGACCTTAAAAGTTTCAACGGTATCCACTAAATCCTTGCCTTCGTGATTGGAATATTTTTCACTGATAAACTTTAGGGGCTTTTCATCCACTAACCAATGAAAGTCATTACAATCAGCAAATTTGAAATCCCTTGCTTCAACATTTCTTTTACTGAAAGGGGTGTCGAGATTGGTCGTTTTAAACAAAAGAACATATTGCTCAGGGGTTTTTTTATTTTCAAAAAAAGAAGCTTCAATTTTTAATTCCATATGAACTAAGTCAAAACCATCTTCACCTTTATGCTTAAAAAATTCCAATTCATTTCTATTAGCCCATCCCCTGCCAAAGTTTGTTTTAATAACAGTGTAAACGCCGGTCCAAAAGTGT
>PLZG01000013.1 GCA_003152075.1 candidate division FCPU426 bacterium
TGCACTTACTGGTTGAATTCAGCTTTAATTAAAAATTCAAAACTAAGAATTAATAACTATTTTTCATCGAGGATCTTCCTTATTTCCCTGGCCAAGTCTTCCAACTCAAAGGGTTTCTGGATCAGGTGGATATCCGAATTCAAAATTCCCTGTTGGGAAAGGACTTCCCTGGGATAACCGGAAACAAAAAGGACCTTCGTTTTTGGCCGGGTTTTCTTCAACTCGTCCGCCAATTCCTTACCGTTCATTTTGGGCATGACCGTATCTGTTAATAAAAGATGGATGGGATCTTTGTAAGCCCATGCCTTTTGCACTGCCTCGATACCGTTTTGCGCTTCCAAAACACGGTAACCATATTTTTCCAGGGTCCGAACCAGGACTTTTCGGACAGGCCCCTCATCCTCGGCCAAAAGTATGGTTTCTGACCCCTGAGGAATCAATGCGATTTGCTTGGGTTTGGCCGCAACTGCCTCCACGGCTTGAAGGGCGGGAAAATAAAGGGTGAAGGTAGTGCCCATTCCAGGGGTGCTGTGAAGGAAAATATGCCCGCTCCATTTGGTGACAATGCCGTAAACGGACGCCAGGCCTAAACCGGTCCCCTTTCCCGCTTTCGTCGTAAAAAAAGGCTCGAAGACATGCTTCTGAATTTGCTCGCTCATGCCGGTTCCCGTGTCCGTCACGTTGAGCCGGACATAGTCACCCGAAGGCAGAGTCGGCTTCAGTTCCCCCTCCAGCTTATCCTCGCGAATGTTCCTGGTTTCGATAATCAAATGACCCCCCCTGGGCATGGCGTCCCGGGCGTTCAGGACAAGGTTGAGAATGACCTGTTGCATCTGGCCGGGGTCGGTCAGGATGGGCCGCAAATCCTTGTCCTGGATGATGGACAAATCGATAGCGGCATCGATGAGGCGTTTCAACATCTTGTTCATTTCGGCACTGAGTTCGTTCAGGTTGACCGCTTGGGGCTGGGAAATCTGCTTTTGGCCGAATACCAGAAGCTGTTTCGTTAGTTCTGCGCCACGCCGCACGACTTTTTGGATTTCCTCCAGTTCCTCCCGGTGCGGATTATCCTTTTCCATGCTGGAAAGCAGGAACTCCGCGTTCCCCCCCACCACGCTTAAAAGGTTGTTAAAGTCATGGGCCACCCCACCGGCCAAACGGCCGATGGCGTCCATTTTTTGGGCCAATCGCATCTGCTCCTCATGTTTTCGGAAGGACTCCTCGGCTTTTTTCCTTTCCGTGATATCCCTTGAAATGGCCGAGACCCCGATGGTCTTCCCCTTGGCGTCCTTGATCGGCGACACCGTGACGGACACTTCCACCAAGTCCCCGCTCTTTTTCCTCATCAGCGTTTCGTAGTTGGAGACATTTTCCTCCCTGGTGGCCAATTCCCTCACTTTTTCCATTTCTTCCTTACGGTCATCAGGAACCAGCAGAGCCGTGTTTTCCCCCACGATTTCTTCCAAACAATATCCGAGCATGGATTCGGCGCCGCGGTTCCAGCTGAAAATCCGGCCGTCCAAATCGGCTCCGATGACCGCGTCGGTGGTTTGCTGCAAGATAGCCACCAATTGGGACTGGACATCCTCCGCCTTCCGCTTTTCAGTAATGTCCAACGCCATCGAAATCAGGCCCGCGAAATGACCTTCCGAGTCGTATATGGGTGTCCGGTACCACTCACAAAGAATGATCTTGCCGTCCTTTCGGATGTTTTCCCGGGCTATTCCATTTTCCGTCCCTCCCGACTTGGCAACCTCGCGAAGGGTTTCCACATGGGCGGGTAGATCCTTCTCCGTGACAATGAGGCCTATTCTTCCCTCCACTTCCGAAAAGGAATAACCAAACATTTTTTCGGCGGCGGGATTCCAATAAGTAAAATGAAAGTCTTGGTCGCTCAGGATACAGGCGATGGGCATTCGTTGTATTTGCAGCTGAAGCTGGGCCAAAAGCTGGTCCCTTTCGGATTCCAACATGTCCTTCACGGCCCTGGCCTTCTCGCTCTGAGTGATATCATGCGCGATGACCGAGGCCAGGGTCACCTGTCCCAAGGCGTTCTTGACAGGCGAGACGGTAAGGGAAAGGAGAACCTCAGCCTTTTCCTTGGTCCGGTGGCTGGTAATATAGTTAGAAACGGGTTTCCCTTTCTTCACGGTCTTCAAAATCCCCGGAAATTCGCCTTCCCGATCGACAGGCACAATGAGCGCTATGTCCCTTCCCCCGATTTCTTCCGGGGTAAAACCGTAAATCCGCTGGGCGCCGGGGTTCCAACTTAAGACCACTCCCTCCAAGGACACCGAATATATCGCGTCCTCGGAGGATTCAACGATGGAGGCCAGGCGCGCCATCTGCTCTATTGATTTTTTCTGTTCGGAAATGTCTCGAACGATGGCGGATAGGCCAATAACTTTTCCGTCCAGGTCTTTAAAAGGTGAAAAGGAGATGGAAACTTTTACCAACTGTCCGCCTTTGCGCTGCCGGACTGACTCTAAATCATGGACAGCTTTTCCTTGCTTGACCATTTCAATCTGACGAGAGTTCTCATCCTGATGGTCCGGGGGAAGCAATATGGTCACGGACTTGCCTAATATCTCCGATTCCTGGTAGCCGTATATTTTTTCCGCTCCTTTGTTCCAATGGGTGACTATTCCCTTCAAGTCGCATGCCACGATGCCCTCATTGGTGCATTCGATGATGTTGGCCAGGCGCTCCCGGCTCTCCTGACTTTTTTTGTACTCGGTCACGTCCCTGTAATTTAGGACCACACCCTTGAAATCGGGAGATTTAAAATCATGGCTTTTGCCTGTGGTCTCGATAAGTCGCCAAGTTCCATCCTTGTGTTTTATCCTGAATTCAGACTTGAAAAGCTGAGCTGGAAATTTTAAGGATTGAGCGAAAAAATCCCGCGCCATGCCAAGATCTTCCGGATGGGCAAGGGAAAAGAAGTCCTTTCCTATTCGTTCCTGCTGTGTATAGCCGAGAATCGATTCAATGGAGGGGCTGACGTAACGGGCTTTACCGTTGGCTTCAATAAGCATCACCACATCCTGGGCGTTTTCGATCATGGCCCGGAAAAATTCCTCCTGCCGACGGAGGCCCTCTTCACCCCGCTTTTGTTCCAGGGCATAACGAACCGAGCGTTCAAGGATATCGTGGTTGAGCTTGTTTTTACTGAAGAAGGCCGCCGCTCCCAGGCCCATGACCTTCATATCCAACTCGGGGGTGGCATAACCGGTCAAGAAGATGATGGGTGCGGCGCATTTAGCCGCGATGGCTTCCCTCAGGAAATCTATCCCCGAATCGCTTCCCATTTGGAAATCCACTAGATAGATATCATGTGCCCGGCGGCGCAGTTCCGCCAAGGCCTTTGAAAGGCTGGGAGCGTTTTCCAGTTTGTAGCGGGGGTGCTTGACCTTCGAAAAGAAAACCTGGAGGATTTTAAAATCCTCTGGATTGTCTTCTACTACCAAAACACGGACTGGCTTTTCAGTCATCGTTGAAAACCCCTGCTGACATTGGAAAGTTCTATTGTTTCCAGCCTGTAGTTTTTCAAGGACTTAATCACTTTCACCAATCCATAAAAGATCAGGGGTTTGGCGAAGAAAAAATTGCCTTCCAGGCTATAACTTATCGGGAAATTGCGGCAAATAGCCAAGCCGGCCAACAAAAAATCGGTTAGCACCAAGCTGGTAAGTAAAAGGATATTTTTGAGCGGGGCCATGAAAATCCTTTCGGATTCGTCTCAGGCCGGGTCACCGATGAGAAACGAGGGGTAGAAACAGGATTGAATAGGCCTTTATTTTAACACCCGCTCGCAGAACTCCTTAGCATTTTTCGGAGCAAGAAAGCCTAAAGCTTTTAAGCATGTCAAAATTATTGCTATTATCATTTTGAGAGCTGCGATGGCATTTCCTTCCGATGAGACCGCACGGCATTTCCAGGATCAGCAAGGAAAGCGAGCTTTTTTTATCAAAATCCATCTAACAAAAAGTCGTTTCCATTGGGATACCGGCAAATAAGGAGTCCGGCTGGACAGAAGACATGCCTTTTCTTATTGTGGAAAAAAGGAGAAAGAAAATGAAAACCCAACAAACGCGGAGAATCATCCAAACCATCAAGGGCCAAAACACCTCCGATGGGGCGGGAGTAAAGCTCAAAAGGATCATCGGGACGGAAGAATTGAACCAATTAGACCCTTTTTTGCTCTTGGACGAGTTCAAAAACGATAACCCGGACGACTATGCGGCGGGCTTTCCCGACCACCCCCACCGTGGTTTTGAGACTGTGACTTACATGATGGCGGGGGCCTTTACCCATAGGGATTCCAATGGCCATGAGGGTCATTTGACTGCCGGGTCCGTACAATGGATGACCGCGGGAAAAGGCATTATTCACAGCGAAATGCCGGAACAGACGGACGGTTTGGCTTGGGGTTACCAGCTTTGGTTGAATCTTCCGGCCAAATTGAAAATGACCAACCCGAAGTACCAGGATCTCTCCTCGGAAAAACTTCCGATATTGGAAAAAGACGGCATACGGGTAAAGATCCTCGCCGGGGAATATGGGGGAGCCAAGAGTCCGGGAAAGTCCTTCATACCCTTTACTTATTTTGATATCCAATTAAAACCGGGCGCGGTCTTCAACCATCTGGCCCCGTCCAATCAAAACGCATTTATTTACGTGATTGAGGGCAAGGTTAAATCTGGCCCGGAAGCTTCTCAAGTGAAGGCGGGGTACCTAGGGGTGTTCGGTGAGGGTGATTCGGTTCAGGTCCAATCCGGGGACGATAAACCGGTTCACTTTCTTTTTGCCTCGGCCCAAAAGCTCAACGAACCTGTTGTTCGCGGCGGACCCTTCGTCATGAATACCATGGGCGAACTAAAGAAAGCTTTCTACGACTACCAAACGGGAAATTTTGGCTGAACCAAATGCAGGGTCAGAAATAGGCTCTTCTAACAGGGAATTGAAAAAATGCTTTATACCCTGTCTACAGCCACGGGTTAGGAGCGAATCGCCTTTAACCCCTTGTTTTTCAAGGGGTGATTCGCGACGCAGATATGAAAAAGTCCGCTCTTTAGACTTTTTCGTCATCCTGCTAAAAATTTATTTGGACCTTCGCCCCTTGGCTTTGGTCTTGAGGGCTTTGCGGTTTTATGGGTACATAGGGGCAATTCCCTATGAGTCCGTTGTACGTAGGGGTTTTTCCCTAGAAGGGCCTTCAGGGAGATGGTATGCCGACCCTTTATTTATCTTTTAGGTGGTCGGTATTATGCCAATATCATTTTGGATTAATATCCAAAATTGGCATAGGATGAGGGGGGCAATATAATGAATAATAAATGACTCGGTGACGTTGCCGGGGAAAGTCATCAGGGAAATCCCAGTTTAATAATTTTTTTTGGATGTTTCATCCCGGGCGGAAGGATTCTATGCGGTTAAAATTCTTGGTGCCCATGGGTTTGATTGAGGAGCGTTGGCAACTGGACCAGGATTTATTCGTGGCCAGGGCCCAGGAGCTGGGGGCGGAAGTGTCGCTGCAAGTAACCCACTTTGAGGAAGCGGCCCGGAGTATCCAGGAAGGAGACCTGGCGGCCCAAGGTATTGACGTCCTGGTAATCATCTCCCCCAATGAGGGAAACGGGGCCGATGTGGTCAAAGCCGCCCATCAATCGGGCATCCCGGTCGTTGCTTACGACCGCATTATCAACGACTGCGATTTGGACTTTTATGTCTCCTTTGACAACGTCAAAGTGGGGAAATTACAGGCCGACTATCTGGTAAAACGCGTCCCCCGGGGTAATTACCTGCTGATCGAGGGGCCTTCCACGGACACCAATGCCCAGCAGTTCCGCCAGGGCCAAATGGCAGTCCTTCAACCTTACATCGATCGTGGGGATATCCGGATTGTGGGGGAACACTGGGTCAAAGGTTGGTTCCCGCTGGAAGCCTTAATGATCACGCGGGAAACCTTGGAGATGACCGGCAACCAGGTGGACGCGGTTATCGCCTCGAATGATGGGACTGCGGGGGGCGTCATCCGGGCGCTGGTTGGGAAAAATTTGGGGGGTAAGGTCCTTGTTTCCGGGCAGGATGCGGACCTGGCCGCCTGCCAAAGGATAGTCGAGGGTACCCAAATTATGACGGTTTACAAACCCGTCAAATGGTTGGCGAACCAGGCCGCTGAGGTGGCGGTAGCCCTCGCGAAAAAACAGCCCTTGCCCGGCCAGATTCAAAAGGTCCACAACGGGTCGAAGGAGGTGCCCAGCGTTCTGTTTTCTCCCTTAGCCATTGACCTTGCGAACCTGAAAGCCACCGTTATCTCCGATGGATTCCATTTGGAGTCCGAAATTTATAAAAACCCGGATCTCTGAAAAATCAGTACTTTTCCAATTTCGGGTACCGAAGATCCCGCATAATTGGTAAGGGGATCCTTCGGTTCATCGGGGACATTAGGGTTTATTAGAAATTACCAAAGTCTTTTCGTTAATCCCGCCAAGAATTTTCAAACCACTTTCCCGCATTTTGGGCAGATCAGCCGGCTGGAAAACCAGTGCCCACCCTCCCGGACATAATCCGGAAACATCTCCAGTGTCAGTTCGACCTTGCATTCAGGGCACTCGTAGCCGTTGGTTAAACCGATTTCATCCTGTAATTTCGCGGCATCTTCCCTCCCGGGTTTAACCAACAGTTTGTAGGCCTTGACGCTTTTTTTCATGTCCGCTTGGGTCAACAGGCTTTTGACTTTGCTGAGTATCTGCCGGGGAGTGTAGAACCCCTTGACGGTGTAATCATTGGCCCCCATTTCAAGGGCTTTCTTGATGTCTTTTGGTTCCCCCATTACCGAGAAAATAATGACGGGTATGTTTTTGGTTTCGGCGTCTTCCCGCATCCGGCGGAGTACTTCAAACCCATCCACCTTAGGAAGCCCTAAGTCGAGCAAAACCAAATTTGGCTTTTTTTGTTTGACCATTTCCCATCCGGCTTCCCCATCCTCGGCGGTTAAAACTTCGTACCCATCAGCGCTTAGTACATCCTTGTAAATCCTGCGGAAACCTTCCTAGTCCTCAACTAGTAAAACAGTTCCTTTGGTATTCATAAACCAGTCCCTTCTTTTTTAACCCTATACTTTTTTTATTTCTTCAGACGGCTTTCTCGCATCGGGGACAGGCTAGCCGGCTGGTAAACCAGTGGGTTCCTTCCCGTATATGATCGGGGAACATTTCCAGCACCATTTCGACGTTACAATGGGGGCACTGGTACCCATGGGTAAGCCCTATTTCTTCCTGGAACTTGGCGGCGCCCGCCCCTCCCGCTTGCACCTGTATTTTGTAGGCGGCGGCGTCCTGCATGGGCTCGAATAGGATCAATTGGCTTTTGATCTTGCTGAGGATCTGACGGGGAGTGTAGAACCCCTTGATGGTGTAATCGTTGGCCCCCATATCCATGGCTCTCTTGACATTGGCCTGTTCCCCCATGACGGAGAAAATGATCACCGGGATATCCTTCGTCTTGGGATCTTCCCGCATCCGGCGGAGCACCTCGAAACCGTCCACCTTGGGCAACCCCAAGTCGAGCAAAACCAGGCTCGGCTTTTTTTCCTTGGCCAAATTCCATCCGGCTTCCCCATCCTCGGCGCAGATCACCTTATAGCCGGCGTCAACTAAGAGGTCCTCATAAATCATGCGGAATCCCACTTGGTCCTCTACGATTAAAATCGTTCCTTTGGAACTCATGCGGCCGCCCCCTCTTGTTTCTTCATTTTAGGAACGCTTAGCTTGAAACAGCTTCCTTTCCCTTCTTCCGACGTGACCGAAACATCACCCTTTTGAAGCATCATGAAATGCTTGGAAATATAAAGTCCGAGTCCCGCCCCTGAACGGTGCGCTTCTTTGCCTAATACCCGGTTCTTGGTGAACAACCGGCCCATAGTTTCCCCATTCATACCAATACCCGTGTCTCTCACCTCAATCACGCCCTTGTCCCCTTCACTTCCAAGTCGGATGGTCACCGTGCCCTTGTCAGTGCACTTGATGGCGTTATTCAACAGGTTTCGCAAGGCTTCCACGACTTTGTCTCGGTCACCGTAAAGCTTCATGTCTTCTTCCATTCCCTCCAACAAAAGTCTTAAACCCTTTTGCTCAAGGATTTGCTCATAATCACGGATCGCCATGGTTACTACCTCTTTGGCGGAAATCGGCTTCAAATCCACCGTAACAACTCCCCGGTCGATCTTGCTGGCGTTGAGAAGATCGCCGATCAACCGGTAATTTTCCCTACCGATCAACCGCATTTCCTGCAGGTAGCGCTTTTGCCTGGGGTTAATCTCCCCGGTCAGTCCTTCCAGCATGTTCTCGATGAAACCGTTGATTTCGGCCACGGGTGTTTTCAATTGGTGGGAAACCACCGAGATCAAGTCTAATTTCATTTCCCCAACGGTTTGCAGTTTGCCGACGAAGGCATTGAAGGCTTCTGCCACGTCGCCAATTTCATCCTTGCCCGAAACCTCCAACCGCTTGGTCAAATCACCCTCACCATTGGCGATGTCCTTCATGCGATCAACCACTTGACGCAGGGGTTTGGAGACATAACGTTGGAGGCGGGAAGCCACTAGCAATGAGATGAGGAAGGACAATAACCCGATCAGGAGGGTAATGAGAGTGTAATTTTCCAAGCGGGACTTCATTTCCTCCGTATCTGTTTCAAGAAAAATGGATCCTACCCGTTCCCCGCCAGCGAAAATATCGCGAATAACTTTAAGCGAGCCCATGGAATATTCGGCTTCTTCTTTTCCCGTGGCAATTGGAAAATAACCAAGTGCATCTTTGTCCCGCTTATATTGGGCGAAGACCTTGCCCTTGGTATCGTAGAGGCAGGCGGAAAGGACATGGGGATTGGCTTTCAAACTTTTCAGCATCTCCTCCGCGGTCTTATGGTCGTTGAAAGTCAAGGCAGCCGTACTGTTATTCCCCATGATTTGAGCCCAAGTGGAAAGGCTTTGGAGCCGTATGTTGGGATAGGTCAGCCTTTCATACATAACAAAAAACAAACAGGCTACCAATAATGAGACGGAAGTGGAAATCACAGCGATCATCACGATTTTCTTCTTTAACGGCATATCTTTAAAATTTATAAGATTCATAACTTACTCCGCTCTGAAAATTTTTGAAACTTGCAGTAATTTCGAGCTGATTTCCAACTTGGCCTTTTGGGCGGCTTTAGGATTGATGGCGAGGGTGATCCTTTGGCCTTCCTGGTCGAATAAAATCATCCCTCCCAAAAGGGGGAATTTCTCGATTTCCGAGACCGTCAAAACCGGAGCGCCCTTAAGGATCCGTAAGATACCGGGAAGACTGTTTTTTTCCGAATAGCAGATAAAAAGAAGGTGACACTTTCTCAGCTTTTCCGCCTGCCCTTCATCGAAGTTTTCGAAGCGCCGGATGATAATCGAATGTCCGTTAATAACTTTTCCTTTGGCCATGTTATCCAGCGTATCGCCGAAAGGATCATCGCCCAGGATACCGATTTCAATGGCGCCATCCTCGTCGTCGTAAACTTTTTCCGGCCAATTCACGAACCAGACGAAGTTAAGCAGATAGGCGGCCTTGACCGCGTATTCGGAAACCTGCCCGAAAACGGGTAAAACCGTCGCTAAGACGAAAATGAAAATAAATCTTCGGAATTTTTTCACGTTTTCATTATTTCCTTTAATACCGTACTGTTAATTGGCCGTAAACTGCAGGCGCGGGCCTTGAACCATTCAGGAAAGAAGAAGCTTCAGTATGAACTCCCTCCAAATCCTGTCCCCAAACGGATATTTCCCACTGGGTGGAAGGTTTCCAGGTGACTCCCAGGTCCCAAACGTCATAAGGTTCAACTACACCGTTGAATTGGCCCGTGGGGTCGTTGATGGTGGTGGTGTCGACCCAATAGAAAGAAGTATTGAATTGCAAGTTGGAGGTGGTATTCCAAGTCAGCTTTCCGTCCACCATGTTGTGGGGCGGTGGGTTGCCGTTGAAAATATTGGAAACCGAATTCAAAACCTGGTCATAACCGTTATAGGTATAGGCAAAAGAAACCTTGAGGGAATCAAAAATATCCCACTTAAGGCTCAGTTCAGCCCCGTAGACCGCTCCACCGTCGGCATTGAAGGCATCTGACTTCGCCGCGTAGAAGCCCCCGATGGGAGTGGGAGGAAAATTAGGATAAATATATTGGGTGAACCCGGTGGTTATAACCTGGTAATAACGGTCGTAAAAAACCGCCAAATCCAGTGAGGTCTTGGGAGCCAGATTGGTCCGGAAACCCAGTTCATAGGCCACCACATCCTCCGGCAGGAGATTTCGGTTTCCGACGAGTGCCGCGTAAAGGGTGGTGGGTCCCGGAGCTACAAAACCTTGTTCGAAGAAAGCCACGCTTTCCTCGGAACGGCTGGGAACTCGAACCGTGCGTGAGACCGCCGCCCAGAAACTGTTGGTGGAATCGGGCGTGAAAAGAAGCCGCCCTGAGGGCTGCCATTCATCACCGGTATAGGGATTGTTTTCCAGCTTGACCCCTCCCGTCAGGAAAAACCGGTTTTGCGATAGGGTGAGCTTGTCCTGCAGGAATCCCCCGTAGGTGTTCAGGGACGCCTGCTCGGGAAAATAATAACTGCTCATGGGAGTGTTGTAATTGTCGGAGACATTCCGGAAGTCCCCGCCCCAAGTAACCTCATTCCAGTCGTTCAAAAGAAACCGATGCTGAAATTCCGCGTCAAACGTGTCCAAAGCCGTATTCTGGTCGCTCGGCACTTGTATACGGACCACGTCGTAATAGACCTTTAGTTCCAACTCCGAGTTATCCGACAAGGTATGGACCCAGTTGGCCAGTAGATGGCCGTCCCGGTCTATTGTGTCATCCACACCGGGGAAAACCTGTAATGTGGCTGCGTTGAAGTCCCCACCAGGCAAGTAGGAATTTCCGATTTGATAGTCGCCTTGGAAAGTAAGGACGTCCTTTTCTCCATGCAAGTCGGCGCGAAACCCCGCTTGTTGGGAAGTCCAATTGTCTTCTCCGCTCCCGGCTGGAGAATCCAGGTCCTCAAAAGCCCCTTGATTCTGCGTTTTGGCGTAAACGCGGTAAAAAAGATCGTCACCAATCTTCCCTCCCCAGCGCAGTTCCCCCAAGTTGTTGTTATTGCTGCCGGTTAAGCTAGTGGCATAGAAACCCTGGGTAATTTTAGAATCCTTTGTGATGATGTTGACGATGCCGTTAACCGCGTTAGATCCCCAAAGTACTCCTCCCGGCCCCCGAATTACTTCAATACGGTCGATATCCTCCATAGGAATGTCCAGTTCATCCCAATTAACGCCGCCAAAGGTGCTTTGGTATACGCTGCGGCCGTCCATCAGCACCAGCATCTTATTGTTGTACAAGGAATTGAACCCACGGGCGGTTACGGTCCATTGGCTGGCGTCTACACGGGACACTAACATCCCGGGCACCATGCGGAAAAGATCCGCTAGATGCCGGGCACCGCTTTGGCGGATATCATCCTGGGTGATAACGAAAATGGCGGAAGTAGCGTCCCTCAAGGACTCGGCTTTCTTTGCCGAGGAGGTAACAACTACGTTCAAACCCGTCAGGCTTTCCAGGCTCATTTGGGTCAAATCCTTCGATTCTTGCGAGGAGGAGTTTTCCTGTGTCGGAGGGTCATCGGCCGCTAGGACAGGTCCGATGGCTAGGACAAAACAAAAAGTCCACCCAGCCAATAGCCATCCGGTTTTTTTCAAATTTAAATGGTTTGGCATGCATCCTCCCAAAAGTGTTTAAATATCGACCTGCTCCTGCCTCTTTAAAGCAATTCTTGGGCCCTAACCTGCTTTCCAAGATCGTTGCAAACAAAGACGGAAAAAACCTTTTCACCTCGCTTCTGGTGGGTCATTTTTACTCATTGGAACTTTTTACCCCAACCTCATTTAAAACAGGTTCCACTGATCAAAACTTTGGAAGGCTGGATTATCTATTTCGTGGCTGGATTTGGTGTTTATTCATAGCCATCTCCTAATTTCAAGCAAGTGTGATGCCACCTGCCGATGGACAAAAAAAGTCCATTTTCAATTTCAAGGAATGGAAATCTTGGAACTATGGCCTCTGAGGAACACCACAACCAGATTTTCGGAATCTCAAGGGGAACAACGATCAAAGTGATAATGGGGCGAATCAGAATGATTGACCAAAGATTCGCGTGAGGAAGGCGCAATCGTGTTGGTGCAAAAAGACTACTTAAATGTTAGCGGACTTCAGTTTATTTTTTTTAGCCTCAAGCTCTTCCCATCTTTTAAAGAGCAAATCCAACTTGGCCTGTTCGGATTCGATTTCCTTCTGTTTTTCCTGCAATTTGCCGAAATCCCTGGCGATGGCGGGATCTTCCAGCTTGGCCTTGGCGGCTTTTAACTTTTCCTCGGCCGCGTGAATGGCCTCATCCATGGCCTGGATTTCTTTTTGTTCCTTGGCCGACAGGGTCGTCTTAGGTTTCTCTTGAATGATGGGGGCGTGAGTAACCGGCTCGGATTGAATTTGTTTCGCGATGGCCTTTTCCTTGGCCCGTTCCTGGACCCGGAATTCTTCCCACTGGGACAGGTCGGCGAAAAAGCCCGCGTTGCCCTTTCCATCGAGCGCCAAAATCTGCTTGCTCACCCGGTCCAGCAGGTAACGATCATGGGTTACCAGCACCAGGGCGCCGGGAAATTCGGCCAGGCTCTGCTCCAACACTTCCAGCGAGGGGATATCCAAGTCGTTCGTGGGCTCGTCCAAAAGAAGCAAGTCGGCGGGTTTCAGCATCAGGCGGGCGATCAACACACGGGACTGTTCCCCACCGGACATTTTCTTCAAGGATTGGTCGAGCTGGATTTTGGTGAAGAGAAACCGGGTGGCCCAGCTGGCCACGTGAATCTGGCTTCCCTTGTAAGTGACATAATCACCTTTTTCGCAAAGGGCCTGGCGTAGGCTTTGGTTCAGGTCCAGTTGGTCGCGATGCTGGTCAAAGGTCACTACCCGCAGTTTATCCGCTTGTTTGAAGTATCCAGTATCGACCTTTAGTTCGCCCGCCATAATCTTCAACAGGGTGCTCTTGCCGCTTCCGTTCTCACCAAGCAGGCCCAACTTGTCGCCCGGGGTTAAAAGCAGGTCCAAGGGCCCGAAGAGCTTTCGCCCACCCAGGCTCTTAGAAACCTTTTCCATCGCTACCAGTCGCTGGGTTTGGCGGTTGGACCCGGAAAAATCAATGTCCACGTTTCGGCCCTGGGAGTTGCGGAATTCCAACTCGCTGAGTTCGCCCATCAGTTCCCCGGCCCGGTCAATGCGGGCTTGTTGCTTGGTCTGGCGGGCCTTGGGCCCCCGGCGGAGCCATTCGATTTCCCGCCGCACCTGGTTGGCCACGGTGCTTTCACGCTGGGCCTGGGAATTGAAAAGGTCTTCGCGCTTTTCCAGGAACTGGCTGTAATTGCCCTCGTTGCCGAAATAACCCTCGGGATATTGTTTGTTCAACTCGATGATCCTGTTGCTCACCCGTTCCAGAAAGCGCCGGTCATGGGTGACGACCAAGAAGGAGAAATTCAGGTTTTCCATGAAGTCTTCCAGCCAAAGCACGCCCTCCAGGTCCAGGTGGTTGGTCGGTTCATCCAGCAGGAGCAGGTCCGGTTCCCGCAACACTTGGGTCAGGATGGCCAAGCGCTTGCGCCAACCCCCGGAAAGTTTGGAAACCTGTTGGTCGTGGTTGGTAAAACCCGCGTCATCCAGGCCCCCTTCCACCCGGATGTCGACTTCCCAATCCTCCAGGTGAAGGCCTTCCAGCCCCTTCGTGACCGCCTCACGGACGGTCAAGGTTCCCGGGTCCTCGAAACGATCTTGTTGGGCAAGGTAACCCACGCGAAGCCCTTTGCGGGCCGCGATCACTCCGTCATCGAGCTTTTCCACGCCAGCCAGGATCTTCAACAAGGTGGACTTGCCGGTTCCGTTGGGGCCGATCAAGCCCGTGCGCTCTCCCTCGAAAAGTCCAAAGGACAGGTTCTCGAAAAGGGGCCTTGCCCCGAAGGATTTGGATAGGTTTTGACAGCTCAAAAGAATTCCCACGGCATCATTTCCTTAAGTCAATAATTCGGAGGTGCAGAATAAGGGTGGAAGGGTCAAATTCAAAGGCAATTCAAAACAAATACTTACGGGATTTCGTCGTTTCCACCTTCTCCCTTGAGGGAAGAAGGACAGACAGAGGGTGAATTCAACAACAGCTGATACCCCTCACCCACCCGTCTCCCAAAAGGCTCTCACAGGGAAAATCCACTGTGTATCCACAAAACCAAAGCCAAGGGACGAGGGTTTATTTCGTACCGGGGCCTTATCCCACAGCCCACTTGAGTTGAAGCTCCCTCTCCATTACTATCAAAAAGCCCCCGGGAAGCCCCCGGGGTTTTTAATTTTTATCCACCGTTCCAAGGGGCATCCATGCCGTTGCCTTTGCCGCACCATCACCATCATCATGAAACGCACCAAGGTTCCTCGGCCGCCCTGCGGGATTTCGTCATCGGCATTTCCGACGGCCTGACTGTTCCCTTCGCCCTATCCGCGGGCTTAAGCGGAGCCGTCAATAGCAACTCCCTCATCCTCATAGCCGGATTGGCCGAAGTCGTGGCCGGAACTATCTCCATGGGCCTGGGTGGCTACTTGGCGGGTAAGACCGAGATTGAGCATTACGAGGGTGAGCAAAAACGGGAATCCATGGAAGTGAAGGAAATCCCGCACAAGGAACAAGCTGAAGTGAAGGAAATTCTGGCCGCTTACGGCATTTCCCCGGCGGTTCAGGACCAGGTCGCCGGTGAGCTGGCGAAAGACCACGAAAAGTGGGTCGACTTCATGATGCGCTTTGAGTTGGGCCTGGAAAAACCAGACCCGAGGGCGGCTTTCTTAAGCGCCCTAAGAATCGGCTGGTCCTATGCAATCGGCGGCTTGGTGCCCCTATCCGCTTATTTCTTTTGGAAAACACCCCAACAGGGTCTCCTGTATTCCACGATCATTACGGTCATCTGTCTCTTGATTTTCGGTTTCTTCAAAGCCCGTTTCACCGGCCAAAACCCCTGGAAGGGCGCCGTGACGGTGACCGCCATCGGCCTGGCCGCCGCTGGGGCGGCATTCGGCATCGCCCGGTTGATCAACGGATGAAAATCCCAAAATCAATTCCCAAAACGGTCTTTTGGTTGGGAACGGCGAGTTTTTTCACCGACATCGCCAGTGAGGGAACCTATTCGGTCCTTCCCCTTTTCCTAACCCAGGTCCTGGGCGCCGGCCCTCTTTTCCTGGGTGTGATAGAGGGTGTGGCCGAAACGACCGCTTCCCTCTTGAAAGTTTTTTCGGGTATCTGGACCGACCGCATGAAACACCGTAAACCCCTGGTCCTGTGGGGATACGGGCTTTCCAGTTTTTTCCGGCCTTTTATCGGCTTGGCGGGCTCCTGGCCCATTGTCCTGCTCTTCCGCTTCATTGACCGGGTGGGCAAAGGAATCAGGACCTCCCCCAGGGACGCCTTGATCGCCGACGCCGCCACCCCTTCCAACCGGGGATTGCTTTACGGATTCCACAGTTCAATGGACAACGCGGGGGCTTTGATCGGGCCCCTTTTGGCCAGTGGCCTTCTTTATTTCGCCGGTCTTGGGCTTCGGAACATAATATTTTTCTCACTCTTGCCTGGCTTGGCCGCTTGCCTATGCCTGCTGGCAATCAAGGAAAAAAACGCGGGTGTCCCCGCGAAATCAAAAACCATCAATTTCGCCGGGGATTGGAAAAAACTGGGCGGGGAATTCAAGTATCTGCTCTTTGTCCTCTTGCTTTTCACCCTGGGTAATTCCACCGACGCCTTCCTTTTGATCCGTCTTTCCCAGGTTGGGGTTTCAGCGGCCTTCATACCACTCATGTGGGGTCTTCACAGTGGCGTCCGAATGGTGGCTTCCTCATTTGGCGGAAGACTTTCCGATTGGCTCGGGCGCAAACCGGTTATTGTTTTCGGGTGGATTTACTACTCGGTTATTTATTTCGCTTTCGCTTACGTAAGCCAAAAGGAAGCTGTTATCGCGATTTTCTTGGCTTACGGAGTTTTCCATGGGCTTTGCGAACCTTCCGAAAAAGCTTTTGTGGCGGATTTCGCGCCGACCACTCTCAGGGGGACGGCTTTCGGTTATTACAATTTAGTGGTGGGCTTATTCGCGCTTCCCGCCAGCCTGCTCTTTGGCTTTGTTGGACAAACTTGGGGATACCCGGTGGCTTTTACGGTGGGTGCCGCCTTTGCAGGCCTGGCTTCTTTCTTATTGCTCTTCGTCAAAAAACCAAGGCCTATTCGATAACCTTCAGTAAATACATAATCCCCACTCCCAGCAGGATGGCCAGGAATTGGGCCAGGGCCCGGACCGTTTTGATGTCCTTGTGGAGCTGGGGTACCAGGTCCGAACCCGCGATATAAATGAACCCGCCCGCGGTCAAGGGAATGAGGACATGGATGAGGGACCCCGTGCCGCTTCCAACGTTCCAGGCGATAACCCCTCCGGCCAAGGCCGTCAAAGCCGTCAAGAAATTCAGGAAAATCGCCCTGCCCCTCGTAAAACCTGATTTGACCAAAATGCCGAAATTACTGAACTCGTGGGGTATCTCATGAAGCATGACGGCCAGCGACGTCGCAACCCCCAGCTTAACGCTCACTAAATAGGAAGCGCCAATGATCATTCCATCGATAAAATTATGGGCCATGTCGGCGACCAGGTTCAAGTAGCCGACGGGATGGATTTCCTCATGTTCGTCCGAGTGCTGGTGCCGCCACTGCAGGAAATTTTCCAGGATGAAAAAAAGAAGGATACCGGCCATGGCCCAAAGCGAGGAAGAGGTTGCCTGGGTTGGGTCTTTATAAGCTTCCGGGAGCAAGTGGATGAAGGCGTCCCCAAAGAGCGCGCCCACCGCCAGGGCCACTAGTCCGAAAACGATTTTGTGGAAAGCCTTATGGCTCAAGGAAAACAACGAAATGCCGATGAGCGATAACAGGCTCACCACAACCACGCTGGATAACATATAAAGGAAAACCGGGGTCATAGGAGCTTCACAGTACCCGGCTTTGGAGGGTGAATCAACCACAACTTAAGTGTTAGAAGCCTCGGCCTTGGGAGAACCTGGGGGATTTAAATCTTGTTAAATAGGGCGCTGACGGATTTCCCTAATCCGTGAGCGATCTTGTTAAGCGTTTTTACGGTGGAATTGATCTCGCCGCGTTCGATAAAACCGATATGCCGCGAGTCCAAACCGCTTTTATTCCCTAGCTCTTCCTGGGTCAATCCCAATTTGAGCCGGGCTTTTTTGACGTTGCTTCCGATTTTTTTTAGTACTTCTTCTATCCTCATGTGGGCCTCAACTTAATCAATTCATTATTGGTTTTAAACAAAGCACAATTAGTATTCAGGGCAAAAACTGGCCCGAAATACTTTTCTTATTCCCGGTTTAAACCATCGAGGGTTAGGAGGCTGTTGAAACATCTAAGGGAACGCGGCGGGGGTTTGACCTGCGCACTGCTTAGGTGAAAGTCTTTTCATCATTCGACTAGTTTATAGTAAGTGTGAAAGATATATTTTTAAAGGCCGGGCGGCGATTTTTATTCACATTTTTTAGGGCATAATTTTAAGTGGTCCCACACCCATTTTTCTCTTAACTACGGGACACAGGTTTTTGTCACTTTCAAGAAACCGTTAAAACTGGGAAAATTAAAATTTCCTTCCCTTGATATACCGTTTCAACCTTCCAATGATGACGCGAATGACCCCAACGGAACTCGGAGGATTCGATGAACTCTTTTACTTTCATTTCAAACGAAGATTCTCGCATAAGCGGTGAAGTGATAAAAAAAACTTCCACCCTACCCGAGGGACTGATGGACGCCTATTCGCAAGCGGTTATTTACGCTTCCGAAAAAGTATCCCCTTCGGTCGTAAATATAGATGTGTTTCAAAAGGGCCGGCGTAGTGGCTTATCTTCCGACCTGTCCCCCAAAGCCTCGGCGCAGGGGGATGCTCTACACAAGGCGGGGAGTGGGTCGGGATTTCTCTTCACTCCCGATGGTTTTATCCTGACTAACAGCCATGTGGTGAGTGGAGCCCGGGAAATGGAAGTAACCCTCTTGGACGGGCAAACCCACCAGGCCCGTTTGATCGGCGAAGACCCGGACAGCGACCTGGCCGTTATACGGCTTGATCACAACGGCTTTCAACCCGCCGCCTTAGGAGCCTCCCAGAATCTGCGCGTGGGCCAGCTGGTGGTGGCCATCGGAAGCCCCTTAGGGTTCCAGACCACCGTCACCGCGGGCGTGGTTTCCGCTCTGGGCCGTTCCCTTCGTTCCCGTTCAGGACGCTTGATCGACAATATTATTCAAACCGACGCGGCACTAAACCCCGGTAACTCGGGTGGTCCCCTGGTCAATTCCCTGGGCGAGGTGGTGGGAGTGAACACCGCGACTATCCTGTCAGCCCAGGGCCTTTGTTTTTCCATTGCCATCGACACGGCCAAAAGGGTGGCCATTCAGTTGATGAAATATGGTAAGGTTCGCCGGAGCTTTATCGGCATCGGCGGCCAAGATATTGACCTTCCTCGCAAATTCGTGCGTCATTTTAACCTTCCGTTGGAAAAGGGGATCCTGGTAGTGGCTTTGGAAAAAGATGGGCCATCCGAAAGAGCCGGAGTGAGGGAAGGCGATGTGGTTGTGGGGTTTGGGAACCACCCTATCGGCGGAATGGATGACCTGCACCGGGCCTTGACGGATGAACAAGTGGGTGTGGTTTCAAGTTTAGAGGTGATCCGCCGGTCGGAAAAACTGACGCTTCAGATCACACCCGAGGAATCCCGTCGGGGTTCCAGGGAAGGTTAACCGAGTCGCTGCCTTTAAGCGTAAAGGGCTTCGGCCTTTTCCTTTGCAAGCTTGGGCAGCATTCCTTTGGCTTCCATCTTACTAATTTCCCCGCCCACCTCAGCGATGGCCTCAAGAATGGGGCCCAATTTGTGGCCTAACGCGGTTAGGGCGTATTCCACCGTGGGGGGAGAGGTATGCATGACGGTCCGGGTGATGACCCCGCGCTTTTCCAATTCTTTAAGGCGGGTGGTCAAAACTTTGGCGGAAATGTTTCCCAGGTCGCGTTTCAGGTCACCGAAGCGGCGAGGCTCGGTCCGCAAATACCAAAGAATCTTGGGTGTCCAGGCCCCTGCTAATAGCTTCAGGCTGGATTCCAAGGGACAGCCTTGGGGGGCTGGTCCCGATTTATTTGGCCGGTGCTTGATCACACTTTCCTCCTTGGTGTAGCGTCTAATGAGGGTGGAATAAGGTCCCGTTAGGGAAGATAGTTACCTAAAAGTACCTACTTTCTTTTAGTAAGCATAGTCGTATATATAAATCCAAGCTGGATTTAAATCAAGAAAGGAAGAAAGAAAATGATGAAGAAAATTTTTATGTTTTTTGCCGCCGTCAGCTTTTTAGCCGTTACCTCGGCGAATGCCACCGAATATGGGATTGATAAGACCCATAGTCATATCGGATTTTCGGTACGGCATATCTTGAGCCCCGTTCCCGGGGAGTTTAAAGATTACGATGGCAGCTTCACCTTTGACGAAAAAAAGCCGGAAAGTTCCAAGGTGGACGTAACCATCCATGCCGCGAGCATCAGCACGGACAATGAGATGCGCGACAAGCATTTGAACTCGCCGGACTTCTTCGACACGGCTAAGTTTCCAACCCTAATTTTCAAGAGCACGAAGGTCACCTTGGACGAGGACAAGAAATACAAAGTCACAGGCGATTTGACCATCCATGGCGTGACCAAACCCGTGGTTTTGGATGTGGAATACATGGGAACCGATGTGATGATGGGAGCAAAAATAGTAGGCTTCACCGCCACCACCAAAATCAACCGTCAGGATTTCGGCCTGGCTTTTAATAAGGTCCTGGAGAGCGGTAATCTCATGGTGGGAAATGACGTGACCATCACCCTAGATATCGCCGGCATGGACAAGGCCGGAATGAAAAAAATGATGAAACCCAAACCCGCCGATAAAAAGTAAGATTCACTGAAAAAAGGGCTGGGCTATTCAGGTTCCAGCCCTTTTTTTATGTCTTCCCTGCCTGTAAAATGATCACCGGGTCAGAAAGAAGGGATTTATGTCGGATTTTGATTATCATCCAAATGATGAGGTTTTCAACCTTTTAACCCGCCGGGTAGGAACTGTTTTGAATGTGAAGGATGTCGTATCCAACCTCGCCAACAAGAAAAAGTACGTCCGGGTGCTCATCCACCCTTCCCTTCCCGATGAGATATGGGCGGTGGACGAAATCGCCCTTTGGTCCCGCCAAAAAAAAATGATGATGGAAGATAAGTAAAATCGTCGTACGTCGTCCACCAAGATTAAAACCAACAAAATAATTTTTGGTTTTACTTCGTGAACTTCTTTGTTAAAGAGGTCTTTCGCATTCATGAAAAAATCCCATTTCACACCTGCCTTTTTCAAGTTCCTGCGGGACTTGAAAAAAAACAACAACCGCCCCTGGTTCCAAACCAACAAAGAACGCTACGAATTGACAGTGCGCAACCCCTTGTTGGACTTCATCGGCGAGCTGGGTCCCTCTTTAAGGAAGATCAGCAAGAGTTTGATCGTGGATAACAGCCCGACGGGGGGTTCCATGTTCCGCATTTATCGCGACACTCGCTTTGCCAAGGACAAAACCCCTTATAAAACCCACGCCTCGGCCCACTTCCGCCTCGCCGCGGGAAAGGATGTCCATTCCCCTGGTTATTACATTCACTTGGCTCCGGATGAGGTCTTCAGCGGCGGCGGCATTTGGCATCCGGACGCGCCCGTCCTGGGCCAAATCCGGGATTTCCTGGCCAACCATCCCAAGGAATATAAATCCATCCTAGCGGGTAAAGTTTTCAAAAGCTTTTGTACCCTGGAAGGCGAGAAGCTAAAGCGTCCGCCCAAGGGTTATGCCCCGGACCATGAATTAATCGAGCATCTCAAATACAAGGATTTTACTTTCTTCACCCAGTTCAGCGAGAAGGAAGCCTGTTCCCCCAGCTTCATGGACCGGTTCGTTGAATCCTGCGCCGCTGGCGCGCCTTACATGGCCTTTCTCTCTAAAGCCTTGATGCTCCCCTGGTAAAACTCCCTTAAACTTTTTTCTCGATTTCTCCAAAAAACGATACTGCCCAACATTCAACGATAAATCATTTTTATCTATTTTTTGTCATAACTAAATTAACTCAGTTTTAACTCCTCTTTTCTTTTGAAATTCCCCATAACAGTTTTACTATGTTTTCCGCTTCGATGAAAACCTACGGAAAATTCAGGGGGATTTTATGCAAAAGGCCAAAAGCAATTTTTTCATCTGGTTTGCCGCCATCCTGCTGTTTTGTTTCTCTTCCCTTTCGATCGCCGCTCCCACAACCAAGAATTCGAATCAAATAACCGGTGATGAGGGCGACTCCCATCAAAAATTTTGGGAATGGTATTTTAAGACGCGTTCCTATCCGGGCAAAACCATTCCCCGCGGCGCGAAGTTCCAGGCATGGCGTCAATTTCAAACCCTCGCGGCTCCATCCTCCGGAGCTCTGAGTCCTATAAACCGGCCTTCCGTCATGGCTGTGCCATTGGCGCCGTCCAATCCCCTTTGGGCTTCCTTAGGTCCCGGCTCCATCTCCGGCGGTTATAGCACTCCTCCCCTGACGGACGACGGCGGCATCCGCTTCTTCACGGTCGACCCTTCCAATGCGAATCATTGGCTCCTTTGCGGCTTCACTGGCGGCATCTGGGAAAGCAAGGACGCGGGCAACAGTTGGGCCCCCCGTACCGACGCCATGCCCAGCCTGGGCGGCGGCGCTATCGCCTTCGCCCCAGGTAGTCCAAACGTCGTCTACGCCGCCACCGACGACGACGGCAGTGGAGGCATCCTCAAATCAACCGACGGGGGCACGACTTGGCAGTTCCTTGCCGCAAGCGGTTTCCTGGCGAACCAAAACACGACCATCCTCAACGAATTCAAAAAAATGTACGTGGATCCCAACAACGCCAACACCGTGATGGTTGCCTTAAGCCAGTGGAATGAACCCACAAATTACGGCATCTGGAAATCCACAGACGGCGGGAACACATGGACCGAGCCCTTGAACCTGGGTTCGGTGCGCGGTTACGAAGTCCAGTCGGGAAACTTCAATAACCAATATGCCTCGGTCAATCAACAAGGGACTCCCAATTCCAATGTCGGCCTTTACCGCACCACGGACGCGGGTACTACCTGGAACAAAGTAGCTGGTCCTTGGGACAGCCAATCCCCCGGCGTATTCCGCATCGTTATGGCTCCCTCCAACGGAAACGTGCTCTACGTCTATGCGCAAAACACCAGTTTCACGGCATTGGGTTTCTTTATGAGTACCAATGCCTGGGCGGCCACACCCACTTGGACGTCTTTACCGGTACCCCCGACCATACCGGAGGACCTGTTGGTGGATCCCTCCAATACTTCCGTGGTCTATGGCGGTTGGGGGCTGACCTCGGACGGAAGCAGTGTGTCGCGGTTTAATGGAACAACTTGGACCAATATCACCAGTGCCTCGAACGGGCTATCCGTGCATCCGGACGTTCGGGCGTTAGGCTGGGCCGGAAGCCAGTTGTTCATTTGCGACGACGGGGGCCTTTTTGGCACCACCAGCCCGGGGTCAACTTGGACTTCCTATAACAACAACGGCCTGGTTCTAACCGAATTCTACAGGGGTTCGGTCAAGCGGGCGGATCCCAGCATGGTGATGGGGGGAACCCAGGACAATGGCACGCCCCAGCGGGCGGATGCCGGAACTTGGAGCATGGTCTCTGGCGGTGATGGTCAGAGTTGTTTTTTCGGCGCGGTCAATCCCTTAAACCAGGCTTATAGCTCCCAAGGTCTGGCTATTTCTAGAAGCATCAACGGCGGTCCCGTCATCGGAGCCGACGGCGACATCCCTGTTACCAATGGGCCTTTTTTCACCCGTTTCGAGAACTCACCCTTCAATGACGATGTGGTAATCGTCGGCTCCAACGGCTTTCTTTATAAAACCACGGATTTTTTCAGCGGCGCCACCGTCCATTGGGCCGCCCAACAAGCTTCACAAATGACCGGAACCCCCATTTGCGAGGACTTCGCCCCCTCGGATACTACCGGGAATACTTACGTTTTCGGCATGGACAACGGCCAGATATGGCTTACGACGAACGGTGGGACTTCCTGGAACCAGGCCATCAATAACGGGCTTCCCAATCGGCAGATTACCGGCCTGGCTTTCGACCCCGGCAACTCGAATATCCTTTACGCGGTCCTTTCCGGTTTTAACGCCAATACGGCCGGGTTCCCGGGGCACGTTTTTAAAACAACTAACGCGCTTTCCGCGTCCCCCACTTGGACCAACATTTCTGATTCCGTGGATGTTCCCCACAATACCATCACAGTCGACCCTAACGCTCCCTCTAACCTTTACGTGGGGACGGATTTGGGCGTTTTGGCAAGTTCGGATGGCGGTTCCACCTGGTCCCAATTGGGCCCCTCGACCGGCATGCCTAACGTGATCGTGACGGACCTTCGCATGGACAAAACTTCAGGAACTTTGACTGCTTTCACCTATGGCCGTGGCGCCTTCCAGTTGCAGACCGGATCAGTCGCCACCTATACGCCGACACCCACCGTGACGGCGACACCGACCATCCCTTGCGGCACCACCCGGACGGTCTTGCAGCTTAAGGAATTCACCACTTGCGCCGCCAACCAGTCTTCACAGACGTTCGAGGTCATCAATACGGGAACTTCACCCGTTAACCTGTCGCAAGTCACCATTAAGTTTTGGGCGGACGACACGACCGGCCAGCCCTTGGTGGGCGCGGTAAACTACGGTGGTTGCTACGGTTCTACCTGCACCGCGGTCTCCGGGGTGGCGATTTCAGCAGGGAATTTCTCGCCCGCTTGCGGGCCCGATTCAACGCACCAAGCCAACTGGGAGGTTACGGTTTCCACCACCGACGGGGGCGTCCTGAACGCCGGAGTCACCTGGGCCAGCATCCAAACCGCGGTCCACCTGGGTAATTTTGCCAATTTCACGCCGGGAACGGTCGATTGGTACAGCCCCTGCGGCGTTGGCGGAGGAAGCGCCTATACCAACGACCTGCATTACGCGGTTTATTACCAGGGCAACCTAGTCACCGCCTCGGGCGGGGTGCCGCCTTCCTGCCGTGGGCTGGCTACCTGCACGCCTAGCGGGTCGACCGTGACGCCGACAGCCACGCCAACCCGGACTGCCACGGCCACCATGAGCCCGACCTTCACGGTCACGACCGTCGTGACCTCTACGCCGACTTCCACATCCACTAAGACACCGACGTCTAGCGCCACCTCAACGCCCACCAATACTTCGGCCCTAACGTTAACGGCGACTTTAACTCGGACCTTTACCTTCACGCCGACAATAAGCTCCACCCCGGCCATCACCTCCACGCCCACACCTACACGGTCGTCAACGGCAACATTCACGGCAACCCGGACATCCACGCCTAGTTCGACGCCAACCGTTACCTTGTCGCCAACGCCTACCCCCGGATCGTCCACCCTGCGGCTTCAGTTCAAAGCGGGAACCACGGCCGACCCCACTAACAACCCGGGGCCCCAATTCCGGCTCTTCAACGACAGCACGACGGCGGTGGACTTGACCAAGGTTGAAATCCGCTACTGGTACACCGAGGAAGGCACCTCGGCCCAGCAGGTGGTCGTAGATTGGGCCGGCCGCCAGCCTTCGGGAACCACCATCACGCCTTTCCTGTCCCCCTCCATCCAGGCCACGACCCAGGGGAGCCAGACCAACTATGTCCGGTATCTCTTCAATTCCGGAGTGGGCGTCTTGAACCCGGGTGAGGATGTTGAAATCCAAAGCCGCTTCAACAAGACCGATTGGAGCAACTATACCCAGGCCAACGATTGGAGTTATACCGCCTTCACCAGCTTCACCAATTGGACCCATCTGACGGCTTATTTGAACGGCGTCAAGGTTTGGGGCCAGGAACCGGGTGGCGCCCCGGCAGCCGCCCCCTTGCAGGCGACGCTGTTAAACGCGGGCGCAACCGTTCCCTCTTCCGGGGAATTGCCGCTTGTGGTCGCGGCGCCGAATGTCTCAAGGAATGGAGAACCCATTCAATTTAGGGTCAACCTGTCCCAATCTGTTCCCATCCACCTCGCCCTCTATAGTTTGACCGGGGAAAAAGTGGTCGAAATGGATCGGCCGGGTTCAACCGGCTTAAATACCCTTACTTGGAGCTTGCAAACCACGACCCAGGAGAATGTTGCGAGCGGACTTTATATTTACGTCCTTAAAGCGGGAACAATGGTCAAAACCGGGAAGATAGTCCTAGTGCACTAAGAGTTATTCAATCATTCCTCCGCAAAACCAGGGGCTTCCCGAAAGGGTGGCCCCTTTCTTTTTTTACAGGCGGGGCTCCCGCTATAATCGAGAGCAATGCGACCCTTACCTGATGCCTTTTTGGAAAAACTCCGTCGAATCATACCGGCCAACCAATGGGATAAGACCATTAAAACCTTCGCGGCCGAACGGCCCACCACATTCCGGATCAACACCCTCAAAAATCTTTCCGGTACCCTCAAAGAAAAATTGGAGCCAAAGGGTTTCAAGATTGAGAACGTCACCTGGTACAGAGACGCTTTTATCCTGCGCAAGGGGAAACAAAAGGACTTGGAGAAAACGGATATCTACTTACGGGGCCAGATTTACGTCCAAGGGCTCTCCAGCATGATTCCACCCCTGGTTCTGAATCCCCGACCAGGTGACAAGGTCTTGGATCTAACCGCCGCCCCGGGTAGCAAGACCACCCAGCTCGCCTGCCTGATGAAAAACGAGGGCCAAATCATGGCCAACGACGAGAATCCCATCCGTTTGGAAAAGATGAAGGCGAATTTGGAACTGCAAGAGGCCACTAACGTCACCCTTCTTCCGCCGGGCGACGGAGGCATGGTGTGGAAAAACAACTTCGAGGCATTCGACAAGGTTTTATTGGACGTCCCCTGCAGTTCGGAAGGCCGTTTCCAATTGGGCGAGCCTTCTACTTTCGGTTATTGGAAAAACGACACCAACCGGAGGATGGCCAAGGACCAGCGTCGTTTATTCAAGTCGGCCTTTCTCTCCTTAAAGCTAGGTGGAACGATGGTTTATTCCACCTGCACCTTCGCGCCGGAGGAAAACGAAATGATTCTGAACTGGGCCTTGGAGACTTATGGGGACGCCTTGGAAATAGAGGACACTACAGCTCCCCTGCCCCTTCATACGCGGGGTCTTTCGGCTTGGGGGGATTTGAAATTTAATCCGACTGTTGTAAAGTCCATCCGGATATTACCTACCCCCGATATTGAGGGATTTTTTGCCGCCAAGTTGAAGAAAACCAAATCCATTCTCAGGCCTGAGGAGATGTTCGATGAAACGGGAGCTAAGATTCAAAACACTTGAGGACGCACGAACTGAATTAAACCAACTAGGTCAAGGCCCGGTCGAAACAATCGGCCTCTGGTCTTATTTTCAAATTCTCACCCATTGCGCCGCTTCCCTGGAAAACACTATCAAAGGCATTCAGCGGGACATGTCCTGGTGGAAAAGACACTTGATGGGGCCACTGGCCTATAAAAAAATAGCTTCGGATGGGGTTTTTCCTAACGGAATCAAGGGCAACCCTATGACCTCTCCGGCGGTACGCGAAGGGGGGGATGAGAAGGCGGCTCTTGGACGGCTACGCCAAGCATTGGGAGAATTCGAGAAGTTTGAGGGAAAGTTCAGCGACCACCCTATATTAGGGAACCTAAATAAAAAACAATGGACCCATTTCCACGCCATGCATCTCGCGCACCATTTAGGCCACGCCCGGCTAAAATCAAAAAGTTAAGGATTCGGGAGTCTTTTCTTAAATATTTCCCAAAGTTCCTTCCGACCGAACATTCCCTTGGGCCGCAAAAGCATCATCAGGATGAGGGCTAGGGAATAAATCACCATCCGAAAATCTTGGAGTGGCCTCAAGGCTTCAGGCAGTAAAGTCAGCAAGAACGCGGCAATAATCGCGCCCGAAACCGAACCCATGCCCCCCAAAACCACCATAATGACGATCTCCACGGATTTCATGAAGTCAAAAGTACTGGGAGTGATGATGGATAGGTAGTGAGCGAAAAGCCCTCCCGCCACACCCGCCACGGCGGAGGAAATCACGAAAGCCTGGACCTTGTAGTAGGTTGTATCCACTCCCATCGCCTCCGCCGCAATCTCATTCTCCCGCACCGCCAACAAAGCCCGCCCGTGGGTGGAAAGAACGAACCGGTGGGTCGCTATAACACAAAGGACGAGAACTAAAGTGACGAGAAAAGCGCTGGTGCTTCTAGGAGTACCGATGAAGCCCCTGGCACCGCCTATCGACTGGATGTTCAGGATGATCACCCGGATGATTTCCCCAAAACCCAGGGTCACGATAGCCAAGTAATCGCCTTTTAACCGCAAGGTAGGAAGCCCCACCAGGTAACCTACCAGCCCGCTGGCTAATCCGGCCACTAGGAGGGACAAAACCAGCGCGCACTGGTCTCCCACCATAGTTCCCCGCAGGCCACCCAATAAAAAGACGTTCACCGAAGCCGCCGTATAAGCACCTACCGCCATGAACCCTGCCTGGCCGAGGGAGAATTGCCCCGAAAGACCGTTCACCAAGTTGAGGGACACCGCCAGGATGGCGTTAATGCTGGCCAGCATGAACATCTGGGTGAAATAAGGCGGCAGGGCCAAAGCCAATCCCTGCGCGGCCAGCGAGACACCTATCAAGTAGAGGATGAGTTTAAAATTCGACTTCATACTTTCTCCGGTTCGTACTTACCAAACAACCCCGCTGGTTTGAAAAGCAAAATCAGGATAAGAATGGCGAAAGCCAGGGCGTCCCGATAGGTGGAGGAACCATAACCCACTACCATGGCCTCCGAAATGCCCATGAGAAACCCACCTACTACCGCCCCCCGGATAGAGCCAATCCCTCCCAAAACCGCCGCCACAAAGGCCTTGATGCCGATCATCACTCCCATTAAAGCGTCCACCCGGGGATAGGAAATGCCTACCAGAATCCCCGCCGCGGCCGCTAAGGCCGAACCAATGATGAAAGTGAAGGAAATGATTCTATCGGTGGGGATTCCCACCAGGGACGCGATCTCGTGGGAATAAGAAACCGCCCTCATCGCCCTTCCCAATTTGGTTTTCAAAACGATAAATTCGAGGACGATCATCAGAAAGATCGAGGTGAAAAAAACGGTAACCTGCTGGTTGGTGACGGCCACTTGGCCCTCTTGAAATAAGGTCACGTTGGGCATGATCTCGGGAAAAACCCTTGGCGTTGCCCCGAACACCACCTGTCCCAGATTTTCCAAGAGGAGCGATACGCCAACAGCCGTGATCAACAGGTTCACCCGAGGAGCGTTCCGCAAGGGCCGGTAAGCCAGCCTTTCAATGAGAAATCCAAGAAAGGCCGAAGCGGCCATGGCGGCAATTAAAACGATGAGGAAATTGAAGAGATTCGGATGATCGGGCGCGTGAATGGCTAGCGCCGTGAATAACCCCGCGTAAGCCCCCACCATGACGATATCGCCATGGGCGAAGTTGATGAGGCGCAGGATGCCGTACACCATGGTGTAACCCAGCGCGATGAGGGCGTAAATGGACCCCAGGGCGGTGCCGTTGAGCAAAAGTTGAAAAAAACCTTCCATTTAAAAACCTTTATCACTCTGATAGTTTTTCATTGGAATTTTACCTGTGAACGACTCTCCGCCCTACACAAAAACAACCCTTTTCCCCTCCCCCTTCCCTTGACATCCCCTGCCTTTCACTAAATATTAGGTAACGCTTTCAAACACCGGGGAAACAATTGGCCACTAAAAAAACCGTTTTCATCGTCAACCTAGTCTTGAGCTTGTTTTTCCTCGTGAACGCATTCGCCATTTGGTCGGGTTTGAGCATTTACCCCGGCGGTTTGCACATTGTTTTTTTGGCCGCGGTCATGGGCAATCTGCTCTGGCTTTTGATTCCCCTCATCTTTACCCGGCACTCCTCTCCCTTTTTCCGTCTCTCCCGGGCCGTCCTGGCGCCTTTTTGGGTTTTTTGGAATTTTCTGATCCTGCTTTACTCCTCATTTATGCTTCTCTTGGGGTTTGTCTGGGTAATAATATTCGCGTGGAAATGGATTCCTTTCACCCACTTCGCGCGCCTTCCCTCAAATTTGTTCCTGGGAGTTATTGGAATCATTTGTTTTGTCGGCTTATTCCAGAACTTGTTTCTTATTCGGCTGGAAAAGGTTCCCATCCGGATCAAGAACCTTCCCCCGGAGTTCGCGGGTTACAAAATCGCCATGGTTTCGGACCTTCACGTGGGCCTCTTCACCCGCCTGTCCCGCCTGAAGCAATTCGCCAGGGTGGCTAAGGACACCCAACCGGATTTATTCGTGGTTTGCGGGGACATCACCGACGACGATCCACACTACCTTCCCAAATTCCTGAAAAGCCTGGAAATTTTGGACCCCTATATGCCCGCGGTGGGTGTCCTGGGCAACCATGACGTTTACGCTAACCCGGAAAAAACGCTCCATATTTTGGAGGACAGCCGTTTGCAAATGCTTGTAAACGAGGGCATGGAAATCAAACGAGGGAATTCGTCAATATGGATCGCCGGCGTGGGCGACCAAGGCGCGCGGCGTTTTGGAAAATGGGGATCGGTGGCGCCCGACTTTGACAAGGCCTTGGAGGGAAAACCCGAGAATATCCCCACGGTGCTTCTGGCCCATCAACCCCAGGGTTTCAAGGAAGCGATTGCCCGAAACGTGGAGCTGACCTTAAGCGGCCACACCCACGGCGGTCAGGTGGGATTCCGGTCATTGAAGTGGTCCTTAGCCAAGCTTTTCATGAAATGGCATATGGGTCATTTTAAGCACGGAGATAGCCAACTGTATGTCACGCCCGGCACGGGTTATTGGGGCTTGCCGATTCGTTTCGGGCTCTCGCCCGAAGTCACCCTGATTGAACTGCAACCCGCTTAAATTTTGAGCGCGTCCGCGACAACCCTCAAGGGTCTCCCGATCAGCGCTCTTCAGGGAACGTTTCATGCTTATTTACGCCGATAAAAATATCGCCGAAGTCGCCGCCGGGTTTTCCGATCTGGGCGACCTCCACCTCTATT
>PLZG01000066.1 GCA_003152075.1 candidate division FCPU426 bacterium
GCAAGAACAAGTGACATTCGTGGAGGAGACCATTACGAATACTTGGCAATGTAAAGACCCCGGATGCGGTCATAAGTGGCAAACCGAAGAATTTCATGAATATGAAGGTTCCTTGGATAACTAGCCCTTTTTGCATTTCCTGCCTATCGAAATATTAACTGTATAATGCCCCCATCATGGCCAACGACCTCGACCGAAAGTTCGCGCTCCTCAATTTCCTGTCTTCACGCCATCAAGCGCCGACCTACCAAGAAATTTACGACCACCTTTCCGAATATTATTCAAAGGATGAACGAAAAGCCGCCGCGACCGAAAAACTGTTCACGCGGGACAAGAATGATTTGAGCGAAGAGGGTTTTGTGGTGGTCGCCGAAGCCGGGGAAGATGGGCAGGAACGATATACCATTCCCAAACACCAAGCCTGGCTCAAAAACTTTCAAATGAACCGGTCCTGGGCCAAATCCTTAAGGGAAGCCATTGAGGACCGGGCGATCTCCGGCCAAATGATGACCCAAGGTTTGTTTGCGCTAAAAAAATTATTAGCCTTCAGCGCCCCTTTCGACGAAATCCTTCAAGGCGAGCAAAACGAAAACCCGGAAGAAATTTCCCATTTCATGAAAGCTCACGAGGCGTTGCTGGCGAGAAAAGTCCTCAATGTGGAATATCCCAACCATCGAGGGATTCCTGAGAAGAGATTCTTTAGTCCCTATGCGATCTTTTTCAGATATGGGCAAACTTTCTTGATCGTAGGCTGCCACCGAACCCAAACCCCCAAGGTCATCGCTCTGGACCGGATCAAAAGCATTTTCATTTCCAAGAACCCGAAAGAAAAATTCATTCCCCAGCCTTCCGATTTTGACGCGGACCGCTATATCCGGACAGGCCGTTACGATTATGACTCTTCTTTGGGGACCGTTGTTCACTTTCGCGTGAATGCCGGGGAAGTGGGCCGCGTCCTGGAAAAAAACCCTCAAATGGTGGTTTCCAGTGAACAGGACGGTTCGGTTTTGTGTGAATATTTTGTGACAAGCGAAGAGGCCTTTTTCAGCTGGATGCTCTCCTTCGGTGCCAATGCCAAAATACTATCTCCGCCTGATTTCCGTCTCAAATTCAAAGAGCTGATCGTAAAGGCCGTTCCATGAAACAAATACCCCTTTGGAAACGCCGGAAATGGTCGATCAACCGGATGTTGGCCCTGGTGGCCGCCTCCAAAAAGCCAACTACGTTAGAAAACATTCGAAATCGGTTCGGCCTCAACGCTCGGGATTTGATGGCCATGCAATGGCGTCTCCACTCCGCTTCCGATGATGGCCGACCCCTTTTGGGGGTTAGGTCCTCAACCACCCATCAGGGTCCAACGGTCAAAGCGGCAGTTTCCAATGACCTGCTCCAAATGGCTGGATTAAATCTTTCTGAAACCCTTTGGGCGGTTCGGGCCTTGAATAGCGCCTATGGCGGCCCCCTTTTTGATAAGGCTCTCAAGGGCATCGCGGCTGAAATGACTCAGGGGAAATGGAAGGAAAACTTCGAAAACTTGGAACGCTTTTATCCCGATCCAAGTCCAGCCGTCTTGTTGCCGGAAGGGTGCCGGATCATCGACGCCATCCAGCACAGCCGGTACTTGATTTTCCATTACAAGAGCGGGGAACTGGCCAAGAGAATCGTCAAACCCCTAAGTTTCCGCCAAGACCATCGCCGTTGGCGTCTTTTGGCTTGGGATATTCAAAGGGAGGGTTGGCGGGTCTTTCGATTGGACCAAATGAAAAGGACCAAACTAGGTGAAAAGTGGGCCCCATGGCTATCAGAGAAGGAATTGAAGGATTTTAAAAACATGGATTTAAGCGTGTTCCGGCCCACCGGACAGGAAGTACAGGTCAAGATCAAAATCCGTCAGCCTGCCTACGACCGATTCAAACATTTGTTTCCGCATACCAGCGTTCCCGCCAAAGGTTGGGTGACATTGACACTTCCCAGCAACAGCCCCGATTGGGTTGCCCGTCACTTCCTGCCTGCGCTGGGTGATGTGCAAGTGGTGGCTCCAGCGGAATTTCGTGACTTTTGGTTAAAAGAGATCAAAGCCGTTCAAGCCATCTACGCGTAACCATTCATCCTTGAAGGCCTTTAAAACCCATAAAATTCCCTTGTCCGTGCCTTCCGTTACCATCGAACTATGTCCATGGGAACGCTTGCACTTACCCTACTGATGTTTTTCTCCGGCTGGCCCGGCCTCATTTGGCTAGCGCTGGTGTTCAATATTTTTAGAAAACGGGGACCTCGGAACAACCGGCCCATTGTGGTTATCCCTCAATAGCTTCTAAGCACCATTTGGTTTGGGAAAGGCGGGAATCATGAACAACTTTAAAAAGCCGATGCCAAAAATTATGTGGTTGGTCATCCTAGGGCTGGTCCTTTGGGCGGTCGAAATAGGGGTCCATATCCTGATCGATAGTTGGGTGGACGAAAAGGCCATCTATTTCCGCAACTCGGCCAGGAATTTTCAGGCATGGTATTACTACTTCGGCCTCCAATTTAGGCTGGAGGATTTTTTATGGAACACCCGGTTCTATTACAAATCCTTGGGGTACATGGGGCTGATTTATTTCTTGAACCACTATTTTTTTCCACTTTATGACCCTCTAGGAGGGTTTCTGCGGAGGCATCCCGTTTTCCTGATCCGCTCGTCCGCCGCCCTTTTCTTACTTTACCCCTCCCGCTTACTCACCGAATATTTTTGGTCCAACTTGGGTGATTACGAAACTCTTTGGTGCGGCCTTTTTTACTTCTTCCTTTGTTTGGTCTATTTGGGGGCCGAGGCCGGCATTTTGAGGCTTCATGTGTTATGGCCGGCCCCCCAAAAGGGGATGACCGAAGAAAGGGGGCACTTATGGGGCCCATGAATAGGCCAAGGAAAGGGTTTTTGGAGAGGCCCGCGAAGTTTTGGGTCATGACCGTCCTGCTTTTGAACGCCGTCAATGCTGGTCTTTGCGCCTGGGGAGCGGTGAATACTTCTGTTTATTTTTATGCTTACTTCCTGGTCGTCGGGGCCGCCACGGTCTGGACTATGACCGAGACCGCACGTTGGTAACTCCAAAAGAATGAGGCGGGGAATGATGATTTGATTTGGGATTCCTCTTTAAAAAAGGGAGGATTTTGTAACCCAGGGTTGCCGCCGTGGGAGGGTTTTATGCCGAAATGGTCGAGAAAAATCATTATCGCTAAATTAAAAGATTTTGACGCCAATGATATAAATCTATCAGGTTCCTATATCCGCCATGTGGACCCAACCTTTTACTGGACAACCCTTTTGTATTTTTCTAGCTGGGATAAAGCCCTCAATTCAGCCGGGATTAATTATAAAAAAGACCTAATGGCCCGTTTATCCCCCGAAGTAAAGAAAGACCTTAAAAAACAAATAGCTAAATTCCGCCGACAAAAAGGAAAGTAATTCCATTTCGCTATACATATTTGAATACCACCTTTTCGACCATGTCCGTGGTCCCGGATAGGATAAGTATTGTAAAAATTAAGGGAGGAAAAAATGGACCCTCAAATGGTCTTCGACAAGTATTTGATGCGGGATGATATGGATGGGGCATTTAACTGGGTTACAGAGAAGCTGGCCTGGAATCCCGATTCCTTTCCACTTCGGGGCATGACGGCATTTGCCTTTAGACTGAACAAACAATATGCCATGGCCCATGTCATGGCGGAGGAAGTCTTGAAGGAAGATCCAGGAAATGAATGGGCTTTGGCTACCGTGTTTTCCACCACTAACCGCCTGGACCCCCTCTTCAATCAGTTTTCCTTTTTTGACGACAAGGGTTTCCGCCTGGGCCACGATTGGATAGGCCGCTTTCATTGTTTAGGGGAAGCAGACGAGGCAAGGAAAGTCATCTATTGCATTTCCCGGTTTGGATCGCCCCAACAAAAGGCTCTTTTATCTGAGGATTGGTTGGTGGATGGGCCCCCGGTCGAATTCGGGAACAACCAGTTGGAAATGAAATTCGATAAAACGCCTTCCCCTTTTGGAAAAATCAAAAACATAAAACCCCGGAAGAAACCATAAGAGGTGCTGTATTATTGTCGTGAATGTAGCGCATGGTTTATTGAAAAATTGAGGGGTTTCCAGTGGCAGAGAAAAAAATGGTTTGGAATCGTTTATGAAAAAATCCCCATCCGGCATCATCTATTCCGCCACAGACCTTTCCAATTTCCTTGAGTGCGAACACATGACGGCCATGGACCGAATTAACCTGGATCAGCCCATGGAGAAAACTGTGGTGGATGAGATGGGCGCGCTTGTCCAGGCCAAGGGTATCGCCCATGAAAAAAACTACGTCTCCCTATTAAAAAAGAAACACAAATCCTTCGTTGATATCAATGAAAAGTCTAAAACCCTCGAAGATAAAATGGCCGCCACCCTGAAGGCCATGAAAGACGGTGTGGAGATCATCTACCAGGCCGCCCTCTATGAGGGCAACATGGGAGGGTTTTCGGACTTTCTTCGCCGCGTGGAAACACCTTCCGCTCTTGGCAAATTCTCTTACGAAGTTATCGACGCCAAATTAGCCTACAGTGGTAAAGCCAAATTTCTCATCCAGCTTGCCTTTTATTCCCAACTGGTGGGCGGTATACAAAAACTCCAACCCCAAAAGATGCACCTGGTCCTGGGAACAGGGATCGAACAAGCCTACCGGGTATCGGATTACATCCATTACTACCAGCGGCTCAAGGCCCGTTTTTTAGAGACCGTGGCCCATCCCGATCCCAACCGCACCTATCCCAACCCCTGTGAACAATGTAAATACTGTGGCTGGAATGACATCTGTATTGAAAGCCGGGTAAAAGACGACCATTTATCCCTGGTTGCCAATATTTCACGCGTGCAAATCAAACGCCTCAACGGGGCGGGCATTCAAACCCTTGGGCAATTGGCCGAAAGTCCCCAAGTTCCGGCCAAGCCCAACCTCAAGATCCAAGAATCGACTTATAAAAGACTCCAGCACCAGGCATCCCTTCAATTTCAGGCCCGGAAAACAGGGGAACGCATCTTTGAATTGCTCGATCTGAAAGAGGATATTGAGGAAGGTCTTCGAGGATTTACCCGCCTGCCCAAACCCCATCCGGGTGACCTGTTTTTCGATATGGAAGGCAACCCACTGGAGACGGGCGGGTTGGAATACCTATTCGGTCTGCTTTATTTCAAGGCCAAGAAGCCGGTTTATAAGCACTTCTGGGCCCATAGTCGGGAAGCGGAAAAGGTTTCGTTCGAGGCCTTTATGGATTTCGTGACCGACCACCTCCAGAAGAACCCCGGTGCTCATATCTATCATTACGCCAGCTATGAAAAAACCGCATTGAAGAAGTTGATGTCTCTCCACGCCACCCGCGAATCCCAGGTGGATGATCTATTGCGGCATGGAAAAATGATTGATCTTTACCAGGTGGTTCGGGAAGCGGTTCGGGTTTCCGAACCCAGTTATTCCATCAAAAATATTGAGCATTTCTATATGAAGGACCGCGACGGGGAAGTGACCGATGCCGGGGCCAGCGTCGTTTATTACGAAAAGTGGAAGATGTTGAAGACCCCAAAATTGCTAACGGATATTGAGGACTATAACAAGGTGGACCTGGATTCCACCCAAAAGCTCCGGGATTGGCTTTTGGAGATCGGTTCGAAGTTTGTGGGCGGGGAGGATGTTTTGGATGCGGGGCCGATTGACCCCAAGGAAAGGGTTAAATCCCAGAACATCATCGAGAGGGAACGACGCATTGAAGAGTATCGAAAAAAATTAACCGGGGATTTGCCGGCGAGCCTTCTAGATTGGAGCGAGGAAGACCGGTTGAAAGAACTAACATTTCATCTGATGGATTTCCACCGGAGGGAAGCCAAACCCCAATATTGGGCCCTCTACGACCGTCAGCAAATGACCTACGAGGAACGTTTGGATGATGACTTGTGTATCGCCGGTTCCACGCTAGTCCGGCAGGGCCCGGTCCCCGATCATCCCGCTTCGAACCAATACACCTATCGGTATCCCGAACAGGAATTCAAACTGAGGACCGGCTCCCAATGTCTCGACGTGGACACATTGTTGAACCTTGGCGAAATCGAGGTGGACTACGATAAAAAGGAAGTGAGTTTTCAAATCAGCAAAAAAAGGGAAGCTCCTCCGAAAAATATGGATTTTGGCGAAGGTTGGCCTATCCCCACCGGGAAACTGGAAGGGGCGGTGGACCGTTATGTGGATGATTACCTTCTATCCCTTAAAGGCAACGAAAACCGTTATGCGGCGGTGACTTCCTTTCTGAAAAAGGTAAACCCTAAGATCAAAGGGCTTGCCAAGGGGAGGCCGCTGGTGGAGGAAGATCCCAACTCCAAAACATGGCTTCCCAAGATTATCGGAACGATCGCTAACATGCAAAAGAGCTGCCTCTTTATCCAAGGGCCCCCAGGCGCGGGCAAAACCTATACGGGTTCCCACATCATCTTGGCCCTGTTGGCCCAGGGGAAAAAGGTCGGGGTCACTTCAAACAGCCATAAAGTCATCAATCATTTATTGGGGGCCGTTGAGAAGGAAGCCAAGAAAGTAGGGCAGGTGTTCCGGGGCGTCAAAAAATCGACCGGAGGAAATGACGACACCCTCCACATGGGCGAGCAGATCATCAACGAGACCACCAATGAAAAGGCCATAGGTAAAATCACCAGCGGTTACTGCCAACTCATCGCGGGTACGGCCTGGCTGTTCGCGGACGCTAACATTGACCAGCAATTGGATTATCTTTTTATAGATGAAGCGGGGCAGGTATCCCTTGCTAATTTAGTGGCCGTGGGAACAAGTGCCAAAAACATTGTTCTTCTGGGTGATCAAATGCAGCTGGCCCAACCCATCCAGGGGGTTCATCCCGGTCAATCGGGCCTTTCCGCGCTGGATTATCTACTAGAAGGCAACTCTACCGTGCCCCCAGAAAAGGGCATCTTTTTACCCACCACCTTTCGCCTGCATCCGGATGTTTGCGGGTTTATTTCCGAGGCGGTGTATGACGGACGTCTGAAGCCAGAAAAGCGAACGTCGAAAAGGGTCCTCGTCCTGGAAGGCAAAGCCGACCCGGCCTTGGCCCCTTCCGGTATTCGTTATGTCCCGGTCCAACATGATGGCTGTTCCCAATTTAGCGATGAGGAAATCCAAAGAGTTTCCGAAATCTACACCAGCCTTTTAAAGATGTCCTATGTGAATGACGATGGTGTCCAAAAGCCCATGAAAAAAGAGAATATCCTGGTGGTTTCGCCTTACAACATGCAGGTCAATAAATTGAAGGACGCTTTGCCGAAGGAAGCGCGGGTGGGGACGGTGGATAAATTTCAGGGGCAGGAAGCCGAGGCGGTGATCATTTCTATGGCCACTTCCAGCGCGGACTTTCTCCCAAGAAACATCGANNCGCCGTTGAAAAGTCCTTGAAACCTCTTTATTTAGCCCCTTTTCCCTATGTCCGTGCCCCGGTTTACCCTAAACCCATAAATCAAGTTAGGGTACGGTGACGGAAGAATGAAAATCCAATTCGACGAAAAAAGCATCAATAGTCGGGGTACGAAATACGACACAGAAGTGGTGTTGACCGATTGTGCCAGCAAAAAGGTTCTTTTTGAGGGCGAACTAGACCTTAATTTTCTTGAGATCCTGGACTCGGCCATCCTAGAGAAAAACCTTCCAGACGATTTTGAATGGCATCTTTACCAAAACACCGATTACGGCCATGCGGCCCACCTGATTCAAGTGGCCATCAATGGCAACGGACACCGCTATTTGAAGGTCGAAGTGACCTTACGCAAGAAAAAAGCCCCTGCCAACCACGATGGCCAATTCTTTTTATGGGGATTGATCTCTGGGCTCTTTGGAATGAGTTTTTGGGAAACCCTGGCGGCCCTGTTTGTTTACAACGAGATCAAACAAAGGGATCCCAAGGAATAACGGAACAGGAGAGATGTAATGAATATTGCCATCATAAATGGGAACCGCACGACGGCTTTTTCAGGCGGGAAAGCCGCTTGCCCTTTTTGCGATGCACCCGTAATTGCCAAATGCGGGCCCCAAAGAGAAGACCATTGGGCACATAAAGGACGTAAAAACTGTAATCTTGGTAAAGAAAATGAAACTGAATGGCATCGCTCGTGGAAGAATAAATTTCCTACCGAATTCCAAGAATTTATTCAATACGACCCATCCGGTGAAAAGCATATCGCGGATGTTCGCACAAAACATGGCCTCGTGATTGAGTTTCAACATTCGCATCTCGATCCGAAAGAACGTGATGCCCGAGAACGCTTCTATAAGAACATGGTTTGGGTTGTGGATGGCACGCGCTTAAAGAAGGATTACCCACGCTTTCAAAAAGGAATAGGTAATTTAGCAACAAAAAAAATGAACGGATATTTTCTTGTCCCTAATCCCGAAATATGTTTCCCAGCGGATTGGCTTAATAGTTCAGTCCAGGTCTTTTTTGATTTTTTGGGTGATATGTTGCCCGATCCGACTGATGCACACCGTCAACCTCTTTGGTGCCTTCATCCAAAACGTGTGGATGGAAAAGCCGTAGTTAGCATGATGTCGCGAGAAAGCTTTGTGGAATTGGCCACCAATGGCCCCCCCGCGCCCCAGGCACCCGTTCAACCGGCCGTAAACAATATGATGCTCCCTGCTCCAAGGATGATTGTGGATCCAAGATTCCTGAAAGAAATCTCTCGGCTCATCCCGGAGCTTACAAGAATGCCACCCCGGCGGCGGTATCGGCGTTTTTAGTGAGGCTGGATGGCGGTGTCAGACACCCATTAGTTTACGCCCCTTTCAGCCTTGTCCGTGCCAGGGTTTAACCTACATTCATCAAAGAAAGGTGGAGGTAAAAATGATTATGTTTGAAAGCAAAACGAATGTGGCGATCAACCTGAAGTCGTGGGATATGACCGCGGAAGTCTATGACATCGAATCCAAAATGACTATTTTCTCAGGCCCGGTGACCCAGCGCCTGGTGGATTTGCTTAAGTTTTATATCAAGGAAGGGTTGCTCCCGGTAGATTTTTGGTGGAAGACCACCAAAAGGTTTGAACTGAAGGAGGGACATCATTTTATTCAGTGCGCCGTCGGTATGGATGGAAAGAAGTACCTGAGAACTGATGTGAAACTGATGCGGAAAAGGGTTCTGGCTCGCACTAACGGCTGGCGATCCTTTTGGTTCGGGTTTGTGTTGGGGTTGACTCGCCTGAACTTCTGGGAGGCGATGGCGACCATAATTGTCGTGG
>PLZG01000091.1 GCA_003152075.1 candidate division FCPU426 bacterium
CCCACAACTTTTGCAGAAGAGCCAAAAAATATAAGGTTGGAGTATACCGTTGAATAAAGAAGAAACGATTCCATTCCCGCCCCAATACCCTGAGGTTTTGAAAGCTACAAAGACGCTGGATTTTAAAATGGCGTCCGACGTTTTGACCGGCAATTTACTGCAAACCCTGGCGACCGCGAAACCCAAAGGTCGATTCTTGGAGATTGGGACAGGCACCGGTTTATCCGCTGCTTGGATATTGAATGGGATGGATTCTCAATCATCTTTGTTGTCGGTGGATCACGATCCTGATTTGGTTTCCGTGGCAAAACAATTTTTGGGTTCGGACCCTCGATTGACCCTTCAAGTGGCGGATGGCGGAGAATTTATTAAATCCTTGGCGGGTCAAACCTTCGATTTCATTTTTGCCGATTCATGGCCTGGGAAATATAACACCTTCGAGGAAGCTCTTCGCCTTTTGGCTCTGGGCGGGTTTTATGTGGTGGATGATATGCTTACACAACCCAATTGGCCGGAAGGACACCAACAATTAGTGGACGAATTGTTGGTGAAATTGGAAGGCTTAAAAGATTTTCATGTTTGCAAGATGAATTGGTCCACGGGGATTGTGGTGTGTACCCGCAAAAGTTAAAGTTTAACTGCTGTCCACGACGGGGACCCATCGTGGACAATAATATGGAAAGGACACTATGAGAATTAATAATCGGTTTTATATAAAACTGTTCAGTGTTTTAGCCATTACCGCCATGGTTCCCGTTCTTTCTGCCGCTGCCGATTTCAAACCTGTATATGTTTCCTGCCTCGTGCCGAAGGGCCAGGGTTGCGTATGGCTCAAGATCGGCCTTCCGGATGGCAAGAAAGAAACCCTGGCTGAATTTCCCTGCGCCAACTATGGCGCCCGGGTATCCTGGAAACCCGGTCTAAAAGAGGCCGTGGCTTGGTTCGACCCCGGTACCTATTTAATGGCGGGCTATGGCGGATCCGATTTTCACCTTCCGAAGCCGGGGTACAAAGACGAGGAATTTCCCAATTTCAAAAGCATGCTTTACCGGGTGGATTTGGCCCAAAAGACCATCAAGCCCGTACCCTTTCCCGGGAAAGCCACGGCTGAGCCAGATGATATTGCCTACACGGCCAAGGGGGATTTGGCTGCATTTGATTCGGCGGGGCCCGAACCCAAGAAACAATCCAGCGACGACATCGATAATGCCACGGCCAGGGCTTTTCGTTTCAAAAAAGGAAAATGGGTGGAGTTCGAAGAAAAGCCTACCACCGCCGAGGAGTGCGACGCGGCAGGGATCAATGCGCTGGATGCCGTGAAAAACGTGGGGCCCCGGACCGTCCAACTGCTGGAAGGCCATAGCGGCGGGGATAATGTGGAGGAAAAGGCCGTCTTGCGCCGGCTCAAAAAGGCACAACCCAAGGTGCTGCATCCGGACTCAGGGGAATGGACCTTGATTAACACCCCCTATGGGCCGGTTTATTTATATGACATCAACCTGGGCGATTACGCCTTTTCCTCGGGGTTGTTTTTCATGGAAATCAAGGGCCAGCTGGTCACCCCGCCGGACGAGGGATTTACGGGCGGGGACGTGGTGGCCGTGCAAATCCGAGGTCCCTACCTACTGGTGGCTTCCTCGAACTGCGGGTGCCACCCGCGAGTATATGACCTGCGGACCGGGGAACTGGTGTTCAAGTCCAACACCGCTCGGGCCACGGTCTTTTGGCCGGATACGAAAAAGTCGAAAGATGGCGAATAGAGCTTTGTCCACGACGGGGACCCGGATTGGACAACCGGGCTAAGGTTGTTATTAGTTTTTAGCCAAGGTTAACTGATAAAGAATATCTTGAAGGTTGATATCTTTGAATAAAAAACCAAGCCTTGACGATGACTATATAAAAAGTATCAATAAAGCCGCTAAGGAAAGCGGCAATAGTTCCAAAGCCAGGGATACCTCTTCCGCAAAGATTTCAAGAATGGGTCGAATGATCCTTTTGATAGGGATCCTTTTTTTCGCTTTAAAATTTGGAATCCATATTTATTTGGCGACCTGCCGTCCTATTTCCGCATTGGCCAAAACCCCCGAACTCACCGCGGCCTGGCAGGCCCCTGGCCCCAACGGGCCGGGATATGATGCTTCCCGAACAACCACGCGGGCCGGGTTGTGGCTTTCGATGCCGGAGGAGGATTTTCTCAATTTATACACCGTCGCCAAATTCGGCGGGCAGCCGGTCCCTTGTGTTTTGGATACGGGTAGTGATATTTCCTTGGTTCCTAGCTCGGCTTATTTTTTGAGGTACAAAAGATCGGGCTGGAAGAAAGTATTCAGCTTTTTCGGGGATAACAAGGTTGTGGACCAGGTCGGCCTGAAAATCCATTACGCTGGCCTGGACCTGGACGGTGAGGCCGTCGCCCGATGGCCGGTGGGGAGGGGGGCCGAAGCCAATGGTTTATTGGGCCATGGGATCTTCCAGGGCCGCAAGGTCCTCCTTGATTTTTCAAGAGGAGAATTGTTTTTTGGCGTCGAGCCGACCGTGAAGGAAAGGGATTCCATGGAGGTGGACGGCTTTGGCAATCTAATCCTGCCCGCGCGGTTCGGAGCCCGTGACGCCAAAGTGGTTTGGGACACGGGTTGCGGGCGCACGGTTGTGAGCGGGGAATTTTACGAAAAAAACAAAGGCTGTTTTGAGGACACAGGGACGTCATCGCCGGCACATGACACCTTAGGAAAAGTCGGCCTCCAAAAAGTCTACCTCTGCCGCGATTTGACGGTGGGGGGCCATCATTTTTCCGGCCACCGAGTCTGGGTCAAGAACCAAGGCCTTATTCCGGGATTGAAAGGGCTCCAGCCTGACGCCATTTTAGGTTTGGACATTATCTTGAACGCCGATTGGTACTTTGATCTCCCCCAAAAAAAATGGACCCTGTGGGGGGTGGATCCGGATCGGTTAAACCGGTGGCAAAGGAAAAAGAATTCCTTCGGCTTGATCCCTTGGGTAAAGGAACCGCTAGTGGACCCCTCGGGTTTCGTGGATAAAGAGGAAGGGGATAAGCTCCGGGCCCTATTGGGGAAATTCTCGCGGGAAACCGGTGCGGACGTCCGGGTCATCCTGCTCCCGGCGGTTGGGAATTGGGACATGGGAGCCTATTCGGATGCCCTGGGCCAAAAATGGGATGGAGCCACGAAAAAATGGTTCTTTTTTGTCTATTCCATCGCCAGCGGGAAGACCGGCGTAAGCATCCATGACCCTGAGGTGAAATTCGACAAGATTTACAACTCGGAGAACGTCCAAAACATTCTCCAGAAGGTGACCGCGGGGGTGAATTCGAAACAATACGGGGCAAACCGAATGTTCCGGAAATTCATGGAAAAAATATACGAATTGTATCGGAAGAAATAGGGCCGCCGATCCATGGGGATCGTTGTCCGCGACGAGGACCCGGGATGGACAAGGAAAATGTGATCCGAACGTAATGTTCGATGTGGGGGCAAGGATAATTAAAAAACTTCTCATTCAAAACTTATTTTGGTCTTTTCTTGTGTCGGTAATTGCTGTTGCTTATCCCATTCGTACATTTTCGGAACCTAACAATCCAATTGTTGGACATGATCCTGTCCGGCCTTTTCCCTACCAGGAAGAGGAAATTTCCTTCGTGAATCCCCAAGCCGGGGTAACTCTCGCCGGCACTCTCACCCTCCCATCGGGTCAGGGGCCCTTTCCGGCGGTTTTAATTATCGCTGGAGCTGGGCCTCATAAACGGGACGGCTACAATGGATACCCCGCACATAAATTATTGATCTTGGCGGATTTCTTGACCCGTCAGGGCATTGCCACCCTCCGTTATGACAAACGGGGTATTGGGGCTTCTTCCGGTGATTACCAAACCGCCACCAGCCAGGATTTCGCCGATGACGCAAGTTTTGGTGTGGAATACCTAAAAGACCGGAAGGGAATTGACCCCAAAAAGATCGGTCTCGTTGGCCATAGCGAGGGAGGGCTAATTGCGCCAATGGTTGCAGCCCATTCTAAATACGTGTCTTTTGTTGTCCTGATGGCAGGCCTTGGGGTTAATGGAGAAAAAATCATTCTTCGTCAGAGGGAACTGAATGACCAAGCGAGAGGCTTGGGGGAAAGACCCGTCTCCATTTGGCAGAAAATGATTCTTCTTGGCCTTGAGGAAATTAAAAAAGAGAAAGATCAGGCTGTTGTCATGGAGAAGATCAGCGAGATCGATAGGACGGAGATGATTCCCCTGATAAAGGATGATCCACAAGCGATTCAGGAAGCCCAGGCTTATTGGAAAGACCTCGGGGATAGGTATCCTTTGTTTGGCCCATGGGGAAGGTTTCTTTTGGCTTGCGATCCCAAAATCACCCTGAAGAAGGTCACATGCCCGGTTTTGGCGATTGGTGGGGGAAAGGACGTAATGGTTCCGCCTGGGGACAATTTACCAGCCATGGAGAACGCCTTAAAAGAGGGGAAAAATCCGGACTTTCTTATAAAATTGTTTCCAAACATGGGCCATGGTTTTCAGACCTGCAAACCTGGACCGTCGCTTGATACCGCCGACCCTCTTCAAGGACTTGCCCTTGAAGTGTTGGCCTTCATTGGCGATTGGATTGGTAAACACACAAAGTAACGATTGTCCACGGCGGGGACCCGTCGTGGACAAGGTTTTAGGCCATTGAATGGGTGTTGCGAATCACGCCTTATAGATATACACTCGTATATATAGAAAAGGAGGTTTTCCTATGAAAACTTTAATTGTCCTTCCCGATGAATTGGGTGCCGAGCTGAAGCATACCATTCCCGCCCGCCAAAGAAGCCGTTTTGTCTCGGAGGCGGTTGAAAAACAACTCCGGTCGATGAAATTTAAGAAAGTTCTTAAGCAAACCGCAGGCACATGGACGGATAAAAATCACCCTGACATGAAAACCCAGGCGGGCATTAATCGCCATTTGGGCCGAATTCGGGGATGGAGTTAAGCAGGCCCATGCCTTACCTGATCGATTCAGACGTCATTATTTGGGCCCTTCGAGGACGTTCGGAGATAGTGGAACTCCTATTAAATCTCTCCGAGGAAGAATCCATAGCCTGTTCAGCCATCAATGTTCTGGAGGTGGAAGTTGGGGCTAAACCTTCTGAAATGAAAGCCGTCCGGCAACATTTGGGAAGTTACGAGATACTTCCAGTTCTCCCCTTAACAGCTCAAAAAGCCGCTGAAATTCTTCGTTCATCTTCCCGCAAACCTCACCGGGGTGAATGGGCTGACGCTGTTATCGCCGCCACGGCCCTTTTGAATGATTTAACCCTGGTCACTTTCAATATTCGTCATTACCAATATCCAGGACTTTCTCTTTTCCCAATGAAAGACTTAATTTAGAGCTTGAGTTGAACGGTAGGTTGTCCACGACGGGGACCCCTAGTAGACAAAGAAAAGGGTTAAGAAAGGGATGCGGGGAATAATGAATAAAACCGCCACGAAAAAATTTTCACTTTTGGGGATAGCCCTTTTGTCCGGAAGCCTCTTAGACCCGGTTTGGGCCCAAGAGGCTTCCGCCGGATCCTCTGAGGCTCCCGCCCCCATTGAAACCCGTTGGGATTCGCTTTGGGGAATGAAATATCTTCAAAACGGAAGGGAGCTTACCGAACCGCAACTGAAAAGTTTGTTGGATCCCACCGGGGATCCCCAAACCAGCGCCCTCCTGGCGCAATCCGAGACAGATGAAACCTTGGGACTCATCAGTTTGGGGGCATCGGCAGCCGGATCCGCCGTCTGTCTGGTGATTCCCGGTACCATCATCCAGGTAGGAACCTTGAAGATTTCCCTGCCTTACCTTCCTGTGCAAATTCCGGCCTTGGTTTTGGGGGTGGGGGCGTCTTTTCTGTCGAATGCAGGGGGTGCGGCAAAATATACCGCTGTCCAGCGTTATAACGCCAAAGCGATAAAGCCGGGGCCACTAACTTGGAATCTTACCCCTGAATCAAAGGGCCTGGCTTTGGGCTTGAATTACGCCTTCTAACGCGATCTTGCTCCCGTTACTACTAGAAGTAATTTTGGACATGATAAAGATAAGGTGTGAATCAGGGTGAACATGAAGATAAAAACTGAGATAGAAAATTTAGTGTTGTCCACGGCGGGGACCCGTCATGGACAAAGAAAAAGTGCCATTTAGGCATTTGTTATGGGGAGGCGAGTTCACGAGTCTTTTTGACTTCTCTTGGATGGTCGGACATCATGCTAAGGTTTCGTTCTCCGACCCTTCGTGGTGGGTCTTTGATCTCGGTGACTCATTAAAGATCAGTGTTGAGTGTCCGTGGCGGTTAATTCAAAACGGAAACATTAAGGTCAGTAGTGATGACCACCGACAGAAATTTGGTTTGCCTGCACCTATTGATGCGGCGACGTCTACCACATCGTTTTTAGCGGACTCGGTAATTCTGCATGTCCAGGTAAAAGAGGGCACCTTGGATTTACTTATTGATTTCGAGGGAGACTATCGTCTTGAGATTATTCCAATTTCCTCTGGTTATGAAAGTTGGGAGGTTGAAGGCCCTGCTGGAAAATATATTGTTGCACAGGGAGGCGGTCAGTTTGCCGAATGGTGATTTTAGGCATTTGACCCAGTAAAGCTGTCCATGATGGGGACCCGTCGTGGACATCGTGCCAGAGGAGGGTTTGT
>PLZG01000002.1 GCA_003152075.1 candidate division FCPU426 bacterium
CATTGGCCCAGCTCCTCCTGGATAACCTCGAAGGGGCTAAACCCGTTCCAAAGGTTTGTATCTTTGAGAACGAGGGCCGCCTCGATGGTATTTGGTCCAACATACCGGGGCTACTGGTGGCGGAAGTGAACCGTGAATTGGAATTTGTGGACCCTGATGAACCGGTAAGGCTGGTATACGAACTGGAAAACGGCCGCCGGGCCACCGAAAAGGTGACAACGTTTGATTGGGGCCCGGCGGATTTCAAACCCAGGTCGGTCGAGCAGATTTACCGGCAGGTCAACGAGATCGGAAAAAGGAGGAAAGAGGAGATCGCTTTAATGATGAAAGCCTAAAACCACACCACGCCAGGCGCAGGGTTTCCCGTGCGCCTGGCTAAAACCTTTAAGGCCACCCCATAAGAACCAACACCCCACACCATCAAATCATTGGATCATCCCTCCCCCTCACCGCGCGTTAATACCAAAAAAACTGACTTGAAAATGAATCATGGCCACGCCTGATCCCGTCGAAATTGGACCAAGGGGCCAAGTCTTGCCAGAGGGGCCTCAGGTTTTCCCGAAGGCAAGCGGCGCTTTTAAAACCAAAAGCAATGCCCAGGGTTCCGGGTAGCCATTAGGAAATAAAGGGATTTTATGGGGCGGTTGAATCGGAAATTTGACAGGTCTGCCAAAAGGGTTATTGGCTTTTGGGGAGTAGCCAATTTAGTTGCGGTTTTTTGGGTTCGTGGCCGGGCCTATAAAAAACACATTTTAACAGGTTGACAACCCCTAATATATTAGGGGTAAGATAGTGGCATGAATAAACAAACGGTGAAAAGTAAAACAAAGGCGGGCCGCCGCAAGAAAAAAGAAAGCGATTTGCCGGATAAGTACCTAAATATTCATAACCTGATGGATTGGGTTAAGGAAAATAAGCCGCAACTATATAAACGGCTCACCCAGGAAACCCCTCAGGCAAGCCTGGCCAAGCTGGTCTATTCCTGGAGGATTTTGGAGGGTCGTAAACAGGAGGAACAGGCGGAATTGTCGGGCTGTAGCCTGGCCACCTATGAGGCGATCGAGGAAGCAAAGGCAAACCCGAGTTGGTTGATCCTTTGGGGAATCGCCAAGAGTTACAAAGTCTCTTATCAGGAGTTTTTCGCGGGGCCGGGCCGAGGGGTGACATTAACCTGATTTAAACAGGTTTTGGATTTGACGGATGGAAGGAAAAGGCATGAAGAATTTAAAGAGAACAATCTTTCTGGTTTTGCTTTTGGCAATTAGTGCCGGGATCCTGGTTTGGTCTTTAAGGAAACCAGCTCAAGTAACCGCCCTGGCCCCGGTCCACCAGGTTGTCCCGTCGGCCATCATCAGCCGGCCAGTGTATAAGGAAGCGGTTGTGCCCAAACGGCTTAAAAAGCGGACGGCGGTTGATTCGGGTTTTGCCCTGGGTTTCGCCAATTTTCTCTGCGGAGTTAATTATCGTAACTACGTTGCGACAACGGAAGCCTTCCACAACCTGGTTACCCCGGAGCTGGGGAAGGTATTTTTCCAGGACTTTTTCTCCAAGGCGGAGATTCAAGACATACTCGATCGGAGGCTTGTTCTGAGTTTTAAGCTTTCAAAACCGATCCTTGTTTTGAAAGCCGGGGACACTTTGGATGAGTTTCTTGTGGAAGGGATACTGACGACCAAAAGCGAAGCCGATGGAGCCGGGAAAAAAGTAGAAAACCAGCCGGTGGCCATGATTATCGGATTTGCTCATGGGCCCAAGACGGAGGGACAAATCAGTGTTTTTGAAAAGGCGGTTCCAAGCGACGAAACCAACAGCATGGCTCAAAGCTTAACGCGTGTTGTGAAGGGGATATAAGGGAAATTTGGCAAACAGGAATGTCAAAAATAGAAGGAGGCTACCAGAACTAAGAGAGTTTTTTATCAGGAACAGGGTTCCCTTGGCGGTGTTAAGGGAGCTTTTAAGGAGTAAAAGCCAAAGGAAGTACCTCGGTATCTACGAGGAGTTGGCCCGGCAACTTAACCAGTACCGGGACAAGAAGGAGGCCAGATATGGGAGTCGGGATCATGAAAAAAGAGAAGTTTGAGGAATTCGGAAAGGAGTTCGGGAGTTATGCCGCCAAAGTCGGCGTCAATTTCTTCTGGATATTCTACAGGTGCGCCCTGTTTTTCCTTTTACTCGTATCCCTCTACAAATTGTTTTTCACCTACGAGTTCCTGGGTAACGTATTTGGCCTTGCCTGCGATAAAAACATCACCTTCGCAAAGGTTTCTGTTTTTATGTGGCTTTGGTTGTTTTTGTCCTTCTTCTCCTGGGCCGCCCTTGGGGTTAATCACGAGAGCCACTTACCACCAAGGGAAGATGGGGAAGGCCATAATGAGTAACGCCGCCCTCGAAGGACGAATAAGGCTTTTAGCTTGGTCGTTTCCGGCCCTTCTAAAGGCCCCTGGGGTGGACCCTTGGGATGCTTTAGCCCTGGAAAGGTGGGCTGGTGGATTGGCAAGTAGCGGGGAACGACATGCCGCGCTTTT
>PLZG01000057.1 GCA_003152075.1 candidate division FCPU426 bacterium
CCCCCTGGCCAAAGCTATTCCATTTACTGTCTTCAATGCCTGCCGCCCTGTGAAACTTTTCGCCGCCTACTTTTCGGGCCACGGTGTTGAGGGCCTTTACGCTGTTACCCATTGCATTTGCCCCCATGTTGTAACCGGCGCTATGGCCCCGGGAAATTTTGTGGCCAAGGAAACCGCCGGCTTTTCCGGCAAGTGCTTGGACTGGGGCGCTTGTTCCAAGGGAAACACCCGCGGCGGCCGCCTGGATCACTCTTGAGAAGGTTCTGATGAAATCCGAGGCTGTGCCGGCACCACCCCAGTTATAGTTTGAGAATAGCTTTGTGAACTGTTGTGGGTTCTGGACGATCCAAAGGCCGGCAATAATGACCAGGGCGGAGAAAATGTTACCGATCCCGGCGCCATAACCACCCGGAGTCATTTTCAAATGAATTAGATGATTTAACGCAAAAAGAGAAACCGCCCAGATCCAGGAATAAAGGTGGAGCTGGAGCCAAACGCCCAAGGCGTGTAGGGTTCTTCCCCGCCAAGCGGGGTTGCCCCACATACCAATAAAAACCGGCCCGATCATGAATAGGACGAAAATCGACCCAATTGCGTAAAGTTTGGCCAAGGTAACGCCGAAACAAACAGCGATCCCAACCAATGAGACAATAAAACGAACGATGCTACCCGCAATGTTCCCAAATGTATCTTCCGCGTGAAAATCCTTCGGGGTGTCATTGTTTTGGTTCAAGGGCAGGTCGGTTGAGGGGGGCGGGGCACCTCCCCCGATATTGACTGCGGTTTGAGGGGCGACTTCTGGGGGAAGTTGGAATTGGCCATCGGTAGAAGAAGAAAATTTAGTATGGTCGCCAATCTGGGCAACATCGGAGTTAGAAAAACTGATCATTAAATTGGGGAGAAGTAAAATGAGGACAAAACAGCCCAGGGCGGTTAGAAGAAATGACCACCCCGATGGATCCCCTTTTTTGACCCTGATTAACCCCCAAATAAACCCTAACATCGACAGCAAAATGGCGGATCCAACCACGATTTGTTTAGCAACCGTAACATCATAAACAGTCCTAGCCCGGTATTTACCTGTGTAATCATCCGACCCCGTATCCTGGTTTAGGGCAAAATTGGAGTTGGCCAAACCCTGCAGGACCCCTTTTGTTTGAAGGCTGTTTTGGTGAAGGATATAGTAGCCGCCGTCCGTTGCCGTCTGCGCGGACCAGGAAACAATTCCAGCCCATCCGAAAATAAAAGGTAGGGGCACGAAGAATGAAAAGAAGGTAATAATCGTTATAGATTCTTTGGTAAGTCCGGCCCCGATTTTCAAAAGGAAAACCGTCGTGGAAATAATCAAAACGGAAAAGCCGATCCATTTGAATATGTTGGCCACGTTCATAATGTCCTTATAGACGGTCTGCCCCATTCCAAGAACATTCCAGTTGGTCGGGTCGGTCATGTCGGGAATGAAAATAAGAAGTCCGCTCAACCACTGTTCAACTATGCAAAAAATGTTGTAAAAGAAATTCCCAAGACCCCTAAAAAGAACTGCCACCCAATGCCAGGCGTGGTTATTCAGGAAATTGTTAATTCCATTGTCGATGGTATCGGGGGAAACCCCAATTAGCTGGGCCTGGGCCGCCCAAGGGACGGCCATTCCGATTAAAATTAAGAAAAAAAGTAACCAACCTTTTTTCATTTCCCGGCCTTTACTGGGGATTTGGGCTGGAACCATTCCAAGCACCTTGGCCACCCTGAACGCCGGCATTTGAGGAGATCCCCGCTAAAGCCGTGAAAATATCCGGAACGAAGGGAATCAGGATCCCAATAAACAAGATCCATCCGAGGTTCCAAAGTTCATCATCGTGGCCTTTCTTGACACGTAACAATTGGAAAATGAAACCGATGATGCAAAGGAATTCCGCAATAGCGATTGCCTTTCCAGTGGTTGTCCCAAAAAGGTAATCCAAGGACCGGACCCCTGTGGTGAAGCACCAGGCATCCTGGGACAACAAAAGACAAAATGCCGCAAAGGCAATTGTCCGGTTCTTCCAAAGAAACTGACTAATTCTGAACTTCATACATCCTCCCTTTTAAAAGTAAATAAATGGCCGTTGCCGGCCGCAAAACCTAAAACTAAACAGCTTCGACCTTGATGTATTTAGCTAAAAACACTTCCTTGCAAGGAATCCGATATTCAACGTTGAAAAAAAACCAAGAAAAGGCATGGCCCCTTTCGCAAATGTACCTGGAACCATCCTGGTGTTCTGAATGGGAAGTAACGGCCTGGAAGGAAGGTAATTTATGTGCGTTGGCCCAACCTTTACTTATAAAAAGATCGAAGGAAACTTTAAGCATTTGAAACCTCCCTTATTGAATGAATTCCCTTTTCAACTCTTCGGGTCCTAATAACCGGTGAGCCCAATTCGGGCCTTCGGATAAACGGCTGTCGTGAACCATGAAAAACAGGGCGCTATCCTTTGCAGACAACGTCAACAAAAGTATTTGCTCTTTGGTTAAACCCCTTATTACGTACTTCTTCTTTTCCGCTTCACTGCGGGAAGCGAGAAAATCTCCCACTTCTTTTTTTGAAAAAAACAAAGGCAAAGCCATTTTTATATTTTGAGACGAACCGGGAATTACAAAAAACGAACCAGTTAATTTGCCTTTAACCGACTCCATCAACCCCCAAAAGGGTTGGCCTTCCTGGTGATCCCCCGGCAATAACTTTTTAAAACGTTCATCCAAATCTTTTAAAAACCCTTTTTTGTCTGAATCCTTCATAAAAACTCCTTTAAGGTGCCGGAACCCCGCCGGATGATGAGCCATTAACTGGGGGTGGCTGGACTATGGGCGCTGTGTTGGTATTTATTTTGGTTTGAACCAAGCCTCCCCCGGCATATACCGCGGAGGAACTTGAATTTGTAGCCACATTCCCTGGGGGTTGGCCGTTTATTAAGCCCGTTGTTCCACTGGCAATAATGTTTCCAAAGGCCCCTCCTCCCTGACCACCAATGCCAAGAAGTTGGAGAAACTGACTCGCGGCGGCTAAACCAATAACCCCTGTTACTGAGGAAATAATCATTGAAAAGGTATTACTGAGTGCCTGGACGAAGGCCGATTCCTGGCTCCCAGGTTGGTAGCCCTGGGAAACAACTGGTAAGGGGGTCTGGGAGATCCCATTAGCGGTGTTTTGGGCCCCTACTTGGTTCCCGGCTTCAACTTGGCTGGCTTCCTGGTTTAACTGGCCACCGATCTGTTTAAAGGTGGGGTCCCCCGTGGCGATTAATTGAGAGGCATTGGATCGAAGCTGGCTTGCGCTATCAAAGGCATAAGCTGTTCCCGCCGTTTGTGCTAAGGCCTGGGCCAAAACCCCTACATTCTGAATGACTTGGCCTTTGACCCAATTCCGGTCGTCCTTTGTGGGGAAATCATTGAACTTTGAATAACCCATTTTCTTTCCAGCAAGGGTTCTTGAAACACCGGCTCTTTGGGCGTAACCGTACTGCGGATAATTATTTGAACCCTGTTGGGTTTCAAATTTTTTCATGTAAATAATCAAATAACTTTTATAAGACTGCAAATCCTGCTGGCTATCGCTCTGGGCGTAACAGAGTGAACCGAGGAAAAAAACGAAGAATAAAAAGACCAAAGTTCTCATTCAAACCTCCTATTGCAACTTTAAAAGGGATGGGTACTGCAAACCGTCCTTATAAATCATCAGTGTTAAACTCATTCCTTTTTTAAATTCTCCCGGGTGATCGACCACGAAGGTGTAGGCGTTGTTCAAACTACCCGAATCAATTTCGGTGTTGGTTAGGTCTTTTAAAATCCACTTTTCAACCGGTGAGCTGGATTCAATCTTTATTAAAAAATGGCTGTGAAAATTCGTAAGGTTTGCGGTCATATCCGCCCAGGCGCTCTTGTCAGTGAAATTAAATGTTTCAGGAGCCGGTGGTGTGTCATCTTTTGTTTTGACAGAGGTCGTCTTATTTATTTTTTTATGGCCAGTAACTCCCTGCCCGGCTGAATCCCCCGGCTGGCCTCCCTCAGGAGCGTTAATTTGGAGGAATTCACGAAACATACTGGCGTGGAGGGAATAAAAGGTCTTTAAATCGTTTAAGCTTTCGCCCGCAAACGCGACTTCTCCGATCAAAAAAAACAATAAGGTCAGGCCGATTCTCAAAACGTGACCTCCACATCACCAATGTAGGAAATGTTGGAATAAGATGAACCAACGAAAGGCACGCCTAATCCATCAACTTCATTTCCCATTCCGACCGGTTGCGTTATGGGGCCGGGCCCTGGGGAAAGGGCGTTGGTTTTGTTGAGCCGGGCGAAGGTATAGTCCCCGGTTGAATTGGTCACGTAAAAGTTTAGATTGATCGCCTTAATCCGGGTTTTTAGCTCAACGAACCAGGATTTTTGGGGTAATAGGGAGGCGGAAGAATTTAGGTTGTTCCCGCCCGTAAAGGTATTGTTAAGGGAAAAACCGATCGGAACCTGCATTTCCCCAATAAGGTCATCAATCGAAAGCGGTCCGATCGTGTAAATGTGTTGGGCGTGAACCCCAAAGCCAAAAACGTTGGACTGGTTTGAAAAGGTGGCGTCCTGAACCCCATATTCACAATAAAAATCGAAGTCCCTTTTCACTGTGAAGGCTAAGGAAGCCGAATATGTCAGATCCCCGTTTACGACCGAATAATCGTAAAAATCATTGGAGCATCCCCCCATGTTGAAACGAACGATAAAAGGAATATCCCAAAGATTCGCGCTAACCCGGGCCTGGCCAAGAAAGAAGGATTGGGTTGTGTCGTAATTGACATAGGAAGTAGAAAAAATACTAGGAAAATAAAATAAAGACAAAGCGGTAGAGGAAGTGTCGATGCTTTGACCAGAATCCACCACCCCAACGCTGAAATGAATCGGTAAAGTTAGCTGGATTCCATCCAAACGCCTTATTCCCATGGTGGAATAATTCCCAAAGAATTTCATGGGAGAAAGTGGATCTCCAACGTTGAGCCGGCCCGCCGCGGCCGTCAGGAAGAAATCCGAGTAGGATACATCAGCCGTCCTGATCTGGAACGTATCGGCGTTATAGGAATTTGAGAAATCCTTAGTAAGCCTAATATCCCCTTCCGCGCTGACGTTGTTCTTATCTAGCCTTCGCCTTAAATAAAGGTCAACGAGGGAGTAAAGATTCGTGCCGTTAATGTCGGATTGGAGGGCGGAGGCAACCCGGAAGTTGATCCATTTTGCGCTTTCATCGACCGGGGGCGGAGGAGTCCAGTGGGGCCCGGGTGTCGGTGTAGGGGTTATGCTAGGTGTGGTTGTGGCCGACGGGGAGGGTGTTTCCTTTGCTTTTGACTTTCCATAAGCAACCGGAACAAGGCAAAAGGACATGACGAGGCAAAATATTGTTTTCTTCATGAAAATACCCTTTCTTAATTCTTTTTATGCAAATAGGCGTAAAAGTAAACCGTCATACCGGTTATCGCCGTAAAAGCCGCAAAGGCCGCAAGGATCAACCACAAAATGAAAAAACTTCCCGCATAGGAAAAAACCCACAAGCCAATATCGACTTTCCAGAACGGAAGTTTCTGGAGTTGGGCAAAGGCTGTAGTGTCTTTTGTCATTTGATCCTGTAGGTAGGCGCGAAAAAACTGTGAAAAGATGAAAAACAAACAAACCCAAAACCAGTTGATCCGAAAAAGGTTTCGGCCGGCCCACCTTAAGGCCTGATAAAAAATCCTCGTCTCGGGTCGATCATTCAGGATTTCAAAATCTAATTTCATATAACCCTCTCCTTTTATGGAACCGTGTATTCAACAACCATCTTCGGTTTTTGTTGGTTGTTCCCCGTGTTATCCCAAAATGAAATCGTGGAGGGCGCGGCTGCGGATTGGGGTTCGAAGGATAAAAGAAGCCCGTAGTTCCCGTTTTGAGCGGGATCGAGCCAAACCTGGGCTAAAGCGACCGGAATGTTCCAACCTACAAGGGTTTGGTTACCATTTAATTGTGTTGAGGTAAGAGTTACTGAGTCAAGAGGAGTAACGCCGTAATCGGGTGGGGCAGAAATGGAAACGGGGTTTGTACTACCATCCCAACCCCCGCCTACAGCAACGTTATTCCAGGTACTTCCCGAATACCACTGTGCATTTCCCGGAGGCGCAACTATCTGATGAACTCCCACTGAATATGTGCCAACAGGAAGACTTACGGAAGTTTTGGTTGTCAATTGAAGGCTACAAGCCGTAATTGTGGCGTTAACCGGAATTCCGTATGACAAGTTAAAACGAATTAGTCCCAAGGCTGTATTAGAAACAGTCGTTCCAGCCGCAATGCGAATTTCACCGGTTGGGGGAGCTGTATTTGGGTTGGCGGCATCAAGCCAATGAGGATAACAACCGGAGGTACTCAAAGGATTGCCCGGGCCCGGGTAACTAGAATCGGGATAGAGCCCAGTTTCAAAAACAACGGAGTAGTCATAAGGCGCTCCCCCACCTTGGGGCCCCTGGGGGCCTGTAGGGCCGGCTTGTTGTTTTGCACAACCAAAACCGATAAGGACTAGGAGTCCTGGTATTAAAAAACCTTTAAAATAATTCATTCAAACCTCCTTTGAATTAGTAGCTTGTGGACAAAATGGTTTGTGTTCCGTTACCTGAACATTGGACCGATCCAGAAGCCCCATTACGATTACAAACTGCGTGTAAAGTTCCAAAGCAACCATCCGACCAAACGGTGCAAGAATAAGAACCTGGGCCGAATGCAATTGAGCCACCGCCGGCGTTTTGTGCGGTAGTATTCCCGTTCGGAGTGTTGAATTGACCCGAAAAGCAATTCGTCGAGCATTCAGTCATATATACCGATACAGTTCCGCAATCACCCGTTCCAGAAACAACAAGGGTTCCCGGTAATTTCTTTTCTAAATTACAAGTCGAAACATTTTGGAATGGTGAACCGTTAATCCATTGGACCGTAACGGTCGAAGTGAAATTTTTAGAAACGGTTTGAGGCGCAGAAGTGGCCCCAAATGGAACATGAGGAGTAGGTTCAAAATCTACACCGGTAACAGCAAAGTTAGCTGACTGGTCCACGCAGACAGAGCTGGTAATGGTAATGGCCACTTGGTCAGAGAAAGTTAAAAAACCAACGGAAGCCGGCCCGGTTGCACTCCAATTATTTGCAAGAGTTGGGAAAACTGGTTTAATGGGAACAAGAAGGTTCCCTGCCTGTTGATAGACCAGGTTGTAGGTGAAAGAACCCCCGGCCGCGCTATTAAACGATTCAGGGTATGTAGTAGGGGTTAAAAATATTGAGTTCGTGCCAGCAGAAGAAAAAGTTACGCCTTGATAAGCGGCGGTAATAGGAGCAGTCATTTTGCTGTCGGCGAAATACTTTTGGGTCGGAACTTCAAAAGCCCAATTTCCGGGTTGAATATAAGGCGGGGAAACATAACAAAATCCACCTGTTTGGGTCTTAACGGTGTAAGTGACACTCTGATCGGGCGGAATCGCGATTACTGTGACTCCCCCCACTCCACCGTTGTAGTCGTTTACTTGTAGAATAAAGGAACCCAAAATTGGGGTGGGGGTAGGCGTTGCTTGGTTGCCCGGAATGCTGGATGAAGGGCTGGTAGGGTTGTCTTCTTTTTTCTTGCATCCGGTCCAGATGATAAAAAGAGCCATAACTACCAAAAGACCGGAAACATAAAATGGCTTTTTCATACTTCCTCCATTTAATAAGAAACGCTAAAAAATTGTTGAGAGGCGGCACCGTTGCTGAAACTTGGAGTAATGTTGTAGGTGTTGCCTTGGAAAGTCACATAGATCACTGGAACGTATTGATCGTTGTAGAGAAAGATGGAGTA
>PLZG01000076.1 GCA_003152075.1 candidate division FCPU426 bacterium
TTCTTCTGGCTGACGGTCAAAGCCTCGACCATGCGCGCGGCCTTGTAATTGGAGGCGCCGATCGTCCTGACCTTTCCCTGCTTCACTAATTGGGCGTAGGCGTCGAGAGTTTCCTCCAAGGGAACGGCGGCATCGTCCTGGTGGGACTGGTAGAGGTCGATATGGTCCGTTTGCAGGCGCTTCAGGGAATCTTCCACTTCGTTCAGGATATAGCTTTTGGCCAAGCCCTTTTTCCCGTCTCCCATGTCCATCCCGACCTTGGTGGCAATGACGACCTTGTTTCTCTTGCCGCTTTGCTTGAACCATTTGCCGATGACGGTTTCGGATTCGCCGCCCACGTGGCCCGGAATCCAACGGGAATAGGTGTCGGCGGTGTCAATCAAGTTGAAACCGGCGTCCACGAATGCGTCCAAAATCTTGAAGGAGGTCGCCTCGTCCGCCGTCCAGCCAAAAACATTGCCCCCCAGGGCCCAGGGTGCCACTTGAATCCCAGATTTTCCCAGCTCGCGCTTTTTCATGAGACTTTCTCCTTTACGTCCGGGACAAATTATAAGAGACGCTTTGTTAAGTTCTCAAGACTGGGTCGAAATTTAGAATTTCATCGATTTTAACTAAAAGAACTAAAAATGATTTCGATTAAAAAAAACCTGTAATATAGGGCCAATCTTTTAGGAATGGTGAATTAGTGGCCGGCAAACTTTACGAAGAATTTATTCAAGCGAACCCTTGGCCGGTAGAATTTGATGATCCGGTAAAACCGAAAATCGAGGACTATTACAAGAAACACCCCTCAATTGTCAGTGTTTTAGAAAAGGTTGTTTCAAAGCTGGAAACCTTCCCGCCTGATAGTGATTATTTCGAGAATCCCCGACCTTCCCTGCATGACATGAGAATTTGGCTTACGGTTAGCGATGGTGCCCTGCGCTTTTTGCTAAAGGTGGAGTACCGCCTGGACCAAAAGACCTGCTTTATTGTTGAGTTCGTGCCTAAGTCTTAAACCTCCTTTTGCCATAAAGTACAAAGATATCTTTATATAAATGTATATTTATACATTTATATAAAGATATGTATTGCACCTCGTAATACACTATGTATTGCAAGAGGTTGCAATAGCTAATAAGTTGCTAGAAGGAGTGCCCCATGTCCAAAGCCACTATTCATAAAATGCCATTGTTTCATCATGTGCAAGCTGAAGAACAAAGAACAGTTCCCATTAACTTTAGGATTAAGCCAAGCCAAGAGAAGCACTGGAAAGACATGGCTAAGAAGCTTGGAGTTAAAGACTTATCAACATTCATTCGTGGTGCTGTGGAGTCTGCTATTTTCAATTCTTTAAGGGCACAAGACCCGCAATGGCAGAAGTTCATTGAGGCTATTCAACCTACGGCCCATAAGCTCTTAGGACATGGGTTTTATGATGGCGGAGCAGAAGACTTTGAGGCAGGGGGAACCGAGAGGAAAGGCACACCGGCTAAGGAATTTTTGGCAGGTTTAAAGCACAAGGGAGCAGAAAAGAAGCACGGCTAAATAGCTCTGCACCTATGACGGGTCAGGAAAAATCAACAAAAACAGATCAGCTTAACCATTTAAGAAAACATGAACCTCGTACAAGCAGAGTAAGGCTTTTACGGGGTTTTTCTTTTTATGCCTGATCAAACAGTGACCCCTACCGGTTGATCAGCGAAACAATGCCGGATTTTGGGATTTATATATTTAACTCCCCCTGCTAAATGGAGGGTAATTTAAGAGCGGTTTGTCGTAAAAAGTTAACATCCCACTTTGAAAAAGGGGGATCGAGGGGGATTTGGGTGGGCATCTTTCGTCAAAAAGATAAATCCCCCCTACCCCCCCTTTTTCAAAGTGGGGAACTATTTAAAATTGTGCGTAAAAGGGACTTAAGTATATAAGTCCCCAGATTTTGGCCCAGCTATCCTTTATTTCCCCCCGGGGTTCCTCCTGAACTGCTTTTATCTTTCGGCGATTCGCCCGCCGGGGTTAAATTTCTTTATTTTTCAATCGTTTTTCGGTGGTGGGTCAGTTTGAATTTACTCCCCCTTTGAAAAAAGGGGCAGGGGGGTATTAGTTTTTTTAGGGTTGATGATAAGACTAACTCCCCCTTCTTCCCCCTCTTTCAGAGGGGGAACAGTCGAACACCAGGAGAATTAGGCGAATTCAAACTGACCCACTACCCGTTTTTCCGATTTTGTTTGGAATGAACAAGGCCCCGCCTGTGGTAAGCTGTGTCCTCGAAAAGCTGGTTAAACACCCTATTGGAGGCGGCCCAACATGAAAAAGACTCTCGTTCTTTTGACCCTCTTAGGACTTTGCCTTTCGCCCCGTTTCCTGAACGCCCTCACCAACGAGGAAAGGGAAGGCCGGGCTGAAATCGAGCAGGGCTGGGTGGACCGGCATAACGAGAAGCTTTTGCAGCCCGTCAAGGACGCGATAAAGGGGATTAAGGCCCGGAGGCATACTTACCTGATTGCCTCCCGCAAAAAGCATCTGGTGGGGATGAAACGGATCAGCCTTCGGAACGCGCCAAAAAACAAAATTCCCATGACCCTGCCTTTTCCAAGCGTGACGCCTGTTCCACTGGTGGCCCTTTACCAAGCCAAAGCGGGAGGCTTATCCTTCCTGATCGCCGATTACGCGGATGATTATGACTTCCTCCATTCCCAGTCGGATATTTACGTCAAAATCGGCTTGATCTACCGGCCGCTTTTTCACGGGGAAGGCTACCGTGGGTGCGCCAGGATATTGACCTTGAGCAAGAACTCGCCGATATTTTTCGAAATTGGGACGTTTGGCGGGGGAACGAATGTTAAAAAGACCATCTATACCTTGAATGTGGACGCGGTCAAGATCATGCCTGATGATTTGTACGACCATCCCGAAAACGTGACTTCCGACACCTACGTCACGAAGGTTCTGGAATTCGACGTGTGGCTTGAGGGGTTTACCTATTACAAGGACGTGGAAAAGGATGGAACACTGGATATTGTCAACTGCACCCGCACCAGCTACCCCCCGGACTTAAAAAAGAAAATGCAAGAGAAATACCATGAGGTCGACAATGAATTTGGCGGTTCTTTCCGCAAGATCCTATCGGTTTATAAATGGGACACCACAAAGGCCAAGTTCGAAAATATCGGCGATTACTTTTTTTGACCGATAAGGTTTTAAAACTTTGGTGATGTTACAGTTTAAAAATATCTTTAATTCTTTAAGTTGTCATTGCGAGGTTCAGCCCCAATCGGGGCGGTTTGAACCGTGGCAATCTCAGGCAGTTCACCTAAACCTGCGGCAAAACCTGAGATTCCCACGTCGCCAATCGAGCCTATCGGCCCGGCTCCTCGGAATGACATCAAACTGGAACACCACCAAAACTTTGAGCCGGTGGAATAAAACCTTAATCATTCTGGCTTTGTTTATTCTGTTTTTGTTTCCCCTTTCAGTTAATGCCCACCAAATCCTTTTTTATTACAACAGTCTCGACGGCACCGATGGCGCTCTCCTTCAGTGTGTGAAGATTCTTCAAGGGGCAGGCCACAAGGTAAAAGTCATGAACGTGGCCGGGAAGTCTTACGATCCCACTGGCGACCTTTGGGGACCGCCCTTCGACCAAGTCTGGGACATGCGCTTTGTGAACCGTGACAAGGAAAATTGCGGAAGCGGATCCCCCTTGGCCGCGGATTATTTCACCGAAAAGTGGCGGTCAAAGGCTGTTTCTTATTTGAACCATTGTGGAAAACTTTTCATCGCCGGGGAACATTATCAATTAATCGACCGCGATGAGGGTTTGTACCGGTTTCTGATGGAAATCCACGCCGTTAATGATGGCTATGATGATTGTCCACCCTCCGCGAATGGAAATAGCACCACTGATGGGAAGGCCTTTTATCCGGTACATAAGGGACTCGGCCCCGTCTCTTTTTACGGTGAATATGTCGGTGGGATTCCATTGGAATTTTTAAACGGGACGAGTTTTGTGGATACCCGGAACGGCTGGCAGGATGGGGACGGGGTGGATCGTTCTGTTGTCTCGGGCTGGGCCGGCAATCAGTTGGGCGGATTGATAAAGACACCCCTATCCTGTCGTGGAAAACTATTCATGGTTTGGGACGCGACCATGTGGACCTTAGGAGAGGAAGCCGCCCGGGCTCAAACTAGGCGTCCAGTTGTTTGGGATGAAAACTCCTGGTTCTCCTGGGATTCGGAACCGGCGGAGGAGAGGGATAAAAATAGGGAAATAGGCAAGGCCCAGGCGGTGACCAAAAAATTCTTTCCCGCCGTGGCGAATTGGCTTGGCAACGCCCCTTGTCATTGCGAACCTTCCGCGGTCCAGCCGATTCAAGCGCCAACAGCCACCCTAATCCCTTATGTTTCCATTGGACAGGCAGGAAGGCCGGTTCGAAGCCAATTATCCGCGGTCAGTTCATCCACTGGCAGCCTTTCTCTAACGCCAACGACTCACATCCCCACTCCAATGGCTTATCTTTCGTCTTCCGGCGCCCCCGAGACCATTGTTTTCACTTCGCCACCCGTCAACGTTTATATGGGTTTTCGTGACGGGGTAGGGGAGTATCGATTGGAGGTGTTGGATGCCTTGGGTAACCACTTGAAGACGCTTTTTGATCAATCAGTTACGCCTAATAAAAGGGAGGCTTGGGCCAGTTGGGATGGTTCCAATGATTTGGGTATTAAAGTGGGAGCGGGGAGTTATTTCGCTGTTCTTTCAAAAGACGGGCATTTCTTGAAAATGATCGTCTTGTCATGGCGCGCGCGCTAAATAAGCCCTAATTCCCCCTGATATCCAATGGAACTTTCCATGGTTCCTTTTCGTCCTATACTTGTGCCAAGACTTTGATGGTCATCCTAGCTCGTGGGGAGCGTGCCATGGTTCAAAAGCGATTTTTTAAGTCCTTGTTCAAAGTCGTTTTTATTTTGACAGCCGCTGTATTGTTCAACGGTTGCGCGCAAAAACCAATTCCCCCCATTTTCAATCTTTACGGTTACCAGCGCTTAGCCGTCATTCCTTTTGATAATCCGACCCAGGATCCGGCTTTGGCCGGGGCCGTGCAGGATGAAATGACCGACGAGATCCTTAATTTAGGGGCGGTTCCCGTGATCGACGCCAAGCAAGTCGCGGCCTATCTCCGAAGCTTGGGAGCTAACGCTTCCTCCGTCCAAACGGACCCGGACCTCCGGAACCGGGTGGCGAAAAAATTCAATTGTGATCTCCTGTTATTGGGATCGGCCGCCAACTACACGGAAATTTTAAAGGACACAACTCCCCAGAAGGTGACCAACCAGTCCACGGGGATATCCAAATGGGGTTTTTATACCTACCGCAAGGTGATCGTCGACGCGAACGCGAAACTCATGGATCCCGCGTCGGGAAGCCTCATTTGGAGCGGCAAAAACAAGGGTTGGAGCTGGCTGAATAGCTGGAACCCTTTGCCCGTTCCTGACGACGTAGCGGCGGAGAACGAGGTGAACCGGTTCCTCAATTTGGCCGGTGTGGTGGGAAGAAGCGTCGCCAATCCCCAGGTGAACCAGGCCCTGGGTTTGGCCAACCTGGTGAGATACCGTCTTAACCACGAGACGGACGTGGAACCTGCCGTGGTTGACGAAACCAATCAAGGAAGCCTGGTCTATCCAAAGAGCAGGGCTTTCGCCGACCTCCGCCAAAAAGCCATCCACTCAACGATGGATGGAATCGTCGAGGACTTTCGGGGCCATTGTGGATGGGCCCCTCAGCTGAGGGGCAACGCCAACTAAGGGACCGGGCTTGGCGGCGGAGCCAGCCGTTCTTCTCGCTTGGAAGGCGGTTTAACCGGTCATCGTTGACCGTGAAACCTTTTTTCAAAAAACCCCGTAACGTCATCACTTTCGCTAAAATGGCGATGCTTCAGTTTCTTTGGTATCTTTACATCAAGATCAACATCCCTGAACGGAAGGTTTGCCTTGAAGGAAAAAACAGGTTGGGTGGAAAAACACCAAAACGGCCGGATCACCTCAATGGTCCAGGTATATTACCGCCGGATCAAGCCCAAAAAGACACCCCGCAAAAGCAAGTCGAAAACTAACGCTCCAGCTAAACCAGGGCAAGACCTTTATTATGTCCTTGATAAGAAAATCAATTTCGGGCATTTGGAACTCACGGGGGATAGCGTATTCGCGACGGGTGAGATTTTGGAAGTGGAATTTCAGGTGGCCAATTTCAATACTCGAATGCGTTTATTGGCGAAAATATTAAAGACGGTTACTTTTTTTGAATTAAAAAGGGTTCTTTTCAGGGGCGAGCTAAAGTTCGCGGCGGTTAACAAAGAAGATTATGAACGGATTATGGTTTTGGAAACTGAAAGACTCCAGAAGCTTCAATCGGCCCCGGTTGCGAATAAACAAACCCAGGATAAAAAGGGGACCTTGAAACTTACTTTTAAGCAGAACTGATCAAAACCCTCATATCGAAATCTTTTACCAAAGAAATTTTGATTGAATTCCCAGGGAACCTTACTTGGAAGCTTGTTTGCGGAGTTTCTCGGCTAATAAAAAATGGCTCAAGCGTTTCATGTCCTCACTGTTAAGCGCGACGAGTTTGAGCCCCGCGCTGTAAACGGTTTTACCCAGCTCGAAAAAAGATCCGGCCCTGGCCACAACCGCCAGCACGTTGAGGGGCCCCTTGTATTGGGGAAGCTGTAAACTGACTTCCACATGAACCCCATTGGTGAATGGCCTATCACCCATTAGGGAAAGACCCCCTTCGGAAATATCCTGTGTGATCGCGTGGTAGGCGTGTGATTTTTGGGCTAGTTGGGGAAGCTTTTCGGCGGTCGTATGCTGGTAGTTCGGATGGTCCAACTTCATCATTTTTTCAACTTCATCTAAAATCCGGTAAGAAACTTTCATGGTGGTGGCGATTCGCTCGTGCCTTCTTTGTTCCATCCAGCCATTTTCAATGTTCAAGGCGAAACACCATCCCCGGGTCAAAATACGCCTTTAGGGCGAACCATAGGGGGACAGTTTACCAGAAAAAACTTGTTTTAGGGTTGGGGCATTGGTTTTGAGAAGGTCTTTGTTAACCTAGCCTTAGTTATTCCCCATGAAATTTTTTATAAAGGGCATGGATTTTGGAAAATCTAGATAAAAAGGTTTAACGGAATGGGTCCAGATGGGCCGCGTCGAGCATGACCTTGAACCCCGCCCGCAAAGCCACGATTTGGGTGAGCCCTTGCCAAACGATAAGATGGTCGAGTCCTTCCACGTAAAACATCCATTGCTTATCGAAAGGTAAATCAATTCCTACGCCGAGATTCATGGAAAATAACATGTCGAAAGATTTGTTGTAAAAAAATGATATGGGGGGAGTGGTACCGGGAGTTGTTGGAGGGGGAGGTTGGTCAATGACTAAGTCCATCCCACCCCCAACTAGAAGGTAGGGGACCGAGTTGAAGCGGTTATGAATGTAGTCGAATTTATCCGCCCAATACCAACGGGTATTGACGGTCAGGGCGAAATCATCCGTGGGTTGCACGCCAAAAGAAGAGACAAAATAGTTTGCTTGGGTTGGGGTTTGGGTGATGGTGACCGGCTGGTTCGGCAAGGTGAAAAAGTCGATTCCCCAAAGGCCATCAAACCTATCGGAGAGGCTGATACCCAGCCATAAACCACCTTCCAAAGCGGGGTCCCCGGACCCCAAAAACCCCGAACTTTGTCCCGCGCCTCCCTGAAATAAAATGCTGAAATTGAGAGGTTCCAGTTCATCGGCGATCAAGGGTTTCAAGGCGAAGATGAAAAACAGGAATAACCAAAAGAGAAATTTGGATTTGGTTTTAGCCATGCGTTGGATTATGGCACACTTCAGGGATCAAGTTCCAATCGAAACCAGGAATTGGTTTTGGGGTGAAAGTTAAAGATTATTAAATCAGGCCTGGAAAACCTTGGACCTGATACCCGCTTTGGCAGGATGATGAAAAAGTCCAAAGAACGGACTTTTTCGTATCTTCGTCGCGAATCACCCCTTCAAAAACAAGGGGGTTACTGCGATTCGCTCCAAGCCCGTGGCTTTAGACAGGGTGGAAAAAGACTTTTCAGAACCCTGTTAGAAAGGTTTTTGGCACTGGGGACAGACGAATTGGGCCGCGAACCAGTGGCCATCGGCCCGGGCGTAATCGGGGAAAAATTCCACTTCCATTTCGACGTTACAAGTTGGACACAAGTATCCCTTTTCCAATCCCAGATCGTTTTCAAGTCGCATGGCACCCTTTCGGTCTTCCTTGATGAGGAGCCGATAGGAATTCGTGTCATTCCGTAAGTTCGTATCTTTCAAAAGGTTTTTAATTTTGCTCAACACTTGCCGGGGAGTATAGAAGCCCTTGACGGTATAGTCATTAGCACCCATTTCCAATGCTTTTTTGACGTCCCTTGGTTCGCCCAAAACCGAAAAAATAATGACGGGAATATTCTTCGTTTGATCGCTTCGGCGGATTTTTTCCAGGACTTGGAATCCATCCAGGATGGGGAGGCCAAGATCTAAAAGGACTAAATCTGGCTTTTTCGACAGAATGGTTTCCCAACCTTCCTCGCCGTTATCCGCCTCGAGTACATCGTAACCATCTTGTTCCAGGACGTCACGGTAGATGCGACGGAAACCCCGCTGATCTTCCATGATCAGGATGGTCCCCTTTTTTTTCTGGTTTATGTTCGCTTTTTGTTCCGCTTTGGTGGGGGCAAACTCGATATCCATGGTGGACTCCTTATCGCTAATGACTTTTAGGCTTTTATAGTACCTTAGTTTTGAAGGGCAAAGATAGGGCTGAAGATTAAAGAGAAAAATTTCTGGAAAAAAGTAAGCCGGGGGCGGGGTAATATTTACCCTCTTGGGTAAAGTCGTATCAAAATGATTTACTTTCTTTTAAAAAGCCTTTCCGCACTTTGAGCACATGAAATGGGCCGTAAACCAGTGGCCTTCATTTCGCACATAATCCGGAAAAAGCTCCAGGACCATTTCGGCGTTGCATTGGGGGCAAAGATTGCCATTCAATAAGCCGATTTCACTCTGAAGTTTCGGCGCATCCTCTCTTTTGTCCAGAATTTTTAATTTATAGGAATTAACGCTTTTGACCGTGTCCACCTGGGTCATGAGGCTTTTGATCTTGCTGAGAATTTGCCGGGGAGTGTAGAAACCTTTGACCGTATAGTCATTGGCTCCCATTTCAAGGCCCTTTTTCACGTCCTTTTGCTCGCCCAGGACCGAAAAAATAATGACAGGAATATTCTTTGTTTCGGGATCCTCCCTAATTCTTTTCAAGACCTCAAACCCATCGATTTTGGGAAGCCCCAAGTCCAAAAGAACGAGATGGGGTTTATGGCCCTTCACCATCTGCCAGCCTTCTTCGCCGTCCTGGGCTTCCAGGACTTCATAGCCGTCGCTCGCGAGGACATCGTGATAAATCCGTCGAAAACCCTGTTGGTCCTCAACGATTAATATTGTTCCTTTGGACATATTAAACCCGCTCCTTGGTGAGAGGTATTTTTACTGAAAAAACACTGCCCTTACCGAGATTAGATTCCACCAAAATATCCCCATTTTGAAGATTCATGAAATTTTTGGCGATATAAAGGCCCAAACCCGCTCCCGAACGAGAAGCTTCGGCTCCCAGAACCCGGGCTTTGGTAAATAACTTCTTGAGAGTTTCCTCGCTCATTCCAATCCCAGTATCGATAACATCCACAAAACCGAATGCGTCGTCTGTCCTGACATCCACCGTGATGCTGCCCCGATCGGTGCATTTGATGGCGTTGTTGATGATATTCCTCAGGGTTTCCACCGTTTTATCCCTGTCCGCCAAGACCCAAATATTCTCGGGAATGTTTTTAATTATAAGGCCTAATCCCTTTTTTTGGATTAAAGACTCGTAGTCCCGGAAAGCCAATTCGATCAATTGACCCAACGCGACTGGCGCGGGATCCACGGTGATGACTCCGCGTTCAATCTTTGACATGCTTAACAGGTCAGAAATCAGGCGATAATTCTCCATGCCGATATCTTTCATGTCCAAAAGATATTGTTTTTGCTTGCCGGACAATTCGCCGGCTAAACCCTCCAGCATATTTTCGATGTACCCGTTAATTTCGGCGACCGGCGTTTTTAGCTGATGGGAAACGACTGAAACGAGGTCGTTTTTCATTTCCTCGACCTGTTTTCGCTCCGTGATATCCTCAACGATGCTCAAGACGCGAAAGGATTTTCCATCCTTCTCTTTCATCAATAGGGGAGTAACCTTCACCCAAATGATTCTTTGGTCTTTGGTAATGTAGCGTTTTTCAACGTTTTTGACCCGTCCTATGTTAACGGGCTCGATAATAGCTTTACTTGTTTCAATATCTTCGTGATGAGTAACTTTATAAATGTTGGTTTGAAGTAATTCATTTTTGGAATAACCCAACATTTCGCAAAAGGCCTTGTTGATGTCCTCGATCTTCCCGTCTTTCGTGATAAAGGCCATTCCCAAGGGACTTTCCGCGAAAACACGCCTGAATTTTTCCTCACTTTCCTTGAGGGCCGTTTCCGCTTCTTTTTGGTCGGTGATATTTTCCACGATGGCCAAGCGGAACATTGGCTCGTCGTTTAAGTCCCGGATGACAGAGGCGGAAAGATTGCACCAAATGGTCTGGCCATTCTTAGTGATGTAACGTTTTTCAATTTGGTATTGGGGGATCAGCTTGTCGAACAGTTTTTGGGAAAGTAATTGCTCCGAAGGGATATCCTCAGGGTGGGTGAATTCCATGAAGGACTTCCCCATAATCTGATCCTTGGGGTAACCCAGCATGTTGCAGAAGGCCCGGTTGGCGTTTACCAAAGTAGAGTCAGGGAAGGAAAGAGTCATTCCAATGGGCCCCTCCTCGAAAAGGTTCCGGAAAAATTCCTCACGGGATTGAAGGGATTCGGTGATTTCCTTTTGGCGGGTCATGTCGATGAGGGCCACCAAGCCATACTTTATGTCGCCGTATTCGTCAAAAATGGGAGCGCCCCAGCATTGAACTGGGATAATTTTTCCGGGTTGGCGGATTTCCATGTCATCCACGAAAGATTTTTCACCCGCCATGGCCTTGGTGATGGGTAGTTTTTCCACCGGATAGGGTTGGCTGGTTTGAGCTTGATAAGCGGGGTAAACCTGGGAATTCTTTGTGAGAGAGGTTTCGTCTTTCAAAATATCGCGGCCCAACAGGCTTTTGGCGGCCTGGTTGCCGTAATAAGGCATTCCCGTCCGGTCCCGCACCATGATCCCCACTGGAATGGCTTCCAGGAACTGGAAAAGCCGGTGCTCATTCTTGAGGAGCGTTTTCATGAAGAACTTCCGCTCGGTGATATCCCGGTTGATGGTGGTGTAAAAAATACCTTCCTTGGTTTTCCAAGCGGAGACCGAAACTTCCACTGGGAACTCGGTCCCGTCCTTCTTTTGGGCGTATAACTCCCTGGCACTGACCCCGGCTTGGGGATTGGTAATTTCCAAGAACTTCTCAAAAGTCTGGTCCCCATGTTCCTCCAGAAACCGCTTCGGCATCAGCCGGGTCAACTTTTGCCCCATGAGTTCGGTTTTTGAATAACCAAACATGATTTCCGACGCGGGATTAAGGTCGATGATTTCACCGCCCTGATTTACGGTCACGAAACCCTCGTTGGCATTTTCCGCTAAGAACCGGAATTTTTCCTCGCTGGACTTTAATAGCTGAAGGGCCGTCTGCCGGTCCCTGATTTGGCGGATGATGAAAAAAGCGGCGAGAGTACACAGGAGGAAGGCGGTAAAGGAGCTCCAACCCACGAATTGGATACCCTTATGGGTGTTGGTGTCCTCAAAATCCTTTCGGGTCTTGAGAAGCCAGATTTGGAAGCCCGACATCCGGTTGACGAGGTCCTTAATTTCCTTGTTGCTTTCCTTTTCGCCTTCGCTTTTTACCCGACTAATGGCTAAGTCCGGCCGGCCGGCCTTGGAATAGGCCAAACCCTCCCGCATTGAAGTCAGCCTTTTTCCGACCAGCAATTGGAGATCCTCCATGTTTTGCCGCCAAAGAATGTCATCCGAAACAAGCTCATTGGCGACATTTAGTTCTTTCTCGATATTATCCATGTCGGTTTCACAAGACTTGGAATAGTTCTTGTTTCCCGTGAGAAGGAAATCGGCGTAATTGGTTTGGGAATCCTTCAAATCCGCGTACATTTTTTGGAGGGAATGGATGATTTTGTGGACGTGGTCGACCCAATCGGTGTTGGTTTCAAGCCTTTTGATGTTGAGATAAGCGAAAACACCGATGAAGAAAAGGAAAAACATGATGGTGACGAAGATTAACCTTACCTTATCGCTGACGTTCCACTTCATCGTGACTTCCTTGGCGTTGAAAGGTTGTGTGAAACCTTATCTTTGTTGTTATTTTACCTTTATTAAATGAGTTATAAAGCTTTCAAATCAAAAGAGACGAAAACTGTTGATAAGGTGGCTGGTTTTAATGAATGCAAGTGAGGTATAAGATTTATCAGCGCCATTAGTAAATAAGGAGTTGGGCATGAATAAAGTACCGTTGGGTTCACAAGGCTTGAAAGTTTCCCGGATGGGGTTGGGATGCATGGGAATGTCGGACTTTTATGGTCCCCGGGATGACCAGGAATCGCTAAAAACCTTACAGAGGGCCCTGGACCTCGGTGTTGATTTTTTCGATACCGCGGATATTTATGGGCCCTTCACCAATGAGGAACTGCTGGGAAAATTCATGCAAGGACGAAGAGACAAAGTCCTGATTGCGACCAAGTTCGGCAACCAAAGGGCTCCCGATGGGAAATTTTTAAGGGTCAACGGTGAGCCCGATTACGTGTACCAGTGTTGCGATGCCTCCTTGAAGCGCCTCAAAATAGATACGATCGATCTTTATTATCAACACCGGGTAGATAACACGGTGCCCATTGAGGACACGGTGGGTGCCATGGCGAAACTAGTTCAACAGGGAAAAGTTCGATATCTGGGGCTATCCGAGGCGGGTTCCGAAACCATCCGACGAGCTCACAAGGTTCATCCCATTTCCGCCCTTCAAACGGAGTACTCGCTTTGGAGCCGTGATCCGGAAAATGAAATATTGAAAACGACCCGGGAGTTGGGAATCGGCTTTGTGGCTTATAGCCCACTGGGAAGGGGTTTTTTAACCGGTGCGTTTAAAAGCTTAGAGGATCTGGCTCCAGACGATTGGCGCCGGAAGAACCCTCGGTTTCAGACGGATAATTTTCAGAAGAATTTGGATTTGGTGGAAAAGGTCAAATCTATCGCGGTGGAAAAGAAGTGTACGTCAGCTCAGTTGGCATTGGCTTGGGTAATGGCCCAGGGGCAAGACATCGTGCTTATTCCGGGAACCCGGAAAATCAGCCGTTTGGAAGAAAACTTCTCAGCTGCGGATATTCAACTAACAACAGGAGATTTGCACCGCTTGGATGAAGCCTTTCCAAGGGACGCTGTGGCGGGTCAGAGATACCCGGATATGAGTATGGTCAACCGGTAATAAGAAAATTTTGAATTATGAATTGTAAATTAAGGAACCTTTAAGTTTTTGGCTCAAAGGTCACATTAGTTTAAAATTCATTTTTTATTTTTAGTTGCGCCATACGCTCCGGTCAAGGTTGCGGTACTGGATCGCCTCAGCGATATAGGAAGCCTTGATGTTCTCTTCGGTGTCCAGGTCCGCGATGGTGCGGGCCACTTTTAAAATCCGGTAATAGGCTCGGGCTGATAACCCGAATTTTTCCATGGCGCCTTTTAAGAGGGTTTGGGAAGATTCGTCAAGTGGGCAATATTTCCTCAATTGGGCCGTGGCCATCTGGGCGTTGCTATGAAGTCCCTGCCCTTCGAACCTTTTTTGCTGGATCTCCCTCGCCTTGCAAACTCTCTCCCGGATAGCTCCTGAGGATTCGCTGAGCTCAGTGCTGGAGATTTCCTTCCACTTCAGGGAAGGGACTTCAATGTGAAGGTCGATGCGGTCCAGGAGCGGGCCAGAAATTTTACCGAGGTATTTTTGTATCTGATGAGGTGTGCAGGTGCATTCCTTTGAGGGGTCGGTGTAATAGCCGCAAAGACAGGGGTTCATGGCCGCCGCCAGCATGAACTGGGCGGGAAAGGTCAGGGTGGATTGGACTCGCGAAATCGTGACCGTACCATCTTCTAAAGGTTGGCGCAAAACCTCCAAAACATTCTTGTTAAACTCAGGGAATTCATCCAGGAACAGGACGCCGTTATGTGCCAGGCTAACCTCGCCCGGCTTAGGAATAGTGCCACCGCCAATGAGACCCGCGTCTGAAACCGTATGATGGGGGGACCGAAAAGCCCGGGTTCCCATGAGAGCCTTGCGCCTGCCCAAGGTGCCGGCGATGGAATGGATTTTAGTGCTTTGAATGGCTTCTTCCAGGGAAAGGGATGGCAGGATGGTGGGCAGACGCTTCGTGAGCATACTTTTACCCGACCCAGGCGGGCCGACCAGTAGAATATTATGTCCCCCCGCCGCGCCAATTTCGAGGGCCCTTTTAGCGTTTTCCTGACCCTTGACGTCGGAAAAATCTACCTTGTAAGTCGAGTGCTGGCGAAATTCCTCACTGATGTTTACTTCAGTCCGGCGCAGTTCCTTGTTTCCGCTCAAAAACTCATAGGCTTCCCTCAAGTTTTTCACCGCATAAACCGGGGTTTCCTGGACAACAGCGGCTTCCTTAGCGTTTTCTGGGGGCACCAGCAGGCCTTTTACTCCGGCGTCGCGGGCGGCCAGGGAAATGGAAAGGACACCCCGGATGGGCCTTATTTTCCCGTCAAGGGACAATTCACCCACGATCCAATAACCTTCCACGTTTTTCTGGGGAAGGTTTCCGGAGGCTACCAGGATTCCCACGGCCATGGGCAGGTCGAAAGAGGGGCCCTCTTTTTTAGTGTCCGCGGGGGCTAAATTGACGGTAATTCGTTGGATTGGGAAGTCGA
>PLZG01000035.1 GCA_003152075.1 candidate division FCPU426 bacterium
ACTACGTGGAAACCAAGGGAAAGATATTCGAGAACCAGAAGCCGGAGGACGCGGCCCTCCTGAACGTGATGGACAAGTACACGCCCATCTTTACCAGCCTTATCAAAAGCCAGATTTATCTCTTCGGGTTCACCGGGAACAAGCCGGTCCAGAAGCCGGGGTGCTTTGTGGCGGGCGACAAGATCGAGCTGTTGGGGAGGAAGTTGATATCCACCTCGGATTTGAAGATACCTGGCCCACATAACCTGGAAAACGCCTGCGCCGCGGCGCTCATGGCCTCCCTCGCGGGGGTTCCGGATGAGGCCATCGCCAGGACCCTGGCTGAGTTTACCGGGGTGGAGCATCGGTTGGAATCGGCGGGTGAGATTAACGGGATCAAGTTCATCAACGACTCGAAGGGGACTAACGTGGATTCGGTGATGAAAGCCTTGGAAAGTTTCGATCGGCCCATCGTGTTGATGCTGGGCGGGCGGGACAAGGCGGGGGATTTTACCAAGCTGGCCTCTTTAGTGAAGGAAAGGGTCACCCGGATCGTGGCCTTCGGAGAATGCAAGGCAAAGGTTAGCCAGCAATTATCCAGCTCGGCCACGGTGGTCGAGGCGGGTTCGCTGGAAGAAGCGGTAAACGGAGCCTTCGCGGTTTCCGAAAAAGGGGGGACAGTCCTTTTCTCCCCCGGTTGCGCCAGTTTCGACATGTTCCAGAACTACGAGGATCGGGGCAGGCAGTTCAAGGCGGTGGTGGAGAAGATGCGCCGCCAGAAGGCCGGGAAAGTCAATGTTTGAAATTAAAGGAAAGCCCTCAAATCCCACGGGATTTGAGGACATTCGTTTGGAGATGGATTGTATTGAAATTTTATCAAACGAAAGGAGACCCTCATTTTTGCGTTCGGATTCTGACAGCAACACCTTCTACACCTTTTCAACACTTACAACACTCTGTTCGGAATCCGAACGAAACAATGAAGTCCCTGGAGGAAAGTCGTGAGTTTTAGAAACGAAAAAACAGCGTCGCCGGACTTCTTCTTGTTCTTGCTGACGCTCATCCTGGTGACCTCGGGGCTGATCATGGTTTATAGCTCTTCGGCCATATTGGCCCATGACCGCTATGGTAGTTCCTACTACTTCTTCGCCCGCCAATTGCTTTGGATCCTGGTGGGTAGTTTCGGCATGTGGGTGGCCTCCCGGGTGGACTTGGAATCACTCCGGGCGTTGGCCATTCCGGCCCTGTTTATGGGTCTTTTTCTCATGGTTTTGGTCTGCGTGCCGGGCATCGGGCGGACCGTGGGTGGGGCCCAGCGCTGGTTCCGCTTGGGGCCCTTCTCCTTCCAGCCTTCCGAGGTCATGAAAATCATCCTGGTCTTTTACCTGGCCGATTCCCTGGATAGGCGCAAGCAAACCCTGGTGAATTTCTCGGGGCTGATGCCTTACCTGGTGCTTTTAGGCATGGTCATGGTTTTGCTGGAAAAACAACACGACTTTGGGACGGCGGTTTTGCTCGCTCTGGTGACCATTCTTCTTTTATTCCTGGCGGGCATCCAATGGACCTACTTCCTGATTCCCCTTTCGGTTTTGATCCCGGTCTTCATCTTCCTAGTCCAATCGGCCAGTTACCGCATGAAGCGCATCACGGCCTTCCTGAACCCCTGGGACGACCCACAGGGGGCGGGCTTCCAGCTGATCCAAAGCCTGATCGCGGTGGGCAACGGCGGACTCAAGGGTGTGGGATTGGCCAACAGCTCCCAGAAACTTTTTTACTTGCCGGCGCCGCATACGGACTTCATCTTCGCCGTCATCGCCGAGGAGTTGGGCTTGCTGGGGGCGGGAACGCTGGTGTTCCTCTTTGCGGTCTTCATTCTGCGCGGGTTCAAGGTGGCTTCCATGGCCAGTCAGAGGGAGGGTGGGTTGTTTCAAGGGCTCCTGGCTTCCGGAATCACGGGGCTTATCGGCTTCCAAGCCCTGGTGAACCTGGGTGTGGTGACGGGACTCTTGCCCACCAAGGGAATTCCCCTGCCCCTCATTTCCTATGGCGGCTCCTCCATGGTTTTCACCCTGGTGTCCATCGGGATTCTGTTCAACATTTCACGGGGCATGAAGATGCCCTCGGCGTTTTCGGAAAGTTCGCTTGCAGTAAGGGGTGGTGTAGGGGTGTGATAAATCACGCCCAGGGCGCCATGAATGGCGCCCCTACATGATTGGAGAAAGGCTGAATGAGAATTGGAACCGAAAAAGAAAATTATCATCACCGGCGGGGGAACGGGGGGGCATATTTTCCCCGGAATCGCCATCGCCAGGGAACTATTGAGACATCCGGAGGCCGAAGTGCTTTATGTGGGTAAGGAGGACGGTCCCGAATCCAAATGGGTTCCGGACTCGGGGTTTGAGTTTGAGGGTATCCAGGCCGCGGGTTTCCCGCGGAGCCTGTCCGTGAGGCTTTTGACCTTCTGGTTCGGCTTCGCGGCCGGGCTGGCCAGGGCAAATGGCATTGTTAGCCGGTTCAAGCCGGACGCTGTTTTTTCCACGGGCGGTTACGTGTCGGTGCCGGTTTCGCTGATGTCGGCTTTCCGGGGCGTGCCCGTCGGGCTGTTGGAGCCTAATGTGGTGCCGGGCTTGGCCGCCCGGTTTTTATCTTTATTCTCAAGGAGGATCTTCGTCGGATTTGAGGACACTTTAAGACGCTTTTCCAAAAGGAGAACTCAATGGACGGGAATTCCAGTGCGGGAAGAAATCATGACGGCGGAAAAATCCAAGGCGAGGGCGAGTTTCGGGCTCAACCCGGACACCACGACCCTCTTGATGCTGGGCGGCAGCCAAGGGGCCCACGCCCTGAACCAATACATGGCCGATGTGATCCAGTTTTTGGGCCAGGGAGAGCGGGCGGTGCAGGTGATCATGATGACCGGCTGGAACGACTACCGGAAGGTGGTGGATCAGCTGGAGAAATGCGCCCTGAAGGTGGTTTTGAGGCCCTTTATCAGCAACATTCACGAGGCCTACGCGGCGGCGGACCTGGTGGTGGCCAGGTCGGGGGCCATGACCTGCGCCGAGGTGCTAAGCCGAGGGTTGCCGGCTCTTTTTATACCGTATCCCCACGCTTCCGGACACCAGGAGATGAATGCGAGAGCGTTGGAGAAGGCTGGATCGGCAGTCGTGATTTTAGAAAAAGAACTCGAGGAAGAAAAACTGTCGAGAACTCTGATTGAACTGCTTTCAGATGAGGCGAGGTTGAAGTCTATGGGCGAGGCGGCGAGGAAACTGGCTAAACCGAACGCGGCCAGGGACATCGTGAAAGAGCTGTTAGAAATGGGAGGGAAGAAATGAAAAGAAAAGATTGGGTGGCGATACCCGACTTATGGCCGGAAGCGGTTAAAACGGAATGGAGGGAGGAAAAGACGGGAAACCAAAACCTTTTGCTGATCCTGCTTTTGGTTTTCATCGTGTCCAATCCGTTTTTCCTGCCGTTCCTGGCGTCCTGGATGCTTTGGTGGTTTAAGTAATTTTATTAACTTAAAGGGATACGACGTGACTTCTAAAAATTTATCAAACCAACCCCTGGTCAACGTGAAGCGGGTGCATTTCATCGGTATCGGCGGCGCCGGCATGAGCGGCATCGCCGCCGTTCTCTTAAGCCTGCGTTACCAGGTGACCGGTTCGGACCTGAAGGCCACCGAAGTGACCGACAGTCTGACCAAGCGCGGGGCTAAGATCCATTTTGGTCACAAGGCCGGAAACGTGATGGGGGCCGACGTGGTGGTTTATTCCGCCGCTGTCCCCACGGACAACCCGGAAATCATGGAAGCCCACAAGCGGTCCATCCCCGTGATCCCCCGCACCGAGATGCTGGCGGAGCTGATGCGCCTGAAATACGGAATCGCGATCTCGGGCACCCACGGCAAGACCACCACCACCTCCATGATCGGGTTGGTCATGACCGAAGCCAAGCTGGACCCCACACTAGTCATCGGCGGCCAAGTAGACGTGTTCAAGTCCAACGCGAAGTTGGGGAAGAGCACCTACCTGGTGGCCGAGGCCTGCGAGGCCTTTGGGGAATTCCTGATGCTGACGCCCATGATCGCCATCGTGACCAATATCGATGACGACCATTTGGATTATTTCGGTTCCATTGACAAGGTGCGGGACGCTTTTATCGCCTTCTCCAATAAAGTTCCTTTTTACGGCTGCGTGATCTTAGGGATGGATGACAAACAGGTTCAGATGATCGTCCCGGAAATCAAGCGCAGGATGCTCACCTACGGCATGGCCCCTGGGGCGCAGGTTTTAGCTCGCAAGGTAAAGCTGGAGAAAGCTGGGTCCGTTTTTGAGGTTGCCTACAAAGGCAAAAAACTGGGAACGGTGAAACTCAATGTGCCGGGACGGTTCAATATCCAGAACGCCTTGGCTTCCATCGCGGTGGGAATTGAGCTCAAGATTCCTTTCAAGGCCATGGCCTCGGGGCTGGCGAAATTCCACGGCGCCCAGAGGCGCTTTGAGATCAAGGGTTCCTACAAGGGAGCCACTGTGATCGACGATTACGCCCACCATCCCACGGCGGTGTCCGAAACCCTGCGCGCGGCCAAGAATTACGCGGGTTCCAGGAAGCTGGTGGTGGTGTTCCAGCCCCATCTTTTCTCTCGAACTCAATTACTGAGGGACAAATTCGGCAAGTCCTTCGGAGACGCGGATGAGGTCATTATCACGGCCATTTACCCTTCCCGTGAGAAACCCATTCCGGGCGTGACCGGAATGACCCTGGTAGAAGCCATCCGGGAGAACGGGCACTCGCAGGTCATCTTCGCGGAAGACAAGGGCAAATTGCTGGATTACTTGAAGAACCAGTTAACCGAGAAGCATGTGCTTTTGACCATGGGGGCGGGCGACATCTGGAAGATGGGGAACGACCTGGTTCAGAAACACAAAGGATAAAAAATGAGATTTAACCACCAAGGTCACCAAGGGCACCAAGAAGGTAAAAGATTGAACCTGAAGAATTCATTTTTTATTGGTGAGCTTGGTGTTCTTGGTGGTGAAAAGGTTGGGGTTTGAAGTGCTGACATTAGAAAGGACCGAAGTGGACTTTAGGGAGCTGAAAAACCTCATCAAGGGCAAGGTGGAACTGAACCACCCTGTCGCACCTTATACCACCTACCACTTGGGCGGGAAGGCTTCAGCTTTCGTGGAGCCCCAAAGCACCGAGGATTTGGGAGAACTCTTGCGGTGCCTCACCCACGGGGGCGCTCCTTACCTGATGTTAGGGGGCGGAAGCAACGTGTTGTTCGCGGACGAGGGATATCAAGGCGTGGTGATCCGGCTGGGCCGGAGTTTTCAGGGAATCCATATCGAAGGTGACCGGGTCAAGATCAAGGCGGCCACTCCCCTGGTGAAGGTACTCAACAAATCCAGGGACGCGGGTTTAGGAGGGGTTGAGTTTTTCGCCGGCATACCGGGAACCCTCGGTGGGGCCGTGGTGGGAAACGCGGGGGCCAAGAAGGCCTGGATCGGGCCGACCGTCGATGAACTGACCATCGTGACGCCCCGGGGCGAGGTGAAGCGCCTGAAAAAGAGCGAGTATAGCTACGGCTACCGCCAATCCTCCTTGAAGATGAGCGGCAACGTGTTGGTGGAAGCGGTGTTGAAACTTAAAAAAGAACCAAAATCCGATATCGAAAAGAAGGTGAAGGAATATTTCAAGGTTCGCCGGGGAAAACAGCCCCGGATTGAAAAAAACGCCGGAAGCGTGTTCAAGAATCCCGAGGGCAACTTCGCGGGAAGGTTGACCGAATCGGTGGGGTTGAAGGGGTTCAAGGTCGGCGGCGCCAGGGTCAGCGAGATCCACGCCAACTTCATCATCAACGAGGGCGGCGCGACAGCCCATGACGTGGTGGCGGTGATGCGGGAGATCCAGAAACGGGTTAACCAGGAATACCAGATCCGCCTGGAGCCGGAGATCATCCCCTTGGGGGACTGGGATTGGAACGAGATTAAGGACGTGTTTTGGAATTTTAAAAAATAGGGCGTAAGGTCCGAGGTGCGGGGTGCCAGTTGAAGCTGGAACCCTGAGCCTGGTGCCTGGCACCTGATGAGCGACACCTACAACAACACGGTTGGGAAATTTAGAAGACCGGAGAATGGAATGAAAGTAGGCGTACTGATGGGGGGTTGGAGCCCCGAACGGAAGGTTTCCCTGATGTCAGGGAAGAATGTGGTGGAGGGTTTGAGGCGGGCAGGCGTGAAGGCGGTGCCTTTCTTGGTGACTGGCGCCGACAAGAACGAAAAACGCCTGGAAAAGCGCTTGAGGGCCGGCCGGTTTGACGCGGTTTTTATCGCCTTACACGGCGGATTTGGGGAGGACGGGACTTTGCAAGCTTTATTGGACAAATGGGGGATCGCTTATACGGGTTCGGGGGCACTGGCCTGCGGATTGGCCATGCATAAAGGCTGTTCAAAGCTAGTGTTTGAGGCCAACAAAATCCCAACAGCGTCTTGGCACGCTTTGCACAAGAGCATTGAGAAATCCAAGTGGCTTAAGGAAATAAAACTCGGATTGCCGCTGGTCGTAAAACCGGCTGATGTTGGCTCGGCTATCGGAGTAACGATCGTGAAGAAAAAAAACGAACTGGTGAAGGCCATTCAGACCGCTTTCCGTTACAGCCAGTGGGCCATTGTGGAAAAATTTATTAAAGGAGTGGAAGTTACGGTGGGAGTCTTGGATAAAAATGTTTTGCCAATCATCGAAATCGTGCCCCGAAACGAGTTTTATGATTTCGACGCCAAGTACACCCCCGGTCATTCGAAACACAGCTTTGAACCCCGGATTTCTTCCTGGGCGGTGAAAAAAGCCAAGGCTTATGCCGTGCTGGCCGGGAACGCGCTTGGGTGTGAGGATTTTTACCGCGTCGACTTGATTGTTCCTAAAAGGGGTGAGCCGCAGGTACTGGAAGTAAACACCGTTCCGGGAATGACTTCGACGAGTTTGTTTCCTGAGGCAGCAAAAGGAGTGGGCATCTCTTTTCCGCGATTATTGAAGGCGCTGGTTGTGATGGCATTGAAGAAGAAAAGGAAGGGATAAAGAACGTGACCTATTACCGTGGGTCAAGGGTGCCTTTAAGCGATAAGGCCGCCCGTTCTTATTCGGTAAACCTGGGTTGGAAGGGCCGCAAGGACGCGGGGGAGGAAAAAAAGCATTTCTTAAGAGTCTTCGCCCCCAAAGAAAAGGCGGTCGTTCACGACGAGCCGAGGGCCCACACCTTTTATCGGCCGGGAGTGACGCCGATGGAGGATGTGCCGTCCTTCTCGGAAAAGAAGGGGGCCTGGGTAGCCAAGGTTCCGGGGCTTGGCGGGATGAAATGGGTATTGCGCCTGGGGGGGATGGTGCTTTTGGCCATGATCCTGGTTTGGTCAAAGCAAAAGACAACCGCCCTGCTCCAGGACGTGGCGGGATTGAAGCTGGGCAAGGTGAGCGTGGAAGGGAACCATTACTTGACGGAAGAGGAAATTAATAAAACGGTGGCGTTGCCACTGGGAGAGAACATGTTCAAGCTGGATTTGGAACAAGCGACGGATCGCATCAAGAAACTGGAATGGGTGGACCGGGTCTTCATTGAAAGGCGCCTGCCATCCTCGTTATTGGTATCCATCCGAGAACGCAAGCCGGTGGCCCTTTTAGACAATGGGACCCTTTACGGTGTGGATGGGGAGGGTCGGGTCTTGTCTCCCTCGACGGCTCTTTTAACCGAGGACTTGCCTTTGATATCGGGGGTTGCCCTGCAACCGGACGCGGTTGGGACGACCAAGATGGCCGAGATTTTAAAGCCGGCCTTGGATTTTTTCGCCTTCCTTAAGCGGCATGACGGGGTATTGGCGGCGGACGTGTCGGAGGTGAATCTTTCGGACCGGGAGGCCCTGAAGGTGACTTTTATCGACGGAATCCAGGCCACCTTTGACCCGCCGATTTCGGAAACCGAATTGAGAAGGATGGCGCTGGTTTTGAGCGATTTGAACCGCAAGGAAAAACGCGCGGGAACGATGGATTTCAGGTACCGCGACATGGTGCTGGTAAAAACGAGGTGAACATGAAAAGCCATAAGCATTCCAAAGACACCCGGAAGGCCAGGGTATTAAGCGTGAAGGACATCAAGGTTTGTTTCGGCAAGTGCCGCTGTTTCTCGGCGGGAAAAACAAAATTTAAGTCAGGGAGGTGAGTCGAATGGCTAAGGAGCAAAAGCAGGACATCGTGGTGGGGCTGGACCTGGGAACGACCAAGGTCTGCACCATCATCGGGGAGCAGGACGACGAGGGGCAAGTCCACATCATCGGGGTGGGCACGACGCCTTCCACGGGATTGAAAAAGGGCTCGGTGGTTAATATCGAGCAAACCATCGCCGCGATCAAGAAATCTATCGCGGACGCGGAACGCATGGCGGGCGTGGAGGTTACCTCCGCTTTCGCCGGGGTGGCCGGGGGGCATATCAAGGGGCTTAACAGCCGCGGCGTGATCGCGGTTTCCCGAAAGGACAAGGAAATCACCGAGGAGGACCGGGAGAGGGTCATCGAGGCGGCCCAGGCTATCGCGATTCCCCTGGACCGGGAGATCATTCATGTGATTCCACAGGAATACATCGTGGACGACCAGGATGGCATCAAGAATCCCGTGGGCATGTCGGGCGTGCGGCTGGAAGCGGAAGTGCATGTGGTGACCGGCGGAGTGACCAGCGTGCAGAACATCGTGCGGAGTGTGGAGCGGGCCGGAATTCAGGTGGCAGACATTATTCTTCAGCCACTGGCCTCGGCCGAGGCCATTCTCTCGGCGGACGAGAAAGAATTGGGAGTGGTTTTGATTGACATCGGCGGTGGCACCACCGATATCGCGGTCTTCATCAACGGAGCCCTTTGGCACACGGGCATCATCACCCTGGGCGGGTCGTTGGTGACTAGTGACGTGGCGGTGGGGTTAAGGACCCCCAACACGGAGGCTGAGAGCATCAAGCTCCAATATGGATGCGCTTACACGGCCATGGTGAAAGAGGAAGAGGAAATCACCGTGCCGGGCGTGGGAGGCAGACCTGACCGGCGTATGCCCAGGCGGGTTTTATCCGAGATCATCGAAGCCCGCATGGAGGAAATTTTCGAGTTGGTGGGCGCGGAACTCAAAAAACACGGGTTCGAGGATCGCATTCCGGCGGGAGCGGTTATCACCGGGGGTGCCGCTTTGATGGAAGGTACCGCCGAGCTGGCGGAGAAAATCCTGCAGTTGCCTGTGAGGATCGGCTCGCCCAAGCGGGTGGGAGGCTTGACCGATGTGGTGGCCAACCCCAGTTATTCAACCGCAGTGGGGCTGGTTTTGATGGGCATGCAATCGGCCCACGCCTCCGGGGCCAAAAAGGGAATGGGTTTCGGGTCAGGCGAAGACATGTTTAAGAACGTTTTAGGACGGATGAAGAAGTGGTTTGGAGACTCCATCTGAACAATAGTTAGGAGTGAGGAGTTAGAAGTTAAGAAAATTGAAAGGGGTGATAGCCGGTTTAGAGAGTTCGAGTTTCAAGTTGAGGGGGCTGTTGGCAGATGGCTATAAACCATTGGCTCTCAGCTAACAGCAGATTGCAGCATAAAAAAAGAGGGGGAAATTATGATCGAGTTCGCGGAAGACGATGTGCAGCAATATTTGGCTCACCTGAAGGTAATCGGGGTGGGCGGTGGCGGATGTAACGCCATCAACAAGATGATCGAGGCTGGTATCGAGGGTGTGGAATGCATCGCGGCTAATACGGACTTCAAGTCCCTTCGCCGCAGCAAGAGCATCAAGAAAATCCAGCTGGGCAAGACCCTAACCAAGGGCCTGGGATCGGGCGGAAATCCGACGATCGGCAAGGACGCGGCCATTGAATCCACCGACGACATCCAGAAGGCGCTGGAAGGCGCCGACATGGTGGTGATCGCGGCCGGAATGGGCGGCGGGACTGGAACTGGAGCGGCCCCGATCGTGGCCGAAATCTCACGGAAAATGGGAATCCTGACGATAGGCGTGGTGAGCCGTCCCTTCGAGCACGAGGGACCGGTCCGCAAGGCCCAAGCCGAGGACGGGCTGCGAGCCATGATGCCTTTCGTGGACGCCATCGTGGTGATCCCCAACGAGCGGATCAACCTGGTGTGCGAGCAGGATGTGGACCTGGCTTCCGCCTTTTCCCGCGTGGATGAGGTGTTGGTGCAGGCCATCCAGGGCATCTCGGTGGTCATCCACTCCGAGGGCATCATCAACCGCGACTTCGCGGACGTGAAACGTATCCTGACCGCCAAGGGCAAGGTCTTGATGGGCACGGGTTACGGCACGGGCGAGGATAGGGCCTTGAAGGCTGTCCAAAAGGCCGTGAACAGCCCCCTGTTGGAGGACGTGGATATCGCCGGCGCCAACGCCGTGCTGGTCCAAGTCACCGCGGGCGCCAATTTTACCTTGAATGAATTCAACCAAATCAACGGTTTCCTTCAGAAAGCCGCCCGCCCCGGGGCCGAGATTATTCCAGGCATCGTGCGGGATGAGAATTTGCGGGACGGCCTTCGGGTTACCATCATCGCCACCGGCTTCGAGACCCAGAAGGTTCAGGATGTGACCACGGTCATCGACCTGAAAAACTTCGTGACGCCTAATTTCAACACCGGGAGGGCCAGTTCCTCAGCGCCTCAGCAGTTGGAGGAATTGGAGGGCGACATGGCCCTTAAGCTTTCCGATGGGCAATATGATATTCCGGCTTACCTGCGCCGCCGTTTGGCCAGCAAGCCGTTTCAAAACTGAAAAAGGCGGCTGTCAGCGGTCAGCTATCGGCTGGCAGCAGGCACTTGGGCCTGAAAGGCATGTTGTGAGGAAAAGGTGGGGAAAACTTAGCTGCGTTTTTCTTTGGATGGCGACGCTGGGACTGTCGTTCCTTGCGTTGTCGCGGGCCGGGGGGATGGTGGATATCCCGACTCCCGAGCCTCTCAAAGACAACGGCTTCATTGTTTTGTGTTACCACCGCTTTGTGGCCAAGCCGGAGACGGTCAAGAAGCCTTTGTCCGTATATCGGATGCCCATAGAAGAGTTTAAGTGGCAGATGCAGTATTTGAAGGACCAAGGGTTTAAGCCTATCTCGATGGATCAGTTGAAAGCCTACTGGCTTGAAGGGAAACCCCTCCCCGACAAGGCGGTGCTTTTAACTTTCGATGATGGTTTTCGAAGCATCTACGAGAAGGCTTACCCCGTGGTTAAGGAGTTCGGTTATCCGGGGGTATTGTTTCTTTACACCGATTTTATCCGGGGCCAAAGCGATTCCTTGAGGTACTCAGAGATTGAGGAAATGCAAAAGAATGGATTTGACCTGGAGTCCCATACCAAGAGCCATCTGCAATTGGGAAAGGAAGCTGAGAAAAGGACTTCGGCCAATTTTAAAAGCCTAGTGAAAGTAGAACTGAACGATCCCATTACCTTTATCCAGAACAAGTTCGGGGTTTCCCCAAAAATACTGGCTTATTCCTATGGGGTTTTTAATGAGGTGGTTTTGAATCAGGCCAAGGAATCGGGATACCAATTGGCCTTTACAGTCAATCCCGGCGCCAATGATCGCACCGTTTCGCCTTTGAAGCTGCGGCGCAACCTGGTTTTGAATCCCATTAACCATGAGTCGTTTAAAAAAATTTTTGAGACCAAGGTTTTGCACTTGGATAGTTTCTGGCCCGGCGACGGGGAACTGGTCCGGGACAATGAACCGGCCATCCGGGGGATCATCAAGGACGACATAAAGCCAAAGTCTATTCGGCTTCAATTGGGGGACCAGGAATTACCGGTGAGTTACGACTCGAAAACCCATCAGTTGCGCTATCCCCTCAAGACCCCTTTAAAGGTGGGCGGGCACATGCTGATCCTTGAGGCGATGGACGTCCAAGGGCAAAAGAGAACCTACAGCTGGTATTTCCGCGTGAAGCATCAGAACCCGGAAAAAGGGAAAGCGAAAGAATGAATAGCAAACTAACTTTATTGTTTTGCGGATTAACGCTTTTTTTACAGACTCGCCTGCAAGGGGCAGACGAGCCAGTCACCTTGAAATATACCTATCGGCCCGAAACGGCGGCGGTCACGATTTTGCATGACATCCAGGGGAAAACTTATCTGCCCCTATCGGATGTGGCGCAGTTCTTTGGGATTCAAACAAGCTTCGACTCCCAAACCCGCAAGGTCACGCTAACGAAAGGCAAAAGCCAGGTTAAGTTAATCCTATCCCAACCGGTCTTCATGACGGTTGATCCGCCGGGTTCCTTTCCCATTGATCCGGTGGAAGTGGTTTTGGGCCAGTTGGGCATCCTTCCCGGGTCCGCGGAGGATATTTTCAGCGAGGTGTTAAATGTCAGCGTCAGGTTTCTTCCGGAAAGCCAATCCTTGGTGGCCGGAAAAATCCCTCCGGATGAATTGAAAAAAGAAATTCTGGATGAAAAGCAGATAGCGAAAAAAATACAGGATATTCCAACTCCAACCCCGGCCTCCGTCACGCCAACGGTGGAAGCTGACGAAGATAAGGATGACGAACAGGCTCAGCCTTTGCCGCCACCGGGAAGGGTAGAGGAAAGTGAACCCTCCAGCAACCAAGTTTACCGGGTCAGGCGGATTATCATTGACCCGGGCCACGGGGGAAGGGATATCGGAGCTAAGGGTTTTGATAAAAAGTACTTCGAGAAGCAGGCTACGCTTGATATCGCCAAGCGGGTAGCCGAAGTTCTCAAGGAGCAGGACCCGAGTTTGGAAGTTTTTATGACCCGGACCTCGGATTACTACATCACCCTCAAGTACCGGTGTGAATTCGCCAACCGACATAACGGAGATGTGTTTGTCTCGATTCATTGCAACTCAAATCCGAAAAGTAAAACGACGGGAACCGAAACCTATGTTTACAGTCCCCGGGCCTCCAATAGGGTCGCCGCCGTGGCGGCGGTGCGTGAAAACGGGTCTGTGGACTATTTGGGTTCCATGCTGGCCGATCTCCATCAAAGCGCTTATAAATCACGCAGTTCCAAACTTGCCGAGGAGGTGGTTGGGCTTATTCGGAACCGAATGAAACAACACATTCGTTATATCCAGAAAGCACCCTTCTATGTCCTGCGCCAAGTGGACATGCCTTCCATCCTGGTTGAGACGGCCTTTATCAGTAACCCCAAGGAAGAAGTTAAACTGCGTGACCCCTACTGGCGGGACAATATCGCAAAATCCATCGCGGATGGCATTTTATCCTTTCGAGACATCGTGGAGAGTACTAGTGAAAACAAGCAAGCTCGGCGCTGAAGCCGCCCAAAACCAGGTGGGTGGAACGGTCACGGTTACTTTCCCAAGGTTGGGGGATTCAACCGCGATTAAACACGCCGTATCCACCCGGTTGGGCGGGGTGAGCCGGGGAATTCAACAATCCATGAATCTCAGTTTCAAGGTTGGGGACGAGGCGGTCAATGTCGAGGAGAACCGAACGCTCTTGTCCAAAGCGTTGGGGATGAATTTAAACCGGATTGGTTACGTTAACCAGGTTCACAGCGATAGGGTTTTGAAACTGGACGCTAGCTTTACCCCGGATAACGGTTCGTTGGGCGAGGCCGACGGGATTATCACCAACGAGAAAAATATTCCGATCATGATCATGGTGGCCGATTGCCTGCCAGTTATGTTTTACGACCCCATTCATAAGGCCATTGGCCTGGCCCACGCTGGTTGGCGGGGAACGGTCAGTCACATCGCGGTTAAAACTCTTCTCGCCATGGGTGAAGCTTATGGAACAAAAGCCGCCGAAGTTAGGGTGGTATTAGGCCCTTGTATTGGGTCCTGTTGTTATGAGGTTGGGGAAGATGTTGAAAAGGAGTTTACCCATTTGTTTCCCTGGGCCAATGATGTCCTGGAAAAATCGGGAAAAGAGCACTGGAAACTGGATATTTCCGAAGCAAATGCCCGCCAACTTCTTGAAATTGGTGTTCGGGATGAAAATCTGGTACGCTCCCGCTTGTGTACGATCCAAAACATTGATCTCTTTTATTCCCATCGAGCGGAAGCCTCACACGAGAAGCCCACTGGACGTTTCGGAGCCTTAATGATGGTTAACAGCTAAAAGTTTTTGGTTTAACGGAGGAAAGCGATGAGCCTTAAAAATAGATGGATATTGGTGGTGTTCTTGATCCTGCCAGCACTACTTTGGGCGGAAGCTGGCAAGGACGTGAGCCCGGACGAATATTACCAATCAGCGCTCCAAGCCTACCTGAATGGCGATATGGACCAGGCGATTCTTTTGGATTCTAAAGCCCTTCAAATGAATCCCCAAAACCAAAAGGCCCAGGCTCTTCTCACGGTTTTAATCGGGGAAAAGGACACGGCTAATAAAACCGTCATTTGGATTGGCGGGAAACCCGCGACGATTGAAGCGGCCCCGGTGAGTCAGGCTCCCGTTACGGTGGTGAGGGAAAAATGGTCGGGCGCCCGCGCCCCGCGGATGGATGAGAAGAAGCTCCAGGAAGTGGAAACTAGGATTCAAACTATCGCCTTTCTTTTACAGCGGGATTCGATAAACCAGTACAAGGAATTAACCGGCGCCCAGGTTCAAACGACGAGCCGCCTGGATGAAATATCATTTAACATTAAAGAAATGAGATCGGGATTGAACTATGGAAACCTATTGTTTCTTCTCGCACTCATTATCGCCTGCTTGGCACTTTGGAACAGCTGGAGGACAAGGCAGGAAATGAAAAGACAAAACTCTCGCGGCCGTTCAGATGATTCGAGGGACGACCGGGTTGTCAATCTCCGCTAAAGTTTTTGATATGGGCAAGTATCGGATTTAAAGGAGAGAGTTATGGGATGGTTTAAAGAACTTTTGATGAATCTCTACTTGATCGACCGCCCCATCGCGGACCGGATTAGAAAAGACCGCCGCAAGGACGAGAGACGGTGGAAAGGACCGGAAGGGAATATGCCGAAACCCCAACGCGATCCGCGCCGAAAAAAAGAAAGACGGAAGAAAAAGAGAAGGTAATTTGTTGATAAAGTGGAGGTTGAATTATTTCTTTTTTGACCCGCAGGATTGACGCACAATCAATTGTGTGGGCACGAGTACTTGGCGGGCCTTCCAACCTTTGGGATTCTGGATTTTCTCGATAAGCAAGCGGGCCGCTTGGGTGCTGATTTCCCGATAATCTTGCTTGATGGTGGTAAGGGAATAGGGAGCGGTCGAAGCTTGGGGAATATCATCAAAACCCACCAGCGAAATATCCTTACCCACTTTTAGCCCTTCCTCCAATAGGCTATCCCAGGCGCCCAGGGCCATCAAATCATTTGACGCGAATATTGCAGTGGGCCTTTCTTTCAGAGCCAAAAATTTTTTCATGGCTTTCGCCCCGGAGCCCTTGCTGAAATCCCCCTCGACCACGAAGCTGTCTGGAACCGTAAAGCCGTGTCGTTTCATGGTTTGTTTAAATTCTCGTAAACGGTCTGCGGCGTTGGCGGAAATATTAATTTCCCCGGTGATGCAGGCTATTTTTTTGTGTCCCTTTTTAATCAAGTGCTCCACAATTTCCGCGACCGCCTTCTCATTATCGCAATCCACGTAATCCACCGAGGGATCATTCACCCTGCAACCTATCAAGACCAGAGGCACCTGAAAGTCCTTGAGTTGCCGCAGTTCCTCCTCTTTGAGATAGGGGGAGACCATCAAAACCCCGTCCACGGCGGTGCGGGCAACCCGTCGGTCAACTTCTTGAAGATCAAAAACACCCGAGATGGTGTTGATCAATAGACCGTAACGTTTTTCCTGAACGACGTCGTTAATGCCGTTCAAAAGCCCCAGGTACCATTCGTTTTCCAAGTTGATCTGGATGCTCGACCAGGAAAAACAAACCTCAAGCAGGTTGAATTGTTTCACCACCAAGCTGCGGGCGAAGGGGTCGGCTTTGAAATCCAAATCCTCAATGGCCTTGAATATCTTTTGACGGGTTAGTTCTTTCAGGTTGTTTTTTTTGTTCAGGGCCCGGGAAACGGTGGAAATTGAAACGCCGGCTTTATCCGCGACGTCATAAATCGTTGGGTTTAGATTTTTTTTACGTTTCAAAGATTTTGTCCGTTTCCGCTTTATCCATGGGTATTATCATATCTTCAAAAGGGACAACTTTGGGCCCCTGAAATTTCCGAGGTTTCATGAATAGTTCACGACCCCCTTTACTCATTATCCTCATCATTTGCGGACTCGCGGGATGTTTCCTGAACATGTTCATGGTGATTTCGCCCCCCGCCCGGAATGTGGCCCATTGGTACCCCCTTTACCTATCCCTCAGCACCCTTTACGCCTTGATTTGTTTGGGTGGCATGGGTTCGATGAAAAAATGGGGGGTCATTGCTTATAGCTTTTACGCCCTGGCCCAACAAGGGGTGTATTTATTTTTGGGAACTTGGGACGCCCACGCCCTTGTTTTACCGGCCGCCATCACCATCGTCGGTTGGATTTATTATCGAAAGATGAGTTAAATGTTCAAAGACTCCCTGACCTTGCCCAAACCATTTTCCCTAGGCCTGACCCTGCTTTGCGGCCAATGCTTCCGGTGGGAAGGCCCGGATCTGGGTGGATGGTTCCAGGGGGTTGCGGGGCGTGCTTTTTGGCGGTTGAAGCAGGAGGGCAGAGGACTTCAATGGGAATGTAGCTCGGAACTTGTTGATGGGAAGACCCCTTCGGAATGGCTTGCCCGCTATTTATGCCTGGATGACGACCTTGAGACCTGGTCCCGTTCGCTGGAAGCTGACCCCATCCTTGGCAAACCATTGAAGTTACTCGCAGGTCTCCGGGTTCTGCGACAAGACCCTTGGGAGTGCACGATTTCCTACATGTTCGCCCAGGGTTTATCGGTTTCGGTCATCCGCAAGGCACTCAAGAAATTTTGCGTGGAATATGGCCGGTCCATCCCCGGAGCGCCTGGTTTTTACGCCTTTCCCGAGGCAAGTGCCTTAACCGAGCTTTCCCCGGACTTCTTGAGGCCCTTTACCAATAATTACCGGGCCCGGGCGGACCGGGTTATCCGTGTGGCTCGAGCGGTGGAAGCCAAGGTCATTTCTTTGGAGCATTTAAGGGGTATTCCCTGTGATGAGGCCCGGGAAGCCCTCACGGCCCTGGATGGAATTGGCCCTAAAATCGCTGATTGTATCCTCCTCTTTTCCATGGACCAGGCATCAGCTTTTCCGGTGGATCGATGGGTCCTGAGGGCCATGAAACGATATTTTCGGTCGGTAAAGGTTCTGGGGGCCGGGGAAGAAGCCCCTACGCCGGTTCATTACCTCAAAATCGTTCGAAAGGCCAGGGCGGCCTTTGGGGACCGTTGCGGGGTGGCCAGTGAGTACCTTTTTCTTTACTTAAGGTTACTGGAAGATGAAAAGCTCCGCCAAGAATTGACGCCCTATTGCCAAAATCCTGGCTTGTTTTTTGCGCTTTCGGAGAATTCCCATTCCTCGATTAATAGCCCAATAAATCGTACTCAAAGGCCCAGAAAGTCTTTATAAATCCCACAAAAAAATTATAATGAAAACATTGAGAAACACGATACCAACACTTTTCCTTCCCGAACGAGGTTCTCCATGAAGCCAGTTCTTTTGATTGTTGATGATGAAGAAAGCGTTCGCGAATCCTTTCGGCTAACGCTTCAGGATGATTACAGCCTAACTTTCGCCGAAGACGCCAAAACCACCCTCCGTATTCTCAAGAGCCAATCATTCGACTTATGTCTTTTGGACATCATGCTTCCGGACGGATCGGGTTTGGATTTGTTGCGCCAAATCAAACGCCGGGACGAATCCATCGACGTCATTATGGTAACGGCGCTTACCGGGGTCGATACGGCCTTGGAAGCCATGAAAATGGGCGCTTACGACTACATCACCAAGCCCTATAAAATTGACGAGCTTTATGAGTTGATCAAAAGGGTTCTCACCAAACGCGCCCTTCAAAAAGAAAACCGCTTCCTGCGCGAGGAAATGAATCAGCGAAAACCCGTCAGCTTGATTGGTCATAGTAAAGCCCTCCAAGAATTGACAAAAAAAATCTCAGGGGTGGCCAAGGCTGATTTACCCGTTTTAATCACGGGTGAAATGGGGTCTGGGGTTGAAGAGGCGGCCCGTGAAATTCACGCCCAAAGCCTTCGGGAGAAGGGGTCCTTTATTGTCGTTCCCTGCGCATCCTTTCCCAAAAACCAGCTTGAGAGGGAGCTGTTTGGGGAAGAAGGGGACGAAACCAAAAACAAGCAACCTCAAATCGGGAAATTGGAATTTGCCGACAAGGGGACGCTCTTTTTGGACCAAGCCGACCGATTACCACTGGACCTGCAGGATAAGTTGATGAAAGTCTTCTTGGAAAAGAAGATGTCAAGGCTTGGAAGCCAAGTTCAGTTCCCATTGGATATCCGGGTGATCTCCTCAACGGACACGGACCTCCCCCAGGGTGTTGAAAAGGGAGCGGTTCGCAAGGATTTTTACCAATTTTTAAACTCTTTTTTCATTTCGATCCCGCCTTTGCGGGAACGCAAAGATGATATTCCTGAACTTCTGGATTATTTCCTTAAGATCGCCAATCAAAAGGCGAAGGTGCCGGTCAAAAATATCCAGAAAGAGGCCGTCCAATTTTTAACCCAATACACTTGGCCTGGCAACTTGAGAGAAGTGGAAAACAGCGTGGAAATGATGGTTTTATTCGCGGGTAAGGAAACACTGACCCTGGAGGACATTCCATTGGATATTTTGGTCAAGCAAATTGACTTGGCCAAGACAAAGGAAGAGGCGAAGTTATCCCTTAAAAGGGTTCGGCGGCAATTTGAGCGGCAATATATCCGTAAAGTTTTGGAAAGGACCCGCGGCAATCAAACCCGTACCGCAGCCACCCTTGGCCTTCACCGAAATACATTGATATGGAAGTTAAAAGAACTCAACCTTGAGGAAGATTACAAGAAAATTGTTAAGAAACGCCGTGAACGCGGGGTTGGTTTTCGAAATCTCTGAAGCCAGTCGGTAGCTGGCAGTCCGCGGTCGACAGGAACTTTAAACAAAAGTCTTAATACAAAAAACAACGCCACCAAGGTGAAGCTTTGAACCCGATCGCCGTCCTTCAAGAACTCTTCCAGCAATTTCCCGGCCGTGAGAACAAAAACTTTAATCCCTTCGAAATTGGGAAGATCCTTAAAGCGAAACTTGGGCTTACCCAAGCAATTTTTTTTTATCGCGATAAAGAAGGCCTGATTAATCCGGCCATAAAAACCTCGATACCGAAAAGCGTTTATAAAACCTTAAATCAAGGATCTGATCAAAACCTTAAACCCTGGTATTGCCCCAAAAAAGTTTCTTCCGCGTGGCTTGGGTTTTGGCCGGTGAAATCCGGAATTGGTTGGGGCACATGTTACGGGTTGGGCCGGAAAAGAAACGGGGAGGCCTTGAGCGCGGAGGAAAAAAAACTCATGGAGCTCCTGGTTGACCGAACCTCACTAGAATTAGAAACCCAGCGATTGTGGGAGAGCCTTGAACGTTCAGACCGTTTAGCCTCCGTCGGCTTCATGTCCGCTTCGATGGTCCATGAAATACGGAATCCCTTGACCGCGTTGGGAACTTTAGTTCAGTTGTTGCCGCGGAAAAAGAACAACCCGGAGTTCATGGAATCCTTTCAAAAATTAATGCTGAGGGAAATTGACCGCTTGAATTGTTTGACCGAGACTTATTTGAATTTTTCGAAATTCAATGTGGAAAAAGCCGAATGGGTTGACCTTCACCAATTGATTGGGCAGAAAATCCAATTGCTAGCCCCCCTTTTTGCCTCCAAAAATGTCCAGTTAAAATCAGACAACCCACCCGGTCTTCGGCTAAAGGGTGATGGGACACAAATTGAAAGCCTGGTGGTGAATTTGCTACAAAATGCCTTGCAATCGGTTGGGCCTCGGGGAAAGGTGGCCATTTCGAGCAGCTTTATACCGCGGAAAAAAGACAAGGGGCCATTTGCGGAGATCAAAGTCAGGGATAACGGCCCGGGAATTACAAAGGAAAACCTGGATAAGATATTTGACCCTTTTTATTCCACCAAGGCAGATGGTACAGGGCTGGGTTTGGCCATATGTCGTAAAATCGTTGAAAATCATAATGGTTTATTGACCGCGGCAAGCCCTGCTAATGGAGGAACCCATTTCAGAATCATGCTTCCTGCCACTTTAAAAACTTAAAAAGACGGTAACTAATTTGGGTTTTTTCTGGTATTTTAAAGGGGTAACTTTTTGGTAAGGAGTTGAAAGTGACCACAAATCATAAATCTCAAATCCTTATACTTGAGGATGACGCTTATTTTCGGAATCAATTGGAATCCTCCTGCCCTGAAATGGCTGATATTGAGGCGGTTGGAGATGTATCCTCGGCTTTAGGCCTGTTGGTTCAGCATAACTTTGACCTAATTATGGTGGATTGGCATCTTATTCAGGCTGATCTATTATCTTTTAACTCAACAATTGAAAATTTTCAGCCGAACGTGGTTTTAATGTCCCTTTTTACGGTTCCAGACCTAGCCAATGTCATCTCAGCCATGAAGTTGGGGGCGAGTGACATTATTTGGGCCGCCCAGGACCCAAAAGCCATGAAGGAAAAGATCATTGAGGCTTTATCTGTTCCAAAGCCTAAAGCCATCGCCCACTCATTCGTTTCCAAACTAGCCGAATCACTCACCGAGAAAGCAATGACGCAAAAAACGAGCTTATTTAAGGCCCGCAGGGAGTTTTCCAGGACTTTTTTGCATCAAATTCTAACCCAACAGAACCTGCGCCGTACCCAATTGGCAAGCTTGATGAGCGTCAGCCCCAGGACCCTTCACCGGCATTTATCGGCCTAAAGCATAGCTTTATAGCTCTTCAAAAAATGGATTGCCCCAAAAACCCTTATAAATGGCAGATATTTCTTGCAAAGGCCCATTTTCTCTTGTATAAATAAGCCGGATTTCAAAATCCAGGAGGTGGACGTTGACCAAGAGCGAACTGCTGGGGACGTTAGCTAATGAGACTGGGCTAAAGAAAAAAGACATAGACAATGTGATGCAAGCCTTAAGAGGCACAATTTACAAGACTTTGAAGAAGGAATTCAAAATCAAGCTGGATGGTTTGGGAGTGTTTCAGTTGAAAGACCGGAAGGCCCGTATGGCCCGAAATCCTCGTACTGGTGAGATGGTTAGCGTTCCCGCCAAGAAAGTCGTCAAATTCCGCGTTTTGAAAGATTTAAAGGAAGCTGTTCTTTCATAACATTAGGGTTTTCGTTCAAAGCCCTGTAGCGAAAGCTACAGGGCTTTTTTTATTATATGCCTTGTTTAGGGTAGGTTCAGTTCAATGGTCTCCTGGAGGTTTCATGAAGAAAACCTCACTTTTTAACCTTCCTTCCAGTCTTCTATTTGGCAGTCAAAAGTGGCTATTTCCCGTCTTGATCCTCTGGATTTCCTTTGTTTTCATTTTCTTTTTTGTAAAGCTTTACGCAGGTTGGGACGGTTTTGCTAATTTTTTTTCTTCCTCCCCTTTTTCTCCTCCGTCGGCTGATTTCTCCAAGAGATTAAATGTTTGGAAAGAGTCGTTTTTAGGCCTGGCTACAGGTTTTCTGGTCATGGGAATTTTATGGAGCTATGGAAAAAGGCTGTTTCATTGGCTTTCATTAGAAGCGCCTCCGGCGACCAGGTTTTGCCTGGAAATTGGTTTGGGTATTTTTTTGCTGAACACTTTCTGGTTGGGCCTTGGCCTAACCAGGCTTTGGATGGAACCCTTGTGGCTCGCGGGTTTTGTATTCTCGACCTTCCTATTCTTGAAAGATTTATTGAAGTTATACCGAAAGGGAATCGCGATAGTATCACCAAAAAGCATTAACCTTTGGCTTGCGCTGATCTGCGGGTTTTACTTTGTTTTTCTCCTGCTCCACAGCTTGCTTCCTGAGACTTTCTTCGATTCCCTCAACTATTTCCTAGGGATGCCGTCTTTTTGGTTGTGGCACCATGGGATTTGCGATTATCCCACCCATTTGCTTTCGGGCTACTTCCACGGCGGCTCGCTGTTTTTCATGAACGGATTTGTCCTGGCGGAGACAGAAGGGGCGAAGGTATTGGCGGCGCTGGTGCTTTTATGGATCGCCTTGGCTTGCTATGGCTGGGCAAAGGAATTGGCTGGTCCAAAGGCAGGAGCGGTGGCCGCCACTGCTGTAATGACCTTTCCCCTGCTTTACTTGAATTCCTGGGCAGTGCGGGTTGACGGCCTTCTCACCTTTGTTCTTCTGCCCTTCCTTTACGCTTTGGAAAAGGGAGGTTCCCTGAAAAAAGGTGGAAGAAATTGGATAGTTATTGCCGGGATTTTTGCGGGACTCGCCCTTTCAATCAAACCCACCGCGATTGTGACAATTGGGGCGGCTTTGATAGCACTTTTGTGGCGAGATGGTTTTGAGATTTTTAAGAGAAAAGGTTGGATGATTTTTGCAGGAATCCTGCTTCTGGAAATCGGACCCTGGCTTTTGAAAAACGCCTGCTTCGCGGGGAATACTTTTTTTCCTTACGCTATTTCCCGGATGGGAGGGAGATCTTTCCCGGTCTGGAGCCAGGAAAGACTTCTACATGAGAACCAACAGTTCCTGCCGATGGACCATGGGATTCTTTCTGTTTTGAGTTTGCCTTGGAGATTCACTATGCCGGGAGCGGGAGATGACCAATTCATTGGGCCTCTTCTGCTAGCTTTTCTTCCACTATTGTTGCTTCTCCGGTTTAAGAATCCCTCCTTGAAGTTTTTGGCACGGACCCTTCTCTTATCTTTCGTTCTTGGTTTAACCCTTTCCCATATGCTCCGGTTTTCTATTCCTGCTTTCGTTTTGGTTTTTCTTGTTCTTTCGGTCACTCTAACGTTTCTCAAGGATGGAAGATTAAAATTGCTGTGGACAGGCGCGATTGTTTTGAGCGCGCTTTTATGTTTTGGCCAATATTTTTCCCTTAGCGCCACCCAATATGACGGATGGGGAATTTGGAGCGGGAAGGAAAGCCATCAAGGATATTTGTCTCGAAACATAAGCGCTGTCGATCAGAGGGGCTCCGCCGATAATCAGTTGATTCATTGGATAAACGGGAATTTGCCTAAAGATGCTCGGCTATTTGTTGTTGGCGATTCACAAGTTCTTTATTTTCCAAGACAGGTTTACGCTAATTCGGTTTTCGATGAGCAATTCTTTGCAATTGCTGCACGAAATGAAAAAGATTCCGAAGGCATTCTGCGTAAGCTCAAAGAGTTGGGGATTGCTTATTTAATTATTAATGAGCGTCTGGGAAGAAGAAATTCGCGAGAATATCACCAATATGAACTGAGCCGAGATCAATGGAGAAGGATGGACGATTTTGTGCATAGAGGATTAGAACCTTTGTCTTCAAGTAATCTTGGAATCCTTTACCATGTAAAAGAGAATCTGGGAAAGTTTGAACCTCGAATTTCAAATCCTTTTTTATATTTCTCCCCGCAAGCTATGAATTTCTTTCAAGACTTGACTAACAAAAACCAACAAAAAGCTATTCTGGATTTGGAAGAGCTAATCAAGTGCTTTCCGGGAGAAAAATTTTTGATTTCTAAACAAGACCAACTTATAAACGGGCAGAAAACCTAATGAATAATCTATTAGGTAAAACTTCTGTTGCTGAAAGCCGGGCGGGGCTACCGCTTTTGGGACTCGCCTCGCTTTGGGCGGCCATGGTTTTTTTTGTCTATTTTTCCTTTAAAACCCACCCCCTATCCCAAGTGCTGCCCTTTCTCTGGAAAACCTTTGATGCCAGCTCTTTTCCGCAGGCAGGTACCCAATTCTGGAAAATCCAGGGTGAATCCCTGCGCATCCTATTCACTTCTTTTGTCATCTCAGGAGCAACTTGGGCCTTGGGGCGCAGGGTTAGGCAATGGCTTACTTTGAATTTACCTGACCCCTGGGTTCGGTTGGCTTTTGATTTTGGCCTGGGTGTTTGTTTTTTGAATCTCTTTTGGGTTGGAACGGGTTTGGAGAGGCTTTGGTTCAAACCCCTTTGGATGACCGTCGGGGTCCTTTTATCTCTTCTGTTCGTAATAGACCTTTTTAAGATAATGAAGAGAAAGACATCCGCTCCTTCCTTTAATTTTTTCCCTCAAGGTGCCAGTTACATCTTTCTCTTCCTGATGGGCTTGTTTTATTGGCTTTTTTCCATAATGCAAAATCTTGCTCCCGAAACCTTTTACGATTCCATGGTTTATCACCTGGCCGTTCCCAGCTATTGGCTCTTCCAACACGGCCTCAGGGACTTTCCTACGAACTTTTTTTCCAACTATCCCTATGGAGCCGAAACTTATTACTTGAATGGGCTGGTTTGGCAGGGAACCGAAGCAGCCAAGATGCTCCACGCTGTTTCGTTTGGAATTTGCGCCTTATTGGCCGGGGGATGGGCCAGGGAAATAGGCGGGGAAAAAGCTGGCTGGCTTACTTTGGGCTTAATCCTCACTCTTCCACTTATCGCCGTCAATCTTTGGACTTCCCAGGTTGAGGGATTCTTGTCCTTGGCCGTTGTCCTTTTTATCTACTCCTTGAACCGATTTGCCCGGGGCTTGGAGAAGCCCACGGTTTGGGCGCTTATGGCGGGGCTCTTTGGGGGATTAGCCTTTTCTACTAAATACACGGCTATATTGGTGGCGGGAAGCGCATTGTTGGTCCTGACTTTCCAAAAATTTTCACTTTTTCACAAGGATCGGTGGAAGTTTTGGATTGTAATGCTGGTCGGCCTTTTTCTCTTATTGGGGCCCTGGGTCCTCAAAAACCTGGTTTATACCGGCAACCCATTCTTTCCCTACCTGATGTCCCATTTCCCCGGGAGGCATCTGCTTACCAGTGGCTACGAGAAATTATTGGAAGAACAACATTCCAGGATTACTTCCGAATGGTGGTCCTGGTTTTTGCTGCCCTGGACCCTCACTATGATCAACCCCGACAGCTACAACTTCTGCGGGCCCATCGCTTTAGCCTTAACACCCTTACTTTTTCTTTTTCGCTTGCGCCATCCGGCCTTGAGGTTCCTGGCGGCGGTCACACCCCTTCTTTTTATCGGCGGGTTCGCGGTAACCCAAATCCTCCGGTTCGTGCTTCCGGGCTTCGTCCTTTTTTACGTCCTGATCGGGGCCGTGTTAGCTGGGGGGGACAAGCCGGTATGGGGCAAGGGAACGGCTTTGGTTGCGGCCCTATCCGCAGTGTTTTGTTTCGCTTATTTGGGAGCGATCAGCTATTACTACTACGCCCGCGCCGAACTTTGGTCGGGGCTGCAAACAAGAGCCGAGTATTTTTTTAGCCAAGGGAAAGTCACGCCCTACTATAGCCTCGCCAAATGGATTTCGACCAATGTCCCGGCGGACGCCCGCCTGCTGATGGTGGGGGACGCGCGAGGGCTTTATTACGACAGGCCTTTCCTGACGAATTCTGTTTTTGATGAGCAGGTTCTTGCCAAGATCGTCCGGGAAGAAAAAGACACGGTTGGAATCGCCCACCGCTTGAGGGAATTAGGCGTGGACACTTTGGTTATAAACGGTTCTGAGGGGATCAGGGTTTCCTCCGATTACCACCATTACGATTTAACTAAAGAAGAATGGAAGAGGCTTGATGATTTCATCCAGCGGGGCACGGATTTAAATTACTTTCAAAATTTCCAGGGGGTTTACCGCATTCTTCCTGCCTTGAAAGAGTCCCCTAAGGTAGAGGCGATGGATATCCTCTTGTTTTTTTCGAAACCCGCTTCGGATTTTGTTAAATTCGTCCAAGGCCGCAAGGAACCGGAAGCCAAAGCGGCCTTAACCCGGGCCCTTGAGCTTTACCCCTTTTCACAGACCTGGAAAAATCAGGAAAAGGAATTCGAAAGTCAATTCGAAATGAGCTCAAATGGATAAGCCGGTTTTTCAACGTATCCTGTTGGCAATGTTGTTTGTTTGGATGCCTTTGGCTTTTTTCAATCGGGCGGCGGACGGAGTTCTCCTAACAAAAGAATTGATAGGGCTGGTAGTTTGTGTTTGTTTTGGTGCCCTTGTCTCTATGGAAGGTCGTTGGGTTTTTCGCTTGGCCCTGGTCCAGTGGCTGCTTTTGTTCACTCTTTGGATGGTGGGGGATTCTCTTTTTATCAGTTTGGTGAAAATGGAAGCCTTGAAAGGTTCAATCCACTTGCTTTTGATTGCCGGTTCTTTTCTGGCGATTCTCTTTGCCTGTTCCCGAAGTATTTCTTATGAAAAGCTCATTCGCTTTTCCCTTTCCGCGGGATTCCTCATGGCCATTTATGGATTGGTCCAAAGTTTAGGTTTGCAAGGCATCAATTGGAACAACCGATTTGAAAACAGGGCTTTCGCCACATTGGGTAGCCCCGATTATCTGGGAGGCTATTTAGTTGGGTTACTGCCCTTGGTTTTCATTTTGACTTTGCGGTCGAAAAATCCAAAAACCTGGCTGTGGTTCCGGGGAATCACAATGGCTTTGTTCGCCGGGCTCATGGTGACACGCGTTCGGGGGTCCTATTTAGCGCTGGCGGGAGCCATGCTTTTTATCCTGGCGTCATTCCTTTTTCCTTGGGGAAGGGATCTGGCCCGCCGGAATTATCGCTATATTTTGCTTGTCTTTGGAATTCTCTTACTAGGCGGCGGTGCTTTTATCGCCCGGCACGGGGGTTTGGCCCTCTTCAGCCGGTCGCAAGTTTCCGTCCAGCAACGAATGGAGACTTACCGGGTGGCTTGGGAAATGGTGAAGGACCATCCCTGGTTTGGGATCGGCCTGGGTCAACTGGGAATCCAATATCCCCTCTATCAACACCGGCCCTTCCAACCGGCGGATTATCCCCAGCATCCTTACACCTATTCGGAGCATGTCCATAATGAGTTCCTTCAGTTTTGGGTGGAAGGGGGCTTGCCGGGTCTTTTACTTTTCCTTTCCCTTCTCACCGCTTTCGCCTGGGCCCTTTACCGCTTTTGGACAAATCCGGTTTCAAAAGCGGAGGATAAAGAATTGTTGATCGGGGTTTCGGGAAGCATGGTGGCCCTGCTGATTCAATCCCTGAGTAATTTTCCTTTGCAGGTGGCCCCTACCGCCGTGCTATTTGGTTTGTTTTTGGCGGGGCCGCTTGTTTTGGCAAATTCCATAAACGGAACCCCTCACCCTAGGCCATCTCCCGAAAAGCTCTCACAGGGAAGACCCCCTGTGTACCCTCAAAACCAAAGCCAAGGGGAGAGGAGGAGAAAATTAACTACTTCTTGGGTTCTTTGTTTTGCCATGGCTGTCGTACTTCTTGTAGGGATGCACACTGTTGCCGCATCCATTGCTTACCGGGATACGGTTGGTGAAACATCCTTGAATAATCTTCAAGAAGCGGTTTATTACGGAGAAAGGTTGGTCAAGCTATCACCCTATAACCATAAGGCTTGGTATGCCTATGGAAAAGCTTTGGAGGGGGCGGGAAAGCTTCCAGAAGCCATCTCCGCTTATGAAAAGTCAGTTGAAACTAATCCGAACTATGCGGAAGGCCTTGCGGCTATGGGGAATTTGCAATTGCAAACGGGGCAATTGGTCGAAGCGGTTACCAATTTTGAAAGGGTTGAAAAATTAACTCCCAATTATTCGGGACCCATTTGGTTGAGGGCCGTGGGGCTTTACCAATTAAAGCGGTATGACGAAGCCATTCAGGAATATGAGAAGTTCCTGGTTTGTTCTCCCAACAACTTCGAGGCATATTCCAACCTGGGGGTTTGTTATTTCCAGTTGAAGCGTAAGGCCGAGGCGGTGTCGGCTTGGAAAAAAGCTTATTCGCTTAACCCGAACGATCAGCAAGTCGTTCAGTATTTAAAAGCCCAGGGTGTTTCTCTGAAATAGGGCGTGGCACGTAAACTAGAAACAAAAGGAATAGGCAAACCAGCGGTAAATATCAGCTTTAGACCCCTCCAGCGTTGAAACATTGTTTCAATCTCCTTAGAGTGTTAAATTATTCGTAAGGTTCTGTTTCCTTTGGGGGGTGGGACTTATGGCTTTGAGGTATCGCGGTTTCTGCCTTACGGCCGGCAAGGTTAACAATGGGTATCCAGGCACTGCTTGATAAAACTTCGTCCGCTTCAGCTGGGGTTTCTCCGTCTGAAAGTTCCCTCGACCGTCCTTTGATCCAAAAGGCCTATGAATTCGCAAAAAAAGCCCACCAGGGTCAGCAACGCCTTTCGGGCGATGAGTACCTAACCCACCTAGTTGGGGTGGCCGACATCCTGGCCGAACTGCATATGGATTCGGTGACGATCGCGGCGGGGCTCCTGCACGACATTCTGGAAGACACCAAAGTCACCTTCGATGAACTCAAAGCCGAATTTGGCGAGGAGATCGCCAACCTGGTGGAAGGGGTCACCAAGATTTCCAAACGGAAATTCCAGGACGCTACCGTCATACATGCAGAAAGTACCCGCAAGATGCTGGTGGCCATGGCCAAGGATGTTCGCGTTATCCTTATCAAACTGGCTGACCGAACCCACAATATGCGGACTCTTGAATTCCTCCCCCCCGAGCGGCGGGAAAAGATGGCCAAGGAAACTCTCGATATTTACGCTCCCCTAGCTCACCGGTTGGGAATGGCCAGGATCAAAAGCGAACTGGAGGACCTCTGCTTTCGGTATCTCCAACCGGAGGCCTATTATGACCTCGTCAAAAAAATCGCCCTCAAAAAAGCCGAACGCGAGAAGATGCTGGAAGCGGTCATCCAAATCATCGAAGCCAAGCTGAAGGAATCGGGCATCACCGCTCAGGTGCAGGGCCGCTCCAAGCATTTCACCAGCATTTACCACAAGATGGTCCAACAGCAGAAAACTTTCGACGAGATTTTCGACCTGATGGCCATCCGGGTGCTCACGAATTCGGTAAAGGAATGTTACGAGGTTTTAGGAATGGTCCATACCGTTTGGAAGCCCCTTCCGGGACGGTTCAAGGATTACGTGGCCATGCCGAAGAATAATCTTTATCAAAGTCTTCACACCACCGTCATGGGGCCGGAAGGCCAGCCCGTGGAAATCCAAATCCGCACTTATGAAATGCACCGGACTGCTGAAGAAGGTATCGCGGCACATTGGATTTATAAAGAGGGGCGCGCGGTTGAGAAGGAAGACCAGAAATTCGCTTGGATGCGCCAGCTCTTAGACCTTCAGCAGGACATCAAGGACACCACCGAGTTCGCCGAGGCCATGAAGGTGGATCTCTTCGAGGATGAGGTTTTTGTCTTTACCCCCAAAGGTGAAGTGAAGGAACTGCCAAAGGGAGCCACGGCCCTGGATTTCGCCTATATCGTCCATACGGACGTGGGGACCCATACCATGGGGGTAAAGGTCAACGGCCAGATGGTGCCCTTGCGTTATGTCCTCAAGAACGGCGACATCGTGGAAGTCCTCACCCAGTCTTCCCGCGCGCCAAGCCGGGACTGGCTGAAGATCGTGGTGACCAGCCGGGCCAAGAACAAGATAAGGCATTGGTTCCGGACCCACCTTTCCGCCGACGAGATCGACAAGGGAAAACACATGTTGGAAAGGGAAGCTCCCCGCATGGGGATGGATGCCAACGCCGTTCTCAAATCGGGTGTCTTGGAAGGCCTGCTGGAGCATTTTGGATGCCACAATGTGAACGAGTTGCTGGCCAACATTGGCCATGGGGAAATATCGGCGAAACAAATCCTGAACAAACTGGCGCCTAAGGCTCCTCCCGAGGAACACGGAACTAAGGTTGAGAAGCACCCTGAGGAAAAGGGCGGCGAGCACAAACCCGCGAAAAGCGCTACCCCCGTTGCTTCCACATCTTCCAACATCAAGGGAATTTCGATCGGTGGCCAAAAGGATTTCTTGATCCGTTTCGCCAGATGCTGTACCCCCGTTCCGGGCGACCCGATCGTGGGTTATGTCACCCGGGGAAGGGGGGTTTCCATTCATCGGACCGATTGCCCCAATACGCTCCAATTACCCGAGGGAGAAAGCCGGATGACGCCTGTTTCCTGGGATGGACAAGCGGGCCAGGTTTACGAGGTGGCGGTGGAAGTGAAAGCTAAAGACCGCGGGAAATTGCTCGCCGACATGCTTTTGGCCATTTCCGAGGAAGGCGTAGTTATTAACGAGGCTAACGCCAAGGCCCTGGATGGCGGCTGGGCCCAGGGTTATTTTGTCATCGGAATTTCCCAATCTGACCAGTTGGATAAAGTGTTGAAAAAGTTGCAGCGGGTGCAGGGAGTCCAAAGCGCCAAACGCATTGAACCGCGGTAACGACAATTGTGAATTTTGAGTTTTGAATTTTAAATTTTGGTGGTTTTCGCGAAGCGAAAACTTCGATCATTCAAAATTAATAATTCGGCGTTAATATTTGAGGTAATATTGGGGAGGTACATTGGACCGAAAAGTAGTCATGACAACTAAGGCCCCGGCGCCGATTGGGCCCTATTCCCAGGCAATTGCGGTTAGTAATTTCATATTCTGCTCCGGCCAAATTCCACTGGATCCCCAAACCAGCCAACTTATTCAGGGTGATATTTCGGCGCAAACCAAAAGAATTCTGGATAACTTTGAGGCGGTTTTGAAAGCTGCCGGTTCTTCCTTGGACAAAACGGTAAAGCTGACGGTTTATTTGACGAATTTGGCGGATTTTGACGCGCTCAACAAGGTTTTAGCGGAACGTTTCAAGAAAGAGCCTCCGGCCCGGGCTGTTGTTCAGGTTTCGGCTCTTCCTAAAAACGCCTCAATTGAGATGGACCTGATCGCGTTGAAAGATTGAACAAGGAAAAATTTTATGCCAGCTGACGTTAAATGCGTGACCCATAGTGACAAGCCGGCGTCGGGGTATTGTTCCCGATGCACGATGCCCTATTGCATCGACTGCCTGGACGTTGAAATGGGTCAACCCCTTTGTAAGATTTGTAAAAGCAAATTCGCGGCCGCCTCCCCTGGCCCGTTTGGAGGGGGATCACCCCTGAACTTCAAGGGCAAAGGGATGGATGACGATCCCCTGGGTCTTTTCGGCGGGGGACCGAGTTCGGCGCCTGCCCCTAAATTGGATCTTCCAAAAACTCAGCCTTCCCCTTCGCCCCCAACGGCATCTTATTCATCACCGCCTCCAATGCCAAAGCCGCCCCAACCTACGAGTTCGACTCCGGCCATGCCACCGCCCATAGCCGCTTCCACACCAGCCCCTGCTCCTAAGCCATCCATGGATTTGAATTCACTCATTCATGATCCCCAACCCGTTCGTCCGCCCTTTCCCAAGGCTCCATCTTTGAGCGCGCCTACGCTAAGCCCTGGAGTGGGAGCACCTTCACCTTTTTCAACCGATTCAACGGCTGGAATAGCCCTTCCCAATAAAAAGAAGAACCAATTCATTTCCTTGGCCAAGGTTTGGACTAAATATCTTATTCGCCGTTCCTATGAGATGTTTGACCCGCTGGCGAAAAAGTTGCGTTTGCCAACCTACGTATTCCTTGTGCTTTTGGCTTCCCTTATCACAGCCGCCGTCATCGGTTTGGGCACTCTCTTAAACCGTCCTTCGGTGTCCATGGCCGAAACCATCCCCGCCATCCATATCATCAAGGTGAACGCCAGCCAAGTGAGTGAAATGGATGTCACGACCTATACCGACTACCAAAACCAGCTGCAGGGCATGGGTTTTACCGCCCTGCTTCAAATGACCGTGCCCCAGCTTCCCTCGCCTAATTTTTTCGACGTGGGGATCAAGGATAACATCGGGGTTTACAGTGAAATCCTGAAGATGCCCGGGCAAATTACCCCCCATTTATCCTTTGTGACAGTTTTCTCTAACGGGGTTTGGTTCTCGACCAATGGGTGGCCGGGGGATAACCAATCCATGGAATATTTGATGAGCGTTTATTACCCCAAGGACAACCCCGACCAACTTTACGTCAAACATGTCCAGGCGGTTGAGAAAATTAAGCAAGAGAAGGATTGGCAGGTAGCCGGCATGAACGAGAACCGCTACATGGCGGCCCTGTCGGATCATTTGCGCTGGTTCCTCGTCAAGAAGGACATCCAGGCTTACAAGGCCGAGTTCGCGATGTGGCACTGACGGAAGGGCAAGGCGCAAGGTACCAGGGACAAGTTAAAGCTTGAACCCAAATTTTGTTCCTGTTTGCTGGTGCCTGAAACCTGGGACCTTGTACCTGTCTTTCCGGCAGTTGACACCCCCCGGCTCTCCGTTTATATTAACGCCCACCTCAACGGAGCTCACCATGATCGAGCCGGACAAGCTGACAATCGCCCTGACTTACGACGACGTCATGCTTGTGCCCCAGAAGTCCAGCGTTCTCCCCTACGAAACCGACGTTTCCACATACCTCACCAACTCCCTTAAACTCAATATCCCCATCATCAGCGCCGCCATGGACA
>PLZG01000064.1 GCA_003152075.1 candidate division FCPU426 bacterium
AATTTAGGAAGTATTGCGAAGAGAAGGTGGCTGAGGAGGCCAACGAGATTATCAAGAAGGAAGATATCAAGCACTTTACGGATGGGTTGGATCACAAGAAGGATGACCTTTTCACAATCCATTACCCAGTGACTATCAGCCAATCCCTTGTGGAGTGGGGAGAAGACGGAACTAATCTCAAATCCATCCTAACGGTGGCGGACAAGGGTCTTTACGACGCTAAAGACAATGGAAGGAACACGGTTTTCTATAAGGGAACACCTCGGAGTGTTGGAGTAAAGCCCATCAAGTACACCCCGGAAATGCTCGAAATTCTCCACAACCATTCCCTCAAGAAAGGTTCCACCGATTGGTGGGCCTACAAGAAGGCAGTTGGGGAAAAGGGAAGTGCGGAAGCTTTGGAGTTCGCGAGGAACACCCTGAGCGAAAAGGAGGCTCCCAAGAAAAAGTAGTGTTTTGGGAAGTTAAATCATTAAAGGAGGAAGCAAATGGCTTTAAAGATCAATGTTACGAGGATGTACCCCTATGAAGGGGAAAACACAAAGGCGTTTTTCGACGTGAAGGTAGCTCTGTCTGGTTATGAGTTTTACTTCAATGACCTGACTTTAGTGAAGAAGAAGGAGGGGGATGGGTTGTTTATTGGTTTTCCTTCCCGCCCTGGCAAAAAGGAAGGGGATTATTTCCACTTTTGTAATGCCAACAAGAAGGCCAAGGAAGAGATCGAAAAGGCGGCTGTGGTGGAATTCAAGAAGAAGACAAAAACCAAGGAATCCGCCCCGGCTTAGGATTAACGCAAACCGTTTTTAGGGAGAAGCCGATGGATAGAAGAAAACCAGACCGAAGAAACCGAAACCAGGATCACCTCTTGACCGACAATCAAGTGGCTGAAATGGCTAGTGTCTCCGTAAGGACGGTTAGGTATTGGCGCTTGGCCGGGGTTCTTCCATCGGTAAAGGTTGGGCGTCATCCGAGGATTTGGATGTCTGTTTTTCAAAAGGTCTTTCATAAGCCCGATGCAGAAGGCCCTTGGGAATTGGCAAAAAAGAATGATAAAATGCCAAGTGCTAGGGGCATTAGGAGGAAGCAATGAGTAAACCTAATGTTCATGGATTGCCCCAACATCTTAGAAAAGATAAGGGGGGATATTACCTGGATTTTCTAGTCCAGGAAGAAGGAGTAAGGAAGCGGAAAAGAGTACGATTGGGGCTTATCCCTTTGGAGAAAGCAAAAAGGGTTTTGTCCCAACACATGCAGGCCATCGTTGAAGAAAGGTATCTTGAGGACACGAAACCAAAGATAACCTTCACCGAAGCCGCAGACGCTTTTTTAGCTTATTCCGAATCCAGAAAGAAAAGCTTTTATCAGGACAAGATGTATGTCAGAAATCTCAAGGCGTTTTTTGGAGATAGAACTCTTGAGAGTTTGAATCTTGATCTTGTTGAAAGTTATGTGAACTGGAGAAGGAAGGACGGTAACAAACGGGGAGCGGAATTGGGGCCAGCATCCATCAATCGTGACTTGGCTTGTTTAAAGACCCTTGTTAGAAGGGCTCAATTGAACAGGCAGATTGACAGGAATCCACTTGATGGGATTAAGCTCTTCAAGGAAATTCCAAGGGATACAACCTTGAAACCGGAGGAATACCAAAAACTTATTGAACATTGTCCCGTTCACCTTAAACCAATGGTTGAGTTGGCTTATTTTACGGCTATGAGGAAAGGCGAGATTTTCGGACTTAAATGGCAACAAGTTGATTTTCAAAATGGGGTAATCATTCTTGAGGCGGAAGAAACTAAGACTCAGGAGAAGAGAGAAATACCCATTGATGAAAACCTGAAATCGACCCTCAGGCGTATTCCAAAGACTCTTGGCTGTCCTTATGTTTTTAATTACCGAGGAAAGAAATTCACGGATTGCAGGAACGCCTTCGAGCGCGCGCGCTTGAAAGCGGGATTGGGAAACTTCCATTTCCATGACCTGCGACATTGTGCGGTAACTAATATGCGGAAAGCGGGGGTACCTGAAGGGGTGATTATGAGTGTCAGCGGCCATAAGACAAACGCGGTCTTTCGGAGATATGACCAGATTGACCGGGGTGACCGTAAAGAGGCTATGGCAAAGGTAAGAAGCTTCAATGACACGAATAAGACACGAACCGGAGGGGCTGGTTAAAGATTCCAAAGACTCGTATAAGACTCGGAGGGTCTTTCAAGCAAGGTAAGGTGATTGGGTTGGGAAGTTTTTTAATAGTTGATGTTAAGAAAAGCAGGGTATACAAAGGCTTTTTTACAGAATTACTAAAAGACCACTTCGAAGATGAAGCGGCAAAATTTGCCCGAAACAAAAGTCTCAAAATCACCCGTTAAAAAGCATGGCCGGAAAGGGTTTCCCCGGAAGCGGGTTTTGACTTTCCCATGCCAGGCTCCAATGAGCCATGTTTTTGCGGGTTCTTTTGATTCTCCCCAACAAAAGCCTTTTCTCTTTAGAGAAAGGGCTTTTTGCTTTTAAGATATAACCGATGTTGTTCATTGAATACGGTTTTTGAGGTGGGGGGCTTGTCCACGACGGGGAGGTGTAATGGACAGGTGGACAATGGGAGTGCAACCGATGGCTAATTCGTCCCTTTCCAAAAAAGGGGTTTGGGGGGAATATAGTTAAAACCATCCCTCAGGAGCGGTCTTGAAAACAAAAGTACCCAGCCTCAAGGTCCTCGTCACTGGAGTTACGGCCGACCCTCCGGGCGCGACTTATGGACCCCGGTTAGCCAATAATTACGAATTGATATGGATCATGGAGGGGGAGGTCAATGCGACCTTTGGCCGGACGCTGATCCAGGGTAAAGAAGGAACGATTCTCTTCCGTTATCCCGGGGTCAGGGATTATTACGAATGGTCCAAACGGGGCCGAACGGTCCACGCCTATGTTCAATTCGAGGTCCCCAAGACAAACGGATTTGAGATCCCTCAAAAAGGAGTCCCCCTGTTCCGGCACCTGCCGCCGAATGATGTGCTCAGGCCCCTGTTCGGTTATTTCTTGAGGTTGGATGAGTTGAAAGGCAAAAAAGTAAACGATTTGATGATCGCGACCCTTGGGTTGATGTTGAACAGTTATTTTTTGGGAAAGATCGAGATCAAAACCCTGCTGCCATCCCAATTTCCCGAATTGGTCGAAAGAACGATCGAATTCATCACACGTCATAACGAGGAAGACCCGACGGGGAAATTGAACCTGACCGAATTATCCAGGTTGGTGCATTCCTCACCCGAAAATTTGTGCCGTCTTTTCCAAAAGAACCTTCAATTGGGCCCCCTGGAGTACGTCAAAATGCTTCGGTTGGACCGGGCGGCTAATCTATTGCGTCGCTCTAACCAAAGTCTTAAGGAAGTTGCGGCCCAGACCGGGTTTTATGATTCCTTCCATCTATCCAAGAGCTTCAAGAAGGTTTATGGCCTTTCTCCAAAGGATTTCAGGGTATCCCCCTTCAATGAATGGATCTGTCAAAAAAACCCAATTATCCGCACCCTTTACAGCCGGTCGGACCTCAAGGCCTTGACCGCTTCCCAAACCAGTTAGAAAAAAGCTGAATCTCGGCTACATTCCCTTTCTTGAGACCATCAAAATCCTCTATCCATTCGTCAGTCCTGTACATGGCCTAATATCCAATACCCGATAAACTGAAGCTGATAAGAGCCGTCCTTGCAGGGTCGGCTCAAAACAATTTTAGCGGGATGGCTTATGAAAACTGAAATCCAGAAAAAATCAAAAAGCCGGAGCTTTCTTTCGGCCTTTTACAGTCGTCTTAACTTTTTCTTGCCCGCCTTCGTCCTCGGGGGGCTTTGGGCTCCGGTTTGGGCCGCGCCGCCCCCCGGTTACAATCTGGTCTGGAGTGATGAGTTCAACGGAGCGGTCGGCAGCGCCCCCAACCCCTCTAATTGGACCTATGACACTGGCGCCGGTGGATGGGGAAACAATGAACTGGAAAATTACACCAACAGCACGGCGAACGCAAGGATCGTCGCCGATCCTAACGCCACCGACGGCGAAGCTTTGGCCATCATCGCCATCGACACCCAGCCCGGCAATACCAATTACAGTCAAGCGGGCCGTTATACTTCCGCCCGGTTAAAGACCCAGGGTCTTCAAAGTTTTCAATATGGTTATATGGAGGCCCGAATCCAGATGCCCTATGGCGACGGGATCTGGCCGGCTTTCTGGATGCTGGGCAATAACATCACCACGGTCAGTTGGCCCGCCTGCGGTGAGATGGACATCATGGAAAATATCGGGAACGCCGCGGACCAACCGGTCAATCACGGCTCCCTCCACGCCCCCAACTGGAACCCCACCGGAACCTACACCCTGCCGGGCGCCCAGCTTTACCACACGGCCTACCACACCTTCGGTCTTCTTTGGCAGCCGAACCAGGTCCAGTTCTACGTGGACGGCACGCTTTTTGAGACCCAGACCTCCGCGAATTGCTCCAGCGCGGGCGGCACCTGGGAGTTCAATAATAACTTTTTCTTCTTGCTCAACATGGCAGTGGGGGGCAGCTGGCCCGGCTCGCCCGACGCCAGTACTCCCTTCCCGCAGACCATGTTGGTGGATTATGTGAGGGCCTATCAACTATCCTCGGGAACGGCCACCCCCACGCCGACCCCGGTGGTGTCTTCTACTTGGCGGGTGAACGCGGGCGGTCCCCAATACGCCGACAGCCAGGGAAATGTCTGGAGCGCGGACGAGAACTATACGGGAGGCACCGCGGCTGTGACAAACAGCACCATCACGGGAGCCTTGCCGGGCGCGGGAGACCAAAGCCTTTATCAGACCCAGCGGTATGGGAACCCTTTTTCTTACGTCTTCAATGTGCCGGCCGGATCCTATCAGGTGACCCTTAAATTCGCCGAAACCTATTGGACCGCCGTGGGTCAGAGGGTCTTCAATGTTTCCATCAATGGAAATACTGTCCTTAATAACTTCGACATCTTCCAGACCGCCGGGGGACAGGACAAGGCGATCGACGAAGTGTTCAACAATATCAGCCCGTCCGGAGGGGCGATTACTATTCAGTTTGGGCCAGCATCGGCGGATAACGCGGTTGTTCAAGCCATTCAAATTATTCCACAGCCCGCCACAGCTACGCCGACTTATACAACGACCAATACCAGAACCAATACGCCAACCTATACGTTCACCAATACGAAAACGAATACTCCTGTCCCGCCTACCAATACCCCAACCTTCACGTCCATCTCTACCAATACGGGAACATCCACCTTTACCCGGACCAATACTTCGACCAATACGGCTACCTCCACCAACACCCCGGTGAATACCTTTACGTTCACCTCAACTTCCACCAATACGGGAACACCCACCTTTACCCGGACGAACACCTCGACCAACACAGCCACTTCCACCAACACCCCGGTGAACACCTTTACGTTCACTTCAACCTCCACCAATACGGGAACATCCACCTTTACCCGGACCAATACTTCGACCAATACGGCTACCTTCACCAACACCCCGGTAAACACCTTCACAGCAACTTCAACCGCCACCAATACCGGAACCCCAACCTTCACCCAAACGAACACCTCGACCAATACCCATACGGCCACTTTCACCAACACGCTGACTTCAACGCCGACTTTTACCCGGACCTCCACGAACACCCCTACCAATACTGGAACCTCCACCAATACCCCGACAGGAACCGTTCCTCCGACCAATACCCCCACTTCAACGGGAACGTCCACTCATACTTCAACTTCCACAAACACGCCCATCAATACCAATACCTTCACGAATACCCCGACCTTTACAAACACGAACACCTTCACCAATACCCTGACTCATACCAATACCTTTACGAATACCTTCACATACACCCCGACCAACACCTTCACGCCAACCATAACCAACACGCCAACCAACACCCCTGTCATTACCAACACTTCCAACAATACACCGACAAAGACCAACACCCCAACTTATACCAATACGAATACGCCGACCTTCACGAACACCAGCACCTTCACCAATACTTTGACCAACACGAACACCTTTACGAATACCTTCACGCTCATTTTCACCCCAACCGTCACCAATACACCTACCAACACCCCGGTGATGACGAATACCCCCACCAATACCCCAACCAACTCCTTTACCCTCACGAACACCAATACCTTTACCCATACCACCACCAATACTTTTACCCCCACCCCGACCAAGACTCCTACCAACGTCGCCACGAGCACGGTGACGAACACGCCTACCTTCACGAATAGTTTTACCGCCACTTACACACCAACAGTTAAATCTACTTTCACTTTCACGGGAACACCTACCAGAACCTTTACGCGCACCGAAACCCCGGCGGTGACGCCGATCTTTAAGGCTACTTTCGAGCCAGAGGCATGGGTTTATCCGCCGTTCCCCAATCCGTCGAATGGAAAACCCATCACCTTCAGCGTGCAAGTGCCAAGACAATCGGCGGTGACGATGGATGTGTTCACGTTGGGGTTCAGGAAGATCGTCAGCCAGACGTTGGAGGCCTACGGCAAGCGGACCTTCGAGTGGGACTTGAAGGATGTCTCAGGGGTTCAGGTGGCGAACGGACTTTATTACGTCCGCGTCCATGTGGCAGGAGCCATTTCAACCACTCAAATTCTCAAAGTGATGATCCTGCGGTGATCGTTTAGTTGACCGGTCAAATCCTATTGGATGGGGAGGGGGGAAATGCCGAATACAAAAATAGCCATTAACCGTAGGGATAACCCCCGGGTTTCGATCAAGATCCCCGTTAATTTTTTTCCGGCAGAAGATAAAAAATTCCCCAAAAAGATGGAGGATTGGCGCGAATCCAAGAAATGTGGATTCACTCGTGACCTGAGCGCTGGCGGCATGCAGCTTGTCGCGGACTATCACTTGGCGGTCGGTAGTGTGTTGGAATTTAAAATTTACATCCTGGACAAGGTGAATGTCGTGACCGTCTATGCCAGGGTGGTGTGGACAAATAAGAATAGCGCCGGACTTCATTTCCTCCTGATGAAACCCGCCGAAATGGACGCCTTGACGTCTTTCCTTGAAAAGGCTTCTTAACGCGACGTTAATAAAGTTTCTAACCCGATTTTGACCCCCTGTTAATCCCATCCATCCTTTTGGCAATTCCATCAATTCTTATTAACAATCTTTTTTGCGATCATTACGGAACGGGTTGGTCTGGGGCCGTCTGAACACGCTTCGGGCAAACGATCGCAGGGGCGGAATGAAAATGTTTCCTCACCAAAACTTTCTGAACAAAAGTTTAAATCGATTTCAAACTAAAATATTTTTAAGTTCCGCGCGTGTTTTCATTTTGATAGCGCTCGGAGGTTGCCTCCCTTTTTTTCCGGCCTCCACGGCCCAAGCCCTGCTCATATCCCTCAACGGCGGGGAAGTCATGAACTGCCAATTTGTCAATAACACTACGGTGCCAAACAATCAGGTTTACATCTGTGTGCTGGCTAACAATGCCTACCTCACTCCGGGCGGAACGATGAACGCCATTGTGCCCGGACAGAACGCCAGCAACTACACCATGACCCTGGCCCAGATCGACTCGTTGAGTCCCGCCGGGCTGCAGTTCCCGGTGATGGGTTCAGGACGCATGTGGTTTTCTTTTTACTCGCCCCTGAACATGCCTATCGTGGCGGGGCCGGGCATCGTACAGCCCAACATCGGCAACCCCTCGGACCCCAACATCAATACCGTCTTCGACTGGATGGAGTTCGACGAGGGCAGCGATTACATTTACTGCAATACCACCCAAGTGAACATGTTCGGCATTCCCTACACCATGGGTTTGTACAACGTCGGTGGGGGGCTCAACGGCGCCAGCGGCATCGCGGATTGCACCAGCGACATCGTGAACAAGTACAAGGCCTATATGAATTCCATCCCGGGCGCGTCCATCTTCAACTCCCTGGTGGGGCCGGTGCGCATCGTGGCTCCCGCGGACGGCACTTTCGCGGCGGGCGCGGCCAACGGCACTTACTTTGACAGCTATATTTCCCAGCTCTGGACCGAGTACAAATCCACGCCGTTGGTCATCAGCACGGGGGGCAAAAGCTACTCGGGCACCACGACGGGCCCGGGAAGCCAGATGACTTTTACCGGCCCGGGTGGGCCTTATCATGTGGGATATCCCACCACGCAGGACGCGCTGGCCGCTTCCGGCGTCTTCGCCACCGGAAATCCCACGGAGCTGGCGTTGGAAGTGGTGATGGCCGCGGGCATTAACCGCCACGTTCTGGACAACGCCGCCAACCTCAACAACCCCGCGGCCTTTTATCAAACCGCTCCTTGCAATTATTACTCGGCCTTCTTTCATACGGTCAACCTTAACAACCTAGCCTATGGTTTTCCCTATGACGATGACGACAACCAAAGCGACCTGCTGGTCAGCACCAATGCCCGGGCGCTGGCGGTCACTTTCAGCGGCTGCATATCCACGCCCACCAGCACTTTTACGACTTCTCCCACCCCCACCCGGACCAACAGCCCCACGGCCACATCCACCCTTACCATTTCAAATACGGCCACCCCTACTTCTACCAAAACGGCCACCAACACCGCCACCATGACGGATACCAAAACGGCCACTAACAGTGCCACCCATACTCCCACTAGCAGCGCTACCAACACCGCCACCCTGACCGATACCATGACCGCCACATCGACCTCGACTTCCACTAACACTCCTACCTACACGAATAGCCGCACTCCCACCCATAGCCCCACCACGACCAGTACCAACACCGCCACCCATACGTTGTCCCCTACGGGAACAAGTACTCCAACGGGCACGCCAGCCGTGACATCGACCCTTACACCCCTAAGAACACCTACCCTCATGTTCACCATGACACCGCCGCCGTCAGCAACGGCCACCATTACGCCGGTCAACACCCTTATCAACACCCTGACTCCAACGCCGACGGCTCCAGCGGATGTATTCCGGATTTGCAGGAACGTCTTCAATGAAACCGTCGACGGGACGGTCTGCATCGCGATTTCATCCGCCCAATATCCCGGTCAGGTGACGTTGAACATTTACAGCTCGGTGGGTGAACACATTAAGACATTATTCGATGAAACCTTAACCCATCCGCTGCCGTCGACAATGCTTAATTGGGATGGAACCAACAAGTACGGCCAGAAAGTCGCCAGCGGAGTGTACATCCTTTACATGATTAAACCTTTTGGCCGGGTGATAGGAAGACTCGCGGTAATTCATTAAGGGAGTTTCAAATATGGGAATGGTGTTCCTAGTCGTCGGGGTGGTTTTGGTCCAGGGATGGAACCATGCGCGTAATCCTATCGCGGGCTCTCCATGCGCCACGGCCATCCGGAAAGTGCCGGTGCTGAGATGAGATGGTTTAAGCGGGCCGAACTGAACTTTATAAGGTTTCAAAGTCCCAATTGGTGGGTCGTTTTGGGTTTTCTGGGCTTAACCGGCCCGGTCATGGCTCAATGCGATAAACGGATCGTCGCCTATTACGCCTATTGGGACCAGCCGGCCTATACTTCGGCCAACCTACCCATGAATGAGGTAACCCATATCGAGCATGCCTTCATCAGCCTGGATACGACGAAAAATGACGGAACCCTTTCGGTTGCTCCCGCTTTTCTGGAGCCGGCCCTCATCGCCAGGGCCCACGCGGCGGGGGTGAAGGTTCTGGTATCAGTGGGAGGCAGTGGTGCCGCCCAAGGAACGGCCTTTGAGCTGGTTTCGGCCCGCGCCGCGGGTCGGGTCAATTTCGCCAATAACCTTTACAACTTCTGCAAGACCAACGGCTATGACGGCGTGGATATTGACTACGAATTTCCACTCAACACGACAGACGAAAGCAATCTTACCCTCATGATGCAGGCCATTCGATCCGTTCTTCCTGCTCCCACATGGCTCATTTCCATGGCGACGAGCGCCATGGGCAACAATACCTGGAATGGCGCCTACTTTATGAATTTAAACGCGTTGGAGGGCATCGTGGATTTCTTCAACGTGATGGACTACGATTTTTACGGCGGGTGGGATACCAACAGCGGGCACTTAGCCCCGCAATATCAAAATCCCGCTGATCCGCAACAGGCGGGGAGCTTCAAAACATCCCTCGATTGGTACCTGGTCACGGCGGGTATTACCCCCTCCAAAATTAACGCGGGCATGCCTTTTTACGCGGATGAATTCACGTCCGTCAACGCCCTTTGGAAAAATTGCGGGGGCGGTTGTCCTGTGGTGAATCAGGCTTATGGCACATTCGTTAAACCCCGGCTCAACGCCATGGGCTATACCGTCCAATGGGATTCCTCGGCCCAGGCCAATTACTTGACGGGCTCCGACTTTATCACTTATGACAGCGTTACCACCGTGGCCAATAAGACCACTTACGCTTTGGGAACCCGCGGTGTCGGCGGGGTGATGATCTGGGAAATATCACAAGATTACGATGGAGCCTCACAGGATTTGCTCACGGCAACGTATAACGCTTATGTCGCGCAATGTCCCATCAATACGCCAACCTATACGTTCACGAATACGCCAACGAATACTCCTGTCCCGCCAACGTCCACTTTTACCCTTACCCTGACCCGAACCAACACTTCGACGAATACATTCACGAATACGCCTGTGCCGCCGACCAAAACCTTTAACTCCACCTTCACCAATACTCAAGTCCCACCTACCAATACCCCAACATTCACGTCCACCTCTACCAATACGGGAACACCCACCTTTACCCGGACGAACACCTCGACCAACACAGCCACCTCCACCAACACCCCGGTCAACACTTTCACAGCAACTTCAACCGCCTCCAATACCGGAACCCCAACCTTCACCCAAACGAACACCTTGACCAATACCAATTCGGCCACTTTCACCAACACGCCGACTTCAACGCTGACTTTTACCCGAACCTCCACGAACACCCCTACCAATACTGGAACCTCCACCAATACCCCGGTGAATACCTTTACGTTCACTTCAACTTCCACCAATACGGGAACACCCACCTTTACCCGAACGAACACCTCGACCAACACAGCTACCTCCACCAACACCCCGGTCAACACTTTCACGGCTACTTCAACCGCCACCCATACCGGAACCCCAACCTTCACCCAAACGAACACCCCGACCAATACCAATACGGCCACTTTCACCAGCACGCTGACTTCAACGCCGACTTTTACCCGGACCTCCACGAGCACCCCTACCAATACTGGAACCTCCACCAATACCCCGACAGGAACCGTTCCTCCGACCAATACCCCCACTTCAACGGGAACGTCCACCCATACTTCAACTTCCACCAACACTCCCACGCGGACCAATACGCCTACGAATACCTTCACTCCGACATCCACCTCTACTTTGACCTTTACCAATACCTTCACCCGGACGAACACCTCCACCAACACCCCGATGAATACCTTTACGGCCACTTCGACTCCAACCAATACTCATACCCGGACTTCCACGAGCACTTCGACCAATACCCCCACTCATACGATGACTCCAACATCAACCTCGACGAACACCCCGACGGTTACTTCCACTTATTCGAAGACAAACACGCCTACGGAAACATCAACCAACACCCCCTCGGTTACAGAAACTTATACTCCGACACTTTCCTCAGTTGTTGTGATCTCACCACCTTTTCCCAATCCGTCGAATGGGTCGCCCATTACGTTTAAAATCCAGGTGCCGGGTGAATCAACGGTGACGTTGGATGTGTTTACTTTGGCTTTCCGGAAGATATACGGCGAAACGACCCAGGCGGATGGTCCCCTGACGCTTCAGTGGGATTTAAAGGATGTTTCGGGGGTACGGGTGGCGAATGGGGTTTATTACGTTCGTATCCAAGTCGTGGGCAGCCAATCGACGACAAAAATTTATAAAGTACTCATCCTGAGATAAAATTTGCCTGGAAAAAATTGAGCACTGTTTGCCCACGACGGGGACCCTTCATGAACAACCACCTGCCGCGAGGCTTCCAGCCGAACGGCGAGTATTGGTTGCGCCAACTGTTGAATAAACAGTTGACGTTAAAATTTCAAAAACTTTTTGGCCGCCTCACCCGCCACGTCCCCGACGAATTTGGCTACCCCATCGTCCTTCTTGGAGGATGGATCGGCGGAAACCTTTGACGACCCACCGCTAGTAACCGAAGCCGAACTTTTGGAGGCGGTGGACTCAGGACGAACGCTTTTAACTGAGGTGTCGACCTTTGGGGATTGTTTTGGGGCTTCCTGGACCACCTTCACAACTTGGCTTTGAGAGGTACTTGGAGAACTCGGCGCAGGGGCGCTTTGCAAAATCGGGGTCAGGTCTTGAATATGGCAGTCCGAATTTCCTTTCCGCGATCAAGCCCATTTCGAGTTACCCAATGCTGGCCTTTGGAATATCACTCCACCGGGTCGTGTAGTGGGGACTTTGCTTTTCAAACTTCGTCAGCCATCTCTGATTAATGCCCACTGAAGCCATACGAAGTGTCCCGCGGCCTCTTTCGTCGTTGATTCGGTCCATTATTTTTAATAGCTTTGGCCTCTTTTCCATATCCGGCCTGACCCAGATATGGCCTTGGACGCAATTTTCCGGATCCACCTTCGTTGCCCAAACCCCGATGCGCTTATAGCCGAAACCGGGTTTATAAAGCCGTTCTACCGCCCATTCCACGGCGCGGATAAGTTCCGAAGTGTCTTGGGTGGCCACCGGAAAAACAATAGGCAAGAGGTCGCTGTACTGGGGGCCGTCGCTAAAGGGGTTGGTCTGGATCCAGACGTTCATTTCCTTGATGGCCAGCTTTTCCTTGTGGGCCTTGGCCGCTTCCTCCGAGCCCTTGAAGAAGGCGGCTTCCAGCATTTCCTCCCGGCTTTCCACCAGAAGGCTGAAACCCTGGGCGATGCCCAACTGCTTCTTGGGCGGGGCAACCCATTCCAGGGGCAGGCAGGGAACGCCCTTAAGTTCCATCTGAATCCTGGCCCCCACCACCGTCATTTTCTTGCGCACCCAATGTTCCTCGGCCTTAGTGAAATCCAGCGCCGTGTGGATGCCGGCGGCGTGGAGCATGTTCTGGTAGGCCTCTCCCACGCCCCAAAGGTCGCCCACGTCGGTAATGGCCAGGGCTTTTTCCAGGTGCGGGGATTGGTAAAGGTTCAATACACCTTTGGCTCTCTTGGATTTTTTGCCGATCTTGTTGGCCAGCTTGGAGAGGCATTTGGTTTCCGAAATGCCCACGGTGACGGAGATACCGGTCCAATCCTCCACCCGGCGCTTGATGGCCCGGCCATAGTCCAAAAGCTCCCCGGGCTTCTTATGGGAAAGGTCCAGGAAGCATTCGTCGATGGAATATTTCTCGATGCCGGCGAATTGGGCCAGCACTTCCCGGACCCGGTCGCACATGTCGAAATAAAGGGCGTAGTTGGAGGAGATGACGACAACCTTATGTTTTTGGATAAGGTCTTCGACCTTGAAAAGGGGAGAGCCCATTTTGACGCCCAAGGACTTGGCCTCGTTGGAACGGGAAATGATGATGCCGTCGTTGTTGGAAAGCACCACCACGGGTTTCTTTCTAAGGTCAGGCCTGAAGCGGCGCTCGCAGGAAACGTAGAAGTTGTTGCAGTCCACCAGAGCCACGGCGCCTCGACGCCGTGACTCACGGTTTGGTTGTGCCGATTCCATAGGGGAATCGGCGCCTAAGGCGACGACAGAATGCATAAGAACCTCACATAAAACCTATTGAACCAACATCCTCTTACGAGGATGATCGCCACAAAGGGCACCAAGAACACCGGAAGACAAAGTTTTGGTTTAAGAACCGCTAACAAAAACCTGTTGAACCACCAAGTACACCAATGGCACCAAGAAGGACAAAACAAAACATTTTAGGTTTACCTCACTTGACATATCTAATCTTTCGCCGTCTTGGTGCCCTTGGTGTACTTGGTGGTTAAACCGCCTTCGTTTTTCTTGTGCTCTTGGCGGTTCACCCCCCATTTATAGGGCAATTCTTTTGATGCCTTTTTTGAAAATGAGAACATTAAAGTTAATGAGGAAGCCCAGTCTTTTGTTAGCAAGCTTCAAGTAAGTTAAAATTTGAGGTTCATGTACCGGAAGGAACGATTCGACGGCCTTTATTTCGAGAATGATATTGTCCTCAACGATAGCATCCGCTCGAAAACCAACTGGTATTTCCATACCTTCATACATCAAGGGAATCGCGACTTGCCGTTCGACTTTTAATCCACGTTGGCTCAATTCATGAACCAAACAGAGCTCATAAGCATTTTCAAGCAACCCCGGACCAAGGGCCTTACGAACCTTAAAAGCCGCGTCTACAACCTGGTTGGCGACCTTATCTAATTCAGGATCGATCTTCTCAAATTCCATCTCATCCTCCTTCAAAGATTTTTGATTACCAAGACGTAACCAGAATCATGGTACCTGCCTCTCTTGGTGTACTTGGTGGTTCATACTGCTTTTTGACTTAAATGACGGCGAAGAAAGCGAAGGTCACCACCCCTATGACTTTCACCCCCTCGTCCTCGTCGATGGGGATGGGCTCGAAAGCCGGGTTTTCCGGCAAAAGATAGCCGCGGTTGTCCCGGTAGCCCAGGCGCTTGAGCGTGTTGCCGCCGTTCAAAGTGGCCACCACGACCTTGCCGATGCTAGGAACGACGGAAGAATCCACCACCAGGAAATCCCCCGATTGGATACGCGCCCCCACCATGGATTCGCCCACGGCCTGCCAAACGCAGGTGGCTTCCGGATGGGGAACCATTTTCTTGAAAATATCCAGGCGCCTTTCCCGGTAGGTTTCCGGCGGGCCGGGCGTGCCGGCTTGCACGGGTGGCTCGACAAAGGACAGGATGAAAAACTTTAAAAGGCTGGAGGGTCCGATATATTCGGTTTCCATTGTCACTTTCCTTTCTGAAACGAGATTGGTGAAGTGACCATCGCACCGCAAATCCTTGTTGGACTTTCAATTGAGTTGCGGGGCATGGTTATTCTCCTTGAGTGAAAAATAAATACGGAGTTCGGTTAGTCCCTGGGGTGGTTGAAAGGCTTCAACGGAGTTGTGGGACATGACAATAACTTAGCGATATAGGTTAAAGGTATACTCTTGTATCCCTCCTAATATTCGCTAAGGTCAAGTTTTTAAATTAGGCAGGTTTTACTTTGGGGGGATAATTGAGGTCGAGACGGTCATAAAAAAGTTGTAAAATCGGCCTGCCAAATAGGACTCATCACGGGGTGAACCATGAGGATGGCGTACAAAATTTAATTATAGAAGAATGGAGGGGTGATGGAAGAGCAAGGGGTAAGGTTGTACCCGTACCGATGGGTGGTGCTCGCGGTATTCATGCTGATCAATGTCATGGTCCAAGTGCTGTGGATCTGTTACGCGCCTATCGCGTCGCTGGCGGCCACCGCCTACGGGGTGAAGCGCGAGGACATCGATCTTCTGGCGAACATGTTCATGCTCATCTACATCGTTGTTTCGTTTCCGGCGGCGTGGGCGATCGATACCTACGGTTTCAAGAAAGCGGTCGGGTTCGGCGCCATACTGATGGGGGTTTTCGGACTACTTCGCGCGTTGTTTCCCACGAATTACACGATGGCGGTGGTTGGATCGATAGGAATATCGATCGGACAGCCCTTCCTTTTAAACGCCTTCACCAAATTTGCCGCGAATTGGTTTCCGCAAATACACCGGGCGACCATTACGGGCGTCATTTTCCTTGCCATGTTTTTAGGCATCGGGCTTGGGGAAGTGCTGGGGCCGGGATTGGTTTCCGCCTGCGGTTTTGCCGGTATGCAGCTCATCTATGGTATTGCCTCGGCGGTGTCGGCCCTGTTGTTCGTCGCGCTGGCTCGGTCTGAGCCGCCGACTCCCGCGAGCCCCCCGGGTGAGGAGGTTCGCGCGCTGGTGCTGGACAGCCTGAGGCAGATCCTGAAAAACAGGAGCGTCTATATCCTCTCCCTCGCGCTGTTCCTGGCCAGCGGCATCGTGAACGGCGTGTTTACGCTGATCGACGGGCTCGGCAATGAGCTTTCGCTCACGGTGGACCAGGGCGTGCTGCTGACGGCTTTGTTGCTCCTCGGTGGAATCGTCGGCAGCCTGGTGATCCCCGCGGTTTCGGACGCCCTAGGACGCCGGAAGCTTGTGCTGATCGTCGCGGTTTTCCTGGCCGTGCCTGCCACGCTTGGTTTGGTGTTCGGGAGAGGCCTCCCCTTCGAGATCATTTGCTTCTTGGTAATGGGCTTCGCGATCACGGGCGTTACGCCGGTTGCCTATCAATACGGCGCCGAAATCACCTATCCAGCCCCCGAGGGTACGAGCAACGGGATTTTCGCCCTGGTCGTACAGGCGTCCGGCCTTCTGATTGTCCTGATGGACGCGTTTCGGGGAACGTTCCACAACTCCTACATCCCATCGTTTGTCGGCCTCGCGGTGTTACTGGGGGGGGCCGGTTTCCTCATGATATCGCTCTCAGAGTCCCCGAAGATGGCCCGGTCATCGGCAACCACCGAGTCGGAATCGGTATCCGACGCACTTTAGCGAGACCCATGACGCGCGAAAAAAGGGGCCTGGCCACCATTAACCTTTTTGAAATAATTTAGTTGTTCACGGCGGGGAGGTATTGATGGAACAACATGACATCGTATTTCTGAAATCCTTCAGGGATTGGTTTGTTTCAATCTTCATGCTCCTGTTACCCCTGCCCCTATTCTGGTTTTTCTATCCCTGGTCTGGCTTTGAAAATGGAAACAAGGTGTTGATTTATCCTTTGTTTATTGTTCTTTCCTTGTTTTTCTACGGTTTCTATAGAATTTTTTTGGTGCCCTATAGGCTTCAATTTCAAAATGAGGGGATTTTGGTTATAAAAAGCCTTCTTTTTCCAAAAGTCGTGGCAATCTCGGAAATACAATCGGTCCAGATCACCGAAAAAGAAGGGGGAAAGGGTTCAGTCCAAGCCCTTTATACGCTTCTTTTGAAAAACGGGGATCCTATTGAAATACCCTCATTAATCCAAATTGATTATTTTTTGGGAAAACTTTCCGCTCAAAATCAACAAATCGAAATTAAAGATGAACGGTCGCATAAGAGGCTCTAACAAAAATCCTTGGAACAATGACGTGCTTCGGACGCGCTGATGAACGCCGATGAAAAAAGCTTTAATCCCTTGTTTTCTTCAAATCTGCGCGTGCGTAGCACGTCTGCGTCCATCCTTGTTTGAATGCCGTTGAATGTTGTTAGAAGTTATAAGAGGGTTTCTTAAGCTGTCGACTGTAGACTAATTCTTTGCTTGGTCGATGAATTTGTCTAAAGATTGAATGGAAGGGTTTTTTTCTGAGGTCGGGTGAAGGTCTTTTAGCGCCTCGAAGTCGGCCAAGGCTTTTTTCTTCTCTTTCTCCGATAAATAAAGGATTCCCCGGCAATAGTAAGCCTCGGCGCTGGAAGTGTTCCCTCGGACGGCCTCGTCAATATCTTGGAAAGCCGTCTTTTTATCCCCTGATTTATAGGCGTCAAACGCCATTTGGGCCAAGACTTTGGAAGTAAAGGCCCGGTCTAATTTAAAAGAATTATCAATTTGTTGCTGTGCTTTATCTTCCTGCCCGGTTTTCTTTAAGGCCATGGCCCAGTTCAGGATAAAGAAGGGGCTGGCGGGTGCCCATTTGACCGCGTTGTCAAAGGCTTCTTCCGCTTTGGGCAAATACTGAGGGTCAGTTTGGCTCAGGTTGTTATAAATTCTCCCTTGGTCATTATAGTAGTAGGCGTTGGCGGGGCTCATTTCGGCGGATTTTTGATAGCAATGAAGAGCTTCCATTCTCCAATCCCGCGCGTGTTCGGTATCCAGCTGGGCCTTTTGCTCAAAAGCCAAACCCAAGTAAAGAAGGTACTTCACATCCAAGGGACAAAGCATGACGGCTTTCTTTAATTCCATAATTTCATAGTCAGAATATTCATTGAGGGAGCCCTGATCCATTTGAGGGTCTGGTTTCTTAAGCATTTCAGAAACAGCGCTTCCACGGCCAAAGGCAATGTCAGCGCCCAGGCGGGGAAGAGGGATAAAAAGAATCAAGAAAATTAGAAGGACTATTATGGTTACTCGGATAAAGCGAGTTGGGCCGAAATAAGTTAGTTCGGGGGAAGTAGAAACGGTGTTTTTTCGATAAAAGTATTGAACGATCGCCAAATGGATAAACCAAAGGAAATTAATTTCCGCCACGCCAAAGCTGAATAGGTTTTGGACATGGTATGCCACCGCTGAAGCCAAAACCGCCGTTAGCAACCATTGGGCGGGAGGGTTGACGGATTGATAACTCTTCCACCACATATAGCCAAAGGCCAATAGAACACTTAAATAGGCCCCCAGCCCTAACAACCCCGTGGTGGCCGCCACTTGCAGGAGCTCGTTATGGGCCATGCGGGAGCTCATGAACATTCCATCAATCAAATTGAACTCGATCCCGCTGTAAAAAGGGAAGGCGATTTTAAAGGTATCCAGACCCACCCCGACGATTGGATTTTTTTTGATAATTTGGATGGCGGGACGCCAGATATGTAACCGGGAAGTTTCCAGGCTTTTTTGCACATGAACGATCGAATCGGACAAGCGGCCCACGAAAGAATGGCCAAATACCCCAATGAGTATGAGGAGGGCTAGGAGACAGGCTCCAAAATAAAGTTTAGGAATAGTTGCCATCTTTTGTCGAAACGGAGTTAACAAATCGCTTTTACGATAGGAAAGAATCAGCCAAAACCCGGTCCCTACCACGGCACCCAATAGCCCCCCACGGCTTGCGGTGCTGAAAAGTCCTAAACCAAAGACTGTTAAGCCGATGAGAAGGGTTTGCCAAGATTGAAAAAGGCGCAAACGGACAAAGGTTATGGAGAGGAGGGCTAAGCCAAGTGTTCTGGCGGGAAAACTCAAGGCGCTAGAGGGGGTTAAGTTGAGAAGGGAAAGGCCTTTGGGTGTGCCCAGCAATAATAAAAAAATGCCTAGAAGCCCAATAAAACTCCAAAAGGGCCCCGGTTGGCGGGTTGGGACCGGCCCTTGGGAAAAGGCTTTTAGGGAGACGCATAAATATAGGGGAATCGACATGGCTAGGTAGGCAGAAAGGAAATTGGGGTTGCCCAGTGAGGCGAATTCACGGGTTGAGTTTACCGATTCAGGGTTCCAATGGATGAAATCAAACCCGTAATGCTGGCCGATGGCGTAAAGCGAAGAGAGAAAGGCCGCCAGGGAGTTAAAGTAAAATATTTTCTCGATTTTCGTGTCGTTTAATAACCGGTTGAGGGCCCAAAACCATAAAAAATAAGCAGTAAGCGTGGTTAATCCCGCGAAATTCTCGTAGTCCCCTAAAAGGCTGGTTCGCCAACTCAAACTGTTCGCGGGAAGCGAGGAAAGGGCTTGCGTCATGAAGAAGGCGCCAAGGGACCAGGTGAGAGGCGTTGATGGAAATGAATTGTTCTCTTTCAGTTGAAAATAGAGGAGCGGAAGCGTGAGAAGAAGAAGAAAAGTCAGCTTAGGGAGTTCAAATTGGTCCCGGCTTTGGGTGAAAAATAAAAGCGGGGTGAGAAAAACGGCCAAAACAGTTAAAAGATCGAGCAATTTGTTGGTTATTCGGGAATTTGACAAAGACGATATCCTTTTGAATGAGAAGAAAAAAATATTTTATCACCGACAGGTTAAAAAATATTTTTCGCGCCCGTTGTGTTTCTAAAAAAATTCTTCTAAGCGGTTAAAAACCCTTTATTTCCTTGACAGTATAACGGTTAGATTTATACTTAAGAAAATTCCTAACAAATTTTTTAATTTTCTAAATGGAGTCCCATTTCATGAGCGATACGATCAGCCCGCATTGGCATATTGAATTTTTCGCCCCTGATGAAGCCCATATGCGCGGGATCTCCAAGATTTACGCTTCCGAGAAAACCCCCTTTCAACAAGTTGAAGTCATTCAATCCAACCATTACGGCAAATGCCTGATCCTGGACGGCCATATGCAATCGGCCCAAGTGGATGAGTTCATTTACCACGAAAACCTCGTTCATCCGGCCATGGTGGCCTGTCCCAACCCCAAAAAGGTAGTCATTATCGGCGGGGGGGAAGGGGCTACGCTTTATGAGGTCTTGAGGCACAATACGGTCGAAAAAGCCTGGATGATCGACATCGACAAGCGCGTTGTGGAATTGTGCGATGAATATATGCCCGAGTGGCACAGGGGCGCCTTTAAGGATAAAAGGACGATCCTGATGTTTAAGGACGGCCGGAAATTCCTTGAAAAGAGCAAGGAAAAGTTCGACGTGATCATCATTGATATACCCGAACCCGTTGAGGCGGGACCCGCTTATTTGCTTTATACGGAAGAGTTTTACCGAATGGTGGCGGAGAAGCTTTCGGATAACGGTATCGTGTCGCTTCAATCGGGCTGCTCGGCGGAAAAAGAGCTCCTTTGCCTGGCCGCGGTTCATAACACCCTTAAAAAGGTTTTTCCGTTGGTCTATTCCTGGCCGGCGAACGTGCCTTCCTTCGATATTCCCTGGAGTTTCACCATTGCTTCCAAATCGGTGGACCCTAAGGCCTTGAAGCGTGACCAGGTGGATAAGATATTGAAAGAACGAAAAATCGGTCATTTGAAATATTACGACGGGGAAACCCATGAGGGCCTATTTTTCATCCCCAAGTACATCCGGGATGGGTTTGTTAAGATCAAGGACATCATCCGCGATAATAAACCTCTCACTTACCGTTTCATTGGAGAGGAAAAGAGCTCAAGGTAAAGTCCTATACGAAGGCCAGGATAAAACTACGCTAATTGAAGGACCGCAAGTTAGGCGAATTTAAATATTAAAACGGCGAGACCCTTGTGGGGATGTCCCCTAGGACGGATTCGCCAAGGTCAAAGACGCGATCCGGGACGACAACAACCCGGGCTACCGTTTCATTGGAGAGGAGAAGAACACTAAATAAATGTCCCTATACGACGGCCAAGATAAAACCCCCCTCTTCGACGCCATTGTCCGCTACGCCAACGAAAACAAAATTTCCTTCCATACCCCCGGCCATAAGCACGGCGTTGGAATCCACAAGATTTTCCGCCAATTTGTCGGCGAAAAGGTTTTCCGCCTAGATCTTTCCGTCATGAGCGAGGTGGACTCCCTCCATGAGCCCAGTTCGGTTATCAAGGAAGCTCAAGTGCTGGCCGCAAAGGCCTACGGCGCCGAATATTCTTTTTTCCTCGTCAATGGCACCACGGGCGGCAACCAGGCCATGATCCTTTCGGTGTGCGACCCGGGCGACAAGATCATCATTCCCCGAAACGCCCATAAATCCGTCATCTCGGCTGTCATCTTGGCGGGGGCGGAGCCGGTTTATGTGATGCCGAAAATCGATGAAGTATCCGACCTGATCCTCAACTTGACGCCCGAACAGGTGGAGGAAGCCTGTCGCCAGCACCCGGATGCCAAAGCCGTGTTGATTACCAGCCCGACTTATTTTGGCCTAACGGCCGACTTGGAAGCCATCGCGGAGATCGTCCACCAATACGACAAGATCCTTCTTGTGGACGAGGCCCATGGGGGACACCTTCACTTCCATCCCTCATTCCCGAAATCCGCCATCGATTCGGGAGCTGACATGTGCGTTCAATCCACCCACAAGCACTTGGCGGCATTAAGCCAGGGTTCCATGCTTCACGTAAAGGGAGTCCGGGTGGACATCCTTCGGTTGAAAACTACCCTCCAGATGCTTCAAACCACAAGCCCCTCCTATGTCATTCTTGGCTCCCTCGACCTTTCCCGTTATCAAATGGTTCATGAGGGCGAGAAGTTGATGGCGGGGGTGATAGACCTTTGCGAAAAAGCCCGGGCCGAGATCAACGGGATTCCCGGTCTCACCTGCCTGACCCGGGAGCAAGTCCGCAAGATCCCCTCCCTGGACCTGGACGTCACCAAATTAACCATCTCCACCAAAGGCCTGTGCACTGGTTACGACATGGCAAAGATTCTCAATTCCGAATACGGGATTCAAACCGAGATGTCGGACTTCCAGAATATCCTTCTTTTCGTTTCCCTCGGGAACACCCCCAAGGAACTCAAGAGGTTCGTGAAAGCCTTGAAAAAGATCGTCGTGGATTACAAGGACATGTTCATGAACTTGAAGAAGCGCAAAAGGATCGTTTTTCCCACTTTTATCCCTCGGAAGGAATTAAATCCACGGGAAGCCCTGACCAAATTAACCCGCAAGATCCCCTTCAAACGGTCGGTGGGAAAGGTCTGCGCGGAAATTATCTGTCCCTATCCCCCCGGCATTCCGGTGCTTTGCCCCGGGGAAGTTGTCACCCAGGAGATTTACAACTACCTGATGAGCGTTTTGGACTCTGGCGCGAGGATTAACGGCCAATCGGATGGCCGGTTGCAGACCATCAAAGTTTTAGAGGACCTCCCCACCACCGGCTTAGGACAGAAAAAGCTTTTTGCTATTGGATAAAACCCGTTGTCCGTCCTTCGTCGTCTGTTTTCGCTAAGGTTGGAAAAGACTAAGATTCCTCCCTTGATTATGACGAAGGACGGATGACGAACGACGTATTCTCATTCGCAGGAGTTTTCATGGCCCCTCTGCAGGACGCTTTATCCAAATTACGCGAAAACAAAGCCGTCTATCTGCGGCGGGTTGGCACAACGAAATGGGAAAAAAGTCGTGTGGAAACGGTATTGGGGAAAATAATTCATGTGGCCCATCCTACCGAGAAGGGGCGGTTATGGTCCATTTCCGCCAAGGAAAACCTGGAAATCGGTTTTTCCGCCGGAGAAGAGTTTTACAGATTTTTGAGCGCGGTGCTGGAAGTCCGGCGCAAGCCAGTGCCCCTGCTGATCCTGCAGAGACCCTCCGGGAGTGAACTGGTCCAGGTCCAGCGACGAAGGTCTCCCCGGGTTAATTCCCTTATCCCCCTATCCTATGAAATCATGGGAGGGGTTGGCTTGATGACGACCCGCCATACCTTGGCTCTCAGCTTAAGCGCCAGCGGCCTATCCTTTAATTCCCCCGAACCTATCTCCCCTGAAATCGGGTTAAGGATTGAGATTCAAATTCCGAATGTTACCGGAAGCCTATCGACAAGGGGAGAGGTCGTCGCCTGTTCCAAGGTTTTGCATTCAAGGGAAGAACGCTACAAAATCCGGGTCAAATTCGACCTGATTTCCGCCTCGAACCGGGTTCGGATCAATGAGTTTGTGCGTCACAAAACGGAAGCCCAAAAGGCCAGGGAATAGCAAAGACGTTTTATTTCGCCATGTCCTTGGAGAGGGCGTTTAGGTACGCCATAATCGAGTCCTTGGCCGTGTTGTCGATTCCAGCTTTTAGTTTCATCTTGGCCATAATTTTATCCCATCCATCCATCGTGAATTCCGCCGGCTCATGAATCGAGTGGCACTTTTGGCAGTTATTTGAGTAAAGTTCCCTGCCTTTTATTAAGTCCTCCAAACTTACCGCATTCGTAATTTTTGATAACCGTTCGGCATCCATTTCGTTAGGCATTGGCAAGAAAACATTTTTAGGCGCGGGGTTGGCATCCAAGGCGATGGAAAATCCAAGTTGGATTTGTGTTCGCTGGCTGTTGAGCAGGTCCAATCCCGAACCCCGAAAATTGACGAGCTGGGGCAAGAAGGTGAGGGTGGCCCACCAATCTTCCCCCGAATAGGATAGGACGGGCCCGGCCGAGAAGAGGGAAGCGGTTATTGGGGAGGCGGTGTCATACCAGAAGTTCCAATATTGGACTTCCAGGCCACAGAAAAACCGCTCTGAAACGAGGAAGTAGCCGAAGCCAATAGAAGGAATGATTGAAAAACCCAAGGTGTTGTGTATGTAGTGAAATTCCGGCTCGTTGGTAAGGTTGAAGGTCCAGAGCCAGTTGCCCATTCTTTTATCCAAGATCACCTTCGTCTCAAGTTCATATTCGTCCGGCTTGAAGCCATTTTCCAGGTATAATCCCAAGCCGAAGTCGTCCGTTAAATTGTCCATCAGCTTGAATTTCCATTCGTTTGAAATGCCATCGGCCAGGAAACTGTTTTTAATCTTTCCGGTCCCGTCGTCGGCCATTTCCTGGGTGAAATTCAGGTAAAGGGAAGTTTGAACGCCTCCCCCCAGGCCCAACTCGAATTCCAATCGCTGGTCTAGCGCCGAGTAATATCGATCCCGGCCAAACCTGTAATCCGAATAGGTTTCCAATTCTTTCTGACCGCTTTGCAGAATGGGTGACTCATAACTGAAACCAAAATGCCTTTCGCTGGCAAAAGAAGGCAGGCCGGCCAGGCCAAGGGCAACAGCCAATCCGCAACAATGGGTAAAAAATCTGAGACCCATAGAAACTCCTTTTGATTAATTCAAAACATTTTCGATGTATGATATTGATAATCATTATCAATATAGGGGCGCAAATGTCAAACTAGATTTTTTTCTTAAGAAAAAAAGGCGGGTTAGACGGCGGCTTTTTGGACTTCGTGGAAACTCCGGACGCAATTGCGGCCGCTGGCTTTGGCCTCATACATAGCCTTGTCGGCCCGATCGATGAATGTCACACTTCCGATTCCCTCGGCGCTTTCGTAAGTGTCCACTCCGATACTCACGGAAACTTGAAGGGTGCGGCCCCTTACCATGACCTCATAGTGGCTCAAAACTTCCTGGATGCGGTGGGCCAAGATCATGGCGCCTTCCTGCGCTGTAGCGGGTAACACGGCCACAAATTCGTCCCCGGCGTAACGCGCCACTAAATCCGTGGTCCGGAAAAGGGAGGAAAGTTTTTGGGAAATCTGTTTCAAGAATTGATCGCCGATGGAATGGCCGAAGGAGTCGTTAATTTCCTTGAAATGGTCGATATCAATGAAAATAAGCGAGAGGGACTGCCGGTAGCGCTTGGCTCGATTAAGCTCGTAATCCAGTATCTGGTTAAAGTAGCGGCGATTGTAAAGCCCGGTTAAGGTATCCCGAAGGGCCATTTCTTCCACTTTGGCGAAAAGTTTCGCGTTTTCAATGGTTAAAGCGGCTTGGCGTGAAAAAATGAAAAGGATTTCCTGGTGTAATAGGGCGGAAGTTTTTTCATATACCAAAAGCCCAACCATTTGATCCCGGATTTCCAAGGCCACCAGCTCTGCGTTTTTGAGTTCCAGATCTTTCTCGACCAGGAGAGCCAAACTGCTTTTTTCAAAATTAGGGTTAGCCGCGTGGACCGGTGAGATATTCGTCCTGAGCAGATCCGATTCTTCCTCAAGAGTTAAAAGAAAATTGGTTTCCGATAATTTTTTGTCGTTAAGGCCAATGGCCGCGCTTCCCTTTAAACTGAAGGAGGATTCGTCCTTGATGAAGATAGCCGCTTTAGAAATTCCGGTCCCGCTCTTGAGGCCCCTCAGGATTGATTTAAGGAGGGAAGACAAAGGTTTAGAGAATTGGAGTTCGGCGCTGGCATGATACAATGACATGAGACCCTGGTTCAGGGTAGCCATTTGGTTGCTCAATGAATCATTTTGAGCCGGGGCAACGGCTTTAGCGCTTTGAGAAGCGCCTGGTTTCTTCGTAGGCAATTTATTTTCCCGTTATTTCAAAACAGGTTTTGGCGTTGATGTGGAATAGTTAGGGGTTATTATGCGGTAAAGGCTTTCTCTGGGGTAGCCAAAAAACAGTCAGATTTGGAAAATGTTTTCCCCTAGATTCTTCAGTTTTAGCTGTTTTTAGTGCACTAAAATGGAAGCAATATTTTAGCCTTTTCTTAAATGGGATGAGCGTTAATCTGGGGCATGAAAGGGGTTTCATGGCGATCAAAAAATCCACACTCCTGATTACCGGCGGAGCTGGTTATATCGGCAGCCATGCGGCTTTGGAAGCCGACCGGCACGGCTTCAAACCGGTCCTATTCGATAATTTGTCCATGGGTCATTCCTGGGCGGCCAAAAGCGGGGAATTGGTGAAGGGGGAGTTGGCTGATCGGGCAAAGCTTTTGAAGGTTTTTGGAAAATTCAAGCCGGTGGCGGTCATGCATTTCGCGTCCCATACTTACGTGGGTGAGTCGGTTACTGATCCCCAGAAGTATTACCGAGACAACCTAACCAATGCCATGAACCTTTTTTCCGTTATGCTTGAAAAAAATGTCAACTATTTCATTCTTTCCTCTACTTGCGCGACATATGGTAACCCGGTTCAAGTTCCCATGCCGGAAACCCATCCTCAGAACCCTGTAAACCCCTATGGTGATTCCAAGTTAATGCTGGAAAAGATCCTGACTTGGTATGACAAGGCTTATGGATTGAAATCGACATTCCTAAGATATTTCAACGCGGCAGGGGCGGATGAATCGGGATCCATTGGAGAGGTTCATGACCCTGAGACCCACTTGATTCCCTTGGTTTTAGACGTCGCCATGGGTCGCCGAAAAAACATCACTGTTTTCGGAACGGATTATCCCACCCCCGATGGCACCTGCGTTCGAGATTACATTCATGTGACAGACCTAGCCGGGGCCCATTTCCTCGCCCTCCAAAGGATGTTGGAAACGAGCAATAGCGACTTTTTCAATCTGGGCACGGGAAAAGGTTATTCGGTGAAAGAGGTCATAACGGAAGCCGAAAAGGTTACGGGTAAGAAAATCTCGGTAGAATTTGGTGCTCGACGGGCGGGTGATCCGCCCGAACTGGTAGCAAAGGCGGATAAAGCAAAAACAATATTGAAATGGGTTCCCCAACATTCCAGCCTGGAAAATATCCTGAGAACTGCCTGGAAATGGAACCAGGGTTATTTTGGCAAGAAAATCGGGAAGAACAAAAAATAAGTAACTGCCAGCTGGTTACTTAAAAAATTTTTCCCGATAAAACTTCAGCTCCTCCACCGTCTCCAAAATGTCGTCCAAGGCCTTGTGCTTTTGTTTTTTGTTGGGCGCCTGGAACTCAGGCCCGTACCAGCGTTTGACCAATTCCTTGATCGTGCTCACGTCCACCAGGCGATAGTGCAAATAACTTTCCAATTTTGGCATATATTCAATGAGGAAACGCCGATCCTGGTAAATAGTGTTGCCGCAAAGGGGACTGCTCTTCGGTTTGCAATGTTGGGCGATGAAATCCAGCGTCTGTTGCTCGGCCTCAGCCAGTGTGATTTTCGAATTTTTTACCGCCTCGGTGAGCCCCGAATCCTTGTGGTGTTTTTTGTTCCAATCATCCATGCCCTCCAGCACCGAATCGGGCTGGTGGACGACCAACGCCGGCCCCTGGGCCAGGAGATTCAAGTTCTTGTCCGTGATGAGGGTGGCGATTTCCAGGATGACGCAGGTCTTGGGATCCAGGCCGGACATCTCCAGGTCCATCCACACCAGGTTGGTTTCTGCTTCAGCGGGCATTGGGATTCCTTTTTATTAATTGAATGGATGGCATTTTACTGGATCGGGTGAAATAAAAAAGCCCCTTCCCAAAAGGAAAGGGGCCGTGCTCCAACATTCAAATTTCTATCTCGCTTTTGGAAACAAGGAATAGGTGCACTTGAGCGTGGTTTTATCCAGCACCAGGCCGCTCCCTGTCAAGGTTTTCAAGACGTCCTTGCAGGTGAAGCTGCCCTCGACCGGGCACCTCTTCTCTTTCAGGGCGTAGAGGGTGAAGACGTAGTTGTGCAGTTTCTCGTCGTTCCAGGGTGGGGCAGGCCCGTCATATCCGGAATAGGTCCCTTCCATGGCCGCGTTCCCCTTGTACCATTCGGTGAAATCGTTGATGGCCATCCTCGTGCCGCGGGCTCCGGCCGGGCCGGGCTTGCCCTTGACCGTGACTTCCTTGCTGAACTCGCCGGGCTGGATGAAGGTCTTGGTATCCAGATCCACCACCGCCCAATGGTAGAACTCAGTGCGGGGATAGTCATAGGGGACCATCTTTCCCACCTTGTTCACGAAATCACGGCTGGTCGGGGCGTCGGTGTCGTGCATGACCATGACGAGGGATTTGGTGCCTTCAGGCATTTCGCCCCAGGCGAAATTGGGGTTGCGGTTCTTTCCCAATTCCGCGTGATGGGTATTGTGGGGCTTGAGAAAGGCGTATTCCTCCCGCAGGCGGCTGCCGTCGCTGACGCTATCGCTCCAGATTTTCATTAAAATCTCCCTCCTTGGATTTTCGCACGAAAGACCACCCGGTATATAAAAGGATGGGTTCACCGCCCACTTCCCCAAAGGCGCTCATAGGGAAAATCCCCTATGTACCCGCAAAACCTTTTCGGAAATGGGCTCGGTAACTTTGAAGCTTAGCGGCCAGCGCCGCCGAAGACCCTTTGAATGGCGAAATCGGCGTTGTCGCTGAACATCTTGGCGGCCATAGGGTCGTACTTGACGGCCGCGCGCACCAGGTCCTTGGCCACATCGACGTTGTCCTTCGCGAAGGACATGATGGCGATCTTGGCCTCGCCCGGATCGGTCTGGGTCACCAGTTTCAGGATAGCCGCGATGTTCTTTTCGGTCTTGTCGAACAGCACATAACGCAGCAGGATGGAGATCCTGCGTTTGCTGATCTTGGGCGAGGGGGCGATATTGTTGGCGATGGCGTTCATGAAGTCGAGGTAGTCGGCGATCGCGTCGTCGCGGCTGGCCTCGTCCAGCGTGCTCTGGGTGGCGGCGAGGGAGAACTTCTTGTCCTTCCCCGTCCAGGAGACCTTGGTCTCCTTCTCGATCTTGCCCATGTAGTCGCCCATGAAGGTCCCGGTCCTGACCTCTCCCCGGTAGTCGTAGATGGGGTCCTTGGTCAGGTAGAGCGCGCAGAGGCGCAGCACCTGCACGTCCACCGGCGTGAAGGTCACGAAGGCGCCCTTGCGGACGGTTTCGCCGGAGACAAAGGACATAAGGAACCGGTCCTCGAAGAAATCCACGAAGTTGCGCAGGGGCTCGATCAGGATGGGGGGGATGATGTGTTTCCCCTCCCAGTCCCGGTTGAAGAGGTTGGTGTGGACCTTCAGGATCTTTTCCAGGGAGGTTAGGACGGCGGCGGGGGTGCAGAGGCTGTCCGCCAGGTTCCCCTCGTCGGGGAGCTGCTTAGAAAGAAGGATGCGGGCCGCGGAGAAGGGGACCCGCATGGGGGAGGTGTCGGCCGCCCTCACGCAGGCGTTGTTGGTGGTGTCGATGTCGGTGCGGATCTGGGCTATGACGACCTGCTCAAAAAGGGGCCCGGAGCTGGGCGGGGCCACCGTCACCAGGCCGGAATCCGCGTTGATGATCTCCTGCTGGCATTTGACGACACTTTGGTATTTCTCCTCCACCTGCTTGCCGTGCTCGGAGATCTTGCTCATCAGGGGCATGATCGGCGTGACCGCCTTTATCAGCTCCGCGGCGCTGGCCCCCATCTTCCCCTCGGAAGCCTTCAGCGCGGCTTTGTCCTGTTCGGTTAGTTGGTTGCCCTTGTTCCAGATGGCGGCCACGGCCTTAAGGTTATCCAAGGCGTTTTTGGCGCCTTGCCCCGTGGCGGCATTCAAGGCGGCCAAGACCTTGGGCGAATTGAAATCGATAGTACTGACGGACTGGATGACCTCTTTCTTGACCTGGTCCATCTTGCGCTTCCACTCGTCGCGGATCTTCTGGCCGTCCTCGGGGGAGGTGCGCATCATCACCTCGGCCTTGGCCATTTCCTGCTGGCATTTGGAAACCATCTGGTATTTCTCCTCGACCTGCCGGGCGTGTTCGGCGATGAGGCCCATTTGGCCCTGCAGTTCGTCCAACCACTTGGCCATGCCCCCGCCGGCCAGGCCGGTCTTACCCTCGAAGGCCTTGAGGAAGGCCAATTCCTGTTCCGCCGCGTTATCGCCCCTGCTCCAAATATTGGACACCTTCTTGAGGATCTCCATGGCGCTCTTGGCGTTCTTCCCCGCAGCCTCATTAAAGGCGATGATGAATTTCGGGAAGTTGGATTCCATCTGGGCAATGGACATGCTGACTTCAGTACGGAACTGGACCATCTTGCGCTTCCACTCGTTGACGACGTAGCTGTTATCGGAACCGGAGATATTGCGCAGGTCCCGCTCGCGTTCCTTGCCCATCTTGAAAGATGTCAGCTCGTTGCGCGCGATGGCCATGAACTTGTCGAACACGCAATAGGCCGGGGGGGTGATCGTCTCGGGGGTACGGCCCGAAAAGGTTTTTAGGAGGGATTCATAAAGAGGAGTCGGCAGAAGATCGATGGTCTTGGTTTCTTTCTCCAATCGCACCGTGATGACGTCGCCGATGGCCCCGGTGTTGAGGAAGGCGGCCTCTTGGGGGGTCAGTTCGTTCAGGCGGTTGGAGACGATCCAGTCCACCAGCTTGTCGTAGCCCCTACGCAATCTATCCGAACGTTGCTTTTCGGCGGTGGCGGCGGTATCAGCGTCGTTGGCGAAGAAAACGATATTTTCCTCGACCTGCTGCCTGACTTCGGAATCCACCCTCTTCATCAACTCTTCGTAGTGGGTACCGGTTACGGTTGAGGTCGCGGTGGACATAAAAAAAGCCTCCAAAAGGGAATGTGGAAAACTAGGAGGTGCATTATAGCAAAGGCTTTTGCTTGTTTAATCAATATTAAAGGGGTGAATTAGTGGCATCGCTGGTTTAAAAGGCGGGGGATTCAAGCGGAATTAAACTAAAAACACTCAGGTGTTTTTATTCCTTCTCTTTTCGTTAAACCAGATGATATGAAACGTGGAAAAGTAACTGGTTTAAAAGCGAAGGATCGCAATAAGAGTTCGTCTACTTCAGGGTGGAGGGATCCAGGGTCCAAAGAAGTTTAAAGGTTTTTCCACGTTCGAAGGCGGCGATTCCGGCTGTAGGAAAGGTTAAGGACAGTCCCTCACCCCCCAAGAGGAGGCCAGCGAGGCCGGGTATGAATGGAAGATGGCTCACAATGAGGAGGTTTCCGCTGGAATGGTCTAAAATTTCCTGGTGGACCTGCTCCAAGTCCCCATCGGGAGATAAATCACTCCTCTTTTCGAGGGGGAGGGGTGGATTTTCCATGGCTTTCCAAACGATTTCGGCTGTTTGGATGGCCCTGGTTTTGGGGCTATGCCATATGGCGTCGAGTTTTAGGCCCTTTTTTCGGATGAGGTGCTCAACTACGCGAGCGACATCGGATATCCCCTTGGGTGTAAGAGAAGAAGGTTGATCGGGAGAGGAATGGGAAGCCTCCCCGTGCCGCATAAGGTAAAGAAGCATAAAACGTCCTTTAATATTTGACCGCTGCTAATAGATCAAGTGACGGATTACTTTTTATCTTTACTTTAATACCAAACTTCCGATTGAACTCTTCCAAGTGTGTCCAGGACCTAAAATCCTTCATCCGATCAATATAAAACAAACCGTTCAAATGGTCGACTTCGTGCTGAACCACCCTCGCCTCAAATCCACGGACCGTTTTTCTTATCTTCTGGCCATCGGGCCTAAGGGCCTCAAAGGTTATTTGTTTAGACCTTGGTACTTTACCACGAAATCCGGGGATACTGAGGCACCCCTCCCAATCCCGAAGTTTAGCTTTGGAATAGCTCACGATCCGGGGGTTTAGGTAAGCTTGTAAAGGAAAGGCGGGGCGGGAGGGATAACGCCGGTTCCCCTGGCATTCCATGACAAACGCCCTCTGATTTTCGCCAACCTGGTTCGCGGCTAAGCCGACCCCCCCAGCGTGACGCATGGTCGTTACCATATTTTTTAAAAAAGACCGGAAGCGCTTAGCCTTCATACCCATCTTAGAAATAGAAAGGATTTTCTTTCGAAGGAGGGGGTTTCCGATTTTGACCAGTTTTAGTTTCATCAATGAAAGACGCTTTCATGAAAACATTCATTTAATTACTTCATTTTATTTAAAAAGCTAATACACTAACGCCTGCAATTTCCGAAAGGCCCAATATCAACCATGTCCCAACAGTTTATTTCATTCCCCAAGAATTTCCTATGGGGAGCCGCCACCAGTTCTTTCCAAATCGAGGGTCATCCCCTGGCCGACGGGGCGGTGAAAAGCAATTGGTACGATTGGACAAAGACCCCCGGTAAAATCGCCGATAAAAGCGACGCGGATGTGGCTTGTGATCACTACCACCGTTATAAAGAAGACATCGCGCTCATGAAGCAGATGGGTCTGATGACCTACCGCTTCTCCCTCTCCTGGCCCCGTATCATCCCGGAAAGGGGAAGGGTCAACGAGAAGGGGATTGATTTCTACCGTCGGCTGATCGAAGAGCTAAACAAATCGGGAATCACGCCTAACGCCACTCTTTTTCATTGGGAAGTACCCCGTTGGGCAGAAGGCGGTTGGGAAAACCGGGAAACCGCCCTGGCTTTCGCGGAATACGCCGAGGTGGTTTTCCAAAAGCTCGGCCAGGAAGTCCCCCTATGGGCAACCCAAAACGAATCAGCTGTAACCGCCCAGTTGGGTTATCTTTGGGGTTACTTTCCGCCGGGCAAAGAAGACCGAAACGCTTTCGCGAAGGTAACCCATCACCTAAACCTTGGCCACGGTTTGGCGGTACAACGCTACCGCCAAGCGAACCTTAAGGGCGAGATTGGCACGGTAGCGGCTCTGGGTCTTTTCAGCACTACCTCGAAAGAACAAGTTGACCGGGACCACGCCCAGCACGTACAGGACCTTCTAGTGGCGGCTTTCCTGGGTCCCATCACGGGCAAAGGCTATCCCGAATTCCTTTCCAAATTCTCCGGGGTTTCCCTCCGTGAATTCGACAAGGACCTCAAGGACATTGCGGTCCCCACGGACTTTTTGGGAGTGAACCATTATTTCCCCAGCTTTGCCCGCTATGCCCCCGGCCTCAACATTTTCGACAATGATTTCGCCATGCCCGACGGCCTCATGATCAACGACCTGGACTGGCCGGTAGTCCCCGAGGGCCTTTATGAACTTTTGACCCATCTTTGGAAGACTTACGAATTCAAAAAGATGATGATCACGGAAAACGGCCTTCCTACCCGGGATTCCTTGAGGTCAGAAAAAGAAACGATTGAAGATGATATGAGGGTTTATTACCTGGGCCATTACCTCGCCCAGTGCAAGCGCGCCATGGATGAAGGGGTGCCCCTCAAAGGTTATTACGCTTGGTCCTTGATGGATAATTTCGAATGGTGTCATGGGTACGATCCACGCTTCGGACTGATCCATGTGGACTTCAAGACTCAGAAGCGGACTTTCAAGAAAAGCTCCAAGTGGTACCAAAAGGCCATTGCCGATGAAGGATTTGACCTGGCGGCCCTTCCGAAAAACCCGCCCTTCCGGGTTTTCAAGTCGCAAGGCGTCAAGGCCCGTAATTTCTAGGCCGGAATTGAAGAGGGCTCCAGTCCCTTGAACCCCTTTGGGGTTTCACTGGTTATAATGTCCCCATGAAAAAAAAGCCGGGTTTTCCCTGGAATATCCCAATCCATTCCTTCTTTTTTTTCCTATTCTTCGCCCTAATCTTCGCCCTCCAGGTCGTTCCGCGTTTGAAAGCCGATTCTCCCACTAATGACGAACCCGTGGATTTGGGAGACGGCTACTATTATTGGTTGGGAGACGTGATCTCGGATATCCGCCATCCTCCCTTCGCCAAAGCCCTCCAAGGCTTGCCCCTTCACTTCACCCGGTTGGAATCCAAGATTGGGACAAGGGCCATGACTTACGAGGGCCGAGACGCCTATTTTCTCTTCGGCCTTAACCGGGACCGCTTTGAGGGAATGGTGGCTGCTGGCCGGTGGGTAACCCTCTTGTTCGGCCTGGTTCTAGGCTGGCTTTTATGGAGGATCACCCGGCAGGGCAGTATGGTCCTTTGTTTTTTGACCCTGGCGTTTTGGGCCTTCGAGCCCAATCTCTTGGCCTTTTCGGGGCTGGTACTTTCCGATATTCCCTTCACCTGCTGTTTCCTGGGAGCAGTTTGGGGCTTTCAGAGGGCGCTGGAAAAGCCGGGGTTATCCCGGGCCCTCTGGGCCGGTTTTTTCAGCGGCTTAGCCGTCACTTGCAAATTTTCAGGGGCCCTCTTGGCAGGCGTATTCCTCGTGTTGGAACTGGTCCGGCGCTGGGATGCTGGAAAGGGCAGGGGTCCAAAGCCGGAAAAAATTCAGGCAGTTTTTTCAAGGTGGGCGGCCGGATTTTTGGCTTCCGCCCTTTGGATTTTTGTTTTGTACTTGCCCGGAACGGTCAAAATGCCCGGACACCCCTGGCCCTTCCATTTCTTTTGGGACGGGTTCAGTTCCATGGCCGGCTATTCGGGCCATCCGGTCTTTTTCAAAGGTGTTCTCGCGCCCCTCTTTTATTGGGATTATTACCCGACGGCTTTTTTACTGAAAAGCCCCTTTTCTTTCCTGATTCTTCTGGCCCTCGTCTTCAGTTTGGCCCTGCTGCGGAAAATCCAGCTACCAGCTTGGCAGTGGATTCCCCCAATCCTCTTCTTCCTGGCCATGCTGCCCTTTCATCAGATCGGTATACGGGAAATCCTGGCGGTTTATCCCTTTTTTATCCTCTTGGCGGCCAGGGGTGGGGAATGGCTTTGGCAGGAAAAAAGCCGATGGGGAGCCGTCACCGTTGGGGCCCTACTGGTTTTTCAGGTAGCGAGCGTAGGGCTTAGTTTTCCCCGGCATATCAGTTATTTCAACGAATTAATCCCGCCGGATAAAAAAAGTTATTGGTTGGGGGATTCTAATTTAGATATTGGCCAGGACGTCAAGCGATTGGCAAAAACAGCCGAGGAAAGGGGATGGGGCAAGGTGAAGCTGGCTTATTTCGGCTCGGCCGACCCTCGGCTTTATGGCATGGATTGGGACTATTGGCGGGAATCGGATTTGGCCGGGCCCCAGCCAGGGTGGGTTTATGTGGTCAATGATGCGTTTTTTCAGCTGGGACCTGCCTTCCTCCGGAAGGCCGATCGTATTTCCAAAGGCTGGATCAGTGAAATGCCTCCCACGGGCCGGATTGGAGACACTTGGTACTATTTTGAAATTCCTGGCCGACCAAACCTGAAAGATTCATCGCGGGTTTTGACTTCGGCCCCTTTTTTCATGACTCTTGATCGTTTAAACCAGTAGGGATTGACGTGGTTGGCGAAAAGAATGATTTTGTATAAGGAATGGATTTTTGGGGCTGTAGTGAAGAATTTCATTTTTGTTATTTAGGAGTCGCATGTTTTCAAAATATGGATGGTTTGTATTTCTCATCCTCTATTTTTTGTTCGTGGCTTATTGGGTAGTTGGTTTGTCAGGACAAATCTCCTCCCTCCCCGACGTCTCTTTTTACTTTAAACCTTTAAAAAAAATTGTAGTCGATTTTCTGGGGCAAGGTTCAGTCCCGTTGTGGAATCCTTACGTCGCTTGTGGAATGCCGCTTTTGGCGGATTGGCAATCGGCCTGTTGTTACCCTTTTACATGGGCTGGGGCATGGATTGATTTTTCAAAGGGAGCTGAAAGCGTCTCGTTGCTTCATGAATTATTAGCTTTCGCTGGATTCTGTCTTTGGCTCCGGCTGAATCGTGTCGGGCGTTTGTGGAGCGTGCTAGGGGCCATGGGATTTGCGGGTTCCGCCCATATGGTCATTTGTTGGGGATACAACAGCTTCCAAGCGAGCTTAACTTGGGTGCCGTGGGTATTTTGGTCGGCTCAATCAGCCCTTGAACAAGGAGGGGTTCACCGTTGGATTCGAGTGATACTGATTTTTTCATTCCAATTGTTGGCGGGTTATCCACCTTTTTCTTTCTATACATTCATTTTTTTAGGAGTTTGGGCAGTCTGGCACAAGACTGGAATCGGGGCAAATCTTCGTTTGATGTTGTGTGGCTTGGCCGCCCTCTTGGTTACTTCGGCGCAATGGCTCCCTTTTTTGGAATTTTTATCGAACGGGCAAAGAACATTAGGAGTTGAATATCCCTATCATTTTTGCGCCGAGGATTTTCGGAGGATCATAAATCCGTTCCAAGGACAAATCGGAAGTTTGGAATTCCGGGGGATGAATCAAAACGCTCCATATAATCCCTACACGGGGATAGCGGCTTTGGTTTTGTTGATTTGGTCTTTTTTTAAACCGTTTTCGGAAAAAATTAATTTCTGGAAGTGGAGCTCCCTATTTATTTTAATCTGGATGGCTGGACATAATGGGCCCGCAAATTGGTTGTTGCCGAGCGGGCTTTTAAACGCTTTCGAACCCGCCAAAGCGGCTTTTCTTTTTGTTTTTTGCGCGATAACGGCTTCGGCCCATCAAGGGAATGGATATTTGAATTCCAAGAAAAAGAATAAAAGTGTTTTTATTTTAATCATTGCTTTTGTTTGGGCGATGGAGGTATTGGTTTTACCCTTTCGAATTAGACAGTATATGCCTGATCCTTATTTGGATTCGAGTGCCGTTGCCGCGGCGCAAGCGGTTCGAAACGCAGCTGGGGAGGGCAGGGTACTCCAAGTCATGACTTCCTTGGATTACTCTTTATTAGATCAAGAGGATTTGCCGAGCCGGATAAGGGATAGCGTTCATATGATGGAGCCGAATGTATCGAGCGTTTTCGGTATCCGGACGCTTGCGGGGCATCTTTCCCTCGTGGCCGATGGTTTCATGAATCTTGTTCGATATGGCAATAAAGCTTATCCTTATCGGGGCCGGCTTTTTGACATCGCGGGTGTAAGAGTATTTATTTGTAAGAGAAAAATGCCGCTTGATAAATATGAATCAATCCCTGCTGGTGAAAAAAATATTTTGAATATCAATCGAAAGGCTCTTCCGAGCCTTCGATTAGTGGACGGGGCCCACTATTTTGAAAATCGTCCGGCTGTTTTGGAGGCGACAACGCTTGAAACCGCCAACGTTGAGAAAGAAGTCTATTTGGAAAAGGGATTGGGAGGGTTCGTGACAGCCCTTTCCCCGGCCCGGCGCCGATTGGTATTTGATATTTCGGGCGAAAATAAAACTTCCCGATGTTCGCCCCAGCGGGCTTTGTGGCGCGGGGAAACCCAACCTGGTTCCTATGTCGTTTTTAATGAAACTTTTTTTCCGGGCTGGAAGGCTTGGCTGGATGGGGAGCCGGTTCCCATCTACCGAGCTTATGGTCAGTTTATGGCGGTGCGGGTTGATCAGGGTTCGGTCCATCAAATCAATTTTGGCTATGAACCGGACACTTTCAAAATGGGCCTTTTTATTAGTATTTGTTCCGTTTCGGTTTTGATTGGATTGGGTTTGGCGGGGATTTTCAGAATAAAAAATTCACTGGTTTGAGGTGGTTTGATGCGGAGCGGCGACTGAGGATTTGGCGGACCACCCATTTCCAATATCCGCCTCAATACCGGAATAGGCTCGGAAAGGCCCGGCGTAGGAAATAATATTCGTTGAAAGGCCGGTCATCGGTCGCCACGATCTTTTCATCGGGGTTCAGCAGAGTCTCCACCTTTACTTCCTTGGACAGTACAAACGCCAGGAAACCGGCCAAATCTTTTGAGATCATCCATTCGCTAAGGTCTGCCTGGGCGGATAGGGGCATGCGGGAAACCATTTGAGCAGGGGAAGGAATGTCGATGGGTTTCATCGAGCCGATGAGATGGGTTCCCCAACCTTTATAGGAACCGAAGGCCCGGACATAGGGGAAAGAAACAACAAAAGACCGCACAAAAGCCTCTTGGATCTTGTCCTCGCCGCCTGGAAACCATTGATGGACGATTCCGCCCGCGGCCAGGCGCTTTTTGACCGCCGCATAAAATCCCGTGGAATAAAGCAGGCTTGATCCGGCGGCCTCCACCGGCGGCATGGGGTCCAAGGTGATAACATCGAATTTTTGATTTGTTCGGGAAAGAAAACGCCTTCCGTCGTCGATGACGACCTGGTTTCGGGGATCCGAGAGGATCTGGTTCGCGTCAGCGAAACTTAACCCAAAATCCATGGGAACGCTGGGAACCAATTCCACCGCCGTGGTATGGCCGCCCCAACTGACCAGGGAACGGAAGGTGGTTCCCATGCCGAAACAAATGACCATGGCCGACCAGGGCTTTCGCGGGCAGAGGGCCATGGGCAGGTGGGCCATCATCTTGGTGAGGGTGGTTAAGCGGGTGGCGCCGATTCCGTTGATCTTGATTCCGGTCTCATCTCTGCGCCGGTAATAAAAGACGGTGGCGGTGTTGTCTCGGCGCAGTTGATACCAATCTACCTTATTCACCAGATTCCATCCCTCCTCGAAGGTATGAGTGAAAAAACCGGAATAGACAAATAGCCCCAGGCCTGTTGCCATGATGATGCGATGAAAAGAAGCCTTTGAACTCAAACCGTTGAATTTGGCATAGAAAAATACGAAGGGGAGGGCTAGAAGCGTCAAGGTCCACTTGGCGCCAAGATAGGGGAGCAGCAGATAAGAGGCGGTAAGGGGCCCGAGAATACAGCCCAAAATATTCCAAGCGTAAATAGGGCCGACCCTTTCCGAATTTCCCAAGGTCCATCGGTCGATGAGGAGAGGAGTCAAATAGCCCAAAGCCGCGCAAAATGGCACCAAGCTCGCCAGGACAAGCGGTCCATGTGGATAATCGCCCCGGGGGTCGATGAGCGCGACCGGTAAAAAGGCAAAAAGGGAAAGCAGGGCGGTTGGAACATCCAACGAAAGGGCGCTTTTTCCCCGAGCGCGTCGGCGGTAAAGCCAGGAACCCGCCCCAGTGGCGAACAAGTAAGTGGCTAGGAGCCCGGAGAAGGCGTAGATCTCGTTGCCGAGGACGGGGGTAAAGTCCCTTACCCAGCCAACCTCCATGGCCATTGAGGTGAAACCGGACATGAACAAGAAGGCCGGTATGACAGGGTCGCCGGAAATATGGTTTTTAGCCAAGGCCGCATTTATTCGGCCTGGAGCGGCCGAAATCCGGGAACTCCAAGCAACGCTGAAAATAGCTATTAAAAGGTTCAAACAGGCGGAAAGAACCAGGGTTCCATGGAAACCAAAAAGTTCGACCAGCACAAAGGCGGTGGAAAGGGTACCGGCGCAAGCGCCCAAAACGTTGGCGAGATAAAGGAAACTGAACCCCTTTTGTTCCCTGGGATCCTCCTCTTGAATGAAACGGGTGACCAACGGAAAAGTGGCCCCCATGAAAAAGCACCAAGGCAATAGGGAAACCAGGATCACAAGGGCGGAAAAGAAGAGGTAGTTTGTGGAATCCATATCCCCCATGGTCAGGAGGACGTTCGATCCCCACGAGAAAAGGAGGGGGACGCAAAGGGCGCCTAGACCAATCAGGGCTTCGGCTATCCCGTAGAAAAAAAGCGTCGAACGGCCCGTCTGCCGGGTGGCGGGCAAAATCCACTTTCCGCCCGCCCAACTTCCCAGGGCCAATCCCAGCATAAAGACCGAGAGAATGACTGACATGACCGGAACGGTGATGCCGAAGTGGGCGTAGGCCAGCCTCATCCAGACGGTTTGGTAAACCAAGCCGCAGAAACCCGAGAGGAAGAACAGGAGGGATAAAATCCAATGGCGATGGGACAAATCTTGGCCTTTGTGGCGATTTGCCAGATGAATACAGGCTCCGGCTTTAGCCGGGGACAAGCCGAGCGCTTGGCCGGGTCCCGGCCAAGAGGTGACCTTAAGCTAAACAGGGGATAACATAACATGGATTCTTGGGTGAGGAGTCCAAAACTTCGGAAGCATTCCCCGCCCGTTCTTTTCGCCTGGCCCTTTGACTATTGGGAAAAATAGGGGACACCTGGTTTTATTTCGAGATTCCCGGAAAGATTTTAAATCAAAAGCCTTCCCTACCGGTGTCATCCACTATGCCCTTTACCGATTGGAAGAATTTACCTTCCCGGCTTTAGCGCTCCTGAAAGGCCGAAGCGGGAACGACCTCGAATTTATCGTCCCCCGGCTTCTTCCACAAAAAACTGAAGGCTGGACTAAACCTCGACGTGTTTTGGAAATCGATGACGATCGAGTGCGATCCCTTGGCCAAATGAATCCCCCGGGAGGGCTCGTTCCCGGTGAGAGTCGCGGATTCCCGGTTGATCGAAAAGGCCGAAGGATCACTGGCAAGGCCTAAGAAAAAATAAGTCCCCGTTACCGGCGCCACCAAAAACCCGTCCCAACGGGCGTAAACGGCGTTGCTTCCGCCCAAAGGAAAATCATCTTTCGAGGTGAAATTGAGCAAGGGATCCTGGTGCACCAATACCGGGCGGCTCCGGGGGTCCGGGGATTCACGGTAAGCCCCTCGGAGGCCGAAAGGGGATTTGAGAAATTTTTCTGCCCTTCTTCGCCCCAGGGCGACCCGCTCCGGGGGAACCCGGTAAAAATAAACAATGGAATGGCCCTGGATATCCTTCGCGTCCTCCCTTTCCCCTCCTGGATAAAGCGATTGGAGCAGTTGAAGAACGCCTTTTTGGCCCTCCTCCAGCGCGAAAAAAGCCCCGCGCCCCGGGGGCTGGTGCGCCAAGGAGAGGCTTTCGGGCAGGTTGAACAGGCGCATGTGGTCCTTTTCGGAATAACCCAAAAACACGACCGTGTAATGTCCGTGAAAAAGAGGGGAGAGGTAATATTCGTATTCTTCCCCATGCTGGGCGATGGTTTTACCGACGATGGTTTTATCCGTGTCCGCCCCCCGCCAACAGGAATAATCCACCGCCTGCTCGAAGAAGTAGGTTTTGAAATTCAAGGCCAGCATCAGCCCCAGCATGACGAAAAGCAGGGCGGTGGAAAGCCGGGACGCCGCGGGTTTTCCCGACGACCGGAGCCTGGCCCAACTCGAATCCAGGGCGCCAGCGGCTAGGAGGGCCACGAAAGGGATGGCCCCGAAGGCCCGGCTGGCGCTCGCCGCGTCGTTGGAAAGGAAGGCCGGAAGGCACATCACACAAAGCCCTGCGAGGGGATAGAAATATTTCCTCTCCCGCCAGTGAAAAAGGGCATGGAAAAACCCCAGCGCCAAAAGGACACCCGTCACATCATCCAGCATCCGGTGGTGGGGAAGGTTATGGAGGTGCCAGGCATCCCCCTGGCGGTTGAACATGAGGATGGAGTCCATCAGTTGGGAAAAAAGAGGCGTCAGGCTCCCGCTCTCCATCAGCCGGGGAAAAATGAAAACATTCTTTTCCCGCCAACTCAAAAATCCGTTTTGGATCCAATAGAGCCAGATGGGGGCGGATAACAAAAGGGCGAGCGCGCCAAAAACCGTGATCGCTCCCCAGCGAATTTTGGTTTTTTCGGGGTTCCACCGGATCTCGTAAAGAAAGAGAACCAGGATGAGGAGGGGAAAAGCCCGGTAGGACTGATAGGCGTAAAAGCCCCCGGCGAAAAAGATGGCGCCCATTCCCCAAGCCCAGGCTTTCCCGATCCGAAGGCCGTGAAGCACGAAGGCCAGGGTGCCCAGGATGTAAAAAAGAATCTCAATCGCCGGGTGTCCGTTGCGGCTGAAGGTAAGGTCCCAGCGGGAGACGGACAGGATAAAGAGGGCCAGGAGGGCGGTCCGGGGGCCGGCGAGCTGGCGGAAGGTCCAGTAGGCAAGCGGCAGGGTCCCCAGCGAAATGAAAACCGAGAAAAGGAAAAAATGGACTTGGGTGGGGGAAAAAAATTTGAACCAGAGGGCCAGCAGGTAATAGAGGGGTATATCCCAGTTTGAAAGGTTGAAAATCTGGTAAAAGGGACGCCAACCCTCCCTCAAGATGGTCAGGGCGCCCCAACCCAGGCAGGACTCGTCGTAATAAATTCCCGCCGGAAATCGATCCAGCCGGTAAACCCGCATTCCCAGCGCGACCAGGAAAATAAAACAAAGGATCCCGATTTCCTGGGAGGGGACCAAGCCTCTTTCGGGTTTTTGCCGTAATAGGGGTGGGGATAGGGCGAAGAGGACTCCCGCAAAGGCGAGGAGGAAAAAGCCTGGCCAGAGGGTCCAGGCGTTCTCCCGCTGGGCCAGGAAATACTGCCCGCCGGCGCCCAAAAGTAAAGCTCCCGGAATCAGGTAGATGGAAAAATGGCCGCGGGTTTTGGAGGGCATGGCGTCAGTATATCATTCAGCGTGGAACGGTCTAAGGCTAGGCCTGTAGGCATCGCAAGGGACTACCTCAAATTTCGTCCCTCCCTGTTTTTTCCAAGCCAAGCTCAAGGCCGTGTCCGTTCCGGAGATTTTCCGGAAAAATAAATCCATTTTATGTGGGCCCCTATTCAGCGAAATATCCCGCGACACGGCGTTCCCCTCGAAGAAAACCGTTTTTCCATCCAGCGTCATTCGGGCCTCGTCAGTGGTCAGGGCCAAGAACTGGTACCTATCGGCAAAGGGAACATACAAGTTCCCAGTCCAATGAACTAAAAAAGGCGTGGCGGGGTCCAAGGGAAAATCGTTTCGAAAGGTGAAATTGATTAGCGCATCCCGGTGGACTAGGGTTGGGCGGCTGTTCCAATCCAGCGAGTGGAAATAAGTTCCTGTCAGACCCGTCCTGCCCCTCGAGAATTTATCCATTAAAGGACGGTCCTTCTCCACGACGTTCAAGGGAACCCGATAAAAATAAACCAGCACCCGGCCTGAGGGATCACGAACTGTCTCACTTTCTCCTCCGGGGTAAAGGACTTGCAGTAATTGGAAAACCCCGCTTTGTCCTTCTTCTAAGGCGAAGAAGAGGCCCCGTGATGGCGGACTCAGGGAGGGAAGGGAATCCTTATAAAGGCCCAACTCGTGAGTATGGTTCCTCTCGGAATAAGCCAGAAATTTCACCGAATAGTGATCTATAAAATGTGAAGATAGGTAATACTCGAACTGGTCCGATTCCCGGGCTATTTTTTCACCGACGTAAGTTGCGTCGGTAGAGGGGCCCCTCCAACAATCCAAATTACCCGCCTGTTTCCCGAAATAAGTCGTGAAATTCTGGAAAGTCATGAGACTTAAGACCGCCGCCAGGAGAAAGATGGCGGGCTTGAAGGCCTGGACCCTTTCCCAGATAGCGGAGAGGCCTAAAGCCGACAGAAAGCAAACGAAGGGAATGCCCCCGAAAGCCCGGCTGGCGTGGGCGGCGTTGACCGACAGAAAGGCCGGAAGACTCATCACGAGAAACCCGGTTAAGGGATAAAAATATTTCCGTTCCCGGACCCGAGTCCAGGCCAGCGCCACTCCGAAAATAAAGAAAAGGCCGGTGACGTCATCCAGCATCCGGTGCCCCGGAAGATTATGAAGGAACCAGGGGTCACCTTGTCGGTTGAACATCAAAGCCGTCCCGAGGAAATGCTCGATCAGAGGAAGGATATTCCAATCCTGAAAAAGGGAAGGAATGATGAAAAGTTCCTTTTCCCTATCCCCCAGGTTTCCCATTTTTAAGCGGTAGGTCCACAAAGGCGAAGTAACGGCGAGAGTGGCAAGGGCAGCGGTAGGCAAGGCAGTTTTTAAGAAGCTATTTTTGAACTTACTTAACCACAACTCATAAAGGGCATAGACCAGGGCCAGCAACAAAAAGGCCTTGTAAGCTTGGTAGGCGTAAAAGCCGGACGCGAAAAAAAAAGTCCCGGCCGCTAGGGCCCAGGCATTTCGTTCTTTCAAAGCGTAAAGCCAGAATCCCAAGGCGCCGAACATGAAAAAAAGGATTAGAATGGCCGGGTGACCATCGCGGCTGTAGGTTACGTCCCAACGCATCACAGCCAAAAGAAAAAGCCCCAAGAGGGCGACGGGAACGGCAGTTAATTGGCGGAAGACCCAGTAAACCAAGGGGAAAGTGATGAGGGAAATAACGGCGGAGAAAAGAAAAAAATGCTCCTTCGTGGGTGTTAGGATCTTAAACCAGAGAGCCAGCCCGAAGTAAATGATCTGATCCCAGACCAACAGGTGATAAATCTCGTAAAAGGGTCTCCAACCTTCCTGAAGGATTCGCAAGGCTCCCCATCCCTCGCAAGCCTCATCCGTGAAGATCCCGGGAGGGAATTCGCCGAGCCGGTAAGTCCGGAAAAAAGCCGCCAAGCCCAGGATCATGAAGAATAAAATCGCCTCTAATCCCGGGGAGAGGGGCGCTGAGGGCTGGGATTTTTTTTTGCTGGCCAAAGTGAAGCGGAGAAAAAGAGGGATCGCGATGGCGTAGAGGCCGCAGCCAGCCCAGGCGGTCCAAGGTTTGTCTCGCTGGATGAGGAGGAATTGGCCCATGGCGGCCAAAAGCAGGGTCATGGGAAGGAACCAGGAGGGAGGCGCTTCAAGTGAAGTGGCTTGTTTTCGCAAGTGGGGCTTGGCCCGCTGTTTGTCTCTCATGATTTTCCAAATTATAAAGCCTTCGCCCTTCCACATCGGGGGAAATAAATTTCTTAATACCCCCTTCCGTCATTAAAATACGGAAATGGACAACCAAAGGCGATTCTGGTTCTTGGGGGGGGCGCTCTTTTTCGCCGTTCTGGGCCAATATTTTTTATTCCAAAAAGACCTCTCTTGGACATTGGGCCCCGGGCTTGCCTTTTTCTTGACGGCCATCCTTCTTTTTATCGCTCCCGGCTCAAACAAGCTTTCCTACCCGCTTCCCCAAGGCAGGCTTTCCTCTAAGGCCGAATGGACTGGGGCCGTCCTCACCGGCTTATTGGCTCTTTTTTTCCGTCTTTATCATATCCAATCGGTTCCACCGGGAATGACGGTCGAAGAAACTTTCTGGTCCTGGCTGGGTTCCAATGTTTCCGCGTCCCATTGGGCCGAATATTATCCCACTGGTTTGGCGGGGACCTTCGCCGATGTTCCCTGCTTGGCCTCCCTTTGGTTCCACCTGTTCAAGCCCAGTCATTTATCCTTCAGCCTTTTTTATGTTTTTCTTTCCATGTTGTCTTTTCCATTAGGTTACTTTTTTTTTCGGGAGTTGTCTGGCCCCGCAACCGCTCTTTTGACCCTGTGGTTTTGGGCGGTGATGCAATGGCACGTGAGTTTGAGCCGTAATGGGCACCCGGCCATTACGATCCTGATTTATATACTGGGCGCCTTGTTGTTTCACCGACTGGCGTGGAAACAGGGAAAAATATTTTTTTGGGTTCTGGCGGGTGTATTTTTGGGGTTGGGTTTTTACGCTTATCCCGCTTTCCGCGCCTGTCTGCTCCTGCTTCCCCTGTTTTTATTCTATGAATACCGTCTTGATCCTTCACAACGACGTTTTCCCTTGGTCCGAGTCCTTTTGCTTTTGACGGTTTTCTTCGCTGTTTCCGGAAACTGTTGGATAGCCATGTGGAATCAACAACATTGGATCACCGGGACTACGAAGGACAATAATTTCGTTGGCCGCCAAGTTGTCGAGGAGAAGAGCCTGCGGCCCCTCTGGCGGAATATTTCCCAAACCTTGTTAGCTTTTCAACGAACGGGTTCTTATTCGACGCAGGAAAACATTCCCTCCCACCGACTTTTGGACGATGTTACCGGAGTACTTTCCACCCTTGGTTTTTTCTTGGCCGCGTGGCGTTGGAGGGAAAGAAAGTATTTTTATGCAATCGTGGGCGTCACCGTTCTCAGCTTCCCCTGCCTTCTTTCCGACCAACCCTTGCACACCAGTCGTATGCTGGGGGTAGCCCCCTTTGTGGCTTACTTGGCGGCCCTGGCCGCCATTGAAATTTGGGAGAGGACAGCTTCCTCAAGGATCGCTAGGAAACTTACCTTGGGTTTGGGGATAGGGGCAGCCCTTCTGGGCGTTTCCGAGAATTTTAAAACTTATTTCGTTGACCGCCCCCAAAATGAGGCTTGTTGGCGGGAAGCGGGCGTGGCACCCATGAAAACTGGACAAGCCATCGCTGGCTTGGGAGACCAATATGAATATTACCTTTCCCCAACTTTTTTCGGTCAATATACCGTCCTGTTTCTGGGCCATTCCCAGATAGGACATCTTCATTTCCTAGACACACCTGGTTGCTTTCATTATCTTTCCCCTCCTCCCGAGCGAGGTTTGTTTTTCATCCTGCAGGAAGGTCGAACGGGGGTCCTCAAGGTTCTCCAGGGGCTTTATCCGGGAGGCGTAACCGAAAAGTTAATGGATCCCTGGAGCCGCCCTTATCTTTATTTTTTTAGTGTTCCGGCCGAAGCCTGTTCCCCCAGCCGATTTTTTCCCTTGGATCCCGCCCGTTCTTGGAAGGGAACCTACTGGACTTCCAACGCCCAACCCGTCCTGACCCAATCCGACCCGGTTTTAAATTATTCCTACCGGGATGATTTTCCCGTGAAAAACGCGTCGTCTCTGCGGGTGGAATGGCTGGGGACTCTCCATCCCGAAAAAGTCGGGCTGTACCATTTCCTGATGGTGGCCAGTGACCACACGAAGGCGGAGATGGAAGTTAACGGTAAAAAGGTAGCTGCCCTCGCCAACCAGGAAGCCGGGTTTTCAATGGAAAGGAAAGATTACCGGGTGGTTATCCGCTATCAAAGGGAAGGGGGATTCGAAAGTGTCTTTCACCTGGCCTGGAAACCTCCTGGAGCCGATCACTATGAGATTGTGCCCCCCGAAGCCCTGAAATAACGGGGTGAATGGGCTGAAAATATGTCTCTCGTCATTGAAAGACCAGCTATTTCGACCTAATTTGTCCCTGACAATTAGGTCGGTTTAAATAGCTGTCATTGCGAGGAATGCCCGCCGAATAGGCAGGGGTTATGACAAAGCAACCCCAGTCTAAAAAAGCTTTAAAGGCGTATTTAAACTGAGGTTGCCCCGTCGTAAACGTTCCCTATTCGGGAGCACTCCTCGCAATGACAGCAGGTTAAATTTTTAAAGGAAACGAAATGGATATCAATAAATTCACCCTTAACGCCCAAAATGCCCTGCAGGCGGCCCAATCGCTGGCCGGCGAATATGGCCATGCCCAGTTGGACGACGAACACCTGATGCTCACCCTTTTACAACAGGAAGAAAGCGTAGTGCCGCCCCTCCTCAAGAAGATCGGCGTGGACCCAGCTTTGCTGGAAAAGGCCCTGGAAAAGGATTTGAAAGGCCTGCCCAAGGTGGAAGGTGGGGGGCAAATCTTCGCCACGCCCCGGCTGGCCAAGGTCCTCGACCAAGCCCACAAGGAAGCGGACAAGATGAAGGATGAGTATGTCTCCACCGAGCACTTATTCCTGGCGCTTTTAGACGCGCCGCACGCCCAAGGTTACGGCGAGGACTGGGGAGTGAAGGGCCTCACCAAACGCTACGGTTTGAATCGCGACAATGTTTTGAAAGCCCTCTCCGAAGTCCGGGGTTCCACCCGCGTGACCGACCAGAATCCGGAGGGCAAGTACCAGGCCCTGGAAAAATATGGCAAGGATTTGTGCGATCTAGCCCGCCGGGGAAAGCTTGATCCCGTTATCGGGCGCGATGAGGAAATCCGCCGGGTCATCCAGGTTCTCTCCCGCCGTACCAAGAACAATCCCGTACTTATAGGAGAACCGGGCGTGGGCAAGACCGCCATTGCCGAAGGTTTAGCTGGGCGTATCGTTTCCGGGGACGTGCCGGAAGGTTTGAAGGGCAAGAAGGTCATCTCGCTGGATATCGGGGCCATGGTGGCCGGCGCCAAGTTCCGTGGCGAATTCGAGGATCGCTTGAAGGCTTTCCTGAAGGAAGTCACCGAAAGCGAAGGCCAGATCATCCTCTTTATCGACGAGCTGCATAACCTGGTAGGGGCCGGAAAGGCCGAAGGCTCCATGGACGCTTCCAATATGTTAAAGCCCGTCCTGGCGCGAGGGGAACTGCGGGCCATCGGCGCCACGACACTAGACGAATACCGCAAGTACATCGAGAAGGACCCGGCCCTGGAACGCCGCTTCCAACAGGTCTTTGTGGGTGAGCCCTCTGTGCCGGATACCATTTCCATCCTCCGGGGCTTGAAGGAACGCTACGAATTGCACCATGGGGTGCGCATCCAGGATTCGGCCCTGGTGGCTTGCGCGGTGCTTTCCAACCGCTACATCACCAACCGCTTCCTGCCCGACAAGGCCATCGATCTGATGGACGAGGCCGCTTCCAAACTGCGCATTGAGATCGATTCCATGCCCGTGGCGCTGGACGAGGTGGAACGCAAGATCCGCCAACTGGAAATTGAGAAACAGGCCCTACAGAAAGAGAAGGATGAGGCTTCCAAGGAACGCCTGGCCCGCCTGGAAAAGGAAATGGCGGACCTGAAGGAAAACTCCTCCGGAATGAAAGCCCGGTGGCAGGGGGAAAAGAAGGCCATCCAGGATTTGCGGAAGGCCAAGGAAGAAATCGACACCCTCAAGCTCCAGGAAACCAAGTTAGAGCGGGAAGGCAAGCTCGATAAGGTGGCTGAAATCCGCTACGACAAGGTTCCTAAACTACAGGCGCAATTAAAAGAACTGGAAGCCAAGCTGGCCGAGGTCCAGAAAAAGGGAGCCATGTTAAAGGAAGAGGTTACCGACCAGGAAATCGCCGAGATCGTGGCCAAGTGGACGGGCATCCCGGTTTCCAAAATGATGGAAGGGGAGACGGAAAAGCTTATTCACCTGGAAGACGCCTTGAGGAAAAGGGTCGTGGGGCAGGAAGAGGCTGTCGAGGCCGTATCCAACGCCATCCGCCGGTCCCGTTCGGGGCTATCCGACCCGAACAAGCCCCTAGGCTCGTTCCTCTTTGTGGGGCCCACGGGCGTGGGCAAGACCGAGCTGGCGAAGGCGCTGGCTTCTTATCTATTCGACGACGAGAAGATGATGGTGCGCATCGACATGAGCGAGTATATGGAGAAACATTCGGTCTCCAGGCTCTTAGGCGCCCCTCCGGGCTATGTGGGTTATGACGAAGGCGGGCAATTGACCGAGGCGGTTCGCCGCAGGCCCTATTGCGTCATTCTTTTTGACGAGGTGGAAAAGGCCCACGCTGACGTGTTCAATGTCCTGCTCCAGGTGCTGGATGACGGCCGACTGACTGATTCCCAAGGCCGGGTGGTGGATTTCAAGAATACCGTGCTGATTATGACAAGTAACATTGCTTCCCAGGCCATTATGGAATCCAAGGCCACGGATAAGGACCTAAAGGATGCCCTGCAAAAGGAATTGCGCCAGTTCTTCCGGCCCGAATTCCTCAACCGTATCGACGATATCGTGATTTTCCACAGGCTCAAGGAAGACCAGTTGGAATCCATCGTGGATATTCAGTTGGATGGCTTAAGGGCCCGCCTGGCGGATAAAAAGATCAAGCTGGAAATGTCCAAGGGCGCTTTGGTTTATCTCGCCGAGCGCGGTTATGACCCGGTTTATGGGGCTCGTCCTCTAAAAAGATTAATTCAACACGAACTCGTGGATAAGATGGCCCTGAAGCTCCTCGACGGAGAGATCAAGGACGGCCAGACGGTCAAAGTTGATGTTAAGAGTGGTGAATTAATCATTAAGTAACTGTCATTAGGAGGCACCCCAATCGGGGTGTTTGCTGATGTGGCAACCGCAAGTGCAATTTATAGGTTTCTTCCTTTTCGAAAAATAAACAGGGAAAACGGTTTTTCCCAAGCGGGACATCCCTATTCGGGGGGGTGGCCGTTGGGTGAAGTTGGTGTTTGTGGCACCAGGGTGATAGCCTGTTTCTAGAAGATGACTTCCCGAAAGAAGTCCTCTTTCATCGTTTTTTCAGGCCCGGCCTGCAGCCGGGTTTGCCATCCGAGCCGTTCCATTGGTTTGCCCACCAAAGATTTCATTCATCCCGGTCTTCCTGTCCTTTGGAGTTGCACTCTTGAGGCGGGAGTCCGGTTTTTCAGTCCCCGGCCTGGGTATTTTCATGCCGGGACTGTTTTCCGTTTCACCCACGAAATTATGGCCTATTGACGAGGAAAGCCATGGTTTCCTTCCACGAGGACCGGCTTTGGGAGCCGGCCCCGGGACCACCCCACCTAGGCTGAAACCTAGCCCATCGATGATCGGTGTTTCGCTAGGAGGATGCGATGAGAAAAGTAAAACTGGTCTCGTTTTTGGTTTTGAGCTTGGCCCTGTCGGTAGCGCTCCCCGCCTTGGTTTTGGGGCAATCAGTGCCTAAGCCCCCCGGCGGAAAGCCAACCCCTGTTCCCACATCGACCCCGACCCCTGTCATCGGGGATGACGATGGCGATGTGGACGAGGACGGGGTGGGTTGCTTGGGGGCGCTGGATTTCCTGTGCAATTGGGGTGGATGTTATCACTTCTACTATTCCAAGTTCGACGGCCAGGGGAGATGCGAACGCCAATAAAACTGGAGAAGGTGCAATTGGGGCCGGTTCCCTTTGGGTAGCCGGCCTTTTTTTATTTATTGAGGAGGTCCATGGAAAAGCGCCAAAGGGGCCAGCATGGCCCTTTTGGCGCTCTTTAAAAAGATTAATTCAGCATGAACTTGTGGATAAAATGGCCTTGAAGCTCCTCGATGGGGAGATCAAGGATGGCCAGACGGTGAAAGTGGATTTTTCTAAAGGTGGGAAATTAATCATTAAGGTTTAACAAAAGAGGTTTGTCATGCCAGCCAAGCCATCTCCTAAAAAATCCGGGTTGTCCCCCGACTACCATTACGACGCTGATCATGATCAAGTCGAAATCCTCTGGAAATGCCTGCGCTGCGGCGAACTGATGCCGCGGGGTTCCCAACCTCCCGATAAATGTCCTTCCTGCGGCGCCCCCAAGACGGAATTCGTTTTATTGGATGAGGATTAGAACCTCTAACAAAATTCAAAGGCATTGAAACAGGGATGGACGCAGACGTGCTACGCACGCGCAGATATGAAGAAAACAAGAAGTTTTAAGCTTTTTAATCGGCGTTCATCAGCGTTTATCACTGTTCCAAGGATTTTTGTTAGAGCCTCTTAATCTCTTTTCGACGGAGAAAAACATGAGGGAAGTCAAAGTTTCGAAGGGGCCCGGCCAGCTGGCCCAACAGGTGGAGATCGGCCCCATCACTTGACCGCCGATGAGCCCACGACCAACCAGGGGGAGGATTTGGGCCCCAATCCCTTCGAGTACCTGGCTGCCGCCCTGGGCGCCTGCACGGCCCTGACCGCCAAACTTTACGCGAAGCGGAAGGAATGGCCCCTGGAGGACACCGACGTCCGGGTCGCCCTCACCCGGCAGGATGATTTGACGGTCTTTGACCGGAAGGTGAAATTCGTGGGGAATCTGGACCAGGCCCAAAGGGAACGGCTTCTGGAGATCGTCAACCATTGCCCGGTCCATAAGGCCCTTACCGGCCGCATCCGGGTTGATACGGCGCTTGTGGAATAATTTTCCGGCCTAAAGGAGAACCGCGTGGCGATAACCAAGGAAGAACTGCTGGAAAAGATGAAGGAAAAGAATGTGGTGGTCCTGGATGTCCTGCCCTTTGCGGATTATGAAAAGCTGAGGATCAAGGGGTCGGATAGCTTGCCGATCATCGGAATACGCCCGGAGGTTTTCGCCCGGGCGGTCGAGGCCAAATACGGGAAGGACAAGTTCTTCGTTACTTATTGTTCCGGCTTTCCTTGCCGCCATTTCATGGAAGCGGCCGATGCCCTCGTCAAACAGGGCCTTCAAGCGCAGGGTTATCCGGGCGGTATCCAGGAATGGGCCGAATCGGGACTGCCGGTGGAAGGAACCCAGGTCAAATAAATCGACGGTCAAAGTGGATGTGTCCAAGGGCGGCCTGCCCTCCGACCTGCTTGCCGAAGCTTTAGCGTAGGCGGGAGCTTTATGCGTAGGAGGGGGAACTAATGATTAAGTCGTAAAGTGTTAAATGGTCAATGTTCCCCGGTGACAACAAAGATAAGCTTCTGACAGCCTCCCCCTCTATCCCATAGTCTAAATTTGCCATTTTCCCTTATTAATGGCCATGGCATGTCCTATGCACCCTCAATCCAAACGACTTTTTCCTTTTGCCGGAGAGGTGTGCGTGGAAATAAGGAAGTTTTCCCCAAAATTTCGGTTGTTTGGTCCTTTCGGATTTACAGGTCCCTCCAGGTCGCAAACCCGGTATTGGACAAGGGGTATCTTCTTGGCCGTGAGCCTCTTCTGGGGGATCACCCAACCCGGAACTAGCCAACAGCTTGGAATCTTCACGGTCGGCAGCACTGTTTATCCCACCCAGGGTTTGCGGCGTGTGGCCAAGATTGTGTTGAGCAATACGAACTATCAAGGGCTTTACGGCGCGGCGATCGACGCGGCCAACGGTTACGCTTATTGGGTAGGACGCAACGGCTCGCTCAGTAAAATCAATTTGACGACCTTCACCGAGGAAAGCACGATCGTCGGCCTCGGGCAATCCTATGGTTCTTTTGTCGATGACCCGAATGGATTTGGTTATTTTGAATCCGGGGCGAATATCTATAAGGTAAAACTTGGCGGCCCCGCGGTGCTTCCCATACTAGAAGCCACGCTTGTTCCCGGTGGAAATTTTTACGGCGGGGTGATTGATAAGAGCAACGCGGACCCCACCAAGCATTACATCTATTTTATCGATGGCAATAAACCCGCAACGGTCTACAAGTATTTGCTGCCCTCGCCCTCCGGTGGTGACTTGGATAATAAACTGCCCACTTTGGTGGGTTCGGTTCTCTTAAACAGCCCTAACTTTCCTACTACGGGTTTCACCTACCATGGTGTGATAGACACCGGAGCCGGCTTCGCCTACTTTTCCGGTTTTAACACCAATCAGATAGCCAAAATCGCCCTGAATGGGGCGGGTACCCCCACCGAAGTTGGCGTCATAACAACAACCGATCCGGCGACCACTGCTTATGGTTTCCTCCCTGATATTGACGCGACCGGCGCGACCCATTACGCCTATTTGGGAACCTATGTACCTCACGTGCTTGCGGATGTGGTTAAGATCAACCTGACGAGTTTTACCGAGGTCTCCAACGCGACACTCAACTCGGGGACAGGAGGCTGTAACGGCCCCACCGCAATGGAACAAATGCTTTCCGCCGGGCTGGGCGATTCGACCAGCGGCTATACGGTTTATGGAACGGACGGCGTTTTTCCGATGAAGGTTTTCAAGATCAAGAACAACGCCGGTAATTTGGCTCCAACCGAAAACGCCGGGGCGCCCCTTTCGCTCCTGGGGGGGACAAGCGTTCCACCTTGTGATGGAAATGCCGGAGTAGCCGATGCCTCTCCCGATGGCGGCCTCACTTATCCCTATGGGGAAGTTTTTGCCCAGGGTTCGGTGATCGACAATGGGGCCGGTTACGCTTATTTTGGAACCGATAGTGGACCGGGACAAATAATAAAGGTAGCCTTCTCTCAAAAAGCGGCCATCAAGGGAACAAAGGTTGTGTTGGCCCAAGCGGTCACCGTAAACGACCTCAATTTTTATTCCACCGCGGCGGGCGGGCATGTGCGTCTGGCCATTTACGACAATGCCGCCACTCCCAACCTGCTTTGGGATTCGGGCGCGTTGGTCAATGGCGCTACCGGATGGATCACGGCCACCATCGCTTCGGGTAGCCCCTCTTCCCTGACCCTCAACCCCGGAACTTACTGGCTGTGCTGGCAAGTGGATACCACGTTGGACATTCCCAGCTACAGTTCGGGAAACCCGGGCGACGGTTTTTTACAGGATCAGGCTTTCGGGGCTTATCCGGGAATCTTGAACACAACCCAAAGTACCTCCGAAACCTGGAGCGAGTACCTGGATTACACCGTTTCCGGGGCTACCCCCAGCGCGACAGCTTCCCCGACTCCGACATTAACTCCAACACAAACGGGGACCAATACCTTGACGTCTACGCCGACAAGTACTCCTTCGAGCACTCCCACCACCACACCCAGCAATAGCCCGACGAATACAGCCACCAACAGTCCGATTCCAAGTCCCACCAATACGGGAACCCTTGCCCCCACCAATACCGCAACGAGTAGCCCTACGAATACGTCCACGAACACGCCTTCTCAAACGCCAACATCCACGGCCACGAATAGCTTGACCCCGACCGCATCCAACAGCCCAAGCGCGACGGCGACAGCATCCTTGACCAACAGCCCGACTTTGTCGCCCACAGGGACGGCCTCATCGACACCGACTTTGACCCCAACCCAAACGGAAACAGGCACACCGACGAATACCCTGTCCGCTACTCCCACCGGGTCACTTACCAACACCCCAACCCCGGCGGTGACGGGAGTGGTGATCGGGCTACCCTATCCCAATCCCATCCGGGGCGAAGGGCCCCTTAACATTGACGTGCAGGGCCCATCGGGAACTACCCTTACCTGGGATGTTTTTACGGCGGCTTATCGTAAGATCGCGGGCGGCTCCCAGCCTGTTTCGGGAAGCACTACCATCGCCTGGGACCTAACCGATAAGTTTGGCACCCCCGTGGCCAACGGCCTCTATTACATCCGGATCAAGGTGACGGTGGGTGGGGCAGTGACCACTAAAATTTTGAAGGTACTTGTCTTAAATCATTAAAAGGACAAGTTCTTCATCACTTATTGCTCGGGTTTTCCCTGCCGCCATTTCATTGAAGCGGCCTATGCCCTCGTCCAACAGGGCCTTCAAGCGCAGGGTTATCCGGGCGGTATCCAGGAATGGGCCGAATCGGGACTGCCGGTGGAAGGAACCCAGGTCAAATAAATCGACGGCAAAGCCTGCCCCGAGCTTGCCTGCGGTGAGCGACCGACCTGTCCCCAGAAGCTGCCTGTCTACCGAAGCTTTAACGTAGGTAGATAGCGTAGGGGGAAGGGAGTCGAATCCGGTCGGCGTGCCCAAGGGCGGGGAACTGATGATCAAGTAAGTCGGCCTGCCCATCCCGCAAATTCCCGCGGATATTATTAACGCCTTGTAAAATAATCCGTTTTAAATCTATACCATTGCGGCAAACCCTGAATTCTCTCTTACTCCACCCCCGGGTGGAGAAAATGATTGACTTTATAAACCCATGTTTTTATAAAAGGTAACTGTTTTCCCGCTTACACCGCTATTTCCCCACATAAGCCGGGTAGAAATTAAATTTTTTCCATTTCCATGGATACCAGGAGAGGTTTGCATGAATTCACACTCATATAAGAAACGTTCGCGCCGGGCCATTTCCCTCACGGCGGTTATCCTCACAGCCGCCTTTCTTTTCACCCCCTCCGGCAAACTTTGGGCGATCTGTACCCCCCTCACGGTGACCGTCACGACGACGGCAGGTGACACCAGCGCCGGGTCCTTGGGTGACGCCATCAACCAGATCAACGCCAGCCCGTGCGGCGGCACCATCAACCTTTCGGGCATCGCCACCGGCACCACCATCACCCTGACAGGCAACCTTCCTTACATCACCCAGAGCGTGACCATTTTGGGTAACAACGTCAACGTCAGCGGGAACAGCAGTTACGGCATCCTCAACCTGGGCGGCGGGGTGAGCGTGGCCGCGGGATTGAACGACAGCATCTCCAATATCAATCTCATCAACGGCAAGGCCCAAGGCAGCAACGGCGGCAGTTACAACGAGGGCGGCGGCGGGGGATTGGGCGCGGGCGGCGGCATCTTCGTCAATTCGGGAGTGACCCTGACGGTCAACACCGTCAGTTTCAACGGTGATTCGGCGGTGGGCGGCACGGGTGGAAACGTGACCAGCGTGGGTAATTTTAGCCCAGGGACTTACAGCGGCGGCGGCGGTGGGATCAACGGGTCGGGCGCGGGTGTGAATGGTTATTACAGTAGCGGGGTTGAATACAGCGGCGCGGGCGGCGGCGTGAACGGAGGCACGGGTTCAACCGCGGATAATCAAAATGGCGGTAATGGCGGATGGGGCGGCGGCGGCGGCGCGGCGGGCTGGGGGGCCACTGGCGGCAATGGCGGTTTCGGCGGCGGTGGCGGGGGATCGGACTTGTTCCAGGGCGGCAATGGCGGTTTTGGTGGGGGCGGGGGCGCGGATGGCCTGGGTTATACGGGCGGGTTTGGGGGGGCTTACGGCGGCCGGGGCGGATGCAGCGGCTGTTACCAAAATGCGGACCAGGCGGGCGGCGGGGGCGCGGGATTGGGCGGCGGTATATTCTTGTACCAAGGCGCGGCGCTGAACATCGCCGGTAGTACCTTTACCAGCAACACGGTCCAAGGCGGGGCCCCCGGATTGGGGGCTGGCTCCATCAGTACGGGCGGACAGGGTTTGGGCCAGGATATTTTTACCTATGGTTCGGCGGTGGTTTTCAACGGTTCTTCCATTACTACCGTGCCGGACACAATCGCGGGCACGGGCAGTGTGGTCGTCTCGGGGACGGGTTCTGTCACCCTTTCGGCGGTCAACACTTATAGCGGCGGCACCACCCTTTCGGGCGGTCTATTAGCCATCGGCAACGACAATAATATGGGCACGGGCAATCTCACCTTCGATGGCGGGACCCTTTTCACCACCGCGGGAATCACCTCGTCCAAAGGCATTTCGGTCACCGGCAACGGCGGCACCTTCAACGGGAACGGCTTCAACTCCACCTTATCCGGGGCCATCACGGGCACGGGGCTTTTAGGGGTGAGGGGTTCGGGCGCTTTGACCCTGAGCGGGAACAACAGTTCCTTCAGCGGCGGACTCTCGGTCACGGGCGGGACGCTGGACATCGGCAACGCGAACAACCTGGGCACGGGAACCCTGACCCTGGATGGTTCCAAGCTTCAAACCACGGCGGGTGTGAACGCTTCGAACAACCTATCTTTGACCTCCAACAACGGGACCATCGACACCAACGGGTTCAACTCCACCCTCAGCGGCACGATCAGCGGCAGCGGGGCTTTGACCAAGATCAACGCCGGGACCCTGACCCTGACGGGAACCAACAGCTACGGCGGCGGCACCACGTTGACCGCTGGAAGACTGAACATCAACAACGATAACAATTTGGGAACGGGCTTGCTGGCCTTGAACGGCGGCGTGACCTTACAGACGGCGGCGGGCATCAATTCCGCCACCCGGTCCATCGTCCTGACGGGCAGCGACACTTTCGACTCGAACGGGTTCAATTCCACCCTGGGCGGGACCATCAGCGGCAGTGGAGCTTTGACCAAGATCAGCGCGGGAACCTTGACCCTGACAGGCACCAACAGCTACGGCGGGGGCACCACGGTTTCCGGCGGCACCCTGAACATCAACAACGACAACAACCTGGGTTCGGGCTTGCTGGCCTTGAACAACGGGACGACCCTCCAGACGGCGGCGGGGATCAATTCCGCCTCCCGGTCCATCGTCCTTACCGGGATCGATACCTTCGATTCCAACGGTTTCAATTCCACCCTGGGTGGGGTCGTGAGCGGCAGCGGCTCCTTGACCAAGATCAGCGCGGGGAGCTTGACCTTGACCGGTACCAACACCTACACCGGCGGTACCACCTTGACCGGCGGCACCCTCAGCGTCGGCAACGACAACAACCTGGGCACGGGCAACCTAACCTTCAACGGCGGCACCCTGCAGACGTCCGCGGGCATCACCTCGTCCAAGAACGTGGTATTGACCGGGAACAACGGCACCTTCGACAGCAACGGGTCCAACTCGACCCTTTCGGGCAATATCACCGGCACGGGCGGCTTGAACAAGAATGGCCTGGGCACCTTGACCCTTAGCGGTTCCAACAGCTACAGCGGTTTCACCGATATCAACGCGGGGACGCTGGCCCTGGGCAGCTCGACCGCCCTTTCCTCTAATTTCACGGCGGTCACCATCGCCTCGGGCGCGGTCCTGGGCCTGGGCGGGTACAACGCCACCATCGGTTCCTTGAACGGGTCCGGCGGCGTCTCCCTGGGTTCGGGTTCCCTGACGGACGGCGGGAACAACACGGGTGCTTCCTTCGGCGGGGTCATCTCCGGCACGGGCACCTTCGTGAAGGTCGGAAGCGCGGCCTTGACCTTGACGGGCACCAACACCTACAGCGGCGGCACCACCTTGAGCAACGGTACCTTGAGCGTCGGCAACGACAATAACCTGGGAACCGGGACCCTGACCCTCAACGGCGGCACCCTGCAGACCTCGGCGGGAATCACCTCGTCCAAGAACGTGGTATTGACCGGGAACAACGGCACCTTCGACACCAACGGGTTTAACTCAACCCTGTCGGGCGTGATCAGCGGCTCCGGCGGACTCAATAAGAACGGCTCGGGGATATTGACCCTTTCAGGTTCGGATACTTACACGGGATTCACGAACATCAACGCCGGCACGCTTTTCATGGGCGCGGCCAATGTTTTGTCCAATAGCACGACGGTTTCACTGGCCAGCGGAACGGTTTTGGACTTGGGTAGCAACAACCAATCCATCGGTTCGCTCACGGGCTCGGGCGGGGTTTCCCTGGGTTCGGCTTCCTTAACGGCGGGAACCAACAACCAAACCACGGCCTATTCGGGTGTCATCGGCGGAACGGGTTCCCTGACCAAAACCGGGACGGGCACCTTCACCCTTTCGGGAACCAACACCTTCAGCGGCGGCACGACCTTCACTGCGGGCATCGTTTCCGTGGGCAACGACAACAACCTGGGCACGGGGAACCTCACCTTCAACGGCGGCACCCTGCAGACCTCGGCGGGCATTACTTCCTCCAAGAACGCGGCCTTTACCTCCAACAACGGAACTTTCAACACCAACGGGTTCAATTCAACCTTGAACGGTGTGTTGAGCGGAGCGGGGGCCTTGACCAAAACCGGGAACGGGACCTTGACCTTGACCGGGACCAACACCTATGGCGGGGGTACCACGGTCAACGGCGGCACCTTGAACGTCGACAATGACAATAACCTGGGAACTGGCCTTTTGGCCTTGAACGGGACGACCCTTCAAACGGCGGCGGGTATCAACTCGGCCAGCCGGTCCATCGTCCTGGCGGGTTCGGATAATCTCGATACCCAATCCTTCAATTCCACCTTTGGCGGGATAGTGAGCGGCACGGGAAGCCTGACCAAGACCGGCTCCGGGAGCTTGACCTTGACGGGCGGCAACACCTACAGCGGGGGGACTTCCATCAACGGCGGCCTCTTGAGCGTGGGCGCGGACAACAACCTGGGGACGGGTAACTTGGAGTTCAATAGCTCGACCCTCCAACTTTCCTCCAGCTTTAACACGGCCAAGAACGTCAGCCTGGGCGCGGGCGGCGTGACCGTGGACACGAACGGGAACATCCTTTACGTGGGCGGGACCGTCTCGGGAACGGGAAGGCTCACCAAGACCGGATCCGGAGCCCTCACCCTCACGGGGACCAATAGTTACAGTGGTGGGACCAACCTGAACGCCGGGACCCTGGACGTGGGTAACGACAACAACCTGGGCACGGGGAACCTGACCTTCAACGGCGGCACCTTGCAGACCACGGCGGGGATCAGTTCTTCCAAGAACATCTCCCTGACGGGCAATGGCACCTTCGATTCCAACGGTTCCGATTCGTCCCTTTCGGGGGTCATCAGCGGCACGGGCCAGTTCACCAAGACCGGCGCGGGTTCCCTCACGGTGACCGGGGCCAATACTTACACGGGACTGACCGATGTCAACAACGGTTCGCTGGTGCTGAGCGTCAGCGGGGCCTTGCGGGCCACCGCGGCCGTCACCGTGGAATCGTCCGGGACGCTCGACCTGGGCGGCAAGGACCAGACCCTGGGGAACCTTTCCGGCTCGGGCCTGGTGCTTTTCGGCGCCGGCAACCTGAAGGTGGGGGATTCCACCAACCAGCTTTTCTCCGGCGTCATGTCCGGCGCGGGAAGCCTGACTAAGACGGGAAGCGGCGCCCTGACCTTGACGGCCGCCAACAGCTACAGCGGCGGCACCAGCGTTTCCGGCGGCACCTTGAACGTGGACAACGACAACAACCTGGGAACGGGGAACCTCGTCCTCGACGGCGGCAGCCTGCAGACGGCGGCGGGGATCACTTCCGCCAAGAATATCCAGCTGACGTCCAACAACGGCGCCTTCGACAGCCAGGCTTTCAATTCCACCCTCTCCGGCGACATTTCAGGCGTGGGCGGCCTGACGAAATTAGGCTCCGGTGCCTTGACCATGACCGGTGTCAATACTTTCACGGGCGGCATGCTGGTTTCGGCCGGCACGGTGGCCTTGGGCGACGCCGGTTCGTTAACCGCCCGGATCAACGGGCCTGTCTCCATCGCCAGCGGGGCGACCCTGACGGGCTACGGGTCCATCCTGGGCGTCGTCAACAACAACGGAACGGTCCAGCCAGGGGGCAACAACGGCACCCTGTCTATCGGCCAACTGTTTGACACGGCCACCAGCTCGACGAACATCGAATTGGCCCCCGGCAATCTCCAATCCGGAAGGCTGAACGTCCTTTTCGGCCAATTGAACGGCGCTTTGACTATCGCCGCCGATCCGGGCAATTATGGGGTACGGTACAAGTACATCATCCTCACCACGGGAGCCCCGGTGACGGGTAGCTTCGCCAGCGTGTCGGATAACCTGTCGTATATGACGCCAACGCTTCTTTACGGCAACAACGCGGTGACGCTGGTGCTGACCCGCAACAACGCGGACTTCACGACCTCCGCGGCCACGTCCAACCAAAAGGCGGTGGCGACGGTCCTGAACTCGGCGATCCCCACGGCCTCGGACGATTTCGTGGCCCTCTTGAACGTGCTTTACGGCCTTCCGGCGGCCCAACAGCAGTCGTCCCTGGCCCAGATGAACGGCTCGTCCTACGCACCCCTGGCGGCCGTGATGGTGAACAACAACGCTTCCTCGGTCAACCTGCTGATGCAAAGGGCGGGCGGGCCCGGCTTTGTGCCGCCCTCCTCGTTCCAATCCATGCTGGTGGGCCGCGCGGCCTTCGACCTGACCGACACCGCCCCCAGCCTCTCGGCGGGGCTGAAGGAAGCCCAAAACTCGCCCGAGAATTCCGGGCTCTGGGTGGAAAGCTCCAGCGGTTCCTTAAGCCAGGACGGCAACGGCAACGTGGTGGGCTACAAGTCCCAAAACACGGGTTTCCTGGGCGGCTACGACGTGGCCCTGGCCAAAAACCTGCGGGGCGGCCTGTGGGGTTCCTACAACCGCATGGACATGAACTCCACGGACGCGGCCGATACCTCCAGCGTGGACAACTACCTGGTGGGCCTCTACGGAGGGCCCAGCTTCGGAAACGTGGCCCTCACGGGCGTGGTGGCCTATGGGGTCGACCACTATAAGACCACCCGCGCGGTGGATTTGGGCAGCCAAAGCTCACAGGCCCTGGGCGTTTACGACGGTTCGGAACTGATGGGTGCCCTGCGCGCCTCCTACGCCCTGAAGGTCTCGGGCGTCTCGGTCAATCCCCTGGCGGGCTTGCAGTACACCCGGCTGTACGAGAACGGATTCACCGAAACCGGCGCGGGCGACCTGAACCTGACCGTGGCTTCCCAGCAATACCAATCCCTGAGGCCCCTGGTGGGCTTCGACGCCTCCAAGGGTTTCGACCTGGGCGGGGGCACCCAACTGGTGCCGATGGTCAGCGCCAACGTGAGCGAGGAACTGATGGCCTTGAACCCGGCGGTCTCAGCCTCCCTGGCGGGGGCCCCGGGATCCAACTTCTTGGCAACGGGCATCAATCCCAGCCCCACCCTGGTGGGCCTGTCGGCGGGGGCAAAGCTTTCCTTCGGGCAGGGGCTCAACCTCTTCGCCCAATACTTGGGCGGCTTCGGCGGCGGACAGAGCTCCAACGCCTTCAACGGCGGGGTGGATTTCTCACTCTAGAAATTGATCGAGGTCATCGCGGGGAGCCGCTTTGACCTCGAAGTGATAATAGCTGTCATTGCGATGAGTGCCCCGCGAATAGCGGGGCGGTTACGACGAAGCAACCTCAGTTTAAATATGCCTTTACTAAATGGCATTTAATTAACAAGGATAAGCGATGAAAAAATTATTTCTTATCGGAACACTGTTTTTGGTTTTAGCCGGACCAGTTTTGGGGGACGAAGGCAAGGACGCCGTCCAAAATGGCGACCAGGCTTTTAAAACCCGCGATTACACCGCCGCTTTCCAGTTGTACCAACAGGCGGCGAGGGAAGGAAACGCCTCGGCCAAGAACAACCTGGGCTATCTTTACGAGCACGGTTTGGGGGCCAAGCAGGACTACGCCCAGGCAGTGTCTTATTACCGTTCCGCCGCCGAATCGGGCAACGCGGCGGCCCAAAACAACCTGGGCCGTCTTTACGCCAAGGGGTTGGGCGTGGCCAAGGACATGCGGGAATCTTTCCGCCGGCATTCCCAAGCCGCCCTGCGGGGCGACCCGGAGGGGGAATATTGGGTGGGCTATGATTACGCATTGGGCCGGGGCGTGAAACGCGACCTTACCAAGGCCGCCGGTTGGATGAAGCAATCGGCCCAGGCTGGTTACGCGCCGGCGCAAGCCGGTTTGGCCTCCCTCTACCAAGAGGGCCTGGGTGTGAAGAAAGATGAATCCCAGTCTAAGGAATGGGCCCACAAGGCCAAGGCCTCCCAAGCCTCCGAAGTTGAGGCGGCCAAGGAACCCACGGACTCTTATAGCTACACGGTGACCGCGGGGGATTGCCTCTGGAAGATTGCCCGGCGCTTGTTGGCCAAGGGCCGCTTGTGGAGCGTGATCTACGAGGCCAACAAGGACCGTGTCCACGATCCTAAGCTGATACATCCGGGAGAGATTCTCACCATCCAAAAAAGCAACAGTTAACCCGCCCTCCGGTATTCCTCGCCGGGCCAATAGATTGTTGTATGGCTTGTCAACCGAAGGTTAAAGGTAGGTAGGTGGCTTGGCATCCGGGCTTCATTTTCCCTGCCGCCATTTCATGGAAGCGGCCGATGTCTTTGTCAAACAGGGCCTTCAAGCGCAGGGTTATCCGGGCGGACTCCAGGAATGGGCCGAATCGGGATTGCCGGTGGAAGGAACCCAGGTTAAGTAAGTCGACAGTCAAAGTCGATGTGTCCAGGGGTCGCCAGTTATCCATTATTTACATTTAAGAAAACTGGCCATGCGCGAATTTCAAATATAATTTCCTAAAATGAACCGGACCAACATGACTACCCAAAGCCGAAACCCCACTTTCATTATCCTCATCCTGGGCGCCCTCTCGACCGTCAGCCCCTTTTCCATCGACATGTACCTTCCCTCCTTTCCCCAGATCGCCCAAAGCCTGGGCTGTCCCACCGCGCGGGTTTCCCTGTCGCTCTCCAGCTATTTCATCGGCATGGGGCTGGGGCAGATACTCTACGGCCCCTTCCTCGACCACTTCGGCCGCAAAAGGCCCCTCTATTTCGGGTTGGGGCTTTATATTCTCTCGTCCGTGGGCTGCCTAGCCGCCGGTTCCCTGGAGATCCTCATCGCCCTGCGCTTCTTGCAGGCTCTCGGCGGTTGCGCGGCGGGGGTGGCTTCCATGGCCATGGTGCGGGACTTCTTCCACGTCAAGGAAAGCGCGAAAGTCTTTTCCCTGCTCATGCTCATCCTGAGCGTTTCACCCCTCTTGGCGCCAACCGTGGGGGGCTTCGTGACCCTACACTTGGGTTGGCGTTGGATATTCGTTCTTTTGGCGGCCATTTCCCTAGCCATCCTGGCGGTGGTCATTTTCTTTTTACCCGAAGGCCACAAGCCCGACCCCAAGGCCACCTTGAGTTTCAAGAAAAGCCTCAAGAACTTCGCCATGATCCTCAAGGAACCCAAGTTCCACGCCTATGCCATCGTGGGTTCGCTTTCCATCTCGGGCCTGTTCGCCTATATCGCCGGCTCGCCCATCATCTTTTTGGAAATCTACAACGTGGGGCCCAAGTTCTATGGCGCCATCTTCGCCCTTCTCGCGGCGGGCTTTATCGGGGGAAGCCAGGTGAATATCTGGCTCCTCAAGCGTTATTCCAGTGAGGAGATATTGAGGAAGGCCATCTGGGGCCAATGCCTGGTGGGGATGCTGTTCTTGCTCTTTGCCCTGGCCGGCTGGCTCAACCTGGCGGGAACCCTGGTCTTCCTATTTGCCGTGCTGTCCTGCGCCGGCATGGTCAACCCCAACGCGGGGGCCCTGGCCCTGAGGCCCTTCGGCCGTCACGCGGGGAGCGCCTCGGCTTTGTTGGGGTTCATCCAGATCAGCTTCGGGTCCCTGACCTCGGGGGCGGTGGGGTTCTTCAATTTCAAGAGCGCCCTTCCGACCATCACCATTTTGGCACTGACGGCCTTGGCGGGCCTACTGGCCTGCGGTGAGCTTGTCGAACCCGTCTCGGCCCTGGTCAAAAAAACCAGATGAGCCCAAAGTGTTGAATGTTGGCCTGGACCCTTTGTTTCATTGTTTTGTGATCTTTTAATCTATCTTGGTCATAAGGTTTTGGGGGTCGAATTCATTATTTGACTTAATATAACCGACAATATTTTGTTGTTTTTACGTCCAACGTTTAAGTTCCAAAAATCTTTCATGCTCAAAACAAAATTGATCTAAACTATGTTTCGTTTTAGTGGGTTTTAATTCGTTCCAAATAATTACATTTTAAGGATTGGTTTGTTATGGCGACAATTTCTAAACCACATTATGAAAAATGGCCAAAAGAAAAAATGAATGTTGTCGATTTGTTTCTTGATTCGGAAAATATTCGGCTTGAAAACACAAATTCATTTTCTCAGGAAGCGCTAATAAATGATCTCTTTTTGAATGAAAATGCATTTCAGGTTTTGGAAAGCATTGCCATAAATGGGTTTTTCCCTGATGAACTTCCTGTCGTTATTAAAGAGAATAAAAAAATTATTGTTATTGATGGAAATAGAAGAATTTCTTCCCTGAAAGTTTTGATGCGTCCAGAAATTGTTCCGACAAAGACGGAAAGAATTAAAAATCTTTTGAAAACTTATGGGTCCTCGCCTCGACAGGTTGAGGTTGTAATTGCGCCTGATCGGAACGAAGTTCAGCGTCTTCTGGCGAGCAAACATACCCAAAACACGAAGAGGCCATGGCGACCACTTAGACAAGCCTATTTTTACAAGGCACAACTTGAAGGTGGGAGAACTGTAAAAGATTTAGTGGCCGACTTTCCAAATGTGGAAATTTCGAAATTTTTAAAACTTATCAACGTTCATAGAATTGCAAAATCGATTAAATATGACACGCCAGAAATGGAAGAAATAGTTCTTCGTGAACGTTCTTTTCCTGCCACTACAATCGAAAGGTTGTATAACTCAACTCCTATAAGGAAGTTTCTTGGGTTTGAATTTTCTAAAGATGGTGAATTAAAAATTGAAATCGAACGAGATGAATTTGAAAAAGGGTTCAAAAAAATCATAGTGGATGCAGTTGAAAAAAATATTGATTCCAGAACTCTAAATACTGAAGAAAAAATAAAAGATTATTTAGGAAAGTTTTCAAAATCAGAAACTCCTAATAAGGCCAAAAGCGGAAAAGTAATAACTAGTAAAAGCTTTACTGAGATTCAGCCGCCGACGACCAAGCGGTCAAATAAATTGGCACCAAAAGATATTGAATACAGTTTAAGAGCCCCGGGTGTTCGTAGAATGCTCCGCGAACTACAGAAAATCACTTATCGACAACTGCCGAATGCCTCACATGATCTCTTGAGAAGTTTTCTGGAATGTGCTCTTAAAGCATATTTTGAGCACAAAAAAGCACCTGTTAAACCGTCGGCTGGAAAAAAATATGTTTTTTTACATGATGTTTTAAATGCGTTTAGTAATGAAATGCACGCGGAGAACAACAAACGACTTTATCAAGTGGCAAGAAGAGTTTTATCTAATAATAAAATGTCGTCATATTCCGCGGAATTTTTTGATGCGACAAACCATAACCCGGATGTTTTTGCGCTGCCTCAGGATGTTGAGGATGCATGGGACATGTTGGAGCCATTAATCCGACATGTTGTCAACCCACCTAAGGACAAGAATGTTTAAAATAGCTTATAAACGTGATCAGAAATATCATTTCAGCCCACTTAGGTATCCGGGTGGGAAAACATGCTTATTTCCGTTTCTAGGAAATGTGATTAAAGAAAATAAACTTGAAAGTGTTACGTATGTCGAACCATTCGCGGGCGGTGCCGGAGCTGCGTTGGCGTTATTGTATTTAGAGAAAGTTGATCGAATTGTAATTAACGATTTTGATAAAGCGATATATTCATTTTGGAAATCAGCTATTTTTGATTCTGAAAGGTTTATAAAGAAAATATTTAATGTTCCGGTTAATGTAAATGAGTGGAGAAAACAAAAAGCAATTAATATCAATGATGTTTCGAGCTGTTTTGATTTGGGTTTTTCAACTTTTTATTTAAATAGAACGAATATATCGGGTGTGTTGGATGCAAGGCCGATCGGCGGCCTGAATCAAAAGGGGAAGTGGAAAATCGATGCGCGGTTCAATAAAGTAACCTTGGCAGAAAGAGTTCGGCAGCTTTCTGAATATAAAAATAGAATTACAGTTTTAAATGAAGATGGTCTTAAATTAATTGATGATTACCTAAATAGGAAAAATGTATTCATGTATTTGGATCCTCCGTATTTTGATAAAGGCGCGACTCTATATTTAAATCATTATCAAGTTGATGATCATGAAGCGCTTGCAAAAAAGCTCAATGAAAACCCTGAATCTTTTTGGGTCTTAACTTATGACGATAAACCGGAAATTAAATCGCTTTATTTAAAGAGGAGAACTGTTGATTTTTCTTTGGCTTACAATGTTCGTGAAGCGCGCAAGGGAAAAGAAATAATGATAATGTCGGATATTCTTTCGATCAAAAAGCACGGTTGAGTACAAAGGGGCCCGATATTTGGAATAACCTTTAGCCTTCAAGAGCCTTATATGACCCCAAAGCTGCCCAATAGCTATCCGCCTAAGGCCTTTACCCCCCCTGTAAAAAAACTTTTAACCTAAGAACTCTGGAAATTCTAAAAACTTTCCTTAAGTTAAAGTACCTCCTCATCGAAAAGGAATTTCCATGCCCGACTTCTCGGTTTTTGACCTGGTTCCCATCACCCAAGGTTCCACCCCTGAAATAGCCCTTCACCACGCCCTCGAGCTGGCCCAAAAGGCCGAAGCCTGGGGTTACAAACGCTATTGGGTGGCGGAACACCACAACATGCCCGGCATCGCCAGCGCCGCCACCTCGGTCGTCATCGGCTACATCGCCGGGGGAACCAAGACCATCCGGGTGGGCGCGGGGAACTGTCCTTTCGGCCCTGTTCCTTTAAAAGCCGAAGCCTCAGCTTAGTTCGCTGCTGTAGGAGGTATAACCATGGGCGGATACCGACAAATAAGGATACTCCAGTTTTGTTTCCTCATGCCCGTTTTTGGGGTTGCGATAAATGACCACGGTGATCTTTTCAAGCTTCAAGCTGGCCGTTAATTTTCCGTGGGCGTCGGTTTTTCCCGCTTGGTAGACCACGCCGATGGTTTGGTAATTGCGGATGGAAACAACCGCGTTCGCCACCGGGCTTCCCGACGCGGCGTTTTTCACCGTGAAGTAATAAAACACGCTGGAGTTGAATTGGGGAGCGGGGCTGTAGGACACGGACAGGCTGGTGGGGGAAGGCGGGGGCGGCGTGGGAATGGGGGGGATGGGTTGGGTTGCCGTGCCGATCAGGTCTGAAATGACCAAGGTGGGTGTCACCCCGGTGGTGGAGGAAGTGAAAGCCAAGGCCGAGATGGTGGCGGTGGCGGTCATCTGCAACCCGACAGGGGCCAAGCCGGTGGGGACGGCGGATTGGATGGCGCTGTTAAAGCTCGATTCCAGGGCCTGTTGCAGGTTCTGGCCGTTGGGCAGGGTCAGTTGGCTCACCAGGTTGGGGGCGATCAGGGCGGAAACGAAATTGGGAATGCCCGTGGCAATCAAGGTCGCGCCCCCCAGGCTCACGCTTAAAATGCGGTTGGGGTCGGTGGCGTCGTGGGAAGGCCCCGCCGTAAAGGGAACGGTCAGGGTGAAGTTGTGGTTGACCGTGACAAACCAGAATTGGGTGACGGTCAGAACCCCCGTCACCGTGAGGACCAAGCCCGCGCCGGGATTGGAAAGGGCCACGCCGGTGATGGTGCCGGTGTTGGGGTTGAGGGCGGCGAAACTCAGGTAATTCAACCAAGAGGCGGGGATGGGAAAGGAACCGGAAAAACTTCCCGCAGCTCCGGCGTTGATGGTGGCAAAGGTGGTGGTCGTGGCGCTCACCGGCAGTGTCACCACGTTCAGGTTTCGAGCCACGAGCGCGGGCGATATGGCCGGAAGCGTGATGGGTCCAGACCGGAAAAGATCCCCTGTGATAGTCGCGGGCGAAGGCGGGGGCACTGCGGTAATAGGCGGGACGGCCGGTGGCGCCGCGTCGACCAAAAGGGTGGTGGTACCGGTTGGGTTGGTGGGAAGGGCGGGGAAGACCAGGGTTGCGGCAGCGCTGGGGGTATTTACGATGGGCGCCCCGCCCGCCAGGGACGCGTTGAGCGCTGGCGCGATGACGCCCGACGCCAAAAATAATCCACCTAGATTGTCGTTGATCGCAACGTTGATGGTATAAGCCATGGTTCTTTCTCTCCCGTGTTTAATGGACCGACGGATTCTCCCGCATCATAGGCGTTCGTCTCGACGGCGACCTCAAAAAATTCAGTTTAGTTGCTTGGTTCAAAGCCTTTGTCGAAAAACTGTAAATTATATGTAAATCCACATCAATGGAAAAAAAGTTTGGCCTATGGATTATTGTTTGACCCAAACTAGACCGCTTGCCTGACTAAAAAACGCCTAATGATTGGCTGGTTGAGACCTCCCGATTTATCCCGTCGATATCGAATCCGTCCTAGCCCTCTTGCCGTAACTGTTCCCCGGCACCCAGGCCCCCCGCATTGCTTTTGTCTTCTCCCCGCTTTAAATTGAACTGCCTCTTCATCGAAAAGGAATTTCAATTCCCGACTTCTCGGTTTTTGACCTGGTTCCCATCACCCACGGATCCACCCCCGAATAAAAAAAGGGCCGTGCCTTAGGCACGGCCCTTTTTTGTTGCCGCCTGACCGGTCCGCTTCCTTAGTAGGGCGCGTATTCGACGATATCACTGTTGTACAGGGTGTCGGCCACGTAAACGTAGCCCGAGCTGTCCACCGCGATGGAGGTAGGCTGCTCGATATGTCCGGCCCCGGAACAGCAGGGCCCGAAGGTGCATTGCAGGCTCATGGCATTGGTGTACTTGTAGGCCAGGTTCCCCGAGATGTAGTTGAGCAGGATGAAGATATTGCCCGAGGGATCAACCGCGCACCCGTTGGAGGAAGCGGGCAAGGTGGTGGTGATGGTTTGGTTGGTGCCGTCGGTATTGCTGCTGATGAAGGTGACGGGGCCGCCGAAGGAGCACACCGCCAGGATCTTGACGTTGACAGGGTCATAGGCCAAGCTCAGGGCCCGCTTGTAGACACCGGCGCCCCAATTGGTGACAGGGTTGCCCAGGTAGTCGAACTTGTAGATGGTGTAGTTGGAGGAGTCGGCCACGTAGTAGTTACCCGCCGCATCCACCGCTAGGGGTCCGGGGGCGCTGGAGGGGGTATAGGCGTAGGTCACGGCCGAGCCTCCGCCCGGGTTGCCGGCGGCGGCGGTGAAGCGCTGGATAAAGCAAGCCGAGCTCCCGGTGGTCACGGAGGTATAGAAATTTTGGTTGTAGCTGCTCCAGGCCATGCCTGCGGGGGTGCCGCCGATGGAAAAATTGGTCACGGAGAAGCTTCCCGTGTCGGTCCCCGTGAGGTAGTAGATGGAGTTGGAGCCGCCGGCCATGATGGTCACGGACCCCGCCGCGTCGGTCAGGGCGATCGGCCCCACGTTGTACACGGGATGGGCCACCGTCTGCTGGAAAGGATAAACGGCGGTAAAGGTGATGGTGGGGGTATTGGTGATGGTGACGGTGGGACTGTTGGTGGCGGTGTTGGATATGGTTGGGGTAGGGCTGTCGGTGGCGGTATTGGAAATGGTCGGGGTGGGACTGTTGGTGGGGGTGGAAGTAGGGGTTGAGGTTTCGGTGATGGTCGGGCTGTTCGTCGCGGTATAGCTGGAGGTGACGGTAGGGGAGTTGGTAGGAGTGTTCGTGGGGCTGTTGGTGGGGGTGATGGTGGGAGTGTCACTGGTGGTGGAAGTGTGGGTGGCGGTGAAGGTGTTGGTGGGCGCCGAGGGGCTGGAGGGGTTTTTGGAACTACCGCAAGAGGGAAGTAGTAGGGCGGCCAAACCGCAAAGCAGGATTGAGCAGAGCGCCAACAGGTTCTTAAAAGTCATTTCAAGGCTCCTTATGAGGGTTTGATGGGGGGCGTGGAATATCGTGGGAATTATATACAGCCTTTTCCTTTCAAAAAATAAAATAAATTCTGACCATCCTTTTCGCGATGATCCATCAGGGGGGCTCTAAGGAAGGCGCGATCTTGGGCGTTCTCCTTGGCCTATTCATGGTTTTCGCGTTTGTGTTGCACAACTACGTGAACCTGAGGATCGGGTTGAAACTAGCCCTGGGACAGTCGGCGGCTTACTTCATCCTGTGGACGATCGTGGGAATCGTAATCGGTTTTATTGACAAACCCCTCGCGCTATAAGGGTGAATATATCCTTAGCTCTTAAAAGGGGTCATCGGGTTGATCTTGGTTGAAAACTTCCCCCGTTGCTTTTGCCCTCTCCCCACCCTAAGTTAAAGTGCCTCTTCATCGAAAAGGAATTTCCATGCCCGATTTCTCGGTTTTTGACCTGGTTCCCATCACCCAAGGTTCCACGACCGAAATTGCCCTTCACAACGCCCTCGAACTGGCCCAAAAGGCCGAAGCCTGGGGTTACAAACGCTATTGGGTGGCGGAACACCACAACATGCCCGGCATCGCCAGCGCGGCCACCTCGGTCGTCATCGGCTACATCGCCGGGGGAACCAAGACCATCCGGGTGGGCGCGGGCGGGGTGATGCTGCCCAACCATTCACCCTTGGTCATCGCCGAACAGTTCGGCACGCTGGAAACCCTCTATCCCGGCCGCATCGACTTGGGGCTGGGCCGGGCGCCCGGCACCGACCAGCAAATCCTCAGGGCCCTGCGGCGTGACCCGATGAGTAGCGACCAATTCCCACAGGATGTCTTGAAGCTTCAGGAACTCCTGGGCCCGGCCAACCCCGGTTATCCGGTCAAGGCCGTGCCGGGTACGGGCACCCACGTGCCCCTATGGATACTCGGCTCCAGCCTATTCGGGGCCCAACTGGCCGCCCAATTGGGACTTCCTTATTCCTTCGCCTCCCACTTCGCCCCGAAGCTTTTATTGGAAGCCCTCGCCGTCTACCGCGCCAATTTCCAACCTTCGGACAAGCTGCAAAAGCCCCATGCCATGGCCTGCGTCAACGTGATCGCCGCCGAGACCGACGAGGAAGCCCGGAAGCTTTTCACCTCGACCCAGCAAAGCATCACCAATATCTTCCGGGGAAAAAGAAGCCAGCTTCCTTGCCCCATCGACGATATCGAAAGCTATTGGACACCGCAGGAAAAGGGTCAAGCCCAGGACTGGCTCGCCCGTTCCTTTGTGGGTTCGGCCAAGACCGTGGAAAAGGGGCTGAAGGAATTTATTGAGGAAACGAAAGTGGAGGAAGTGATGGTGCATTCGGCCATCTATGACCACCCGGCGCGGTTGAAGTCTTATGAGATATTGAGCGGGGTCATACAGTGATCTGAGGTTTCACGCCCCACGCTTTCGGAGGTGGAATTCCCCAGTGACATGGTGGAATTCGCCGGTGAAGAAGGCGAATTCCCTGGTGACATGGGTCAATGGACCCATTGGCATCTGGCTTCGCCATCATCCTACGCCAAGGCTTCTCCCGACGCTCTTCGAGCTTTGGGAGGCAGGTCGGAGGACAGGCGGCTACGCCAGACAAGTGGGCCGATTTGGCCCGGCGGCATGGCCGGGGTTTCCTGTCGGAATGGCGGGTTCACCTGCCGGAAAAACCGGGTTCACCGGCGGCATGGGCCGGTTTTCCCGGTGAAGGTTGGGGATTCCCCGGTAGACGGTGCCGACTTTCCCGGTAGACGACTGGCATTCCCCGGTAGACGGGGTCGGGTTTCCCGGTAGACGACCAGCATTCCTTGGTAGACGGGGTCGGGTTTCCCGGTAGACGACCGGCATTCCCCGGTAGACGGGATCGGGTTTCCCGGTAGACGACCGGCATTCCCCGGTAGACGGGATCGGGTTTCCCGGTAGACGACCGGTATTCCTCGGTAGACGGGGCCGGGATGCCCGGTGACATCTGGCTTTGTCATCCACCTACGCCAAGGCTTCCCCCTACACTGAAGTTTCGGGGGACGAGCCGGAGGACAGGCGGCAACGCCAGACAAGTGGGCCGGACCGCCTACCGAGATGGACCGGTTGGGTCGCCCGGGGCCCTTTATTTCATTACCAACGCCGAATAGATTTCCAATCGGGGGAGGGTCACCTTCACCCATTCCTTAGCCCCGATCTATTCTTCCAATGTCCAGGGGGTATCCGTGTAATTTACACGCCCACACACGATTTGGCTGATTTTTGGGCCCCTTCCCCTGACCGCTATTCTTCCAATACACACCCATTACAATCATCTGGAGACCATTTACAATAATTTTAAGTCCATTTACAATAATTGGAAGTAGGTTTACAAACCGGATGAGGGAATAGCCACGAATCGCAATGAAATGCTCAAAAAGAGCGAGGAAATACGTCAATTTATTTTGGCACAAGTCGCTCAAAACCCGAGCGGCTTAACCAATCTCATCGTTCAAAAATTCGGAATTTCCCGCCAGGCCGCCGCCCGCTACTTACAGGAAATGACTCATTATGGAGAGCTCATTGCCGAAGGCGCCACCAAAGACCGGATTTACAAACCGGGCTTATTGCGAAAAATCGAAAGAAATTACGTCCTCAACGGATCGCTGGAAGAGTCTGAAATTTGGTCGAAAGATTTTATGGCTTTGTGTGGGGGGTTAAAAGAAAACATTACCCGCATTTGCGAATACGGGTTTACGGAAATGGTGAATAACGCGATCGACCATTCCAACGGAAAAAATTTAATTCTTACGATGCAGCGAAACACCCAGACGATTTTGATGACGATAGTTGACGATGGAGTCGGAATTTTTAGAAAAATCAAAGAGGACTATCACCTTTCGGATGAACGCCAAGCGATTTTGGAACTGTCGAAAGGGAAGTTGACATCCGACCCTGAAAAGCACTCGGGGCAGGGCATTTTCTTTACCTCCAGGGCTTTTGAGGAATTTTATATCCATTCCCACGACTTTGGCTTTGGCCGTCAGCCGGGGGAAGAGAAGCATCGTATTTTGGATGGCATGCCCATTCAGGCGGGTACGGCGGTTCATATGCAGATCCACCTCGATTCCGAAAAGAAATTGAAAGATGTCTTTGATGACTACGCCAATCCAAAGGATGACAATTATTCGTTCGATAAAACGGTAGTCCCGGTCCGATTGATTCAATACGAAGGCGAATCGTTGCTTTCCCGCTCCCAGGCGAAACGACTTCTGTCGCGGGTTGAAAACTTCAGGACCGTCCTTTTGGATTTTGAAGGCATCCAAAGCGTGGGACCGGCTTTCGCGGATGAAATTTTTCGTGTGTATAAGATTGGGCATCCGCAAGTAGAACTTTTGCCAATCAACGCGTCCGAGGAAATATTAAAAACCATACAGCACGCGAAAAGTAATGTGCTGGAAGGGGCTTTTCAACAGGTTGCAAACGTTGAAAGGTTGATTGAGAAAGGGTTGGTGGAGCCTGTGAGTGGTATTGACGGGGCGGTTCTTCCCGAAGGCGCCCTGGCGGGCATTTCTTACAGGATTGCGAAAAGGGATTTGGCGTCCGTATTGGAAATCCTTCCTCATCTTTCCGAGGCGGACCAAAAAAAGATTAAAAACGTTTATGAAATAGGATGATCGCAACAAAGAGGCACCAATTCCTTGTTACTGTTTCCATTCCTATGGGAATGGAAGCGACCAAATCACATGCTTCGCCCGGTAGGCTCGGCATAGGACGGGCATCATAAACGCCCTTCGTGGAATTGGCACACCCAAGGCATGCGCCTCAGCGCCAGACCTTTTAAATTTGGGCCTGGCACACTCAAACCTTGTGCCTCGGCTTGATGCCTCGACACAGAGGCTGAGGTTTCGGCACAGGGGCCCCCTTATTCCTTGCCTGGATACTTGCAATTTCAAACCAACCGGGTTGGAATGTCCTGAAATGGTGGGCCAAATTGAATATCGGGAACAAACCCCCCAACAAAAGGAGCCGCTATGCCGCTGAAAAACAGGATCTTGGGCAAAACGAACATTACCGTGGCCGAAATGGGCCTGGGGTTATGGGCCGTCCAGGGCTCCGAATGGGGCAAGGCCGACGACAAGGAAAGCCTGGAGGCCATCGAGAAGGCGCTCGGGATGGGCGCCAATTTTTTCGACACTTCCGACGTTTATGGGGACGGGCACAGCGAAGAACTGCTGGGACAAGCCATGAAGGGCTGGCGCGGGAAATTCGTGGTTTCCACCAAGATCGGCTGGAGGGGCTTTACCGACGGCCACAGCGGTTACACCACCGTCGACAAGCTCATCGCGGGGATCGAATCCAACCTGAAACGCCTGCAGACCGACTACCTGGACATCCTTTTCAGCCACATCAACTTCCACGAATCCACCATGCCCGTCTTCGTGGAGGGCTTCGCCAAGCTGCAAAAACAGGGCAAGCTGAAGGGTTACGGGGTCAGCACCAGCGATTTCGAGTACCTCAAGAAATTCAACGCCGACGGCGGTTGTTCGGTGGTGCAGATCGATTACAGCATCCTCAACCGCACCCCCGAGGCCGACATACTGCCCTACTGCGCCGAGGAAAAGATCGGCCTGGTCATCCGGGGCCCCCTGGCCATGGGCCTTTTGGCGGGCAAGTTCACGAAGGATTCGAAGTTTGAGCAGGGGGATTTCAGGCGCAACTGGATCGAAAAGCCCGACCAGAACAAGGTATTCCTGGAAGACCTGGCGAAGGTGGAAAAATTGAAGGCGGTGGCGGGGGGGAAGAGCCTAGCCCAGCTGGCGCTTCAGTTTACCCTAGCCCACCCGGCAGTATCGGTGGTCATTCCGGGCGCGAAAAACCCCAAACAGGTGGAAGCCAACGTTTCCGCCGGGCTCTTGCCGCCTTTAAGCCCCGCCGAGCTTAAAGAGCTGGACTCCATCACCCCGCCCAACGGGGGCCGGAAGATTTGGCCGGCTTAGTAACGAACAAAGGGGTTCCTGAAGTAGACCCACTTTGCGCGGAACCCAAGGGGGTCGTTCTGGAGATTATCCAGAATGAGGGGACCACTCTTGAAAATTTCAAGAATCTATCCCCACTCTACCCGTTCAATTCTTCCAATGTGGTTTCGGCGCAATTTATTGGCAGAATAGCCATCCAAAGGGCACCAATTCCTTTTTCCGCTTGGAATTGGTACAACCAAACCGTGGGCCTCGGCTTGTGGCCTTGGCCCAGGTGCTTACGAAAAATAAGGATTTCCTTCAAAAACGGTTTTGCTAGCCAGTTGGCGACCTTCGAGCTGGACTTAGCCTTGCGGCACGGGCGTGAATTATCCGAGTTGGTGGATTGGGCTTTGGCTGGCAACGACCCCGGAATGTTTTATGTGGATTCCGATCAAATGGCTTGAAACCGCTTGCCCATTGAGAGATAGACTTCCACGGAACCATCTTTACCTGACCCAGGCCCGCTAGGGAAATAAGCTCCAATAAATCGCCGTGTTTACACCGGTAGAAGGTCCGGTTATTCCATAAACCATTCCTCCCCCCTTTGAAAAACCAACCGCGTTGAAGTAATTCGAGCCCGTATTAAAGGTAACGGATTTAGAGAGGGTATGGGACGCGACGGAATAAACCACAAGTCCGGGGTGGAAGGCGGTCAGGAAATATTGACTGTCGGAAGTAAAATCCCCCGATTGATTGTTGGGAAGGTAGCCGTTCCAGGAGCCCAGCAGGGTATTTAAGTTGGATGCGGGCAAATCACTTATCGGAGGGGAAGACCGTTGGACGGCCAAGTGGTTTCCGTCGGGAGAAACGCTCATCTGGTAAGAATAACTCACGGGAAAAGTGACCGACTGGCTCAGGCTAAGGGCGTAAGTTGAGGAATTAAACCCGAAACTTTGAATCACCGGGGGGCTCACCATATCGTCATCGATATAGAGTATTTGATGGCCTGGATCATAGTTCAAATAAGAGGCGGTCAGGGAATAGGTGGTCAGGGCCGCTCCAGCTACCCCGTCCACTAGCGCGACATTAAAGTTGGATATGCGCACGAATGCCTGCCCGCTATTTCCCACGATGATGTATTCCACGTAATTACTGAAGCTGATGGTGGCAATGGCGCCATTGGATATATTGACCCGGGCCAAGCTGTTCGTGCCGGCCAGTCCAACGTAAAGCAGGGAGTTCGCGTAGTCATAAGCCATGGTGCCGGGTGGGTTGGAAAGTTGGAAGGTTTGGCTGACACTTTGGGAAAGCACGTTAAAAAGGACGATCTGGTCGGTGGTCGTGTTTCCTAATAGTACCCAACCATTGCAAAGCGGGACGAATCCCCCGCTGGCATAAGGCAGGTTGAGGTATCCGGAAGGTGGAAAACTGGCCGTGCTATCCGTTCCGCCGCAGTTATAGGGACCGATGACCAATGGAGTAATCGTTCCTGTCGGCGTGAAAGTGGCTGTCACAGTGAACGTTTTGGTGGGTGGTGAAGTGTTGGTCGGTGTAAATGTATTGGTTATTGTGGGTGTTGGTACCGGGCTTTTGGGAGTAATGACGATAGGATTACAGGAAAGCATTAGGAATGTTCCCAATGAGATAAAGAAAAATAAAAAGATATATTTCATTTTGACCTGGCGATGACCTGGTTATTCTTCGTCCGGTAACAAACGTATTAAATTAAAAAGAGTGATCCTGGATATATTAACACGGCCAAGAATAATCCGATGGCTGCTATTGGGTTACCTGGCCGCAAGATTCAAAAGATCATGTTTTTCCGACGCAATAATCCACAAATTTTCTTGTTCCGATCAAGCTCAGCCGTCAGAATAACCCCGAATTAATTTTGCCGCATTAAGGCTAATTATGTTTAGGCGCTTCCTTTGGATGATGGTTTTGGGGTTTTTTCTATTGTCGGGAAACGTTGTAAAAGCCCAAACGGATAATTCCAGTGATTTTCAAAAGGGCTTAACCGCCTACGACCTGGGTGACTTTCAACAGGCCCTTTTGTATTTCAATAAGGCTATCGCTAATAATCCGAATTCCTGGCAGGCTTACCTAGTGGAAGGCTACTGTTATTTCCACCTGGGCCAGGACATCCAGATGAAACTGGCCCTTTTTGAAAGCTTGCGCCTTCACCCGGACAATCCGGAATTGAAGACTTTCATGAGCAATCTTCCGGGGAAGGGAAGTAGTTCTACCAACGCACAGGTCCAATCCCCTCCCGCTGTACCTACCCTTGCCAGCCCAACCCCGGAGACCGCCAAGGCCAAGAAAATAAAGTTGGGGGATGAGGATATAGAAGCGGCCCCTTCCAAGACTCCAACTACGGGCGCCGACTTAACGAATGCCAATCTTAGGGAAAAATGGGGTTCTTCTTCCTGGCTGAAAATAACGGGTGGATTGGGTTATGGGGCCTTGGGGGACTTGGCCAATGCGGCTAATGTTTGGAACCAGGAAATCGCCCAAGCAAGGGCTCAGGGAACCGCCTCCTTTTCCAACGTTGGTTACCGGTTTGTTTTGGAGGGTGGGATACCCTTGGATAAGACGAATTCGTGGAGTGTCCAGGCGGATTTTGAAACAGGCCATAACTTTGAAGCTTCTTTAGTTTATTCTTCCCCCGTCACCCAAAATATCAGCCCACAGCTTTTGGCTTTCGGCATGAATTATTATCACTACTTCCCCTACGAATCCGGCCGGTTTTTCCTAATGGGAGGAGTCTTCTTTGGGGAGGCGCTGGTTAATTTTTATTCCGACGATCCCATTGAAACCGATTCAGGGGTTTTGACCGGAAACAGTTTTGGGTTTAATTTGGGGTTTGGAAATGAATTGAAAATTTCCCCTTCAACCGGTTTTGAAATTTCAGGCCGGTTTCGATATTTAACTATTTCCCAAGTCCGGAATAATTACCTTGTAACTTCCTACAGCAACACTGGACAGGTTGTACTGGCCGCGGACGCGAACGGGAATTTGGGACTGGCGGATACTCGATCGATTGGGCAAGGCGGCTTGAGATATGCCACTGTTGATTTCACCGGGTTCAACTTGAATTGCGGGTTTGTTTTTCATTTGTTTTAGGCGCTCTTTTTGGGGCTTGAGGATGATTGGTTTTTCGGGAGTGCGTATTAGATGAGAAGAATAAAAATTTATTTAATTTTGATGTTGATGGGATTCTTGGCTTTTGCATGCAATCCTGTGGTCATCACTCCTAAAATCTCCCAGTCCTTCGTGGCTACCGGGACGGCCACGATAACCCGGGTTTTTACCCAAACCTACACCCCGACCTGGACACCCACCGGTTCCTATACCTACACCCCGACCCTTTCGCCGACGCCAACTTTCACTTTTACTCTCACCCCCACCTTTACCCCTGCTTTCACCTTTACCGCCACTTTCACACCGCCCCCAATGGACGGGGGCTGCACCCAAGACAATTTAACCGGCATAGGATCCAGCGGAACCTACGGGGTTGGTTACCCGACGAGTATCGTGCCCTTGTGCAACGGCTGGGTCTTGGCCGCGGAGAGTAACCGGGTGCAGGCGTTCAACGTGGTTTATCAGACCCTAGGGGCCAGTTATCCCCTGAGCTCCCCGCCTGGCGATATGGCCTATGACCCGAGCACCCAAACCCTTTGGGTCATCCTGGCCAACCTGCCAACCGTCGCCAAGATTAATGTGGGAACCGGGGTGATTTCCTATGTTACGCTGACCGGGGATGGGGCTCATTTGGCGGCGGCGGCCAATGGTTGCGCCTTTGTTTCGCTTCAAGCCAGCACTTATGTCGTCGTCAACTACATCAATGGGACCGGGTCGGTGGCCGGAAGCGTTACTATTTCGGACATTTTTGTGAACGCCTTTATCGCGTGCAATTCCGCGGGGACGACGCTTTATGCGGGGCCCCAGGCCCTGGTAGGGGGCTACACCGGCGAATATTCCTTCAATACCACGACCTTCGCCCTGGGCCTAATCGCCCTGGTGGACGGCTATTCGCAGAATGGGCAGGAAATGGAACTTTCGTCCGATGGAAACCACCTGGCTTATCCGAACGGAGGAGGGAATGGTCCCGGCTATTCGATTTATGATTTGATGGGCTCAAATATCAACAGCAATTACGGCGCCTGGGTGACGGGACCCTATCCCACCTCGGCGGGTTTTTCCCCCGATTCCGCTAATTTCGTGGCCACCAACGGGACGGACCTGCAGGTTTTCAGCGTCGCGACCCATGCGGTGAGCAAGCCCACCTGGACGGGGGTGGGGAATTTGAAAGTGACGCGCTTTTCGCTGGGTGGGGGGTTGGTCTATGGTTTGCAAACGCCCGGCACGATTTTTTGGGAAACCTTTCCTTAAATATTTTCCCACCAAATGGAGTCAGTGGTTCGACTCCTTTGGGATGGCCGTCGAAGTTGCCGGGTGTAAACTAGTGTCCTAGGACGTTCACCCTTCCACCAAGGTGGCCCATTCGACTCCCTTCGGTCGCTCAGGGTTCGCCCCTGGAGAAATTAGGAGAAAGCTAAATATGAATTATTCCAAATTCACGATCCTATTCGCGGATGACGAGCCCTCGATCCGGCGGATCTATGAAAAGTCCTTTGCCCGGGAAGGCTTCAAGGTCATCCTTTGCGAGAACGCGGGCCAAGTGCTGGAAAAGTTGGGGCAACAGAAAGTGGACCTGATGGTCCTGGACCTACAGATGCCAGGGATGGACGAGATGGACCTTTTCAAGATCCTCCGGGAAAAGTACCCCGCTATCCCGGCCTTGGTGGTGTCCGGGGTATATTCAGGTTTGGTGGATAATTTCGCCGCGGAGGGTTACGACATGATCACCTTCTTTAACAAGCCCGCGCCCTTAATCGAATTGAAGCAGAGCATCTTCAAACTGCTTAAAATTGAGGCCCTTGGCGCCTTCATTGGCGTCGATAAGGAAGTGGATAATCCTCACAAGGATTCGTAAAAGCCGGTTGGATCAAAGAGTCCCCACTGCGCCATCCCCCTGCGCCAAGGCTTCTGGGGACAGGCGGCTTCGTGGGGCAAGCAGGTTGTAGTTCTCCCGATGGGGAATAACTGACAAGTTTTTAAATATTTGTCGAAAGCCTAAAAACAAACCCTAAAAAACATCCGGCTTCCTAGAAACTTTTCCTAAAACCAACAACTATTACCACATATTCGCCGGGCTTTAGAAACGAAAATAAGGCTCTTCATGGCCATGTTCCCTGTTTTCCGGAAAACATCCCTGGCATTTGTTATGCATTAAATTTAAAGGGGAGAAAGACCCAAAAGGAGTGCCGTGAAAAACAAAGTTCTTAAGCACATCTTGAAGAAGGAAAAGTGGGTGTTGGTGGAAACCGTCACTGACTTCGAGAAATTCCTCAAGAGCTTAGACGATAATTGGAAACTCAAGGAGGGCATTGAGCCCCCCAGCTTTACCGATTGGGTCGACCATTACTACGAGCACTTGCTGAAGGAACTTGGGCCCTTGAGCGGGCCAATTTTTTCCTGAATCTTTCCCGGACAAGCCGCTCATTCCCCATTCAGTCTTCACTTCACCCCTTGTGGATTATTACCCTGACACCTTCTCCTTAGAGCCTTCCAACATCTTGGCGTGCTTGAAACCCCACTTGCCCATCGAGACATAGACTTCCTTTAAATCAGCCCCTTCATCAGTCAGGCGGTATTCCACCTTGGGCGGAACCTCAGGATAAACCTTGCGGTTCACAATACCGTCCTTTTCCATTTCCCGCAGGGTCAAGGTGAGCATCCGCTGGGTGACGCCGGGGATCTTTCGTTTCAACTCCCCGAACCGGACCGTTCCGTTCATTCCCAGGTGAAACAAGACCAGCATCTTCCATTTGCCCCCGATGATATCCAGCACCTTTTCCATCATAAGGTCGCCCTTTTCACGGTCGACGTGTCCCAGGCAGTCCTTGAACTGGGGCAGGGGACCCTTCCCGGATGGTTTTGAGAACTTAATGCTGACAATTTTCGGTTTCATTTTTGTGCCTACCTATCAAATTTGTGTCTACTTTTCTTTTGAACCCCTACGCACTACATTCAGCACATAGGTAGTTTAAATCAAGTGTGAGGGAGGAAGTCATGAAAATCGCGATCGTTGTTAGCCGGGCTTTGCTGGGAATTGGTTTCATCATTTTTGGGCTCAATATTCTTCACCCCTTTTTGCCGATGCCGGCGCCACCCGCGGGTTCCTTGCCGGCTCAATTCATGGGCGTGATGTATCCAACCCATTGGATGGAGCTCGTCGGTGTTTTCCAATTGGTCGGCGGGTTATTAGTGCTGGCCGGCCGTACCGCGCCTTTGGGCCTGGTGTTGCTGGGTCCGGTTCTCGTCAACATTTTAGCCTTCCACATTTTGATCATGGGTGGCCAAGGCATTCAACCCGGATTGGTGTTCTCTTTGCTCGAGATCTTTTTGGTCTACGCCTACCGCAATCACTTTAGGGCCATTTTTACGACGAACGCTTTGCCGGCTTAACAGGACTTGGATAAGCCGGGCCTCAATCAAAAAGAGACCGGGAATCTCAAAGGAGGATTGTCATGGATCAAAATGAAAAGAAGCTTAAAACCATTATTTCCGGGCGAAAGATCATCGCCCGCACGCGCGGGAACAACCACGGCCCAATCACGCGGATCGTCAGTCCGTCCAACCGGATCGCCGAATTGATCAAGCCGTTCGTCTTTCTCGATTACTTCAAGCACGATGGGACGTTCGAAGGCTTTGGCCTGCACCCCCATTCGGGCATCGCCACGCTGACATATATCATCGAGGGAGCGGTGAACTACATTGACACCTCCGGCAAGACCGGAGTGGTGCCGCCCGGTGGCCTGGAATGGATGAAAGCCGGGGGAGGCGCCTGGCATGGCGGCAGGGGCAAGGGAACTGGGCCCAAGAGCGGCTTCCAGTTGTGGATTTCGCTTCCGCCCGGCATTGAGGAAGAAGCATCGGAGAGCCTCTACGCCTCGCCCGAGGAAGTGAAGGTCCAGGGCAACGTTCGGGTCCTTCTGGGGTCCTACGGCGAAGCCAAGAGCCCCTTTGAGACGCCGGCCTCGATGAATTATTACCAGGTGCTGCTAAAAAATGGCGAACGCTGGCATTACGAGCCGCCCAAAGGCCATAAGGTCGCCTGGGTCTACCCCTATAAGGGATCGCTGAGGGCGGGGGAGATCATCGAGAATGCGGAGCTGGCGGTGTTTGAGTCGTCCGAAACCGCCATCGATATCGAGGCGGTGGGCGAGACGGCCTTCATGTTCGGCTCCGCGGTGCCGCATGTTTACCCGCTGGTGCTGGGCCGTTATTCGGTCCACACCAACGCGCAAGCGCTGGAGGACAGCGAAAAGCATATTCTCCAGATCGAGAGGCGCTTGATCGAAGATGGGAAGTTGAGTTTTACTTAAATATTTGATAAATAAAAGGCCGGACCGCCTTTAAGCGGCCCGGCCTTTTTGTTGGTCTCCTTTGTTTTAGTGCGGGAAGAGTGTCCGGAATTGGGCCGGTCCCTTTTTGGCCATCGTAAACTCTGGCCGCGGATCGGCACACCCAAAGCTCGCCACTCGGCTTGAGGCCTCGTGGCAGGGGGCGGGTCGCCAGGGAAATAAGTCTTCACCAGGAAAGAGGGTGCGTTATGCCAAACGACAAAAAAATTACCGTCTCTAAAAACGGGCCATACCTCGTGTCAGGTTCGGTGCCGCTGGCCATTCAAGATATCGGGGTCGACGACAAGGGATTGTCCATCCAGTGGGTTAAGGGGAAGGATTTTCCCGCTTCCGAATCATTCGCGTTGTGCCGCTGCGGACACTCGAAAAACAAGCCCTTTTGTGATGGCACCCATAAGCGGATCGGTTTCGACGGGACGGAAACGGCCAGCCATGAGACGGTCCTGCAGCAGGCGGAAGTGATGGACGGCCCGACCATGCAGTTGGCGGACGCCGAAGTACTTTGCGCCTACGCGCGCTTTTGCGACCCCAATGGCCGTATCTGGAACCAGGTAGGGCACACGGATAATCCCAGGGTGCGTGGGCATTTCATCAAGCAGGCGGGCGACTGCCCCTCGGGTCGCTTGCTCGCCATAGATAAGGCTGACGGAAAGGTGGTCGAGCCGGAACTGCCGCAATCCATCTCGGTGGTCGAGGACCCGGCGAACGGATGCAGCGGCTCCTTGTGGGCGCGAGGGGGAATCGAGATGACCGGTGCCGACGGTAAAGTTTACGAAGTCCGCAACCGAATGACCCTCTGCCGTTGTGGAAGGTCCGAGAACAAGCCCTTCTGCAACGGGGCCCATGCCGCCGATCCCAAGTTCAGGGATGGCATTGGATGATGTAGTTGGAAAAGAATATGAATAGGGGGTATCGTGGAATTTAAAAAGAAGATCACCAAGCTCTATTCCAACGGGGAAATTACCGTGGTTTGGCAGCCCCATCTTTGTATCCATTCGGCCGCCTGCGCCGTGGGCCTGCCCAAGGTGTTCGACCCTGGCCGACGGCCTTGGGTGGATCCCCACGCCGCACCCACGATTGAAATCCGCAATCAGGTGATTATGTGCCCATCGGGGGCGCTTACCCTGGACCCGCCGCCCAAACTGGAAGTTTTAAAGCCCAAGGATTAGTGATTGGATGGCCGGTTATCTAATTAACCTATTGCTCTTTGGGCCGGGCGTTTTGAAGCCACATATTTTCCTGCTCGGTCAAGCGCGCGGGGTACAGGGAGAAATCGATGTGTTTATCCCCGCCGCCCACATTCAACCCGCTTATTTTATTGTCCTCTTGGTATTCGTAATATCGGCCCAGTCGCTGCTGCTCGGACAAGGTCGATGAGTCGTCCAACCAAAAGCCTTCCCTGAAATATTCATTTTTGAATTGGACCTCCCAGGCCTCAGTACCAGAGAGCTGGGGCACGGATATCTGGTAGAGGCCTTGGGCGTCGGTGGTAGTGGTCACCGCGACCCCGTTGTTCGAGAAAACGAAGGTGACAGCGCCGATGGGCGTCAAGTGGAGGCAATCCACGACCTTCCCGTGGAGCGCCCAGGGCGGGCCCGTGATGGTCATGGGAATGGCGGTCGGCGTGGGTGTGGTGGCCCAAGGGGTTTCGGTCGGGTAGACCGTCTCAAGGGGGTTAACTGGGCGCGGGAGGCCATATCCTGTTTTTTCAGCCGGCTTCGAGGTGGTGAAAACGTAAACACCAAGACCCAGGAGCAGGATCCCTGATATCCAGGCGAATTTCTTGACGGAGAAATCGATATATTGCCGTTCGAGCAGGGGCGAGGACTTGCTAGCCGGCGCGGCCTGTTCCGGGCTTGGCGGCGTGGGTGGGGTATCCGGTTTGGGGACGGGGTTCTCGGCAGAAGTCACTTTCGGGGGATCCAGGAGGGCATCCAGGGGAACCACGGCTTTTGGTGGGGGCGAGGATTCCTGGGGAGCAGCGGATTCCGGTTGAGCCGCGGCTTCCGGGGCAGGGGCAGGGTGGCGTTCCCTCCACTTGGCGAATATTAAACCGCAGGCCTCGCAGGCTTCGGCCGATTCCGGTTGTTCAAAACCGCAATTGGGACATTTCATATGGGTATTATAAAACGGATTTTTTCTGTGGAAAGAGAAAGAAATCGAACCGCGAAAAAAATTCCTAACGAAAAGGGGCCGGGTGTCCGCAAAATCGGGGGAAGTCCAACCCGACGCTTTTCATTATCTCTTTAAAACCAGGTCTCAGTTTCTCAAAGATAAAGTTTTGGGGGACAAAACGGCCGATTAGAGGACTCGCTTTTTTTTGTTCTTCGCCGCCCGTTCCAAATAGGCATTTCGGATTTTATGCGCCCGCGTTGGGTTCTTCATCAGGATGGTGTCGAATTCCGCTTTCTTGAGGACCAGCATTTCAGAGACTTCTTCGGAAGTGATGGTTGCGTTGCGGGGCTGTTCCGCGAGCAGGGCCATTTCCCCGAAAAACTCTCCCTTTCCCAGGTTCCCCATCCGGATTGTTTTGGAACCCTTTCGCATCTTCACCGATACCCGGCCCGACAGGATCACGTAAAAGGAATCCCAGGAGTCGCCCTGCCGGATGATCTCGAACCCTTTCTGGGTGCGAATCATTCGCATGTGGATAAGCAAATCGTCCATCTCGGGAGCGGTGAGGTCCTGGAAAAGGTCGCTGCCGCGCAGGGTGGAAAGAAGGGAGGAGAGGGGTATATCCGAGGCGGCCATGGTTTTCTCCTTGGATGATTTCCCCGGGCTTTGGGACAGACCCAGAAACAGGTTCTTATATTACTTCACTACATCCCTAATATTTCGAAAGTTATTAAAAAATTACCCGCCAGTAAGCACTTGTTATCGTCCGCCGGAAATCATAACCTGAAACCATGGAAGCCAAGAAAAAACTCAAAATCGATGTCTATACCGATGTCATTTGCCCCTGGTGTTGGCTGGGGAAGCGGCGTTTGGAAAAAGCTTTGGAAGCCGTGCCCGAGGTGGAGGCGGAACTCCACTATTTGCCTTACGAGCTAAGACCTGATACGCCCGAAGAGGGCATTGACCGGGTGAAGCACCTGAAAGCCAAGTATGGCGCCGGGGTCGAGACCATGGACGCCCGGATCTCAGGTTTAGGCAAGGAAGTGGGCCTGGACTACCACTTTGAAAAGGCCTCGAAGATTCCCAACACCTTCAAGGCCCACCGGGTCATCTGGTTCGCGGGGACCCAGGGTTTTCAAAAGCCCGTGACTGAGGCGCTCCATGAGGCTTATTTCAGGGATGGGAAAGATATCGGGGACAACAAGGTTTTGGCGGAAGTCGCGGGAGGGGCCGGGATGGACAAGGAGAAAGTCGAAAATTTTTTGAATAGCGACAAAGGGACCGAGGAAGTCCGGGAGTTAGAAGAGAAATCCTACAACCTGGGCATTTCGGGCGTGCCCTTCTTTGTCTTCGATGAAAAAACCGCCCTATCAGGTGCTCATCCGGTGGAAGGCTTCGTTTCTATCCTCAAGGAACTTTCCGTTTAAAAAAGAAGCCGGTTTCGATTCCCCTCGGGTTGCCACCAAAGCCATTCCTGAAAATATTTCCCTTAAATTTTTGAGATGCCCATCGGTTGGCCTAGAATGTATTCTCTCTAGGACGTGTTTCTGTCCGGAAAAAATCAATATCAAGGAGAGGTTATGGCCCTTGTCTTATGTCCCAAATGCAAAGCTGAGATTTCCAGTTTAAGTCTGGCCTGCCTCTCCTGCGGCGCGCCACAATCCACCGCCCCCAAGGCTATGACCTTATGCCCCAAGTGCAATGCCGAAATTTCCAGCTTAAGTCTGGCCTGTCCCGCTTGTGGCGCGTCCTTAGCTGGCATTTCAAGGGGTTCTTACCCTAACGTTCCAACCGGTCCGGCCCGGCCCTTTTTCGATAACTTCTGGGGCATGTTGACCGCGCCGCAGACGACCTTCGAGGAAATCCTGGCAAGTCCGAGGACCCAGGGTATCTGGGTTATGTTGTTCCTATCCGCCTTTTTCGACTGTCTGGGGGACGTGATAAAAAAAGGCGAATTCTGGTATTTGCTGGTGTTCCCGTTGGTGGCGCTGATCAGTTATCCGGTGTTTTTGCTCCTGGCTTGGATTTTTTCCTTCACGGGTAAATGGATGGGCGGGGAAGGTGACCTCTGGGAACTATTTGACGGCCTCATTTGGGCCTCAGCGCCAAGTTTGGCGGCCGAGATATTCGAAATCATCCGCAACCTGAACTATTCGGGCCTTTGGCGGTTTGGCTGGGGAGCGCTGGAGCTCATTGCCGGCGTTTGGAGCTTTATTGTTTTACTTCTTGTCCTGGCCAGGGTCCACCGGTTTTCAGTGGGGTTCGCTTTTTTGAACATGATCCTCGTTTTGGTCGTCACGTTGGTGCCGTTGGCGGGGCTCTACATGCTGATTCGAATGGTCGTGGGCTGAGACGGTTTAACCCCCATTCATTTTCAAAAGCCGGGGCGGGGCTGGACAAAGAGAAGGTTAAAAATTTCTCGATAGAAACATCGAAGCTTCCCCACAGGGGTTTAATTAATAGTAAATGGGGACCGCGGAACGAAAAAAGGCCGATTCGGCTTCTTAAAGAAGCTGGATCAGCCTTTTTTTATTTCTGAAGCAGATCAGGCCTTGAGGTCGATCTTTTTGCCTGTTTCCGCCGGAGCGGGAACCGATTCTTGGCCAAGGTTAGCGATCGTCTTGGTTTCTTGGGCGGCTGCGGCAATAGGCTTGCTCAAGATGGCCGAAGAATCTTTGGGCGTTAATTGTGGCGGCAGATTGTTTACTGTTTCCATGGATGACATAACGGCATTCTAGCAAGAAACTTGAGTAAAACTTAAGCAAACGGGCCAAAAGAAGACCCTTTTTGTTGTGGGTAACGTAAAATGCCCTTAATACTGAACTTATACCCCCAGGAACCCTTCGAGAGCCTCAGGGGCTGCGCCGTGCCAATCAAATCAAAGGAAGATTAAATGCCCGTGATTAAAGTCCTCCGCAACATTCTCATTGGGCTAGCCTTTCTCTCCGCCGTTGGGCGGGTTTGCGCCAGTGACGATGAGATACCTCCTCCGCCGGCCGTGGCCCCGTTGGTTGAGCCTACCGACACCCCCGTTCCTTTTCACTATGAGATTCCCCAGAAACTACAAGATGGCTGGCCCGTGGGGGACCTCCGAAAAGAAAAAGCCGATTTTCAAAAAATTAACCATGAGATGGAGCTTCTTGTTGGGAACCCTGGGGCCCTCATGCATAGCGTGCTTGTGTTCCGGCACGGCAGGCTTATTTTGGAAAAATACTTCAACGGTTATACCGCCGCCTCCCACCAATCCCTTTATTCCTGCACCAAGTCGGTCTTTTCCACCGTTTACGGGATCGCGCAGGACCAGGGCCTTTTAAGCTTGGACCAAAAACTTTACGACCTATATCCCGACCGACGCTCGAAAGCCGGTTGGGACTCCAAGAAAGACGCCATCACCATCGCCAATCTTCTCGACATGACTTCGGGGCTGGATTGTGACGACGCAGGTGCTTGGGAGACCATCTGCGCGGCGCAGATGGAACACTCGGCGGACTGGCTTGGGTTTTGTTTTGCCCTGCCCATGGCTCATTCGGTGGGGGCTACCTGGGTATATAACGGATGCTGCCTCACGCTGGTCTCTAATCTGATCGCTCAAAAAAGCGGCGTGAGCTTCCCTGATTTCGCGAAAAAAAACCTATTGGGACCCTTGGGGATCGAGGATAGTTGGGTGACTGGGCCTGGGGGCTTGAACCGGGTGGATTACGGCCTTTCCTGGACGGCCCGGGACATGGGCAAACTGGGACAGTTATATTTGAACCATGGGATGTGGAAAGGGAAGAGGATTATTTCCGAGGAATGGATCAAGGACGCCACCACCACCCAGGCGCCGCCGGGCCAAGCTTTCGGAGGTAATTACGGATACCTATGGTACGTCATGAACTTGTCCTGGCAGGGAAAGCCGGTTCGCGTTTTCAAGGCCTCGGGCTACCAGGGCCAAGACATCTTCGTCTCCCCGGACATGGACCTGGTCTGCGTCATGACGGCCGCGGGCCCGGACAACCGCATCTACGGGTTGGAAACGGACCTCTTCCTAAAAGGTATCGTGGGTTCTTTTTATTGAGAAGGCCTCCGGTTTGGCTCCTCAATTGGTAAAATATTTTGGTACTTTGCACTTGGCAAACCTAACCGAATAAACCCTCGCCCCTTGCGGGAGAGGGTAGGGTGAGGGGATCGGTGGCAGGCAAAACCACCCTCATCCCATCCTTCTCCCGTCAAGGGAGAAGGTGAAAAATCGAACAACTAGCTTGCGTTAACCCTGGGTTTGCTAAGGGCATAGGTTAAAAATATTTTTTTAATTCCCGTAGCTCTTGAGGAGAAAAACTTGCCCGAAATCAAGAAAGCCTATGTCACCATCATGGTCGCGGACCTGGACAAGTCGATCGAGTTTTACAACGGTATCCTTGGCCTCTATGAGGATCTTCGTTTTGGGGATAACTGGGCGGAGTTAACCACCAAGGGCATCACTATTGGCCTGCATCCCCAAAAGACGGGGGCACCCCCCGAACTTGCGGCAAAGATGGGTTGGGGCGCCCTCTCGGAGAACTCTCCGCCCCATCCGGGGGCCCAGCCCAACAGTGGTGCCTCCGCTAGCTCCGGCACCCTGGCTGGGCACAACCAAAGCCCGCCCCTCGGCGTGAGGACCGAGGGGCAGGTGGCTCCCTCCCATTCCCACAACGTAACCATCGGTTTTGAGGTGCAGGATATCCGTAAAACCGCCAAGGAATTGGAAGCCAAGGGCGTGAAGTTCCATTTCCAGGAGAACGAGGTGAACATCCTGGCTTTCTTCAAGGACCCAGACGGCACTCCCCTCTACCTGACGCAGGTCCGCTAAGAGTGAATTGACCTTTTGATCTTCGGAGGATTTGGATGACCCTATTCCTTAAATTTCTATTCTTCGCCGGGTGCCTGGGCGCCCTGGCGGCCGCATTTGTGGTCGGCTATATTTTTATTTTCGAAACCGGGGGAGGGAATTGGATCGGCGGCTTGGCCGTTGCGGCCATGCTGGCGATAGGGGGCGGGACCCTAGTGGCTTTTTATCTTCTCGGCTTGGCCGGAGCCTTAGGCTTACGGGTCCGCCAAGAGCCCCTCTATATACATTGGTTCGGTCGTTTCTCCGCCGGGCTTTTAGTCTTGGCTTTTGCCGTTCTTATCGGTCGCGCGATCAAGGAAGGCTTAAAAGATTACGGGGCCCGACGGGACCGGGAGGCCTGGGATAAGGCGGGAGCCTTGGTGGATTCAATCCTGTCTGACCCAGCCAAGCTTCAGGATTACGCCACGCGCCAGGGCTTGGATGCACCCCTTCCCGGCAACTCCCAAACTACCCCTTTGGAGGGGGCTGTGCAAAAGGGATACAAGGACCTGGTGGGAAAATTCCTGTCTCAGGGAGCTAAAGTTACCGATAACGCCTTAACCGCCGCCGTCCAACAGGGGAGTGCCGAAATGCTTTCGCTTCTCCTAAGCCACGCGAAAATAACGGACGATAGCGCCACGATTAGTTCCCGTGAAGGCTCCAGCGCCTCCATCACTTTCATGACTAATTTCAAAGGCCCTACCCTTTCGGGCTCATCGGCGCTCCAGGCGGCCTATGACCTGGGGAATGAGGATATCCTTCGCGTCCTGGTTTCGGCGGGGGTTCAAACTAATTTGCTGGCGACACAGCTGACAGGTTACGGAAAGTTTCTTTGTTTCTTTCCCGGGGACGTGGATGGGAAGGCTCTGCTTCAAAAGTGGGCGGACAAGGATTCCAATCCCGCCATCATCCTGAGCAACCTGGAAACGGCAAGGAGCCAAGCGGGAAGCATCCCGCCTACTGAGGATAAGCTTGCCGCCGATACCCTCAATTTTTCCCTTCAATATGACCAGATCTATGCCGATCCGAAAGTTCGGTTCAAGGAACTCAAGATTGAACCCTGGATGAAGGGGGTACCCTCCTACGGCTGGAACAACTCGCCCCTGGTCCGGCGGATCAATCGGGCCATCCTGGAAGCCCTTTATCCCGGAGCCATACCGTCCCCCACGAAGGGAAAGGGTTTTTCCATGTACCGCCTGCTGGTGAAGAACGTTCGGAACAAAGAAGGGGAAGGCGGCAAGCGGTTATTACGGACAGCCGTTTCGGACCGGGACGTGGATCTGGTGGAGTTTCTTTTGGGGGAGGGCTTTACCCTTCAAAACATCGCCGATGAATTACATTCATCCTCTTTCCTCGATGTTCCTGATGACCGCCGTATGAAAAGTTATTTGTTGGGTAAGGGAATGCGGCTCAAAGGTGGCTCTTAAGGTATTTCCGGGCTTGGCATAAAAGTGTAATATGGTGGCATATAACCCTTGTTTCAGGAAATAAATGCCCGAACCCCAGGAAGAACCAATCCTTAAGCCCGGCGACCAGCGTAAGCTGGCCGCGGTGATGTTCACCGACATCGTGGGCTACAGCCGCATGATGCACCAGGATGAGGCCGGAACCATGAGGTTCCTCGCCCTGCACAATGTCCTCTTGGAGGACCAGGTCAAGATTTTCGGCGGCCGGGTCATCAAGACCATCGGCGATTCCCTCATGGTGGATTTCGGGTCCGTCGTAGACGCGGTGAATTGCGCGGTGGCCATCCAGACCCGCTTCCACGAGCGCAATAAGGGCCTGAAGCCCGCCGAACATCGCTTCATCCGCATCGGCATCCACCTGGGCGACGTGGTGGTCACGGAAGGCGACATTTTCGGCGAGGGCGTGAATATCGCCGCTCGCCTAGAACCCTTAAGCCCCTACGGCGGCATCTGCGTCTCCCGGGAAGTGGTGGCCCACTTGAAGGGCCTTAAGAATATCAGGGTCATCCGCAAGGGTCTGCAATCCCTCAAGAACATCTCCCAACCCGTGGAAACCTTCCAACTCTGGGCGCCGGGCATGGACCCAACGGCGGGCAAGCGCATCCAGTGGATCCGTTATAAGGGTCGCCTCTGGGCCCTGGCCCTGTTGGCGGCGGTGCTGGTGCTGATGCTGGGCGCCCTGCCGCGGTGGATCGAGTGGCGCGACTTACGCGGATGGCAAACCTGGATGAGCGAGGACTTCAGCAACTGGCAGGGTTTTTCCCAGCGCTGGCAAACCGAGGCCCTGTCCCTGGGGGAAGCGGGGCTGGAAGGCGGCTGGCTGAGCCTCAAGAAGCCCCTGCCTATCCAAGCCTTCCGGATCAAGATCGCCTACCGCGTTAAGGCCGGTACCCCCGCGGACTTGACCCTGGCCGCCCTGACGAAGGGTGAGGAAGGGAACGGGCTTTTTTACCGCCACAGCGCCGACCCCCGGCTTCGCTGGGTGAAGGACCAGGTGGATAACCGGCTCGAAGGCGGGGTGAAGGACGAGGCCCTGCGGGCGAGGGAGAAACTCGAGGGCGGGGAGAGGCATTGGCTCATGCTCACCTACGACAACGGCCGTCTGAGTGCCCAAAGCGGGGATAACCGATGGTGGAAAAGCGTGTTCCCGGGCGGCCCTACGCTGGAAACCTGGATAGGCCAGGCGCCCGCGGCTGGTTTTTTCCGCTTCGGCGTGAAGGGCCGGGGCGTTTGGCTGGACCTGGTGCAGATTTATTTCAAGAAGGCGGCCGTCGAGAACGACGTGCGCACCCGCGCGGAAGCCTCCGCCCTCAACGGCCATACGGATAGCGCCCTGGAGCTTTTCGACGAACTCTTCAAGCTTAGCGTGGATCCCCCGGAGCAGTGTGAGTTCCTCTACCGGCAGGCCCTGGTCCACCGATCCATTGGCGAGGCCAAGGAGGCGGTCAACCTCTACCAACGCATCCTCGGCAGCTATCCGGAGAACCCCTATAGCGCTTACTCGCGCCTGGACCTGGGGCTGATGGAAATGGAGGCGGCCCACAAGGCCCGCAAGAAAAAGGACCGCCAGCGCCACGCCGGGCTGGCCCGGGGTTATTTCGTTGGGCTCCTTAAGCGGCAAAAGAACCATCCGGAGGCCACGCGGGCCGCCTACCTAATGGCGGCCAACGCGCTGGAACAGAACAACCGGGATCAAGCCGTGCAAGACGCCCTTCCCATCCTGCAGTCTGGCAGTCCCTATGCCGAGCCGGCACTGGATATATTGCTGAAAGCCCTCAAGGGCCCGGGCCAAAAGGCCGATCCGGATTGGCCGGGCAAGGGCCTGTCCGACTTGGAACCATTGTTTAAGAAGGACAAGTTGAAGGGGCCCCTGCGCGAGAAGGCGGCGGAAGCCATGGCGGAAGCCTTGCGCCGTTTGGGTAAGACTGCGGACCTGGAGGCGCTGGTCGCCCAGGCTTGCCAACCCCGCGCCTACAGCTTGGCGGGCCGGGAAGCGGTGGTTGCGCAATGGATCGCCGCTGAGCAAGCCGGCCTGCCCGAGGCTGAATCGCTGGCCCTGGCCGACCGGCTGGAAGAAAAGGGGGAGGCCGGGCTGGCCTTTGACCGCGCCTACCTCCGCGACGTCGGGTCGCGGTTGACGGACCGTGTCCAAACGTCCTTGTGGAAGGCTGTCCGGTTGGAAACGAAAGAAGGAAGCCCGAAGGATCCCCGCCGCCGCGAGTTCATGGATTGGGCCCTGGGAGATTTCAAGATCATGGGCGGTGGGGAAGGCGCTACGGTGGTTCCCCGTGAGGATGGGGGTGTGATGCTGGTTTTCCGTTCCGGGAAAGAGACCGAACAGCACTTGGTGATCGGGCCGGGCGTGGGGCCTTTTTCAGTGGAGGGGAGCACGGATTCGCCGGGGAATGCCGTGGATGTGCGCATCTACCGGCGGCTTTCCTTCAAGGCGCGGATGACCAAGGGGAAGCACTTCAGCCTATGCCTGGCCGAACTGAGCGCGAAGGACCCCGCCATTCGTTACTCAAGTGGGCCCCAGGGCTCCGACGGCGAGCAGTACGAGGTGGGTTCCTGGACCGGCACGGGAGAATGGCAGCACCTCCAGATCAGCCTGAGGGCCGCCAAGCCCGACCTGGACTGGGGCAACCAGGAAGGTGACCTGCGGGTGGACCTGGGGGCTTTGGGAGCCGTGGTGCTGGTGGTGCCCTCTGGCCAGGGCTCAGGGGAATTGGAGTTTAAGGATTTGGTGTTTGAGAGGTAGCCTGGAAAATTTTGTGGTGGCCTATTTGTTTTAATCTCCTTTTCTATCATTCGCTTTCCCCATGAAATGATTTTCAACCCACAAAAAAATTGTTTATCACCTTTGCCTATATAATTGGCTGGTATGAAAAACAAAAGACTTCTTATCCTCATCGGTTGCCTAGGATTGCTCCTTCTATACCTCTCCTACGAGGTGTTCGATTCCTGGCTTAAAAAGGCATTTCCCCCCGCCATCATCAAGTCCCCTCTTCGAACCCGCGATAACATTGAAAATCTTTTGATTGCCGTGGCTCCCTTGAACACCCCAAAACTTTTCTCAAACGATGGCGTGAGGATGCAGGAAAAAATCGCTTTGCACATGGAAAAGGATCTGGGCTTGAGGGCTCTTCGACTTTCCATGCCTGTTTCCATGGGACCCCGGGTGAGCCAGACCTCAAAACGGGTTTTGAAAATGCCGAAAAAATATTGGCGGATTCCGGAGCCGATTTGCTCATTTGGGGAAACCAAGACGAAAGGGGGGACGGGAAGGAGTGGAATATCTATGTTTCGGCATCCGTCAAAGCCCGGTGCTTGGCCCGGGAAGAGGGTTATTCCATCAATGAGACCTCCAAATTGGATAAGGTCGTTGATGTCGATATTCTCGAGGTACTGGATTGGGTAACCGCTTCCTGGCGGGGGTTGATTAGTAAAAGTCAAGGCATGTATATCGCCAAGACCCTGCAACCGATGGTTCTTAAAATGGACACAGTCTTGGGGTTGGTAGCTGAAAAACGACTTAGCTCGAATGCCCTTCTCGAGGTTAAAAGCAACCTTGCCTTTTTCCTAAGCGAGTATGGCCAGCAAATGAAAGACGTGACCGCTCTGCAAAACGCCATCCGTCTCGCCAAGGATGTGCTGGCCAACAGCACTGTTGATCCTGAAACCAAAATTCCTATGGGGGACATGGAGACAGAAAGCATTCTGGCACACTGTCTTTTTACCTTGGGAACTATGGAAACAAATCCTGATAATCTTGAAGAAGCTGCGAAAGTTTACCAAACGGCTCTTGGAAAGATTAACCGTAAATATGACCCCGGAAATTGGGCCGTCCTTCAAACGGGTTTAGGGGCTTCTCTTGCCGAAATGGGCCAAAAACAGAATGACTCGGAAAAAATTCAAAGATCTTTAAAAGCATTCGAAGAAGCCTTGAAAGAAACATCCCAATTGGGACAACCACACCAGTGGGTCTGGGTTCAAACCGGATTGGGTGCATGTTATTAATTCCTGGGCGCACGGGAAACTAATACAACAAATTTGAAAAAAGCAATTCCACATTACCTATCAGCTTTACCGAAGAATGCTGAAGTCCTAGCTCCAGATGACGCGGCCGGTTCCGAAACCAACATTGGAGGGATTTATTTTACCTTAGGGGAACGAGAAAAAAGCGCGAAGGATATGCGTGAGTCCATTCTGTACTCCAATCGGGCGGTAAATCTTTTCCAAAAAATGGGAAATAATTACGGCCTCGGTTTTGCCTTGGCAAATCTGGGAAAAGCCCAATTGCGGTTGGCTCACTACACTGAGGATGACCAGCTTTTACACCAAAGCCGAGAAAGCTTGAAAAAATCCCAAGAACTTGTTCCTCAATCCCAAGACGCGGAGCTTTGGGCCAAAAATGAGCTTTATTTGGGACTTTGCCAGGAATTTTTGGGGGCGAAAACCTTTGATGCTCCAACCCTTCAAGAGGCCTCGGATATTTACAAACGATTGAGGTCACTTTACGACCGGAATACTCGGAAACCTATGTGGGAAGAATTATGTAATTTTCAAGCCGAGGTGGAAATCCTTTTGGGTAATTTGGACTGTGATTCTAAACGGGAAGACTTGGTTTTGAAAATGTTGGGGGATATTCGATCCGAGAATGGCTTCCAAAAAGACGAAATTCGCGCTGAAGAATTAGATGAGTCTCTTGGAAAGGCCCTGAATCACAAAGGGGTAAAGGAAAAAGATTCAAAATCCATGCGCGACGGTGTTTCATTGTTAGAAGAGGCCCTTACCATTGCGAACCAAGGGAATATTGAGTCGTTAAAATGTTCCTGTTTGAGCGAACTCCTTTTGGCCTATTCGAACCTTCTCCAATTGGTTCCGGATGCCTCTTTGGCTGCCCGGGCCAAAGATTACCTGGAAACTTTTAAGAAGGGTTGCGCATCCTCTCCGGTGCCGATGAATGAGGCGAGCCACGAGATCAACATGGCCAAACTGGAAAGATCTCTCGGGACTTTTGAAAAAGATAAAAGCTGGTTGTTAAAAGCAAGGCCCCAAGCGGCTTCGGCTTTTAAAATATACCAAGCCCATCATTATGTATTCTTCGCCGCCACAGCTCGATTAGAGTTGGGAAATGAGGATTATCTGTTAGGTCAAATGACGGGGGATAGTACGGCCTACCAAAGGGCCTTCGAAGAATTTAAAGCTTCGGAAAAGACCTTCAAGACTTATGGGGTTTGCTGGGAAAAAGATTTAAAAGATAAAATAAGAAAATCCAAGGATTTTTCGAAGAAGTAAGAGAATCCATTCCTTCTATTTAAACTGGGACTTTCACCCGTTCTCTTGAGGTTCTCTTCTTTTGAAGGGGTGTTTGAGCGTGAATGATTGGCCGTGGGTTAGGCCTCAAAACTTCCGGCTTTGGCTCGTCTTCAGGGGCCCGATTCTTCCATAAGTACCAATACATCCAGGCATTCAACCCCACCAGGGCAAAAAGAGAAAAAAAGACCCAGGCGTTTTCGTAATGGGCTTGATCAGGACCCGGCATCTCGTCGGAAGCGCTGACAAAACCCGCCAGGGCCCAAAAACAAATCACCTCAGAAAATAATTTCTCCATGTCCGCCCTCCCCGATGTGTATGACAGGTTTTAATTATGGGGAAGCAACTGGAGAAAATGGAAGGCCATCTTGGTTAAATCCCTGGGAAAATTTATTCAGATAAAATTGATTTCCGTTCGGAAAGGTCTGCCCATTACTTATTTTCCAAATATACCAAATGCTTCCCGATTTCGGGCGAAGCCACAAAATCCAGGCCGAATTCCTTCTTGATCAGGCTCATGTCAAACAACATGGGTTCGGCGTCCCAGCCCTTGTCTTCAACAACAATCTTGCTTTTAGAGCCCATCAGCTCAATGGCTTTGTGAGCCACCGCCTCCCAGGTCACGAACTCATTGGAGAGGCCGAAAAAAATCCTTCGGTTCATATCGCTTTTTAACACGGCGGTATACAACTTCGCCAGGTCGCCCGCCCAGATGAACTGCGTGCCATCGTGTTTGGTGACGGTGATAGGCTCATTCTTTTTCGTCGCCGCCACGATCTGGTTGAAACGCTGGTCGGGCTGGGTGACTCCATCTATAAAAGCGGGATTACCGAAGGTATAACCGGGACGGATGATGTTGCAACGGATCTTCGCTTTGGCCGCGAAGCCCAGCAGGTAGGCCTCCGAAGAGGCCTTGGTGGCCCCGTAAAGGTCCATCGGCCTTAAATCGATGCTTTCGTCCATGCGGGGGCGGAATTCCCCCACGGCCGCCGTGGAGGAGGTATAGAGAAACTGTTTCACGCCGGCCTTCTCCGCCGCTTCCATCAAGAACACCGTGACCGCAGTGTCCCTTTCCAGCATAGTGGTGGACGTCTCCCCCCAACCCAGGGCAATGTGCACACAGGCGTCACAACCCTTCAAGGCCTTCTCCATGATGGTTTGATCGTAAATCGTTCCCTCGATCACAAAGACGCCCGGAGTCTTTTTCAAAGAGGGAATCTTCGAGGGGTTGCGGATTAAAAGATGAAGCTCATGGCCCTGGGCCAAAAGCTCCTTGACCACCCAATGCCCGATAAAGCCGCTGCCGCCGGTTAAGAATATTTTCATCGCGCGAGTCCCGCCTTTTTAGATTTTTATCGTAAAGTCCTGTTATCGAAGCACTAACAATTTGCCGATCCATCGGCCTGAAGGCAAGTCCACCACCAGGTAATAGATCCCATTCGCCAGGGGGCTTCCGTCCTTGTCGACAAGGTTGATGGGAACATCCTGTACTCCGGACGAGGGGAAATATAGGGCCTGCGAGCCAATTTTTCTCAAGGCAGTGGTGAAAAGGCGGATGGAAACATTTCCGGCGGGATTGACCAGTTTGAAACGCAGGGTGGTGGCGTCTCCCTTGGCCGGGTTGGGGAACAGGACGGGAGAACCAAAAGATTGTGTGAAAGTGGCAAGGGATGTAGGTGTGAAGGACGGTGTAACAGTTGGTGTGAAAGTGTAAATGTTCGAAGGTGTGAATGTTGGGGTAAAAGAAGGGGAGGGGATGGCCGTCCTTGTTGGGCTATTGGTAGCGCTGGAAGTGGCCGAGAACGTAAAAGACGGAGTAAAAGTTGGGGTGCTCAAAAATGTGAAAGTAGGTGTTTGGGTTTGGGAAGGTGTCGAGGTAAATGAAGGTGTGTTCGAAAAGGTAAAGGTTTGGGTTGGTGTCGGGGAGGGGGATAGGGTGCCGGTGAAGGACAAAGTTGGTGTAGGCGTCACCGCTGGGGTTCGGGTGGCTGTTGAAGTGGGGGAGGCGGTCGCGGTGGGTGTTAATGTCGGGGAGTTCGTGGGAGAAGGCGAAGGCGTCACCGTGGGTGTTCGGGTGGTTGTTGCGGTAGGGGAGGCTGTAGGGGTGGCGGTGGGAGAGGAAGTGGGTGTGTGGGAGGGCGTCGTGGTGGGCGTAGTCGTGGGTGTGCGCGTGGGAGTCCCTGTGGCCGTCGCGCTTGGCGTCATCGAAGCCGTTCGGGTGGAAGAGGGAGTGGGGGTGAGCGTTGAGGAACCAGTTAGAGTGGGAGTAGGTGTGACAGTAGCGACACAAGCCACTCCCGTGTGAAGGACCATGTTATCCATATAAAAACGTCCCACTTGGGGAACGCTGGTTTGAAGCACAAAGATAATGGAAGTGAGGGCATCGGTGGGACCGATTGCCGGAACGTTGGTATCCAGGTTCCAGTTCAAGGGGAAGGTCACCCGGTTCCAGCCGGTCTGCAAGCCGAATGGGGAAATGGAAATTTCCCGGTAGCCTTTCGCGGGCGCGTTGCCGTAAAGATAAACGGTATTCCACCCGCCGTTCCAAGGCGGGGCGGTCGGATCGACGTAGATATCCAAGGTCAGGCTGTTGTAACCGGTCCAGACGTTCGGAGTGAAACCGGCCAGGTTGGCCACTTGGTCGTCCCAGGAGGTGGGGCTGGGAGCGGGGGGATTGGTGATAGTTACCGCCAAGCAGTAGGTTCCTTGGGATGGGTAGGCTGTACTCAAGGCCCGGGTGGCGTTCGTCCCGCTCCAGGTTCCGTTTTCGGTGAGGGTCTCAAAGCCGTTAAAAAGCTTGGGGCAGTCGGGGCTGGGCGTGTCGGTGGGAACTGGCGTGGGTGTCACCACCGTAGTGTCGTAACCGTTCAGGGTGAGAATGCTTTGGGGCGGGATGATAAAGGAAGCGGCTTGGCTGGAAACAGGGACATCGGCTTGCCGCACGAAGCTTTCGCTTGTGGAAGAACGGTAAGCCCCGAAGGACGCCACATTGGGAACCGAGGGAAGGGCCAGGCTAACCGTGGCGGGCTGGGTGTCCTGATTTACCAGGACCACCGTGAGGGTCTTGTTGGCGTCATGGACCCAGGCGGTCGCGTTGCAGGAAACGGCGTCGGGAGAAGCATCCACCCGGACGGCTCCAGGCCGGATGAAACGAGAGAATTGTTTATAGGCGCAGTACTTGGGCTGTTGGGCGGGGGGAACCAGGGCGCCGGGGTTTTGCCCGGTAAGGGAGAAAGTATCGGCCGAGTCACCCCCGCTCGTGATCTGCCAGTAAAACCAGGTGCTGTCGTTGCCGAAGGCCAAGTCCTCGTTCATGCGGTAGCCCATGAAGAGGGCGCCGTCCTGGTTGCCCCCGGAGTTCACATCCAGCCAACTGGGCGCGTCCCCCGATGTTTCGGTCATCCAGGACTCCTTGCCGAACGGCTGGATTTGGGACCAGTAACTGGTCAGCCAGGAACGCTGGGGGGCCAGGGGGTCGATCCCGTTGCTGGAGTAGGAATGGATATTGAAGATATTTAGGAAGGGAGCCACCGCGCCGTCACTTTGCACGGCGTTGATGAAACCCATCTGGTTGGTGGTGAAGAATCCCCCGTCCGGGCCGACGCTTTCCGGGCCCATCACCTTGGTGGTGATACCCTGGGCCGCGAAGGTCTGGCCCACTAGGGTCACCACGTCGTGGAATTCCTGGTCGGTGTATTGGCAGGAATTATAAGGCTCATTGAACATCAGCTCGTTTTGCACGCTGACGCCGTAAATGGGGATGCCGTAGGCCTGCTGGAAGCCCGCGCAGAAGGCCGCCAGGTAATAGGCGTATTGCTGGTAATTGGCCGGAGTGTCGATGAGGTGGTTGGTGGTACTGCTTCCGTTTCCGGCGTCGGTGGTGTCGTTGTTGGCCTTCATATAGGCCGGTGGGCTCCAGGGGGTGGCGTAGAGGCGGAAAGAATCAAGTTTGCGGGTGTTCAAGGCCTGGGCGAAGGTGGCTTCATTGGCGATGAAGGCGGCGTTGAAGTTCAACAGGGCGATATTGGCGGCCAAGTTCGAAGTGAAGGTCACGGGGTTGGGGGCGAGGCTTGGGTCCACCACGACCCGCAGGAATGAACCGCCCATGTCCTTGGTATAGAGGTCCTGAAGCCAAGCCTGGTTGTAGGGGGCCGCGCCGCCATCCACGCAGGTCCCGAAGCCTTCAGCCGTCTGGTATCTCAGTGAGGCATTCACGGTAATACTTAGGCTCGCGGACCAAACGGACCCGGTTAAAAGCCAAGCCAGGGCGACTATTGAAAAAAGGAAGAAGAGTTTCTTCACGGGGTCCTCACGACTGAATTTTTCCAATGGATTAGTGGTTAACGTTATACATCTGAGACGTTGGTTTGAGAGATTTACCCAAGTATAAATCCAGGGAGCCTTATCCGTGACTTCCAGAGGGGGACTTTGGGGATGTTCGTTTTCCAAGGCCCGCGTACAAAGTCAAAACAAAGGAACCGGATTTTCTTCTTTCTCTAAACCGATTATCCCCCATAGTAATAAAAGCCGTTCGCGGTTATAAGATTACAATTCAATTTATTTACCTGGAGTCGTCATGAACCTTTTTTCCCCTTTCAAGCTTGGCCCGATGGAAATGCCAAACCGCATGGTGATGTCGGCCCTCACCCGATGCCGGGCGGTGGAAGGAAATGTGCCAGGCCCGTTGGCCGTGACCTATTACACCCAAAGGGCCTCGGCGGGACTTATCCTCACTGAAGCCACACAGGTGACCCCCATGGGGCAGGGTTACCCCAATACCCCGGGCATCCACTCGCCCGAACAGGTCAAGGGCTGGATCAAGGTCACCGACGCGGTTCACCAGGCCGGGGGAAGGATTTTTCTTCAGCTCTGGCACGTAGGCCGGGTATCTCTCCCTGATTTTCACGGCGGGGAACTGCCGGTGGCCCCTTCGGCCCTTCCCGTGGAAGGGGAGCTTTTCAACCTGCAGGGTCAAAAAAAGAAACTCGTGACGCCTCGGGCCCTGGAGCTTTCAGAAATTCCCCAGGTGGTCCAGCAGTTCAAGACCGGCGCGGAAAACGCCATGGCGGCCGGTTTTGACGGGGTGGAGATTCACGGCGCCAACGGCTACCTTTTGGATCAATTCACCAAGGACGGCTCGAACCATCGCACTGACGCCTACGGGGGCAGTCTGGAGAATCGCCTGCGCTTTCCGCTGGAAGTGGCCGATGCGGTGGCGGAAGTCTGGGGACCGGAAAGGGTAGGCTACCGAATCGCGCCTTACTTCACCCACTATTCCATTTCCGACTCGAACCCTGTGGAAACATTTACGTGTCTGGCCCAGGAACTGAGTCGCCGCAAACTGGTTTACCTGGACTTGATTGAAGGGGTTTCAGGGCCGAGAGTTCCACCGCCCGGATCTATCTTATTGACGTCCCTTTTGCGCAAGGAATTCAAGCAAGCCCTTATGGTCAACGGTGGCTATACCGCTCAATCCGGAAACGAAATTCTTGAGAAGGGTGGGGCGGACCTTGTTTGTTATGGGACCCTATTCCTCGCCAACCCAGACCTACCGGAAAGGTTTCGGAAAAACGCCCCTTTGAACGCCCCGGACCCGGCTACTTATTACTCCCGGGGCGAAAAGGGCTATACGGACTACCCGAAAATGTGAAATTTTTAAATTTTGGGAAGATTTAGGGAGATATGCGGGCCGTTTATTCTCTTGGTAAAAGAGACCCAAAGGAGCCCCGAAATGATAAGAATCGGAAGGAGTAATACATTTTTAAAAATCTTAGGCCGGGATTAAACTCGTGAAAGAACCGATTCTTTTTTCAACTCTTTAACGGCTTCAATAACAACTGTCTCGGGAACGTCAAAAAGGAGAATTTCGCTTGGGGTTTGGGCCGTAAAAGTAATAGATCTTTCCCCGGAAAAACCGGCGCCGTCCCCTGTTTGAAATTCAACATTGTTCATCAGAATATTACCCTTTACCAAATGAAGCCATACGCTTCGGCCGTATTTGACCGGGTGGCTAATATGATTCCCTTGATTAATGATTGATGAATACATTTGAACGTCCCGCTTTATAGGCAGGGAATAATCCCTCCCGTCGGATGAGGCGATAAGCCTTAAAATTCCATGACGATCAGCGTGGGTAAATAATTGTTTCCGTCCTTTGGGCTCTAATACGCCCGAATCGGGGGTGAAGCCGCTTTGGAAGATATGGGTATCTCCGGATATTATGGCATCGAACTCATACTGTAAATCGCCCGGAGTCACGTTGATTTGGTGGAAATCCCCTGATTCCAGAAGATCACTTCCGCCAAAGGGGCCGTGATAAACCACCACCCCTTGTTGGACATAGCTTACGATAATCATGTGATTAGGCGGATGTAATAGGAGAGCTTTGTCACGGGAAAGGATTTCCTCGTTTAATATTTGGAGCGAGCCGAATCCGTTTTTGAGGAGATCGGCCTTATTTTCCCTGTCGAAGGTCATCCAAGTATTTTGATGATTGTCCTCGATGTGCCTGCGATCTTTCGATCTTCGAACAATAATCATTTTTTAGTTCCCTTGATTTTTTCTTTTGATGAAACCTGACATGGAATCGTTTGAGGCAAATGGCGGAAAAAAAATTTGTTTCGAGTTCCCGTGGAAATTTTTCGAGGCCGAGGGCAAGAAAACCATTTGATGACTTAAATTATACTCCTTGATTAAAATTAGCTTTAGGTATTTGAGGCCTTTTAATTTATTTTGGATTTCTTGTGGGAAAATTCTCAAAATGAGAGCGATCAAAATGGGTAATGGAACGAATGGGCTGTCGGTTCGACTCGCTTAACTCGGAAATCGACCAATAATTGACACTTTGAAGTGGCTGGTGAATTTGAACTGAGGTAAAAATGAAACTTTTGAAAAGTACAGTTTTCCTGCTCATGGTCATGCTAGCCGAACCCTTAATGGCATACGACCAGGTTCAAACCGATAAAGGTATGGTTGAAGGTAAGAGAAGCGCAGACTCCAAGATCCATATCTTCTTGGGCATTCCTTACGCCGCGCCGCCGGTGGGTGAACTGCGGTGGAAGGCTCCACAACCAGCCCCTAGCTGGAAGGGGATTAAGAAAGCCACCCAGTTTGGACACCGCCCCATGCAGGGACACATTTGGGACGACATGATTTTCTATGACCCCGGCCCCAGCGAGGACTGTTTAACTTTGAACGTCTGGACACCTGCGGTCAATCCCAAAGAAAAACTGCCGGTCATGGTGTGGGTTTATGGCGGGGGGTTCATCGCCGGGGGTACATCCGAAAAACGCCAGGAGGGGGAAAACCTGGCCCGCAAGGGAGTGGTAGTGGTCACTTTCAACTACCGCCTGGGCGTCTTTGGCTTTCTCGCGCATCCGGAGCTGGGGAAGGAATCGGGCAGGGGAGCCTCAGGCAACTATGGATTAATGGATCAGGTGGCGGCCTTGCAATGGGTGCGAAAGAACATCGCGGTTTTTGGGGGCGATCCCAATAACGTGACCATCTTCGGGGAATCGGCGGGGTCTTTCTCCGTTTCCGCTCTTATGGCCATGCCCTGGGCCCAAGGCTTGTTTCAGCGCGTCATCGGTGAGAGCGGCGCATTATTCGGAGCTAAACGGGCACCGAAGCCGGTGGAACAGGCCGAGGAGGAGGGGGTACAGTTCGCTAAGTCTGTGGGTGCGAAATCCCTAAAGGATCTGCGAGCCATGTCGGCAGAGGAACTTTTGAATGCCGCTTGGAAAGGGGATCAGTTCCGTTTCGGGGCGGTTGACGACGGGTTTTACCTGCCAGGTGTGGAGGACATCTATGCAGTCGGGCAGCAAAGCCTTGTTCCTCTCCTGGCCGGTTGGAACGCCGATGAGGGGGGATACCGGTGGGTTTTAAAGGATGGGCTGACAACCCAAGAAAACTACGTCAAACTGGCAGGCGAGCAATTCGGTGATAAAGCTGACGATTTCCTAAAGCTCTACCCGGCACAAACGGCGGATGAGATCAAGCGGGCTGCGGGGGATTTGGCGGGAGACCAATTCATCGCCTATTCCACCTGGAAGTGGATTGAGGCACATTCCGCCACGGCTAAGAAACCCGTCTACCGTTACGAGTTCGACCAAGCCCCTCCAACGAACGGCCAAGAGGAGTCGCGGGGTGTTTATCACTCAGCTGAAATCGAGTTTGTCTTTGGGGCCCTGGCGTCAAAGAAGCTACCTTGGCGCCCGGAAGATTGGAAAGTATCTGACCTGATGATGAACTACTGGAGCAATTTCGCGAAGAAGGGTGATCCTAATGGTCCGGGCCTGCCAAAATGGCCTTTGTATAAAGCGGGGAGCCATTACCAGGTGATGCATCTCAGCGCTGACCCCAAAGCCTTGCCGGACATGCACCGGAAGCGGTATCAATTCCTTGAGAAGATGGATTCTAAGAAACACTAACAAAACGGCAAGGTGATCAGGTGCTACGAAAGACAGGAAGTCTACTGGCGCTTTGGGGAATGATGGTCCTGCTGGGTGGGGCCGGATGCAGGGGCCCCGAATCCAAGCCCATCGTATTGCGCTGGGCCACTTGGGGGGACGTTTCCGGCACCAATATTCTCCAAGCGGCCGTGGATGGGTTCAAAAAGGCCCACCCCGGAGTGGAAGTCCAGCTGGATCGCATCCCCTTCGGCGAATATATCAGCAAACTATTGGTTCAATATTCGGCAGGAATGGCCCCCGACGTGGTGGCGGTTAATTGCGATATGCTGCCCGCTTTCGCGTCCAAGGGCATCCTGGCCGACCTCAAGCCCTACGTGGACAAAGACCCCTCCGTCCAATTGACCGATTATTTTCCCGAGGCCGTCGAACACTACACTGTCCACGGGGTTTTAACCGCCATCCCCAGCGACATTTCCCCCATTTGCGTTATTTATTACAACAAGAAAAAATTCGACGAGGCCGGTGTGCCTTACCCCAAGAACGATTGGGACCAGGACCAGTTCCTGAAGACCGCGCGGGAACTGACGAAGAAGGACCCCAAGGGAAAGATCAGCCAATTCGGCTTCGTGGATGAATGGCCCATCTGGGATGCCTGGGTTTACACCTTTAACGGACAGATGGTGGACAACGAACAAAAACCCTCCCGTTGTACCCTGGACAGCCCAGAAGCCATCGCCGGGGTCCAGTTCCGGGCCGACTTGATTAACCGTTACAAGGTGATGCCGGGCCCGGCCTATATCACGGCTATGGGTGGTCTGGGGAACTCCCAGCTTTTCATCAATGGGACCGTGGCCATGTATCACAGCGGCATCTGGCAGTCACCCGCCTTCCGCCAGATCAGGGATTTTGACTGGGACGTGGTGGAGTTTCCCAAAGGGCCCCAGGGCCATCGGGGTTTTCCCATGGACGCGGCGGGATACGGAGTCTTGAAAGGTAGTCCCCATCCCGAACTGGCTTACGAGCTGGTAAAGTACCTGACAGGGGAAACCGCGGAAAAATACATCGGAGCCACGGGGTTGATCCAGCCCGCCATCCTGAAGGTGGCCCAATCGAAAGTGTTCCTGGACGGTCAAAAACCTCTCTCCAAGGGTTTCTTGCCCGGATCGGTCAAATATGGCCATTACCGGTCCTTTGACCCCGACGTGATGGAGTGGACGAACCTGGTAGGATCCGAGTTGGACCGGGTTTGGAACGGGACCGAGACGGCCGCCCAGGCGCTGAAGAAGGCTGTTCGGGAAGTGAATGGAAAGTTCTTTAGTCGGTCTGAAGGTGCAGGGTCTAATCAAAAAGTGCCGTGATGTTAGTTGTCCACGACGGGAACCCGTCGTGGACAGCATATTTAGAAAGGCGTAAAAAGATGAATCCTATATTCAAAATAACTACTCTTTCTTTAATCTTTTTTAGCCCCTAATTTTGGTATTTGCAAAACCGTTATATATCCTGGGCCTAAGCAACATGACCAAGAAAAATACATCACTCTCCATGTGAAAAATAACGTCCTGTTATTTCATGTGGAAAAATTCCAACCGATCAATAACCGGGGTGTAAAAGACGAAGATTTAAGCGCTTATGGCTACCCCTCACCCGATAAGAACCATTTTGTTTTAATGGTGAAGGGCCCTGGTCACGGCGATTTCTCTGTTTCGTGGGATATCTGGCTTTACGGGCTTAGTGATAAACAAACGACAAAAATAACAGAGGATCTTCCGACAAGAAATATCTACGTGGAATGGCTTAACAATAAAATTTATTATTTTTTTTACGGAGATCAGGCTGGGGACTATACGGAATGGTGCGATATCAAAAATCCTAATAAATTTTTTGGTTACGCCGATGTTTTGGCGATTGACTTGAGTGATGGTTTGTATCTTTGTTTGGACGAAGATGAAAAATTTTTTATTTACTTGAGGGTTGGCAAATTATTTTCCGATGAAAGTTACGCCAAAAAAATTGGTATAAAAAGCGAAAAAGAAGTGGACGGTACACGCTATCCCGCCACTGAAAACGTTAATAAAATCGACTTTCTTTCGGGTGGAGTGAAAGTTAATTACGTCAGCGAATCGGGAAAGAATAAAGATGTTTTTGTTGAATATCCCAAAAAATAAATAAACGAAGAAAAAAAGTCGTGAGGGTTGTCCACGACGGGGTCCCGTAGTGGACAAGGGAGAAGTGGATTGAAGGCATTTTAAAAAATAGAGAGTGGGTCTGATGCATTTGGGTCTGCGAAGGAGTCGGGAATTGAATAATATCCAAAAGTTGACCCTGGCATTTTTGCTTCTTTTGCCATGGGGGCCAAACCCACTGCGGGCCGGACAGGCCGCAGACGCGAATATTAAAAAGCGGGCCGAAGCGATCCTGAAGAAAATGACCCTGGAAGAAAAAATTGACTACATTGGCGGAACGGAAACCTTTTATATCCGTGCCATTCCCCGGTTGGGACTGCCGAAGATTCGGATGTCCGACGGGCCCATCGGGGTGCGCTGTTATGGCCCTTCCACGGCTTACGCGGCGGGCATCGCCCTGGCCGCCTCCTGGGATGAGGATTTGGCCAAGCGCGTGGGGGAAATGATTGGCCGTGACGCCCGGACGAGGGGCGTGCATATCATGCTGGGGCCTGGCGTCAATATCTACCGGGCTCCCATGAATGGCCGCAATTTCGAGTACTTTGGCGAGGACCCCTTCTTGGCCTCCCGCATGGCGGTGAACTATATCGAAGGCGTCCAAAGCCTGGGTGTTTGCGCCACCGTCAAGCACTACATGGGCAACAACTCGGAGTTTGACCGGCACCACACCAGCTCGGATATGGATGAACGCACCATGCGGGAAATCTATCTGCCGGTTTTCGAAGCCGCCGTCAAGGAAGCCCACGTGGGCGCCATTATGGATTCCTATAACCTCATCAATGGAGTGCACGCCACCCAGAATGACCTCCTGAACAATCAGATCGCCAAGAAGGAATGGGGCTTCGACGGGGTGATCATGTCGGACTGGGACGCCACCTACAACGCCGTGGCCGCCGCCAACGGCGGGCTAGATCTGGAAATGCCCTCGGCCAAATTCATGAATCGCGCGAACCTGCTTCCGGCCATCAAGGATGGGAGGGTCACCCTGGCAACCTTGGATGACAAGGTACGCCGCATCCTCCGCACGGCCATCCGGTTCGGATGGCTGGACCGGGACCAAACCGATCTGTCCTGGCCGCTTTACCCGAACGAAGGGAGGAAGCTGGCGCTCCAATCGGCCGAATCCAGCGTGGTGCTTTTAAAGAATGAAGGGTCATTCCTTCCGCTTTCCCTGGACAAGGTAAAGACCCTGGCGGTAATCGGGCCGGATGCCTACCCTGCCCAGCCAGTGGGCGGCGGAAGCGCCAGGGTGCAGCCTTTCACCTCGGTCAGTTACCTGCAGGGCTTAAGCGACCTTCTTTCCGGAGCCGCGACTGTCATTTACAAAAGAGGGACGATGCCCCTGACCGAAACCTTTGGGTCCACGGTTTATGTTACCGACCCCAAAGGCGGGACGCCGGGGCTGAAGGGCGAATATTTCAACAATACGGACTTTAGTGGAACAGCCACTTTCACCCGCGTGGATGCCCATATCGGCTTCAACTGGGACAGCCCTAATGGATGGCCGGGGGGAAATTCCCACGACTATTCGGCCCGTTGGACCGGCTGTTTTATCCCGCCTAAAAGCGGGGAATACAGGTTCGCGGCCCAGGATTACGGCCTGGATGAATACCGCCTGTTCGTCAATGGGAAAAAGCTGATGGACCGGAAGGGCCAGGCCCAGCCGCTGACGGTGAAAGAACTGAAACTTCAGGCGGGAAAGGCCTATGCCATTCGCCTGGAATATATTCATCGGGACCACCATTCGTGGCTGGGCCTGGGAATAACGCCGTCGGACCAGATAATTGACCCGGAAGCCTTGGCGCTGGCCAAGCGCGCCGACGTCGTGGTGGTCTGCGCGGGGTTTGACCCTTCCAATGAAACCGAGGGTTCGGATCGGACGTTTGAATTGCCCTATGGTCAGGATGAGTTGATTCAGGCCCTTCACGCCATCAACCCGAACACGGTTGTAGTGGTGACTTCGGGCGGGGCGGTGGATATGACGAAATGGGTGGAGAAGGTCCCGGCCATTTTGGAAGCCTGGTACCCGGGCCAGGAAGGGGGAAAGGCCTTGGCGGAAATCCTTTTTGGGAAGGTCAATCCCTCGGGGAAACTTCCCGCTTCCTTTGACCGGCGGTGGGAAGATAACGCGGCACATGACAACTATTATCCGGACGCCCAAAACCATATCCGCTATTCGGAAGGTCTGTTCACGGGCTACCGGCATTATGACCAGGCCAAGGCGAAGCCCCTTTTCCCTTTTGGATATGGATTGTCCTATACGATGTTCAAGTATAGAGGCCTTACCGTGGCACCGGAATCCATTGAGGGGGATGGCCCGGTCACAGTTTCTTTTGACGTGACCAACACAGGCGAACGGGAAGGCGCGGAAACAGCCGAAGTGTACGTGGGAAAAGGGCAGGGTTCTTCCTTCGCTAAAGCTTCGGGAGACAGGTCGGTGCCGAGGCCTGTCAAGGAATTGAAGGGGTTCGTGAAGGTGAATTTAAAGCCTGGTGAAACCAAACGGGTGGAGATTATCCTGAACCGGCGGTCTTTTTCCAATTTTGATGAAAAAATCAAACAATGGAAAGCGGATCCTGGGGAGTTTGAAATCCTGGTTGGGCCATCTTCCGCGCGGATTGAACTAAAGGGGAAGGTGAAGGTATCCTCCCTCAAAGATTAGATCCATTTAAAATGACATGGGATGTGGCTCCCCACGGGGCAAAGCACGTGGCACCGCCGAAGTCCAGGCTTCGCCTGCCCAGCCTTTGGCTGGGACGCCTCTTTTCCCCGGGAATAGCCCGGGGATTGCGATGCGCGACTTTCAAAATCTTTGTCCAAAGCGAGAACGCTTAGTGGGAAATGTAATTTTTGAAAATAAGTAGGGGGGAGAAAACCGATGACCAAGCCTCTAACTCACCGTGAAACCACCCACCGGCTGGCCCGAAGGGCCTTGTTCAGTTTTGTTTTCACATTTCTGATCGCGCGGATAGATGTTTTCCTGATTATGTCGGGACGTATCCCTAATGGGTACTTATTCCTGGGCGCGACCCATGTTCATCACCTGAATTACGGTATTTTCCTGCTTTCGGCGTTGGCGGGGTTCAGTATTTTCCGACGGCCCACCGGACGAACGGCGGAAATCGTTGCGCTTCTTTATGGATTCGCGATGGCGCTCACATTCGATGAGTTTGGAATGTGGCTGCACTTGGGGGGAAGCTACTGGCAGAGGGTAAGCATTGACGCGGTCATCGTCGTGGCGGCTTTGATCGGGTTGTTGGCCTTTGGCCGAACCATCAAGCGTTTTGAGTCACAACACCTCTGGGCTTTTTTGGCCCTGGCCCTGGCGTTGGGTTTGTTTGGGTACGCTTTGTTCTCGACCGGGGACAAAATCGGTGATTGGGCTGGCCCCAAACTTCAGGAATTGGAAGCCTCTTCCTCGCCCTAAAAAGATCGAGGTGACCGGCGTTTATTTAAACCGGCTGGATGACGACCGCTTTGGGCTTGATCTTGCGGTTCTTCGCACGGCCCTTCTTGACCAGGGCGGGTTCATTTTGATTGGCGGCCAACTTTAAAGGGTTCTCGAAAAGGAAAAATTTCTTGGCGGGCCCTTCCTCGGTGCTAAAGATAATGTAAGCGAAGCGGTTATCGGTCTTGCAAATGATTCCCGAGCCCCATTCTTTCCGGGCGGGTAATTCGACGATCTTACCTAAATCCTTCAGGCTGATTTCCATGATCTAACATCCTTTCGATTTCGGCTTTCATTATTTAATTGAATATCAAGCATACTCCCACATGGGCTTTTTTGCTCGGTAATAGGTAAGGGAAAAAAATAGGGGCGACCAAATTGACTGATTTAAAGGTTTTTGTTCCTGTTTCGATTGAATGGGAAATGTGGATTTAAAAGGTTTGGGAAGCGGTCTTTGAGGAAATAAAAAACCCGGAATCATTTGATTCCGGGTTTTAAATAGTTAATAACTCAACCTAATGGGTGGAAAAACTTTACGGGTTGACGCAACCCTCTGCCTTGGACACCACCGAGCGTAATGGGCGAACCATGGGCCGGCCCGTGTTGAGGTCACGGATGGCCTCGTAACGGGGAACGGAAGGGTCAATGGAAACTGACCAAGCGTCAATGCCCCCGGTCATGGATTTGGCGTTAGTGAAGCCGTGCCCGGCGAAATAGGCGGCCGCATCCATGCTACGGTTCCCATGCTGGCAGTAGAACACCATGGCCGTATCCTTGGGCCATTGCATGATCTGATAGGAAAGCTCCTCGGTGATCAATTCGGCGCCAGGAATTTTGGCCGTTTCCCATTCCATGGGAGTTCTTACATCGATCAGGCGGGGAGGGGCGGGGCTTTTCATGGAAGCGGCGACATCCGCGGGGCTTACCTTGATTCGTTGGTCGATCTGCTCAGCTTCCTCAATGAAATTCAAGACTTCGTTGATATCGGTGATGTTGTGCTTGGCGGCAACTGTCTCAAGAATGTCGGTAGGTTCATAACCACAGCTATGGCAACCCCCGATATGGTATTTGCGGAAGAGGGCTCGTTGGGCGCTGGGATAATTGTCCAGAACCTCTTGCATGGTGCTGTTTCCCGTGATTTTCAGGCTAGTCGACATGCGTTGCTCCTTCAAAAAAATCTAGGATTCCCAAGACCACCCTGGACTGGTTAACACAAGGCGTTGGATGACCTAAACATTACGCTGTTCCGCCGGTAATGGCAAGGGGTCAACCCTCGGGTTGATGAACCCCTGCGATTTATCCCTTTTCTAAGCTTATTAGGCCTATAGTCGCCACAGACCTATTCGACAAGAGCCCCTTCGATTCAGCCGGGTTTCCTCTCCCATTGGTTAATAAACAGCCTGTAAGTCCCGAAAGGATGTCCCGCCATGAGAATTGAAAAGGAAACAATGATTGAAAATATGAATAAGGACCATGTGGTCGTTCTTAACGTACTTTCCAAAAACGACTTTAAAAAGCTTCATATCAAGGGTTCGGAAAACTATCCCTTGACTGAGGATACGGTGGAGTTTTGCAAAGAAGTCGTGGGGAAATACGGGAAGGGGAAGACCTTTATCGTATACGGTGACCGTTTTGGGCTCTTAGAAAGTTATTTTGCCGCAAAGGCCCTGGAAGATCACGGCCAAAAGGTCATGAACTACTCGGCTGGCCTTCAGGAATGGTACCGGGCAGGGCTTCCGGTGGAAGGCACCGAATCGATTGCCAAGACGGCGGTAAAGGCGTGAAGTTTTCCAAGGCGGTTTGCCAAAGCTGCGCCTCCCCCATTCTTCGGGACTACGATAAGGGAACCGAAAAGGGCGGGGGGCACTCGGAGGCCTACTGTCGGCGTTGCTACCAGGTGGGATCTTTTACAGACATCAAGATGACCGCCAGGGAGATGCATGATAGGGTCCTGGTTAAAATGACCGAGTTGAAATTCCCGCGATACCTGGCCAAACTGATGGCCCAAAATGTGTATGTCCTTAAACGTTGGGAAGCCGAAAAATCTCTCGCGGTGGTTTAAAAAAAAGCCTGGCGTTGCCGCACAGGCTTTGGTTCATTAACAACCACAAAAAAGCGCATTCGAGTTGCTGAACTAGCGCTTCTTTTTCTTAGCAGCTTTCTTCACTTTCTTAGCCATGGTTTACCTCCTTCAAAGCTGAACATGCGTTCATCGTATCACGGGCCATCCCTTGAAATTTTTATATCTTGTCCCCGGATTTATGGAATTGCGAATTTGGTTGCATTCCTGGAAAAAGAAGAGAACAAAAAAACAGGTGGCAGAATCCCGTGTGACGATAGGAAATTTTCAATATTTTAAAATTTATTCTTGCTACGCTTCGTGTCCTTGCCCTTACTTGCCGATAGCCAGGGTCAAGGGCTACGCCGCTTTCCGCGCAGCTTAATCAAGAAGGGGCGTGTGGTTTGCGCGGTTCGAGATTAGGGTTTTGTTTTGTCCCTAAACAAAAAAAGCCCCTGAAGCTTTCGCTCCAGGGGCTTTGGGTTACGAAAAGATCTTGTTAGATCTTGACGACTTTCTCGGCCTTGAGGCCTTTGTCCCCGCGGGCGACCTCGAATTCAACGCGGTCCCCCTCGTTCAACGATTTGTATCCCTCGCCTTGGATGGCCGAATGGTGCACAAATACATCCTCACCACCGTCCTGGGAGATAAAACCAAAACCCTTCTCGTTCTTAAACCACTTCACAGTTCCTTGAGCCATTTGCGTAAAACCTCATCTTTATTCTATAAATTTACTTCCCCTTCTCGGCCTTTGGGAGCGCCGGAAGAGAGTCTTAGATTACAGTATTTTGGGGAAAAAGGTGGAAAATCGGCGCTTATTGCTGTTTCTACGTGAAAGGCAGGGTTAAAAAGCCATAAACGCGGGGTTTTAAAGGTGAAAGTCTCCGGAAAAAATTCGGCGGCCAATTGGGGGGTGAAGAAAAATTTTAGGATTAATCGCGGCTTCAAGTGAAAAAGCTTACAGTCTTGAATCGGCCAGTGAAGACGGATATGGTTTGGGACTTGGATTAAGAAAAGGAGAGGGCATATGAAGTTTTTGGCCAAATACTCGGAAGAAGCCTATTCATTATTGCGGATCATGGCGGGGTTCATGCTTACGATGCACGGTATGCAGAAGTTATTGGGTGTCTTTGCCGATAAGCAACCAACGGTGGGGTCCCAGAGTTGGTTTGGGGGCATGATTGAGCTTATCGGGGGGCTTTTCATCCTCTTCGGCTTTCAGACTCGCTGGGCGGCCTTTATCGCCAGTGGCATGCTGGCGGACGCTTATTTCCAGTTCCATTGGAAATTCCAGTTCGACTCTAATTTCTTTCCCCTCGTGAACCATGGTGAACTCGCGGTCCTCTATTGCCTCGTGTTTCTCTTCATCGCCACCAAGGGCGGGGGGAAATGGTCGGCGGATGGGGTTAAAGGATGAAAGTTATCCTGTTTGGCGCCACCGGGATGGTGGGTCAGGGGGTCCTCCGGGAATGCCTGGCTGATGCGGTCGTCACACAGGTTTTGGTTATTGGCCGTAGCACGACAGGGGAAGTAAACGAGAAATTACGCGAGATCATCCACAAGAACTTTGAGGATTTCTCTCCCCTGGAAAACCAACTTTCGGGCTATGACGCCTGTTTCTTTTGCTTGGGGGTCTCCTCGGCGGGCATGAAAGAACAAGACTACCGGCACATCACCTATGACTTCACTTTGGCGGCGGCAAAGACGCTGGCGAAACTGAATCCACAAATGACCTTCATTTATGTAACGGGCGCGGGAACTGACAGCAACGAAAAGGTGAGAATGATGTGGGCCAGGGTGAAGGGGGCTACCGAAAACGCCCTTTTAAGCCTGCCCTTCAAGGCGGCCTACATGTTCAGGCCCGGAGTCATACAACCCTTGGATGGAATTGTCCCGAAGAACAAGTGGCTTAGGATATTGTTGGTGTTTTTGGGCCCTCTTTTCCCACTCATGAAGTGGCTTTTTCCCCGCCATATCACGACCACCCGGCTGATAGGCCAAGCGATGATTAAGGCGGCGCGGGAGAGCTATTCTAAAAAGCTGGTCGAGAGCTGGGATATTAACCAGCTTTGAAAGCCGCCGCATCGCAATCCCCGGGCTATGCCCGGGGAACAGAGGCGTCCCAGCCGAAGGCTGGGTCCCCGAAGGGGAGATTTCCGCTCCCCATGGGCTTTGCCCGTGGGGAGCCACATTCTTCAATTGATTCATTGTTTCCCCGGGGACCGGTTTATAATGTACCGAAATAGACAAGCTGTTGCTATCCAGCGAATGTAATGGGAGCTAAGAATTATGAATTACAGGGAATATCGGAATACGGTGCAGGACGCCATCGAAGGCAGGGCCAAGTGCCTCGCGGTCTATCAAGGTACCCAGCCGATCAAATTTTCCATGGATGGAAAAGTGCTTTTTAATGGAAAAGTTGAAGTTTTCCAGCTTAAGGACCATCCCCAGGCCAAACTGGCTTTCGGCTGGGGTTTCGAGAACGACAAGAAAAAATGGGAATATATTACCGTGTTGGGAGTCCCCCCTTTGGATACACCCCTGGCGGCCGTGAAGGGTTACGTCGCGGCCCGCAAAACATAATCAAAAAAAGTTCAATTTAAATTTTATATTTTTTAAACCGGGTTCTCGGGCCACTTATGTCTCGGGTATTTGCGCATGAACTCCCTACGAACTTGCGGATAGTGGTTTTTCCAAAACCCCGCTAAGTCACTGGTGACCTGGACAGCCCTTTTTTTGCCGGGGGATAGCAGATGTAGAACAACCGGCACCTCGCCCCCGGCCACAGTTGGGCCCTTATTCATCCCATAAAAATCCTGCAGGCGGGATTCCGCCCAGGGTGGTTTGCCCGGATCGTAATGTACCGTAATTCTCCTCCCCCCGGGCAAGAGAATGCTGTTGGGAGCGAGGCGCTCCAGGAGGGCTTGGTCTTTCGGCTCGAGCTTGGACCTTAAGCCCGCTACTAGCCCCGCGGCTTTTAAATCCTCCAGACTTCGGCAACCCTGACATAACTCCTTCAAGGTTTCTTGAATCGTCTCCTCGGAAAATTCTCCAAAAGCTTTACTTCGTTCGGCTACGAACTTGACCCGGTTCAGGAAGGTTTCAAATTCCTCGGGATCGCAATAGGCTTGTGTTCCAGCGGAGAGGGCTTCTTTCAAAAGCAGGGTTTGGGCTTCAGGACCAAAGTCCTTGGGGGCCAAAGACTTTTCCTCCAACACCAATTGGCCGTATTTCAAACGCTGAAATCCCTCCACCCGCCCGGCCTTGTCATTCCATTGGAAGTTTTGTTCCTCAGATAATTCATTTGGAAAGAAATCCAAGAGCCAGTCCACCTCAATGGGGCACATGGAACGAACCTTGACCTGGGTTTTTCCTCCGAAAGTCGCTTCTTGCGCCTCGACCACCACGAAGTACTCGTGCTCCCGTGTTAGCGCGCTGTCATTGGCCAGGACAGTACCACCGGTGGAAAGTAGGAGCTCCCGCACACGCCCGGATTTGTCGCGGGCCTCCGACCCCTCACTGACCCGGACCCTGCCTACCCGGTCGGGAAAGGCGGTTAAGAGGGCTTTGGCCAATAGTTCTGAACTGTGGGTTTTGTAGGAACGTGATTCATCACGCCCGGGCGCCATGAATGTCGCCCCTACATTTTTTAACAACCCCTCCAGCTGTTCCTCAAGTCTTTTGGATTCGTAACCAGGACGGAACTTCGCCAATTCCTCCAATAAGTCCTCGGAACCAGCCTTTTCCTCGTTGATCAATACCGCCAGCCGACAGGCCTCACTAATGGAATTGGAATCCTTTGGGGCTAATTCCTCCACTTCTATCAAAAACTTGGCGAGGCGGGGAACAACCGGAAATCGAGCCATCCGCTTTCCTATAGAAGTAAGGAGCCCAGCCTTGTCGAGAGCGCCCAGCCGGGTCAGCAAAGTCTGGGCCGCTTCCAAAGAGCCTGGAGGAGGTTTTAGGAACCAGGGGAATGTGCCCAAGTTTTCCACGCCCAGGCACTTCAAGTCCAGAATGCTCTTGGTGAGGTCCGCCCTTAAGAGTTCGGGCAAGTCAAAAGCCGCCCGGTGTTCGAAGTCGAACTTGGTGTAAAGGCGAAGGCAGAAACCTTCTTGGAGTCGTCCGGCCCGGCCGGTTCTTTGGGCCGCCGAGGCTTGGCTGCCTGAGAGTGTAACCAGGCTTTCCAGGCCTGACCAAGGGGAGACACGGGCTTGCCGGGTAAGTCCCGAATCAATAACCGCCGTTACTCCCGGTACGGTGAGGGAGGTTTCGGCCACATTGGTGGCCAGGATAACCTTGCGGCCCTCGGTAGGGCTTAACACCCTTTGTTGTTCTTCCACTGGTAAGTCCCCATAGAGGGCGTGAACCTCAATGGATTCACCTTGAAGGCTGTTTTGAGAGCGTTTTATTTCCGCCAGACCAGGCAAGAAAACCAAGGTGGTCCCCTTGAGTCCTTTAGCCCCTAACTGCCGGACAGCTGATTTAACTTTTAGGCTGAGGTCGGGCTGTTCGGGGAAGGGAAAATATTCCACGCTGACGGGAAAAACCCGCCCCGAGCTTTTAAAGACGGGACAGTTGGAAAGGTAGCTGGAAAGGGCTTCGGCATCCAGGGTGGCGCTCATCACCAGGATTCTCAAGTCCGGCCTGTTGCCCAGCTGAAGCCGTCGTAGGAAAGCCAGCCCCAACTCTAAGGCGAGGCTACGCTCGTGAAACTCGTCCAGGATGACCGCCGCTACCCGGGAAAGCTGGGGATCTGCTTGAGCCAGGGGCAATAACATACCATCGGTCATAAAACGCAGGCGGGTTTCGGGTCCCAAGCGCTTTTCGAACCGGAACTGGTACCCGACGCTTTTTCCCGGCTCCTCATCCAATTCCTGAGCAACCCGTAGGGCCGCCAACTTGGCGGCAAGACGCCGAGGCTGGAGAACCCAAATCTCTTTTCCTTTCGCGAAAGTTGACGATAAGAGGGAGGGAGGCACCCGGGTGGTTTTACCCGCTCCTGGCTCAGCTACCACTACGGCGGCATTGTGTTTTTCCAAAGCTTGGAGGATTTCGGGGAGAAGGTGATCGATCGGTAGGGGGGAGGTTGGATTCATGGTCGGTTATTTTATCCTTTTTTTCGCCCCATATACTTTTATCGGCCCTTATTGTCCTGGCTGGCCAAGCTTATGTTTTGCCTCGGGGGGTTTTACCGGTTGATTCTTTTCATGTGCTTCCTTTTTACCCACTTGATTCTTTTTGACCCTTCTTAGGGCCACTTTTGCCATGCTTGAAAGCGTTTTTCGCACGGATTTCGTCTAAAACCCCTTGGCACATTTCCTGCGATTAGTACCCATCACTAGCGGGGAACAGGGAAAAGATTCCCGCGCTCAGGGGGAAAGATATGAAATCCAGCATGGTTAAAATGTTCCGGACCGCTTTGGGAATCACGGCTTTCTTATTCGTGGGCTGCTCCCAAAAGAACGGAAGTCCTGTTTCCCCCATCCCAGGCGGGGCGAGTTATTCCGCGCCGACCACCTTGGGTTACCTGACCCAGTGGGGATCGGTTGGAGCACAGACCGGCCAATTTGATGGAGATTGGGGGGTGGCCGTTGATGCCGCCGGCAATGTCTACGTGGCAGACGGACTGAACAACCGAATCCAAAAATTCAAGGCTTCCGGTGAATACATGACTTCTTGGGGAGGGCCTGGCGCCGGGAATGGGGCATTGAACAATCCCACGGGCGTGGCGTTGGACCCCTCCGGAAATGTTTTTGTGACCGATTCGGGCCGTAACCGCATTGAGGAATTCACCGCCTCAGGAAGCTACCTGGCGCAATGGGACGGGGGAACCCTTGGCGGATTTCTCGTCGCCATCGCGGTGGACGCCTCAGACAACGTTTACGTCTCGGATTTTTCCAACCACGTCATCAAAAAATTCAACGTTCCGGGAGGCCCGGCCACCCAGTGGGGGACCAAGGGCGCGCAGAACGGCCAGCTGACTTATCCAGTTGGCGTTGCGGTGGACGGGAGGGGTAACTTGTTTGTGGCGGACGCCGGAAACAACCGTATTCAGGAATTCACCGGCGAAGGAGATTACCTGACCCAATGGGGCGGAACTGGCAACTTGAACGGCCAATTCAACTGGCCTTACGGGGTGGCCACCGACTCCACGGGGCATGTTTTCGTGGTCGATGAGGATAACAACCGTGTCCAGAAGTTCGATGGATCGGGAGCCTATATGACCCAATGGGCAGGGGACTGGAAAGCATCAGACCAATTCGACATGCCGGCGGGCATCGCCGTAGCCTCTTCGGGTGATGTCTACGTGACGGATACGGGAAACAATCGCATCCTGGTGTTACAACCTAAATAACCTACTGGCGGCGGGACTCCCAGCCGCCAAAGTCTTTCCTTCTGCTTAAAATCGATAGGCCTTAAAATTTTCACCCCTGAAACATTCCTTCGAGGATATGAGTATTACTATAATGTCTTTTCAATTCTCCCTGGGAAAGGCCTTGTTAAAATGCGTAATCGGTTTTGGTTGATATGTTTGATGACAGTCACCACCGGAATAGGTTTGGCGCGCGCGGAGGGACAAAAGTCCAAGTCCGGAGGAATCCTTACCGGACACCTGAAAGTCACCGCCCCCTATCGGAAAGCTCCTCCCCCCAGCTTGGCCTCCGGTGAAAAAGATGAATATGGTTACGGCCATAAATCCTATGGGACCCAAACCCACACCCTGCCGGAGCAAGTCGTCATTTATCTCAAAAAAGTAAAAGGAAGATTCAGCCCCCCCACGAAGCATGTCCCACTGGACCAAAAATACCTCCAGTTTACCCATCGTGTACTTCCCGTTCTCAGGGGAACAACGGTGGATTTCACGAACCACGACCCGGTTTACCACAATGTCTTCACCAATTCCCAATCCAACAAATTCGATTTGGGGCGTAAACGGAACGGCGAAACGGTGTCGGTGAAAATGACGAAATCGGAAGTGCCGGTAAAGGTTTATTGCGAAATCCACGCGGCGATGAAGGCCTACGTCCTCGTCCTCGACAATCCTTTCTTCACGACGGTTGGACCCGACCAAACTTTTGAGATCAAGGGAATACCCCCGGGGACCTACACCATGGTGGCCTGGCATGATTTCTGGGCGCCTGTCGAGCAAAAGGTGAGGATCAAAAAGGGAAAAACCACGCAAGCGGACGTTACCATGGACAAGGTGCAAGAGTGAGCCAGCCCCTACGCCCCCGGTTCCGATTAAGGGACAAACTGCTTTTCGCCGTTACCCTTCTCGTGGTGGTTTTGATCTCGACGGTCCTTTACATACTTAACGAGCGCCTGCAATCTGAAAACTTGAACGCCTTGAGCGCTGACCTGAACCGGACCTTTTCTGTTTTCGCCAGTTTTGTCAACCAAGAGACGGAGAATTTGAAGGACAAGGCTATCTTCATGTCGGGCCTGCCGCGCCTTACCGCCGCCCTGGACGTGCGTAAGCCCAAGTTTTCCGCCATGTCGGCCACCGTCAGTGAATTGTGCCTGGACCTGGGTGATTCGGTGAAGACGCCACCCCTTTTCATCGTGACAGACAAGGCCGGGAAAGTTCTTTTTGATTCCCATCACCCGCCAGAGGAGATCCTGGCTTTGAGGGCGGGAAGGGAGCCCGATCCGAATAGAAAATCAAGCGGGGAGCCGGTCCTGGCCGACGGCTGGCCTAACGTTAGGGCCGCCCTCAAGGGAAATCCAAGCCAAGGTGGATTTCTCTATAAAGATGTTCCGGTCTCCGGCAAGGAACAAGTGACTGCCTATCAAGCGGTGACCTATCCCATTCAAAACCGCAGGGGCGGGGATGTGTTGGGTGTCCTTATCCTGGGTGTGGCGCTGGACAAACCGCTGGCCGAGAATATGAAGAAAATGACGGACAGTGAAATCGTCTTTTTCATCAACAAGCAGGTTTTCGCCTCCACCTGGCCCGAAGACAAGTATCAGTCTTTGGCTACAAAGCTTTCGCCCATGATTCCCTCCGCGGAAATGTGGAAGGACAACCTCACCTCTCCTTCCGTGCAGGTATCCCTCAATGAGGAAATGTACCAAGGCCGTTTCGCCCCTTTCAAGGACACCCAAAATCAGTTACTGGGGAATTACGCCATCCTCCGGTCCGAGGATAAGGCCTTGGCCGTCCAGAAAAACCTCCAGCAAACCATCATCATCATCGGGATTTTAGGCGTTGTCGTCGCCTTTGGAATGGCCCTTTTCATCGCCGGCCGCATCACCGAGCCATTGAACAGCCTGGTTTTTGGCGTGCAGGAAATCGCCAAGGGAAACTTGACGATCCAGGTGCCGGTGAAGACCCATGACGAGCTGGGGGTCCTGGCCCAATCCTTCAATGAAATGACCCAGGGTTTGAAGGAAAAAGAACGTGTGACCAACATCCTGGGGAAATATATTTCACCCGAGGTGGCCAAGAAAGTGCTGGCGGATAGGGATGGGCTGGCGCTCAAGGGTGAGCGGCGGGAATGCGTCGTGATGTTCACCGATATCCGTGGTTTCACCGCCATGAGCGAGAACGAGCCGCCGGAGAAGATCGTGGCGGACTTGAACGAGTATTTCACCCTCATGGTGGATGTGGTCATTAAGTACGAAGGGACCCTGGATAAATTTATCGGGGACGCCATCATGGCCGTCTGGGGAGCGCCAGTGCCCTTTGAGGACAAGGATTTAAGGGCGGTAAAGGCCGCCCTTGAAATGCAGGATGTGCTGGCGAAATTCAACCTGGTCCGCCAAGTGAAAAAGCTCACTCCCGTTACCATGGGAATCGGCATCAACACGGGTGTGGTAGTTTCGGGCAACTTAGGATCGGATAAGCGCACCGATTACACGGTTATCGGCGAGGAAGTGAACCTGGCTTCCCGGATTTGCGCTAAGGCCGCGCCGGGGCAGACCCTGATATCAGATTTTACATACCGAAAGTTAAAAGGGCAGGTGGTGGTGAAGGTCCTGGAACCTGTTTCCCTTAAGGGCTTCACCGAACCCGTCAAGGTTTACGAGGTCACCGGTTTGACGGGTAATTGAAAAATTGAGGAGGAAGTCATGAAGAAACTTAGGTTTTTGTTAGGCGTTTTCGCGCTGGCCATGTTGGCGTGTCCTGCTATCGCGGATGAAATGAATGAAAAGCACGCCAAGATCACGGAAAAGTCGGATAGCAAAGCCATGAAATGCGAAGTGATCGACGTGGCTTGTTATATCGCCAAGGGGGCTAAGGGTGAGGGGCACCAAGGCTGCGCGGCCAAATGTATCGGGGAAGGCGGGGAGTTGGCCTTACTTAATGACGGCAATCTTTACATTCCCGTGGATAAAAACTTCCATTCCGCCCGCCGGCTGTTTGTCACCAAGGGTGGGGAGATGGTGAACGTGAGTGGCAAAAAAGTTGAGAAAAGCGGCCTCAGGTTCATCGTCGTCGACGGGGCGGAAAAAAAGAAGTAGAACTAAGGTAGTTCATGGCTTGAAAATAAACTTTAAAGGCCCTGGAAAATTTCCTAGGGCCTTTATTTTTGGATGGATTAGGAAATGAAAACTGGGCACCTTGAATTTGCCGAAACGGATGTGGAACAAAAAGAAGAACTGGGTAATCCCTGGCAGGTTGTGCTCTTCAACGATGAGGTCCATAGTATTGACGAAGTTGTCTTACAAATACAAAAAGCCACAGGCTATTCCTTGGAGAGGGCCGTGGATATCACTTTGCGCGTCCACAACAACGGCAAGGCGGTGGTTTACATCGGTTCCAAAGCGGATTGCGAGAAGGTGGCAGGTGTGTTGAATCAAATAAAGCTTATCGTCCAGGTGGAAAAAACCTGACACCGAATAATCCCTCCCGAAAATCCCAAGTTTAACGTCAGGTTTCACTCGAGCCGACTAAAGCCTTTTTATTAATTTCCGACGAAAACATAAAGCAATGCCAAGGTTAAAGGTGTAAAATTAACTCGTCGCCCTCCATCAAGAATCCAGGCTTGCCTGCCATGGGATCTTTCGTTCACAAACCTTCTAAAAAATAAAATAAAAATATTCCTTTTGATGGTTGCTTTAAGAAAGGAGCTAATCCGTGATTGATTCCGCGCACGATAAAAACTTACAACCCTTCCACCCAAAGTCGTCAGGGGCCCATGAATCCCTGTCGAAGGACGCATATTTTTTCCATAAAAAAGGCGACACTCTTTTTGTTTCCGGCCGGTTCGAGGAGGCCAAAGGCGCCTACCGGAAAAGTTTGGAGGCTTATCAAAAGGCGGGAGATTCCCAAGGCGCGGGGCTTACCCTTACCCGCCTGGGACGGGTTTTGGAAATCCTTGGCGAGTATGGTGAAGCCCGCCAAGCCTATCAGGAAAGCCTAAGGATTTTTCAAGGTTCCAGCGACCTTCAAGGAATAGCCCGGAGCAAGGCCCACCTGGGGAACGTGTGTTGGGCCACGGGCGATTACCAGGAAGCTTCCAATTTTTTACAGGAGGCCCTTTCCTTTTATCATATAGGGGAGGATTTGGCCGGGGAAGCCTGGGTCCATGACTTGATGGGCAACCTGAGGCTGGCTATGCGTGAGGACGAGGCGGCCGAAAGGCATTATCTTTCCTCTTATACCCTGGTCGAGAAACAAGGGGAGCGGTTACAAGTTGAGGCCTGGAACCATTTTCACCTGGGGGCGGTGGCCTTGTTTCGGGGCCAAAAGGATGGGGCCAAGGAACGTTTTTCAGAGGCGCTCCAGTGTTTCGTGCGGCTGAACGACGACCTGGGGCAAGTGGCGACCCTCATTCATTTGGGTGAGATCGCTTGTTCTGGAAAAAACCTCGCTGAAGCGGAACAGCATCTTCAAAAAGCCCTCCGGTTGGTCCTCCCCACCCATTGCAAACCCCTTTTGGCGGACGCCTTGACCGGTGTGGCCCAACTGCTAAAGGATAAAAAAGAAGAGAAGAAGGCGATCAGCCTCCTCATGGTGGCCCTTTCCCATCCTACTTGCCGGCAACAAACCAAAGACCGCATGGTGACGCTGATTTTACATCTGGAGTCCAACTTGTCCCGGCATGAGGTTGAGGGTGGATTCAAGTGGGCTAAGGCCGTGAGCCTGGAGGAAATGGCTTCCGCCTGGGTATCCGCGGGTTCGCCGAAACCTAAGGCCAAGAACAAAAAACAGAAATAAAATAATAACGCCTCATCAGCGAAAAAGATGGGAACCGACCGGTTCAGCCTTGTAAACTGTGGGGGCTGTTTCGTAGTCCCATCCTGTTTTCGGAGGCTTTTTCATGTTGAAAACCCTTTCCGCCTGCCTGGCTTTCCTTTGCGTCTCATTCCTCTTCGCTCAAACGCCCCCGGGAGGGAAGTCCCTTTTCCCCAAACCCGGCATTGACATGTTGCCCGTGGGAAAACAGGGGGACAAGGGTCAATCGGAAAAAATAAAAGTAGAGGGACAGTCCTTTAAGGAAGCCCTCCGCTTATCCACCTATCAGGCTACCGCCAATAAATGGGACGTTCAGGTGGACGCGCCCGTTTCCATCGCTACTCAAAGCGGGGAAGTCATCCTGGCGGAATTTTGGATTAGGGCCGTCCAGACCAAGGGTGAGACGGGGGAAGCCAAAAGCGAGTTTGTGTTTGAGCGGGTGGGCGACCCTTGGACCAAGGCCGTTGAGTACGGTATTTCGGTCGGGCCCCAATGGAAGCACTTCTCCATACCTTTTGCCGCTGTGGAAAACTTGGAACCGGGGAAATCCCACGTCTCCTTCCGGATGGGCTATGGACCCCAAGCTTACGACTTGGCCGATTTTAATCTGACGACTTATGGCGACAAAAAAAAGGTTTCCGACCTTCCCCAAACAAAGGCGGGATACGACGGTATGGAAGCGGACGCCCCCTGGCGCAAGGAAGCCCAGGACCGCATCGAGAAAATCCGCAAGGGCGACCTGACCATTTCCGTGACCGACGGCAAGGGTAATCCGGTTTCTGATTCAAAAGTGTCCGTCAAAATGAAGCGGCAGGCTTTCGGGTTCGGTACGGCGGTAGTGGCCCAGAACCTGGTAAAACCGGGCGGCGAAAATGACCGCTACCAAAAAGAAGTTGAGAGACTCTTTAACCGTGTTGTTTTCGAGAATGATTTGAAATGGGGCCCCTGGGAAGAGGGCGCCTCGAACACCGGTTATTGGCGCCGGGAGTATGTGGATGGCGCTGTGAAATGGTTACAAGAAAGACATTTTGACATCCGGGGTCACAATATGGTTTGGGGTACCTGGCGCTATCTTCCACCGGAGATAAAGAAATTAGAAAATGACAAGCCTGCCCTGGAAGCCGCCATTGAAAAACGTATCGCCGACGTGGGAGGCGCAATGAAGGGGAAGGTCGTGGATTGGGACGTGGTCAATGAGTCGGTTCCGGAACACGCCTTGACCGATATTTTCGGCAAACAGCAGATGGTGACTTGGTATAAGTGCGCCAAGAAGGCCGATCCCAAGGCCAGGTTGTGTTTGAACGACTATCCCAGCCCCGACACAGCGGGCCATTTGGACGGTTTTGAGAAAGATCTCAAGTTTTTGCTCGAAAATCACGCTCCGCTGGAAGGGATCGGTTTACAGGGGCATGTGGGGAGCGCTCCCTGGTCGATTCCTGCCCTTCTCCAAGTTTTGGATCGTTTCGGGGCCCTTGGCCTTCCGATTGAGATTACCGAGTTTGATACCGACATCAAGGATGAGGCCCTGGATGCCCAATTCTTTAAGGACTTTTTGACCGCGGTTTTCAGCCATCCTTCCACCAGCGCGTTTTTGATGTGGGGATTCTGGGACGGCGCCCATTGGCACCATAAGGCCCCGATCTTTAATCAAGATTGGACCGAAAAGCTTTCGGGCAAGGCCTATGAGGACCTGGTGCTCCATGATTGGTGGACCAACGCCGAGGGAACCACGGGAAGCGATGGGACTTATACGACGAGGGGATTCGCGGGGGATTACGAAATCACCGTGTCCGCCGATGGAAAAACCAAGACCCTTCCAGCCAAATTAACGAAGGACGGGCTTAAACTATCGGTTGTCTTGAAATAGCGGTTTTTTTACTGAGCTTTTAAAGCAGGTTACTCGACTTTGGTAAATTCCAAGCAGTTGGTTTAACCCCACTTTCGGAGGGGATTTATATATTTAAGTCCCTTTTACACACACTTTTAAATAATCCCCCACTTTGAAAAAGGGGGGACAGGGGGGATTTAGCCTTTCGGTGAAAGACGCCCACCTAAATCCCCCTCGATCCCCCTTTTTCAAAGTGGGAAGGTAGTTGTTCCGTGCCTCTTTTGCCTTTTTAATGGAAGAAGCAAGTTCATTTTTGTGTTGTAAACCATCATTCGCCAAAGTCGAACAGGTTATTTTTTTATCGGAGGCCGGGGAATGAGCACTCCCTTTTGGAACAAAAAACTGAAATGTCCCTTTTGCAATGCGGAATTTGAGACCACCCGTATGCGTTCCAACGTCATCCGAATCAAGGAAAAGATGACCGACTTTGGGAATATTTACGAGGGCGAGAACCCTTATTTTTATTCCATCACGGTTTGCCCGAACTGCACCTTCGCGGCCCGCAACGAGGATTTTCAAACCGTAAAGCCACAGTATGAGCCTAAGGTTTTGGAAACCACCAAGGCCATCGTAAAATCGGGGAAGAAAAAGCCCGATATATTCGGTTTGGGACAAAGTACCCCCCCAGTAGCCGCCAAGCGACATGAGTTGGCTATCGCTTTCATGAAAATCCGAAAATACTCGGACCTGGGGGTCCAGGCGGGCCTCTTAATGCACTTGGTATGGATATACCGGTTGATGCAAGACAGGGAAAAGGAGAAGGCCGCCATGGCCGACGCCGCCAAAGCCTATCAGGTTTATCACGAAAAGGGCGGAGAATTGCCCGAAAACCTGGGTGAGCCGGGTGTCCTATACTTGATCGGCGACCTTCACCGCCGCCTGGGAGAGTACAAGGAAGCCCGACGATTTTACGAGCGGGCCCTGGCGACAAAAGAGATCAAAAGTTTCCCACGTATCGCCGAGATGACCCGGGACATGATGCACATCGCCAAGGAAATGATGGAAAAGGAAGAAGGGGTATAAATATCCCCTGTGCATTTGCGGGACAAGCGAACCGCAAGAAATTATCCTACGAAATTATTAAAAGGTGGAAAGTTAAAAACTTTGATTAAAATCATCCCTGTTTTATTGATCCAATATTTATTTTTCTTGCCTATTACAAAAGTTGCAATCGCCGACAATGTGGATAAATCATGGCCCACTTGTTTAACAAGATTTGAGCTTGGGCTGATGGGTGGTCTTGCTTTCAATAGTGGTTTAGTTTCTGCTAACTTTTCCAATGGAGATCCTAAGTATGACATTGGATTTGGTGGAAATATTCGCGGTATTTTTCCACTGAATGAAACATTTGGATTAGGTGCCACTTTGGGTCTTCACTTGATGACCGAAAGGTATTTTTTTAATGGCCTGATCAGTGAGCCGGGCTCATTTGAACAAAAACGCATCTTTTTTTTAGGAACTTTGAAAATAAACCTTTGGGATCCTAGGATTTTTCATCCCTACCTTTTGGGTGGAATAGGACCTTCTTGGATAAGCGATTTTGGATATTACTATAGCGACATAATGCTTCAAGCGGGTGTTGGTCTTGAGATTCCTTCCGGGGAAAATTTTGGTTTTTTTGTGGAGGGAAAAATTAATTGCGCCTTTGGTTTGGATTTAAGGTTTCCCGGCTCTGAAAGCGCCGGGGGTTCGAGTGGCAATTATTTCCTTTATGTTCCAGTAGACGCGGGAATCGTATTTAAACCGTAGATAGATGCTTTTGGGGGGAACACTCGCATAAGGCCTGGTATTTAAATTTTGGGAAAGAAACGAACTTAATTTGATCAAAAAAACTTATTTTGATTTGAGATAACGCCATGCTCGATCCAATCCAAGTCCAAGCGGCCTCGGTAGCCATCCGCGAATTGCGGGTCGCCCTTTCCAACTTTATTCTTTATGGCTCGGGGAACAATACGGCCCTACTTTCCATGCAGAGGTTTTTGGGGGCGCTGGAGGGCCTTTTTGAGAATCTACCCTCGATCACGCTGGGAGAATCGGAGGGCCGATTGGTGGTGGAAGGGTCCCCCTTGGACGAACGGGCCACCGGGTCCACCAACATGCTTAAGGATCTTTTCCTCACCCACAAGATTCACACCCTTACCTTCCTGAAAGGTTTGGAAACGGAGGAAATCAAAACCCTGTTTTCACTGATTAAGCCCAGGGCCTTGACGACCGGATTGTCCCTTTCCCAAGCCCTCGTCCAACAATCGGTCACTCATATCCGTACCAATGAAAAAGTTTTCGTCGCCCTCAACGAGGGGGAAGTGGTGGTCTCGTCCGGTGAGGCCCCCAAAATCCCCGAGGGGCAAAACCTGCAGGAAGCCCTGGAGGCCCTTCAATATTTCCTTCAAATTTTCGCCAAGGTAAAACCGGACGTGGATAAAGAGGAAGTGGCCCGTCAGCTTCGGGACCATATGGGAGAATGGATGGCCTCCGCGGGAGCCCCGCAAGCCGTTGGAAAACCTCCCTCAGACGCCCGGGCCTGGGAAGAGGTTTGGGGCGGGTTTCAAGCGCTGAAAGACAATCTTTCCAACCCTCAAAAACCCAACCAACTACAGGACACGAAATTGAGTATGGAAGAACTTTTAAGGAAACTGGTTCTATTAGGGGAAAGCCAGGGTGTAAAGCTGGAAGGAAAGGGAACNNAGGTGGACCGGAATATTTCACGGCTCCAGGATCCGGACGAGCTGGAAACTTTTGAGGCTTTGTGGAGCGGTTTGTGGGAAAAGATTTTCTCGGGGGACGAGAAAACCCAGGCCCTGTGCTTGAGGCATATGAACCGCCTGCAATGGAACCGTATTCCCCGGGCCCTTCAACTGGAAGGCTTCCGGAACCTGCGGAAGTTCCTGGCCGAGACCCACCGGTCCGCTGTTTATCCCATTGGGCTCACCCTGGCGCAGGACTGGATTCCACAGGAGTTAACACATCCCGATTGGGAAGAAGTTTTGGAGATGGTGCGTCTTTTGACGAAGCTGGCTGAGAAAAAATCCCCCTCTTTCGACAAGCAAAACGAGGCCGCCAAGGTGGCCCTCGAAACAGTATTTTGCGAGCCGATCCTGGAATCCCTTTTGAATCGGTACCAGGCGAAAACGCCCGATGGTAAGGGCTTACTTGAACTTTTTACCATCCTGGGTTCGCGGATGACACCCTTTCTTTTCCAAGAAATAGAGGAGAAACCCCTGGATAACCCCAATTGGAGAAAGGCCGTGGACTTCTTGGATGCGCTCCAAGCGAAGGGGCACCACGTTTACGAGTTCTGGATGGAATGGCCGGAAAAACGGACCCAAATGGGGAAGTTTTTGGAGATTTTCAAGGTGACGCCGCCCTCGGGAGAAATGGAAGATTATTTCGAACGGCATTGGAATTCATTCGATCCCGGCGCGCAGGGCAAGATCCTGGACATCGTCGAGCAGTGGAATAGGTCGGGATTCCGGCCTTTTCTTCTCCGCCTCCTGGAAAAACCCGAAACGGCGAATGCCTACCAGGCGCTTCAAGTTCTCTCGAAAGTGGGTTTGGAAGGGGACGCCCAGGCTATCGCCCAAGCCGTCAAGAAATATCCCCTTCACTCCAATGACCGGGAAAAATTCTGGGTCAAGGCTTGTCAGGCCATGGGGGCCTTATCCGATTCCGCCGGGGCTGAAATCCTCATGGAGTGGGCGGACAAGTATAAAATGCTTGAGAAAAAGAAAGACCGGGGTATCGAAGTCCGCAAGGCCGCCATCGAGGCCCTCGGGCATTTCAAAACCAAAGAGGTAAAAGACTTTTTAACTTCCCTCCGCAAGGACCCGGAAAAAGAGTTACAACCGGCGGTGGAAAACGCGTTAAGACAAGCAACCTAAGGCCTGAAAATCCGGATAGTGACGCTGTTTGATGTCATGGCGAGGAAGCTCCAGATTTAAGGAGCTGACGTGGCCATCTCAACCATTCCAAAAACTGCAGTTTATGGTTTGTTTTGGATTGCTTCGTCGACCCAACTGAAAAACGGGTCCCCTCGCAATGACAAGCTGAGACACTACTCAGAAAATCCGCTTCAAAATGAAAGTTCCCTTCGTGATATCCTAAAGCCACCATGAACAATCCCAGAACCTATGGAAATGCCCCCTATACGGTTGCCGTGCTTCATGGCGGACCGGGAGCGGCGGGGGAGATGGCCCCGGTCGCGGCGGAGCTTTCTTCGCAAAATGGCGTTTTGGAGCCCCTCCAGACGGCGAACTCCGTGGATGGCCAAGTCGCGGAATTAAAGCGCACCCTGGAGGAACATGGCCGCGTCCCCCTCACTCTCGTCGGGTATTCCTGGGGCGCTTGGTTGGGTTTTCTTTTGGCCGCTCGCCACCCGAATTTGGTTCAAAAGCTCATCTTGGTTTCCAGCGGTCCCTTTGAGGAATCCTATGTCCCCCAAATCCAGCAAACCCGGTTCCATCGGCTGAGCCGGGAAGAAAAAAAGGAAGTGGAATTTCTCATGGGTAAGTTGGATAAGCCCGGCGCCCTTTCCCGGTTGGGAACCATCTTCGCCCAAACGGATGTTTACGATCCTTTGCCGATCATGATGGAGGCGGAGGTGGACCTGCGTTCGGACATTTATAAAAGCGTTTGGAGCCAGGCCGTCGAGTTGCGTAAAAGTGGGAAGCTTTTGGAGGCGGGAAAAGGTATCCAATGCCCGGTGGTGGCCATCCATGGGGATCACGATCCCCACCCGGCGGAAGGGGTGCAAAAGCCCTTGGCGGGAGTTCTCAAGGATTTCCGTTTTGTCCTCCTCGATAAATGTGGCCACACCCCCTGGATTGAGCGGCAAGCCCGGGACGAGTTTTTTAGGGTATTGGGTGAAGAGTTAAGATAAAGCGATTTTCACCGCCACCCGTCAGCCTTTGGCTGAGGGCGTAAACGAGTTCACCAAGTAAGGCAAAGTCTCCTGGTTAAAAGTCCGAACATTAGGATTTGATAAACAAAGGTATTTAAACCATGGGATTTATAAATTTAACTCCCATTGCCAAAGGGTGGGTAATTTAAAGGCGATTTGCCGTAAAAAGTTAACTTCCCACTTTGAAAAAGGGGGATCGAGGGGGATTTAGATGGGCGTCTTTCACCGAAAGGCTAAATCCCCCCTGTCCCCCCTTTTTCAAAGTGGGGGATTATTTAAAAGTGTGCGAAAAAAGGACTTAGGTATATAAGTCCCTAAACCATTCGGTAATGTTTTTCGAAGTTCTTGGCGAACGTGGCGTCGTGGCGGTGAAAAATTTAAAAAGGTTTTTTATTCAATGAATCAAGCCCATAAAAATTTCACCCTTGGCATTGTCCATGAGGCCCTCTGGGGGTCGGGAATGGGTTTTTTCCTGCCCGCCACCATTCTTCCCCTGGCGCTGGTGGACCTGGGCCAATCCGCCGTTTTGGTGGGGCTGATGGCCGCCCTCTTCTCGGGGGGTATTACCTTCCCCCAGGTTTTTTCCGCGCTGGCCCTGCCGCCCCGCTTTACCGACCCGAAAACCCTGGCCTGGCTGCATGTGCCCGCCATCCTGGGCCCCCTTTTGGCGGGCTTGGCTTTTGCTTGGCTCCCTCCCGGGGCCCGGGAAGGGCGGGTGTTATTCCTCTTCGCCGGGTTCAGCCTTTTTTCCTTTGGGTGCGGGGTGATCGTTCCCCATTGGGTAGCCTGCCTGGGCCGGTGTATTCCGGAAAACCGGAGGGGGCGGTACTTCGGCTCCAGTTTTTTCGCGAATGGGCTCTGCGCCATTGGCACCAGTTGGCTGGCTTCCCATTGGGTCGAGAGGGGAGGGATGAATTGGGGTTATTCCTCCTGCTTTATGGTCCCCGTTCCTTTTTTGCTCGCCAGCGCGATCGTTTTGTCCCGGTTGAAACCGATTTTGCCCCGGCCTAAAGCCCCGCCGCCCGGCGCATTGTGGAAAAGTTTTGGGATGATGAACCATAAGCTGACCCAAAGCGGCCCCTTCCGCACGGGACTGGTCCTGGCGGTTCTGATGATTTTAGCCTCGGCTCCGGGGAACCTATACACCGCTTACTTGAGGAATGAGGCGCGGGTGGATCCTTTCTGGTTCCAACTTTTTTCCCCTTCCTTGGCCATGGGGGCCATGGCTGGCGCCTTTCTCTTGGGCTGGTTGGCGGACCACCGTGGTTTAAAGCCGGCTTTCGCGGTGGCCCTGGCGGCCGGGCTGGCCTCCCTGGTCCTGGTTAACTTTTGGGGCAACCCGCTTTGGCCCGCCCTGGGCTTTACCGGGTCCGGAATGATCAATGCCGCTTACCCGGTGGTATTGCTGGTGATGATCTTGAAGCTGTCGGGTCACCAGGAAAGTACCCTTCAACAGGGGCTTTTCAGCACCCTCCTTAGTCCCTGGAGCGTGGGGGCCCCCTTCCTTTGCGGCTGGCTGGCCGAAAAAGCCGGTTACTCCTGGGCCTTTGGCTTCGCCGGGGTCTGCGCCCTGGCGGCTTTCGGGTTCCTACTGACGGGTGGAAAATTGGAGGAGGGGAGAAAAGGGAAGTCTGGGGGATCTGTTTAAGGGGACCTTGGGGTCCTTTTGGGAAAGGGACTTATTTCAAGTCCTTTAACACGCTCTTTTAAATAATCCCCCACTTTGAAAAAGGGGGGAAAGGAGGGATTTAGTTTTTCGACGGTGTTCTTGGCACCTAAATCCCCCTCGATCCCCCTTTTTCAAAGTGGGAGGTTCACATGGAGATGCCTTTACTTCCGTTAAGAGACTTAAAGATATAAGTCCCAAATTTAAACTTTCCCCCGAAACCCATGAACTGACCCCGGTTTCCCATGAACCGTTGGCCGTGAACCCATAGACAGCCCCCGGTTTAGCCATAGACAATTCCCGAATTGCCCATAGACAGCCATCGACTTAACCATAGACAGTTCCCGACATATCGATAGTGGGTTAGTTTGTCATTCCGAGGAGCAAAGCCGCTAGGCTTGGTTTGCGAGGTGGGAATCTCAGGTTTTGCTATTGGTTTTAGGTGAACAGCTTGAGATTGCGACGGTTCAAGCCGCCCCGATTGGGGCTGAACCTCGCAATGACAGCAAAAATTCAAACTAACCCATTCCCGACTTATCCATAGACAGATGCCCAGCAAGCCATAGACAATTCCCGAATTGCCCATAGACCACCCCCCATCAAGCCATAGACGGGTGTCAGCAAGCCATAGACATTTCCCGGGAGCTTTAAAAAACGCCTTGTTTTTTGGTTATAAAACGGGTATTTAATTATCCGCTACCCCTAACCCATCACACCATGAAGGAAGCCATGGACCCCATAAAGCAAGGCTCACTTAAATGGCTGGATGACTTGGCGGCCTTAACGGTTCAGGTTGAAAAGACACCCGAAGCCAGCAAGTCTGAGTTGGCCCGTACTTTAAATCTTCACCGGCAAGTGGTCATTAATCTTTTGATCCTCAGTCCTATCCTGGACCCAGAGACCGTTGAAAAGATCCGCCAAGCCGCCCTTTCCGATCCTCCCTATATCCTCTCTTACAACAGCGCCAAGGCCCTGACCGGCCTGAAAGGCAAGGTCCCGGACCTACCCCGCGCGGTTCAGGAAGCCTTGGATTTAATCCTTCCCCGCCGCCTGGCCACCAAGCAGATCGGGGCCCTGGTGGAATGGATGGTGAGCGGCAAGCCGGTAGGGGACTTTGACCCTTCTAAAGTCAAAAAGCGGTCGAAAGTTCGCAGTCCAAAGTCGACAGGTAAAGAAACCAGTTCGCAGGAAACCCAAAGTCCAAAACCTGAGATTGCCACGTCGGCAACCGCCCCGATTGGGGCGCCTCCTCGCAATGACAGCAAAGTTAAGCAGAGTAAGACTCCGGTTATGGGAACTGCCGAGAGCCTCTTCTGGGGCCAGCTGGCGGGGGTGTCATTGGTGAGCCGCATCCGGGCCAAGATTAAGAAAGGGGAACGGCCTACCCTCGGGGAATCCTTGATCCTGGTGGGGGCGATGCTCCTGGGTGTTTTAAAGTTCCTTGGCCACTGGGCCTGGAAGGCTTTGCATTGGGTGGGGAAGAAAGTCTTCCGCTTGTTCTATCGGGCCGTCAAGGGCCTGGCCGGGCTTTTGGGCGGGGTGGTGGGCGGTATTTTGGAAAAAGTCCTCGTCGTGGTCCTTTTCGTGCTTTTGTGCTGGGGGGCCTATGAGTTTTTCTTCCAACACCGGTCGGTAGGAGGCCTGGTTAAGGAGGTGGTGATGTGGCCTATCGAAAAAATAGAAAGTCGGTTTTCACCGCCAAGACGCCAAGACCGCCAAGAAGGATTTCCTGGTGGAACACAACCTGAAACCATTAAACCAGTGGAACCACCCAAGACAACAACTGAGATTTCACCGCTAAGACGCCAAGCTCGCCAAGAAGGATTAAAACCCGTTCTTGAAAAACAAAAAGTCTTAGAACCTACAACCTCAAAACCGGCAAGTCTTGGGGCTCAACCTTGGAAAGCGGAAGAAGAAAGCCGGGAATATCTGGAAGCGGAAATCGCTGCCATACCCCTGCCCGCCAGGATCAAGATGGTGACTTTCCAGGTCGACATCATGAGCGCGGATATGTCCGTCAAGAGGCTGGGGGACCTGCAGGACCCGGAAAGATATTCCTTGATCGTGGGGCATGACAAACACAAAGTCCTGTCGGTCTCCCCGGCCATGACCGGATTCACCCTGACCTATGGGGACGGATTGCCCATTGGGGGCATCCTGGGCGGGCCCTCCAAAATTGAGTTTTACTGGGAAGACGTGAAAGCGATCCATTGCGATGAAATCAAAACAAAAACCAATAAGCGGTACCAATTCGGCCTGGTGGTGAACGCGATGAAGAAACCCTTCATCGTCCAATGCGCCACGGCGGATGATTTGAGGCATTTGGTATCCGCTTTTGAATTTTGGATTAAGGCCGCCACCAAAACTGCGGAAGTCCCTCTTTCCGGCATGCCCTACCTGTCCCAGGGACTAAGGTTGGAGAATTCGGGAAAAGTGGCTTTATTGTGGGCGGACAGCCCTGTCGACCAAGCTGCGATTGAATTAGGGGATGGTATTTGGAGTTTGGATGGGAACCCTCAACTGCCGCAAGGCAAGACCGACCTGGAGGCGGCCTTGGATTCCCTTACTCCCGGGAAGCATTACATCTACGTGGCGACTTCGGAAGATTGGGGAAATGGTCCCAAGGTGAGGTATGGCCGCAATGACCGTCCCTTCAACCCCAAGCGGCAGAAGATGGAATTGCTGGTTCCGTGAATTATCAAATAAAAATATAGGGCGGAGTTAATATGGATCAAATTTTGGGCATTCGGGTAAACCTAACGTGTCGAATGTTGGCCTGGCCCCGTTTTTTCCCAAGCTTCAGCGAAGGGAGGTGGCCAGGTGCATTTTTTTCTTTCTGGCCCCTCGGTTCTGAATAAGTGTCTGACCCCTTTTTGATTCCCTCATGCAATGAGGGGCAACTTTAAATTTGGCCGGGCCCGTTCCCGTAAAGGGGGCGGGCCTTTTTATTTTCCCGCCCCGGGGTTCCAGAGGGGTTCGGCTCCCTTGGGTCTTTCGAGTGGAGTAGCATAGGGGGAACTTCCCCTATGAGCGAAGCGGGGTGGCACCTTTTTATTTACCTCCCCTGGGTTCCAGGAGGGGCTTGGCCCCCTTGGGTTTTTGGAGGGGCAACATTAGGGAGAATTTCCCCTATGAGTGGCTTACCTAGCGTAGGTTTAGCGAAGCTAGGAAGGGGATAGATGTTTTCGGTCAGTGGTCAATGGGTTATAATAATTTAAATCAATAAAAAAGGTTTAGCCTAATGAATCTGCATATTCCAATTGACCGTTCCAAAATTGAGGTCTTCTGTCAGAAATGGAAGATCACGGAGCTTTCATTTTTCGGCTCAGCTCTTCGGAGTGATTTCCGCCCCGATAGTGACGTCGATGTTTTGGTTTCGTTCGCTTCTGATGAGAATTGGGACCTTTACGATCACATGAGCATGGAAGAGGAACTGGCCGGTATTATTGGCCGAAAAGTCGACCTTCTGACCCGCCGTTCGGTGGAGCGCAGTGAGAACTGGATACGCCGGAAATCCATATTGTCTGGTTCCGAACCCTACTATGTCGCGGGATAAAGCTCTCGCCACTGATATTCTTTTAGCGAGCCGCCAGGCTTTGTTATTCATTCAAGGTGTTACCCAAGAACAATTTTTCAAAGATTCCAAGACTCAAGCGGCTATTCTCATGGAATTGATCGTCATTGGGGAGGCGGTGAAAGGCCTTTCCGAGGAGTTTCGGGCTACCTTGCCCAATATTCCTTGGAAGAAAGTCGCCGGGATGCGGGACCGGCTTATTCATGATTACCGGAATTGGGATTTAGAAGAAATCTGGCGAACCACTCAAAACCGCTTGCCGGAATTGATTGAAGCGCTCGAAAAAAATGTTAAAGACGTATAAAACAGGTAAAGGTCATTTTCGAGGAATTACTTTAGCGAAAATCCGAAAGAATGTTGGTTAGCCCCCTTTTTATCCGGAGTAATTATCAAATGCCCAATGATCGTAAAATCAAGTTATTAAAAATATTTGAAGAACGTTTCAAGAAAATTAAAAAACTTCCAGATAGTCAATCTCAATTTATTATTGGCGATGATGCGGCTCGCGTTTATATCCGTTATTCCAAGGTCCACCCAGGAGGGCGCACATTTTTCGGGTTAAGAAAAGTCGATTTACAACAGCTCGAAGGACACAACTCCTTCATTTGCTTTTTATTAGATGACAACTCCCCACCCGTATTTGTTCCATACTCGGATTTCGAAGAGCTTTTTATAATCTAGAGCCAGCTAAAGATGGGCAATTCAAAGTACAGCTTGTTTCCCAAGACGACTCTCTCGAGCTTTATATTGCTCGCAAAGGCCGCTTCAACGTAGAAGGTTTTGTAGGGATAGACTTTCTAACCAAAAATCTGCAGACAAACAAACTCCGCAAGCCTAACAATTTTTCACACTCTCAGGTTCAGACTTTGCTTGCGGGAATAGGGAATCTCAAGGGGCATGATGTTTTCCTACCAAAAAACGATGTCGGAAAACTTGATTGGTCTTTTACCAAAAAATTTCCTATTTTGTCCGAAATAGATGTCATATGGGTCACAGCCGGCCGTAATAATATTGAGGGCCTCTACGAAATTGAACACTCCACGCCTGTTTATTCAGGACTCCTTCGTTTTAACGATATGATCCTCACCGATCCAAAAATATCACTTTTTTCAATCGTCTCAAATGATTCGAGGCGGGAACTATTTTCTCGTCAGATCAATAGACCAACTTTTAAGAAAAGTGGACTTTCCGAGCTTGTCAGTTTTTTGGAGTATGATAACGTTCTGGATTGGCATTCTAGATTAATTGCAAAAGGGGGAAGAAATGAAAAAAAATAAAAGAACAAGAGTTTACACAGTGGTTGAAGTTTGGAGAGGGTTCGCTTCTAAAGTCCACATTTTTGCCGAACTCCACAACGCCCAAAATTATAAAAACCATTTGATTTAAAAAACATATCTTCAAGAAAATGACGTTCAATTATTTTCGGGAAATTTAAACGGAACTTTTAAAATAGTAGACTAAGCCCAGAAAAAAGGGCCTGGCTGGAGTTCCCCCGATTTAGTGGACAACCTAGTTTAGTGTAGTTTCCCTCTCGAACTTCACCGGACTTATGTAACCCAAGGTGGTATGCAATCTCTTCCGGTTGTAAAAAACTTCTATATATTCAAACAACTTCGCCTTCGCCTCTTCCTTTGTATTGAACCGCACCAATTCCGCTTTCAAGATTTTGAAAAAGCTTTCGACCACCGTAAACCAAGGGGCCACGCCATCTACCTACGCTAAAGCTTTGGTAGACAAGCCGTATAACATTTTAGGCTAAACCCTCATAAAAGAAGGGACTAGTCTGGTTTGCTTGATTCAATGTTCCCAAGCTAAAATCCTTTTTGCTTGGCCCTGAGAATCCATAAAATCAGGAGGTCTAAATGGAACAACCTAAAGATCCCCAATATTCCCTCAAAAGAATACCTATCTTCCGCATCCGGCTTAACCGTAACAAATCCAAAGATAATATTGTCTTAGAAGAGGGTTTGAACTTTACTAAAAGGCAATTTTAGTGAAAGATTTTTTTGCTTAATAGGCGCTGGCCCGGTTGAGTTTTTCCGTGGTGGGCCCATCCAATTCCAGCCGGGTTCCTTCCAGCAGGTCTTTGAACTGCTCCAGGCTGGTGGCGCTGGCAATGGGGGCGGTGATGCTGGGCCGGGCGATGAGCCAGGCCAAAGCCACCCGCGCG
>PLZG01000032.1 GCA_003152075.1 candidate division FCPU426 bacterium
AAAGCTTCTTCGCCATCCTTAGCCACCCGCAATTTAACTTCGAAGCGGGTTGACCTGAATAGATTTTCAAAAAGTTTTACATCTGCCGGGTTGTCGTCAATGAGGAGAATCTTAAGCGGCGTTTTAGTGGGTTCCATAAGAATTATTTTTCCTTTTTATTTAAAGGTAAAATATTTTTTATTTTACCCCCCCCCCCTTCGCTTTTTCCATTTATTTTCGCTGTCCACCCCGGGTCCCCGTCGTGGACAACCAGAATTAACGATTAATCAGAAACTTACTCTTGACCAAAACATTGCTTCCGTTTTGAATGACGTAGAAATAGATACCCGATGAAACGGGAGCTCCCTGCCGATTAGTGCCTTTCCATTGGGCCATACCCCCCGCTTCTTTCACTTGGTTCACCAGTTCACCCGTGACCGTATAGAAAGACACCGTTGCCCCGGCTGGCAGGCAACTAACTTTTAGGGTTCCTCCCACCGCGTAATTCGGGTTATAGGGATTGGGCCAAGCGTGGATGGCGCAAATTGGGGTAAAAGTCGCTATCGCCGTTGAGGTGCCCGTGGGTGTCCAAGTCATGGTTGAAGTGGGGCTGGGAGTGGGCATTGGTGTGGTAGTTGGGGTCGGAATGGGGGTTGCGGTCCAAGTGGGTGTCATGGTTGGCGTGGCAGTGGGTGCGGGTGTGATGACACAGGTGAGTGTAGGGGTTGGCGCACAATCGAAAACAATCTTACGGATCCGGGTCCCAAACCCTTCTCCTACATAAAGATTCCCGAGGCCATCGAAAACCATGGCAGCAGGATTATTCAAGTTGGCGGCTGAAGCGGGTCCGCCGTCTCCACTGTCGATGTATAGTCCCTTGCCTGCAATCGTAGTAATAATGCCGCAGGGATCAATCATGCGAATATAACCGGACAAGTCAGCAAAATAAATTCGCCCACCACAAAAAGCCATGCCGTGAAGGTCCCCAATGGCAGCCGAGGTCGCCGGCCCCCCATCCCCCGTATAGCCGTAAGTCCCATTTCCCGCTACGGTCGTAATGATCCCACTGGTATCGATCTTTCGAATCCGGTGATTTGAATCATCGTTAAAATAAATGTTTCCAGAAGGGTCGACGGCAACGGTTTCCGGAGTGGCAAGGAGGGCCAAGATCGCGGGGCCTCCGTCGCCGGAAAAGCCGGCCGTCCCATTCCCGGCGATTGTCGTAATAATACCGGACGCAGAAATCTTTCGGATGGCATTGTTACCTTCGTCCGTAATCAAGATGTTGCCCACCCCATCCATCGCAATAAAACTGGTGGCATTAAGTGAAGCGCTGACTGCGGGTCCCCCATCCCCCGTATAGCCCGCCACTCCATTTCCGGCGAAAGTACTAATGATCCCACTCGTGTCTATTTTTCGGATACGGTAGTTCAATATGTCGCAAATATAAATATTTCCAGCGGCATCCCGGAGGAGGCCGACAGGATCGTTGAATTGAGCGGAAGTGGCAGGCCCTCCGTCTCCAGAAAAACCCGCTGTTCCGATACCAGCCACCGTTGAGATAATACCGCCAGGAGTGATTTTTCGGATAACGCTGTTGCCGGAGTCCGAGAGATAAAGATTTCCAACGGGGTCAATCAAAACGCTTCCGACATAATTGAAGGTGGCTGAAATGGCAGGACCACCATCTCCCGTGTAACCAACAGTTCCAGTTCCGGCATAAGTTGAGATAGCCGAATTGCTATCCGGGCAACAGCCTTGCGCTAGGCAAATTCCCGGCGAAGCCAATAGAAAAAAGATAAATAAGGTGGAAAGGAGGATTGGAGACCATCTGGAAAAATTCATTCGAGCCTTTTAAAAGGTTAATCGGCAAATATTTCCAAATTGTATCACTCCTTAGCGTTTACTCCATGTTGCGCAATCCTTCTTCGCACCTCTTCCAATGCGGGTCAACGTAAGGCACAGCCCACCGAGCCTATTTTAGCTTTAAGTCGTAAAAATTATTGTTTACTACGGATCCCCGTCGTGGACAGGCAAAAACCCACTTCTTCATGAAATCCTCCCTAAATATCGGAAACTTCAAAAATCATATTTCGGCCGACTGATTTTCTTGTCGGTGACAGGGTGCTTCTGAAAATCATCCTTGGGGTTTTGGATGTTCCAAATAAACTTGAAATCGCGCCAACGCCCCAATGGATCCGGTTCTTTCAATGCGATATCCTCGCGCTTGTGGACGCCTGTTTTTTTATTTTCTAAAACACGGACAAGTTTCATGGTGAGGATCGTCCCTGTCGGGGAGATGAATAGATCCTCATGTTTGGTCGTTACCGGGTCGTCATCTTGGTCGAAATCCACTTCGCTGGAATCCGCGGTCACCCTGCACAGCCGCTCCGATTCGTCGTAGAAATACTCGACCACCACATTTGTTTCGCCAAAGCTGAAATTGATGGTGTATTCACGGACACGCTTCTTTTCATCCAGGTAAATATCCTTATCCTCCAGCACATCAGGATAGTGGGACCATTCTTTGTTCTGATCCGCCAATTTGTTGGATGCAGCCAGCTTTTTCACGGTTTCCGTCATGGCCACTATTTCATCAACCTGCTTTTGAGACTCTTTGGGTAGCTTCAACCCTTCCTCCGCTGCAAAAGCGGGCAGGGCGAAAACAAAAAATGCCGCCATAACAAAAAGGAACTTCATTTTCAAAACAACCTCCCCAAATTGTCCACTCGGGGTCCCCGTCGTGGACAGGGGTTTTCACCATTTCAACGAGTTTATAAAATGCTGGATCCTTTACTTACTCAACATCCAGTAAAGAAGCGACGCAAAAACGCCTATGCTTGTTCCGATCCCTCTACCGCCCTTGAACTTAAAGAAAACGGGAAATTCATCGGCAAGCAAGGCTAGGAAACCGGCCAGAACCCAATCCGGCTGGTCTTTGGGGGAAAGTCCATGGGCCAGGAAAATTGCCGTGCCACCTTTTAAAATATCCAAAACTAGCGTCAACAGGCCCAATGGGGTACCCGCTACCTTCCAGGCATTGGTCACGCCGACATCGCCGGTCCCCTTTTTCCTCAAGTCGATTTTCTTGAACGTCATTGCCAACAAAAATCCGAACGGAATAGACCCAATCAGGAAAGCACCTAAATACAGAATCAAATCGTCCATTTTTCCCTCTTATTTTTTGGTGTTATTTTAAAATCGAAAAGCCAACGACGCCCCATAGCCCCCATTTTTAGGAACCATGGTTTGAATGCTCAAAGCCGGTTTGCCTAAAAGTTCCAGGCTTATCAGCGTCGCGGTATGGGTACCCAAGGCAATCCACGCCCGGCTTCGGGTATCCGAGTCCGACGAAGCTAAAAGCTGTACCACCGGATACACGGTTTTGGCGATGCCCGCCACATTGACGAAAAACAAGCCCGAATATTCCTTCCGTGTCAGAAGGATCGTCCACCCCAAGGTGTCCACGCCTGCCGTGGACCAGCCGTAAACATAGGACTTATCCATGAAGGCTTCGGTATAGGCCCATCCATAATAATCCGCCGCGATAAGCGGGATGGTTACGGCTTCGTTACGGCAATAGGCTTTTGGAGTTGGAAGTAAGAGCAAAAGCAGGAGAAGAAAGGCCGCTTTCGAAAATGGACGGTTAAAAGTTCGATTAATTTCCTGAGGATCGTTCATTCTTCCTCCTTTTTGCGCTTATGGGTTTGGATTCTTGGTTCGGGCTTTTTCTCAGGTTCTTTCACTTTTGGCAGGTTAGCCTCGATAAGGGTCGCCTCAACATTTCCGATAAATATTTTGCTGGTGACCAATACCGGCAAATGCCTTTGGTCATCGGTAAGCCAAATATTGATATCGTCCGTGTTGCGAAAAACCGTCGCGTATCGGACATGGGGTTTCACTAACAGACAATCATAAGTACCGGAAGGTATGGTAATTCGTTCTTTTTTGATGACCTCCACGATCAAGTTATAGTTGTAGCCTGCGGCCTGAGCGGGAATGGAATAGTTCTTCCCGACTTCGAGAGGCAGAAGGCGGAAGTAGAAAAAGCAGGAAATAATGTCCTGGGTGAAGGGGGCTATGTCTATTTCCTCAGGAGGCTCATTTCCCTTGGACCGTACGACCTTGTGTTTGACCTGGTCATAGATTTCCAAGTTCTGGGCCTTGTGCTTGCCTTCCAGAACGTCGTTCTCGAATTTCCAGGTCAGGAAGTCCACCACATCAAAATAACTCGTTTGCACATCATGTACCTGGTAAACCATGCTGAAAGGAAAAGCCGCCGTGGCTTTGGCGGACAGTGGATAACAAGGACGGTCTTGGACAGTGACCGGATTCCCAATCTCCAATGTCCCGTATCCCCCCACCATGGAAAGAGCTTTTACTTCAAAGGTAAGCTTTTCTCCGGGCCCAAAGGCGTAGTTCTTTTTAGGACGGGGTACTTGGGTGATGTTTTCCGGCGTGGTATCTAGGTGGGATATAGGGCCGGGTTTCGGGGTTTCAGTCGTAGTCTGGGCTGTCGGTTTCTTCTTCACCAATTCCTTGGGGTTCGGGAAATTAACCGGGTCCACGATCCTCAAGACCTTTCCTTCTTTCAACTTCGATTTCAGGCTCAAATGGTTTGCGGATGCCACCTTGGATGCTTTTGAAGTCACGCCATAGTAAATGGCGGCAATGGACTGGAAGGTATCCCCTTCCTGAACTTTGTATTTTAAAACAACCGTTTTATTCATTTGACGGGAGAGTGACGGCGCTGGGGGAGTTTGAGGCGTCTTATTTTCGACGTACCGTGTTTCGCCTTTTGACACAAAAAGTAAAGTGCAACCCTGAAAAAGGAATCCGAGGGAGAGCATTGTCATTACAAATAAAGACAGATAGAGAAAAGAGGTTTTTTTCAGGGTAACCCGCCGGGAACGTTTTTGTGTAAAGCCCTTCTTAACCATAGAACTCTTTCAATCCCAATTTGATCTGGTATTCAAAAGCTATAACCTAAACTTAAGCCCAAACCGTCTTTTTGGGGAGTGAGGTTCCAAGTAATTGAATCCGATTGCTTAGTAACGTGGTTATAGCGTTGGACAGAGGTGTATTTGGCGGTATTGGCTTCGAGTTCAAGGAGCCCGCCCGCGACGCCTAAAACCGCCCCCGGAACGGCGATAGGCATATAAGGCGTGGAAATATCCAGGCCAAATATGTAGATATGCGTATTCGGGAAGAATAAAGACCCAACCGACAGGATTACCGAACCACCCAATCCAAAAAATCCAAGCGTTTCATCCGATTCAGATTTATTCAGAAGTGCGGTGGCTTGTTGATCGTCGATGGAGTTAATAAGATCTTTCAACTCAGGCCCGGATAACGCCTTGTTATTTTGTAAATATTGCATTCCTCCCAGGGTCGTCCAATGGGTTGTGATAGGGGGGTGGGTTGGGGTGGGGACCGGGGTACCCTCGTCTGCCCACACTATCGGCGCTAACACAAAAATCAAAACCATCGAAAGAAAATGCCGCACTTAAGAATTCCTCCCGCCCATTCGATTAAAAGCACATTTTTAATTTAAGTGTCCACGACGGGTCCCCGTCGTG
>PLZG01000099.1 GCA_003152075.1 candidate division FCPU426 bacterium
TGGGCCGCTACATGCTGAAGGAGGGGAACAAGGTCGGTTTTGAGGTGGAGGGTTATGACAAGGCCAAGCCCCTCGTGATTGACCCCATCCTGGATTATTCCACTTACCTGGGCGGGAGCGGCGGGGACCTGGCCTTTGGCGTGGCGGCGGATTCGTCGGGGGACGCCTATGTCACCGGCCTTACCCAGTCCGCCAACTTTCCAACGCAAGGTTCTCTCCAATCCTTCGCGGGGAACCAGGACGCCTTTATCACCGAGTTTGACCCCTCCGGCACCGCCCTGGTCTTTTCCGACTACCTGGGTGGAAACGCTTCCCTAAGTCCATACCCTTCTACTATGGGCTGGTCCATTGCCTTGGATGCCTCGGGTGATATTTTCGTAACAGGCCAAACCAATTCCACCGATTTTCCCACCACCTCCAACGCGGTTCAGGCTACTTTGAATGCCGTCGTAAACAACAACAACGCCTTCGTGACTAAGCTCCCGCCGGGGGGTGGCGCCTTGGACTACTCCACTTACCTGGGTGGTTCCGGATCTGACTACGGTTATGCGATCGCCGTGGACTCTTGCGAAAATATGTACATTGCGGGGTCGACTACCTCCTCCAATTTCCCTTTGCTCAACCCTATCCAAAGCACCCTTGCCCCTACTTCGGGCGGCAATGCCTTCGTCACTAAGATCAACGCCGGGGGGGCCTTGGCCTATTCAACTTTTCTCGGCGGCAGCGGAAACAGCGGGGACGGAGGCTATGCCATCGCGGTGGACGGTAGCCACGACGCCTGGGTGGCGGGCTATACGGCTTCGCCCGACTTCCCCACCGTCAACGCCTTCCAGCCCACGTTCGGAGGCAATAGCAACAGCTTTATCACCGAGGTCAACGCGGCCGGCACCACCTGGGCCTATTCCACCTACCTCGGCGGCTTGTCACAAACCAGCACCGCGGGGGATTTTTGCTTCGGCATCGCCTTGGACGGAAGCCGGAACGTTTACGTGACGGGACTCACCACCTCGTCGAATTTTCCCACCCTGAACGCCATCCAACCAACCTACACGGATACCTCTGGGGGTGGGCAGGGGGGGGAGGCTTTCGTGTCCGAGCTGGCCGCTGGAGGGGCGTCGCTGGTCTATTCCACCTATTTGGGGGGAACCGGAAACCCGTATGCCATCAGCGGCGACCAAGCGAATGGTATCCAGGTGGATGGAAGCGGAAATGCCTATGTGGCGGGCTACACCGGCTCCGGTGATTTCCCGACGGTCAACCCCCTCCAATCGTCCAATTTAGAATTTGCAGTGGGGAATAACACCGCCTTCGTGACCAAAGTGGCGGCGGGAGGAACGTCCTATCTTTTCTCTACCTACTGGGGCGGCTCGTATGAAGATGGGGCGAACGGTGTGGCCTTGGACTTAGCGGACAATATCTACGTCGCGGGCTATGCCCGATCCAAGGACTTCCCCACGCAGAGCCCTTACCAGGCGGTTTTCGGAGGGGCCCAGGATGGCTTTGTTGTGAAGATTGCCCAGCCCCCCAACAACGTGCCGGGCACGAATCCGGTGGTGCAGGTTGGCTCCACCTCTCCACCCCCCTCCAGCACGACGGTGGGGCAGGGGGCCACCAATGTGCCGGTGTTGAAACTGAGCGTTTCCAACCAAAGCGTGGAAACGGTGCAATTGACCGGCGCGACCTTGACCGAATCGGGGACAGGCCTTGCTTCCACGGGAATCGCCTCCTTAACGGTTTACGCGATCGTGGGCGGATCACCCGTGTCCATAGGGCAGGTTTCTTCGCCTTTTGCCTCGTCCAACAGCACGACGGTGCCCCTGCCCAACCTTACTCTTCCTCCCTCATCCGCGCAGACCATCCTGGTGATTTTTAACTTCAGTCCCACGGCTTCCCTGGGCACTTATATTTTAAGCCTTGCCAATTCCTGCGCGTTATCCGGCCGGGGCTTGACCTCGGGCAAGAGCATCCAGGTGGCGGGAGCGCCGGTGAACGGGGCGGTCTTGACGGTGGGCCTACCCACGCCCACGCCCGTGATCAACCACCTCACGATCGGGAACCCTTACCCCAACCCCGTCACCGGCCCGGGGCTCCTTTCCATACCCGTCACCGCCCCCGCGGGTTCCACGGCCACTTGGACCATCTATACCCTCGGATTCCGGAAGATATACGGGCAAAGCCAGCCAATCCCTGGCAATTACGGGACTTTATCCTGGGACCTGCTGGACAAATGGGGTGTCCCCGTGTCCAACGGGCTCTATTACATCCGGGTCAATGTCCTGGGCCTGGATTCGGGATCGCGGATCGTGAAGGTCCTGGTGATCCGGTAAAGTTCTAAATGGAGTAAATCATTTTATGGATAAAAAAGGTTGAACAACATTGCCAGGGAAGGGTTCTCCATTGGCGCGGGAAACCGCCGTTACCATCGAATACCTCCACCAAATTAGCCGCATTGTTGGCAACGTAAACTTGTCCTTGGCTGTCCAGGGTGATTCCCGTTAAATAGTCTTATAGGCCCTTTTGAATTTGTGCTGAACATACCATTAGCACCTGTCCACGACGGGGGTCCGTTGTGGACAACTAAGAAGTCAATAATCAATACTTGCCACGGTGAAACTTTGGGCATATAATGTACATCATCATGTACATAAGGAATCGCTCATGACCTCAGCCAGCTTTACCATTGCACAGGCCCGATCCCATTTTCCCGGGCTCATCCACGATGCGGAAAAAGGGAAGCCGGTGGAGATAACCCGGCGGGGGAAACCCGTTGCCGTCCTGGTATCGGTGGATGCCTACCGGCATTTGACCGCTCCCCGTCTCGGGTTTTGGGACGTCGTTACGACCTTTCACGGGCGCATCAAGGCGAGTAAGGCCGGTTTGGAACCTAAAGATTTCCAGGGGATCCGTGAAACCGGACCCGGAAGGGAATTTAATTGGTGACTCCCCGGTACTTGTTAGACACCAATGTTGTTTCGGAAGCGGCTCGGGTAAAACCAAATCTCAACGTGATGAGAAGGCTTCAGCGGCACAAAGACGAACTGGTAATCGCAAGCATCGTTTGGCATGAACTCGTCTTCGGTTGCGACCGCTTGCCACCCTCCGAAAAACGGAGCCTTTTAGAGGGATTCCTTTCGGAATTAGCAAACTCCTCCATGCTCATTTTCCCTTATGACACGGAAGCGGCTGCTTGGCACGGCAGGGAGCGTGCCCGTTTATCCCGGCTGGGACTTACACCGGCTTTCGCGGATGGGCAGATTGCTTCCATCGCGAAAGTCCATGATTTGATCCTGGTCACCAACAACATCCGGAATTACCGCCATTTCGATCAACTGAAGATGGAGAATTGGCACGGCATGGTTAAAAAATAAAAATTGGTGAAGTCGCTGTTATAGGTTTTCCACGACGGGGACCCTGAGGTTACAATAATTTCCCACCTTTTGACCCTTTCCTCGATTTTCTTTGAACCTTTTCCCGTGGCTCATTTCGCCGGCCCTGGGCCTAAAATTCCGAATTTCGACAGAAGAAGCGGGGGAGAGGGGGCGATGTGCAAGGAGAAGTCATCTGGCAAATACCGGTTGATATAGGGGTAAAAAGCTCGATTTTCCGTGGAATAAACTCCCATTGAAACTCACTATACAAGGAGAGAAGAACAAAACTATTCAGGGGTGCCCATGAAACGGCTTATTTTATTGCTCGTCTCATCCTTTTTATTCCTGCCGAATGGTTGTGCCAAATTAATATCATTGCCTTCCGCCCCGGCACCAACCTCATCCATTTTTTGGAATTCCGCTTATGTGACAAGGTCCGCCTGCTACACGGGCGGTGTCCCCTATTGCGGGAGCTTTGACGCGGGAGTGACTTTGTCGGTCAACGGTCACATTAAGGCAGGACCTATTGGATAGGGTTATTAGATTGACTCGAGAGGTTGGTTTTCAAGAGGAGAAGTATCGAAGTTTTTACCTTAGTATTCGATGGTCCAACAAGCAATTGATGGAGTTGTTGAATTTAAGAGTTCGGAAACTTATTAGTCGGATATATACAAAAGGTCAGGTTTCGTACCAAGATGTTTTTCCAGAGCATGTTGGGAAAACTTCCGTTGATGATTATCTTGGAAAAATGACTCTAAATAGACCAAGAGACATATTGGAATTTTTGAATTATTGCATTGAAGCATCCTTAGATAATCCTGAAATTAGTATGGCCGCGATTAAAAAGGCCGAGGCAAAATACTCAGAATCGCGATTTAGGTCATTGGCAGACGAATGGTATGGGGATTATCCTCAGTTATTAAATTATGCTTCTTATTTTTTGAAAGGTCGACCGACATTTTTTCTCGCTCAAGATATTACTGATGAACAAATACAAAATTTGTGTTTGGAAATTGCTGTGAATTTGGATGCCCGCAGTGATTTGCTTTATGGAAAGGCGCGGGAAGTTGCTGAGCTCAAAATTAAACCAGAGATATTTCGATCTGAAATTCTAAATATTTTTTATAAAGTTGGCCTAATAGGAATAAAAACATCAAACCTTACATCCGTTGCATGGTCTTTTCGTGATGAGGGCTTAATAATACGAAGCTCCGAAATAAATGAAGGTTCAAAAATTCACCTTTGCCCAGTTTTCTATCGAGTACTTAATATTTCAGAAAGAGTTCTTTGATTTTTTTGAAAAAGATTAAACGAAAAAATTGACAAGTAAGGCGGTTACAAATGCCTCAACTTAATCTTCAGAATTTAGATCTCCCCAAATGCCCTCATTGCTTTGTAAACAAACCAAATTTGTTTTCAATTCAACGAGCAGAAACGACTAATCATACTGGCAAGAATAAAAGGTTTTGGAATTTTTATGCTTGTAGACATTGTGGGGGTGTAGTTACTGCTTGGGCCGTAGCTATAGATCAAAACATTCAAGAAATGTTTCCGACGCCCGAGTTGGTCAACGAAGTTATTCCTAACCCGGCTAGGTCGTATCTACTCCAATGTCAGTCAAGCTTACATGCACCTTCGGGGGCGGTCATGTTGGCGGCTAGTGCGGTTGATGCAATGTTGAAAATAAAAGGATATAAGGACGGGTCGTTATATGAACGAATAAAAAAGGCCACAGAAGATCATTTAATAACCGCAGAAATTGAAAAATGGGCGCATGAAGTGCGGTTAGACGCAAACGATCAACGGCATGCTGACGAAAAAGCACCCCTGCCGGACCAAAATGATGCTGAGAAATGTTTAGACTTTAGTTTGGCACTAAGTGAATATTTATTTGTGTTGCCAAGTCGCGTTACTCGTGGAATAGAAAACACTGTTAAAAAATCCCCTCAATGAAGAAAGACGGGTTTAGGTTTTTAATTTAAACTCTGAACATTGGGGCCAGGCAATCTACCTTCGCTAAAGCTTCGGTTGACAAGCCAATTAAGGGACCAAGGTGCCAACACATTACATTTTAGAATTTCCCCGCCCTCCCGCGATCCATCCCCGTTTTTCCAACCCTTTTGGGTTTTAATCATTACCCTCCTTAAGCCATAGAACTGTAATCCGGTAGGGTGGAAGAGAATAACTTAATCATACCTATTGTCAGGGGAGGGGCTCGCCCAGAGGCTTGCCCTTTTGGGCGGCTTCGATATCCGCCTTGGGGATGCGGATGAGGTCCAAGAAAGCGCTGCTCAGGGGTTATGGCCCGGTGATAATTATATTTCCGCAGAAATTGTTATCATTGTTAAGGACAACCGTATAATTATAACCGCCCATAGTGTTGAAACTGACGTTTTGGGTGGTGGGTGGGCTACTGGATGTCCCGAAACCACAATTGTTTTGACCGGAACAGCTATTGTTGCCATTGCCAACACTGCCGCTTGTTGAAAAATTTAACGTATGTTTACCGGCCGGAATGTTTTGATAGGTCCAAGAAGTGCCGGTCACATTTTCTTGGCTTGCTCCATCCAGGGTGACATAGACGTTACAACTGTGGTTGTTTACATTGCTTACTACGATGGTGCAGTCGGAAATATTGGGATAATAGCAAGCCGTTATCAACACCGGGATAGACACCAACAGGAACCAGAAAATAAACTTTTCTTTCACAGCCACAACCTCCATTGAAAATTTGGGATGGATTTAGTTTAGCCGAGGGGCTCCACACGGGCACCAATTTCATTTTTCTGTGAAATTGGCACACCCAAGGCTTGCCCCTCAGCTTGAGGCCTCGTGGCAGGGGTTTTGCCCATGGATTGCGACGCGGCGACTTTCAGGGGAATGGGACTAGTCCCTAAAAATCCCCCTTGTTTTGACGCTTTAGCCAGGCCAAAAGTTCCCCCGTAACCCCTTAATAGATGGTCAGGGGAGGGGCTCGCCCAGGGGCTTGCCCTTTTGGGCGGCTTCGATATCCGCCTTAGGGATGCGGATGAGGTCCAAGAAAACGCTGCCCGAGGGGTCCTTGACCTGGGTTTCTACCGCATGGGGGTAATAACGCCCGAACCCCTCCTTGAACGGCAGTAGTTTTTCCGGGGGGGAAAGCACGGCCACGTCCCGGTTCACCGGGTTAAGGATGGGCAGGGGAAGTTCGTCGGACACCTGGGTGACCTGGAGAGGGCCAATGCCCGAGAAGAAATAGATGATGGACGAATAGGAATCGTTTTGGCAGACTAGGTGGCAGGTGGGGAACAATACCTTGTCCAACTTCGCCAACTGTACATGCTGGTAACCCAGGTTCCCCCATTTGGAAGGCTGGTCGGCGAAACGGAAGTAATAGATGTTCGCGTTCAAGACCAGGGCCGATAACAGGCCCGCCCCCAGGAAAATCCTGGCCGCTACCCCCATGGCCGGGCGCGTCTGGGCGAATATTTCCAAAAGCCACTGGCAGGCCCGGGCCACCATCAGCATGAGGAAGGGAAAAATAAAGAACATCCTCATGGGGTTGACGTAATCCACGCTGGCGTCAGCGCCCTGGATGACCAGGGCGTTGGCCGCGACCCCGAAAACAACGCCGGAAAGGGCCGCCCAACTGACGCGTTTGTTGAGGGCGAAGAGCGTCAGGATGGCCCCGACCAAAAGCAGCAGGCCGGTGAAGGGGTCCAGCAGGGGGTTCCCCAGGACCATGAACCGGTCGTCCGCGTGGCCGGTCGTCCAAAAGAAGGAAAGCAAGGTCCAAAGGGTGGTCTTGACCGGCAGCCAGAAATGGCCCGTTCGGGCAACTTCGTTGAAGATGTTCATGGATTGGATGCGTCCGAAAAATTCCTGGGGCTCGGCCACGCAAAAACGGATGAAGGACCCGAGAAACCAAAGCATGGTCAGCAGAGAAAGAAGCAGGGGCCTTGCGTAAGCTTTGAGGAAGGGCCCACCGCCGGCCGCCAGGCCGCACCCCAGGACGATGAAAAGGGCGATGAGGGGCACGAAGCGGCCGGGCAGGTAACTCATGACGCTGGCCGCCAGGAAAATCCCGGCCCACCAGAAGTGGCTCCTGCGGCCTTCCTGGAAGGCCCTTTCGAGGAAATAAAAGGCGCACAACTCGAAGAGAAGGGTACTGACGGCGCTGAAGGGGGAGAAGGCGAAGTACAAATGCCACCAGGAGACGGTGAAAAGAAGGGCGGCGACCCAGGAGGCCCGGGGCCCGAAATAAAGGCGGCACCAGCGGTAAAAAACGAAAATCGCCAACATGGAAAGGGTCAGGGAAAAAATCCGGGAGGAAGCCAGGCTGACGCCGAACAGTTTGTAAACCACGGCCTTCAAAAAGTAAGGCAGGGCGGGGGATCCGCTCCAAGCGGTCCGGAAGGGGTCGGTCAGGTCCCCATTCACCACGTCCGCCGGGCCGAGGGCGTCCGAGGCCTCGTCCAATTGGAAACCGGCGAACAAATGGTTGAGGAAGGGGTAACGCATCAAGGCCGCCAGGGCCAGTAAAAGGAGGATCGCCTTCGCCTCCGAAGGGAAGGGGACATGGTTTCGCGTTTCCCGGCGCTTCCATCGCAATAGCCCGATCAAAACCGCCGAGAGGCCCAAGGCCCCCATGCCCACCCGCAAGTGGTCGAGGTGGAAAAATAATTCCATGGCCAACCAAAGAAGCGGGAGAAGGAAAAGAATCCCGATGTGGAGGGTGCGGTCCTTCGGGGCGGACCGGGGATAGGCGTCGGCCGGGGCAACCCGCGACAGGGGAGGGAAGGCCTCCAGAAGGCCCCAGGCGGACAGGTAGAAAAGAGGCAATCCCCTGGCCCAATCCAGGGTTGGACCGGCGATCAAGCCGCTTCCAAACCACCCAGCCGCGAGCCCCAAGGCCAGTGCAAACCAGCGGAACCCGGAAGGAAGGGTTTGGAAGGGAAGGTCGCCTTTTCCCAGGCGGGCAAAAAAGGTCTCCCGGGTTTGGTGGCGCGGCCGGCCCCGTCCTGAGGGCTTGGGATGCTTTTTGGGTTTTTTCCCCTTGGGAGCGGAATAAAAAATCCGCCAGGCCTTCCCTCGGAGATGCCCCAGCCAGGTGAAATCCAGCAGGGGCCAATAATAAAAGAACCCGGCCAGTGGGAAAAAGGGGAAGGAGGCAAGCCATTGGGCGCGGAAAAGGAAAACCAGGCCGGTGATCAGCGAGGTAAAGGCCAAAACCAAATATGGATCCATTAAAAATATCTTCCTTTTGGCGGCGATTTGAAACCCTTCAGATATCTACTATATTACCCCATCCCGTTGATGCCTTTTTGCTTTTTCAGCAAGCTAAGAGTAATCCTAACGAAGAAGGAAAATGACCATGCCCCGCAACTCAATTGAAAATCCAACCAGGATTTGCGGGACGATGATCATCACAGCGATCCTATTTTTAAAAGGAAAATGACCATGCAATCAGAAAAATACACCCCGGGGGTTTGCAATATCGGCCCTCTGGAACGTATACACCGCCTGACGGCGGGCTGGATTGGAACCGGGGCTTTCATCGGCCTGCTTCTTTATTTCCGCGTGAGCGAGTTCGCGAAAACGGCCAACTTCTACCTGCTGATTCCCGCGCTCTTGAGATCCATCGGGTTTCTGCAAAATCACCTTCACTTTTGCGTTAATTTCGGCCTGAGGGGACTAATGAACATGGATAAGTAAGCCTTCGATACGGAAAAGGTGGAGCAGGCGGAGTACCGCCGTTTGGACCGCCAAAGGGCCTGGGGGATCATCGGCATGGGGGTAGGGATCAGCCTCGCCGCCACCCTGGCGGCTTATTTCCTGTAAGAAGGGAACAAGGATCTGCTGATTCCTTAATCGGGAATCAGCACACCCAAGGCTTTTGCCTCAACTGTATTTTCAGCAAAGGGGCCAATGGCTCGTTTTCTTTCTGCCCCGGTTTTCGCCGTCCCCCTGACTGGTTGTCCCGGCCCCTTAAAAACCTTTGTTTGAGGGCATTTACTTTGCTTTCTTCTCGATTATGGAATTATCCAGCTCTTTTCATCACTATATAAGGATGAATAAAACAGTCCATCCCCATTTTAAGTTAGGAGTCCTTCTTTTATTCCTCCCCCTGGGGGTTCCCCCGGCCTGGGGCCAGGTCATTACGACCATCGCGGGAAACGGGGTTTACGGTTATTCGGGTGACGGCGGTTTGGGTACGGCGGCCCAGGTTAAAAGCCCCCTAGCCGTGATTACGGACAACACGGGGAACGTCTTCTTCGTAGATGACAATAATAACCGTATCCGGCGGGTGGACGCGGCCACCGGCATCATCACCACGGTGGCGGGCAATGGCACCTATGGTTACACGGGGGATGGCGGGCCAGCCACTGCCGCTGAGTTCGCTTCTCCCATCGCCGTTGGACTGGACGCCGCCGGGAACCTTTATATCGCCGACCAATTCGCCCAGGTCATCCGCCGCGTGGACGTCGTCACCGGGATCATCACCACGGTGGTGGGCAACGGAACCACGGGTTATTCGGGGGATGGCGGGCCCGCCACGGCCGCCGTGCTAAATTTTCCCGTGGGCCTGGCGGTGAACCTGGCGGGCGACCTCTTTATCATCGACTCAGGCAACTTCCGTGTCCGGCGGGTGGACGCGGCCACTGGGATCATCACCACGGTGGCGGGCAACGGAACCGCGGGCACCTCGGGCGACGGTGGGCCGGCCACCTCGGCCCAACTTTTAGACAACGAAAATTTGACCGTGGATCTCCAGGGCAACCTTTATATCGCGGGAGGGGTGAGCGCCTACCGGGTGAGGCGGGTGGACGCTGTCACCGGTATCATCACCACGGTGGCCGGCAATGGGGGCATTGGTTACACGGGGGACGGCGGGCCGGCAACCTCGGCCACTTTCAATTATCCGGGCTCGGTGGCCTTGGACAGTTCGGGTAATTTGTACATCGGGGACGAGATGAACGAGGTGATCCGGAAAGTGGACATGTCCACGGGTATCATCACCACGGTGGTGGGGAGCGGGGCCCCGGGATATTGCGGCGACTCGATCCCGGCCCTTTCGGCCTGCCTGTCCCATCCGGAGAACGTTTGCGTGAGCGCCCTGGGCGACATGTTCATCGCCGATACCAACAATTACCGGGTCCGTAAAGTGAGCAACATTGTCCATATCCCCACGCCCACGCCTACCCAAACGCCAACCCTGACCCCAACCGCCACACCCACCCAAAGCCCCACCACAACGCCAAGCTTCTCTCCCACCAACAGTCCGACCACAACGGTAACCCCCAGCCCAACTTCCACCTTCACGATCACCCCGACCCTTACCCCGACTTGCGAAACGCATGTTTGGCCGAATCCCTTCAATCCCCTATACGCCGTGTGGGGGAAGCTTAAGGTAGATTGCCTGCCGGTGGGCGCACGGGTTTCCTTTTACACCCTTTCGGGCGAAAGGGTCCGGACCCTGGGCGAATCGGGCGGGCTGGTGGAATGGGACGGGCGCAACGAATCGGGGACGCCGGTTTCAGCAGGGACCTATTATTACGTCATTCAAAACGGTTCCAACGTCCTGCGACGGGGAAAAATATTGGTGATCCTCAATGGAGGAAAATGAAAATAGGGACCGGCATAACGGGGAACTCCTGACCAACATTTAACACTTTAGAATTCACTCGCCCTCTTCTGATTCGGCCTCCCATTTCCCAACCCCTTTGGCATTAAATCATTTTCCGTTCTTGAGTCGCACACTCAAACCTCGCCCTTCAACTTGTATCGATTCCAATGGAATGATAGGCCTAAAACATCTGACATTTTTTGTAAACTCGACACGGGCCGAGCCGAAAAAACTCCCTTGATGCAATTTACCGCTTATTTACTTGAGGAACCCATAAGGGGGGAATAGTATCCCCTTATGAATCTCCTCTCGAAAATTGGGATATTCGGAATTTTTTTCTTCCTCCTGGGCTTTGCCCTTTTCGCCGGCTGTTCCAGCAACAACAACCCAAGCTCGCCCGCGGCGGCCAACATCCCCTTGTTCACCAAAACCCCCACCAACAACCCGACGAATTCGACTACGCCGACTTCGTCGGCAACGCTCACCGCTACGCCGAGTTACACGAATAGTGGAACTGCTTCACCAACGAACAGCCCCACGCACAGCCCAACCCCCAGTCCGACGAATACGACTATGAACTCACCAACCATCACACCGACTAATTCGCCTACGAATAGCCCCACCATTACACCAACTAATACGGCTACCAACACCCCCACCAGCACGCCTAGCAATTCACCCACCGTCACGCCCTGCACCACCCCCATGCAATTTGGCCCCACCCCTGCCGCTACCATCGGTTCGGAGGTGGGATATGTGATGGTCTGCCAGCCGGTCACCCTGACCAGCCCAATTTACGTGAACAGCATGGCAGTGGATGTGGCCGGGTCTCCCACCCAAATGAGGGTGGGCATTTACACCAACCAGGTCATATCCGGGGGTGTCTCCGTGCAGAACTACCCCGATAGCCTGGTGACGGTTTCCGGCTATCAGGACCTCAACCCCGGTTTCAATTCCTACCCCGTACCCTCGGCCTACCTGAGCGCCGTTGGGGGTGGAACAATTTATTGGCTGGCCTATGGCGGCACCGACAGCACGCTTACTTACAACTTCTACACCAACGGTGCCACTAACGCCTGGGGCCTTGCCCATTACAACGGCAGTGCCTACGTTGCACCGGGCTTTCCCGCTGCCTGCAGTATCAACGACGCGGGGGGAGCTTTCGATTCACCTATCATCATGTTAGGTTGCCCCTAATTCCTGAAAGTCGTCCCGCCCCAGGAAAAGCCATTTTAAAAGGCAACTTTTACCCCGAACCTGGGCATGTGGTATTCTTGATCCATTGGATTGATTCGAAAGTTCAGGGGTAAACAACTTCATGGGCTGTTTCAGAAGGATTGTTCTTATAACAGGGTTTTTCCTGGGCTGCGCTTTGCCCCTTTTCGCCCAGGTGACCGGGCTGACCCCTATCCTGGCCCCTTCCGCTAATTTCGCCCTGGGGTCCCAGAACGGCCTGGTGATGGAATTCCAAGTGACCGGCGGGGCAACCGCCGACTCGGCCACCAGCTTTAATTTCCTCAACAACTTGGCCTCACCGCCGGCCGCCCAGGGCGGGACGGGACTGCCTTTCGACATTTCCACTTTCAAGCTCTGGTACCAAAGCGGTTCCAGCGTTTTTTCCCCGGCTTTGAGCACCCCGGTTTCCGTCAGTGCGGTCGCCCCCCTGAACTGGGCCACCCTTTCGGCCAACCTGCCGGTAATGGCCGGAGGCTACCTTTTCCTGACCGCCGACATTACGTCGACCGCCCAGGTGGGGGACATCTTCGAGTTGTTCATGACGCCCGGTTCGGCGACCTTCAGTTCCGGCTTCAACTATCCCGTCTCGGGGTCGGTGACCAATACCAGCCCTCAAACTATCGTGTCGGTGGGAACCGCCACCAACCTTTCCCTGGTCAATGTCCCCAACGGAAATTTAACCCCGGGAACCAACGACAACTTGGTGCTTCAATTGACCGTCGCCACAACCGGAACCGCGGTGTTCCAAACCATCCAGGTGGCCAATCAATTGAGCGCGGTAGGTTCCACCGACATTTCCAACGTGAAGCTTTGGACCCAGACCGGCGGGGGGACTTTCAACGCCTCCACCGCGGTGGAGCTGGCTACCCTGCCGAACACGGGCTCGAAAACCTGGGGAATGAGCGCGGCCTTGAATTGGAATGTCAACAACGGAGACGGCCTTTACGTGACGGCGGATATCTTGGGAAGCGCCACCCCGGGCAATACCTGCAATTTTTCCGTGCCCCTCAACGGAGTTGTTTTCAGCAACGGGAGCCTGCCCCCCGGGGTCCTGGTTAATGTCGGCGTTCAAACTATTCCCCCGCTCACCCCCACGCCCAGCTTTACCCCCACCCCACCCCCCACTTCCACCCCTACGGACACACCCACCGCGACGAATACCCCTGCCATTCCGAACTTGTTTAGCCTGGGCCCTTCCAGCGGCGGGACCGGGGGCGGTTACACTATTAGCCTGACCGGGTCCAGTTTGCTGGGGGCGGTGACCGTGACCATCGGGGGAACGGCGGCCAGTGTGGTGAGCGATAGCACGGGGACGATTGTGGTGACCGTGCCACCGGGAGTGGGGGCCAACCTAGCGGTAATTGCCAGGATCAACGGAATTAACAGCAACACCCTTCTCTTCAGCTACCTTCCCCCGTCGATTTCCAGCTTGAATCCCGTTTCGGGCCTGGTCGCGGGGGGCTACCCGGTTACGATTTCGGGAAATAATTTTTCCCCGGTGGCCCTGGTGACCTTCAACGGCGTGACCGCCCCCTTGAGCGGCGCCTCGGTGACGCAATTGATTGTCACCGCGCCCGCGGGAAGCGCCGGGTCGGCCCCGGTGACCGTTGCGGTGGCCGGCCAAACCGCCACGAACGCGGCTTTCACCTACCTGGTAGCCACCCCCACCTTTACCTCCACACCGACCAATAGCTTTACACCAACCAACAGCCCCACCAACACCTTCTCACCCACCCCGACCTTTACCCCAACCAGCACCAATACACCGCTGCCTACCCATACCTTTACGCCGACCTACACCCCGACCTTTACACCGACGGGTTCCTTGACCCCAACCCCCACGCCCAACATCCCTTTGTACCTGGACCAGAATTATTTTGACCCCGGCAAGGGCGGCCTGGGCATGGATGTGCGGGTGGACCAAATGGGCGGGGTGAAACTTGAAGTTTTCAACCTAGCCGGGCAATTGGTCCGTGTCATCGCGGACCTCTCCGAGAGCCCGGGCAATTACCGGTTCAAATGGGATGGGCGAAATGGCGCCGGTGCCTTGGTGGGAAACGGCATTTATATGGTCGTCATCCGGACAGCTTCGGGCAACAAGATCCAAAAAGTCATTATTCTAAAATAACGCTCTTGGGCGGGACGCCAATTCCTTTACCTCCTGGAATAGGCACACTCAAAACCCCATGAATGCAATCGAGGAGGGTGGTTTGTTGGGATCGGATTGAAGGGAAACAAATGAGCCAAAAACAAACCTGTCTTTATTTTTCGCGATCAGCCTTTGCTTCCTGAATTTTCCCGTCCAACGCCGTCTTCCAAAAAAGAGCGTAACCTTTCAACGTCTTCCTGGCCGAGGCGTATTCCTCGACCGCTTTGGCGGAATCGCCTAAATCCGAATCAATATCACCCAGTATGATTTCGGCTTTCGCCCGGTTGAACACATAACCGTTTTCTTCCAACACCTGGATGGCTTTTACAGCGTAGGCCCGAGCCTCATTCATTTGGGTTATGTCCTTCGATTGCTTTGCCAAAACCAACTCCAGTCGCGCCGTATTCATCCAATGTTCCCCTTGGGAATCGGCTTCTTTAGGCTTTTCGCAATATTTCATGAAGTAATCCAGTAATTCTCCGGCCTTACCCCTTGTCCCCGGGTCCTCTTTCAATGACAAGTAATAGGAATAGGCCTCGCATAGGTCGCTTCGGAAACCGCATTGGTCCGGGGAGTCCGCCTTCAAAAGGGAAAGGGAAGTTTCGATTTTTCCGATCGCGGCGAGCAAAAGACCCGCATCCTTGTCTTGCCAACCCTTCAGCATCCCTAAAAGTCCCAAATCGTAGTTGGAGTGGATCCAATCGTCAGAAGTGGTTTCCGACCCCAGCATCTTTAAAGATTCGTTTATATTTTCCTCACCTTTTTCGAGATAGAGGGGGTCCCGATAAGCTTCCGCCAAATAAGCGTAATAGGCGCCTTTTAATCCGTCTAGTTGGGCCCATTGCTCCGGCATGGTTTCTTTGGTGTTGACGCTTTGGATGTCCTCGCAAGCTTGGATGGCCTCCAAAAGGAGGGCTCTATCCCTTGTTCGGGTCCCCAGAAACCTTGAGACAATACCCATGTTCTGCCGGTTCTGGGCCCATAAGATCGGGTTCTGTTCTTTCGGCAAAATCGCCATGGATTCCCTCATGGTGACCAAGGATTGGTTGAGGGTGGTCTTATCGTCATTTTTAAAATGTCCCAGCGACATCTGGGTGCAGCCCAGGTCGCTCAGGGCCACGGCCAGGGCGTAGGAATAATTGGCTTGGCGGTAGGCCGTGACGGCTTGCTGGCATAGGTCGATAGCCTTTAAGTCGTCCGTTTGGCTGTGGCGCATTTCGCCCAACCGAAAATAAGCGGTCGAAGTGTTCAGCTGAAGCATGGCCACATCCATGGGAGCGAAAGTAACCTTGGCCTCCTTCAAAGCCGCTAGGTAATGGTCCAGGGCCAGTTGGAAAGTCTTCAGGTCGGGGTTCTTCTCGCCCAACGACACATAGGCGGTGGCGAGGCCGTTTTGGAGATAGGCCCACCGGGCCGGGTCGGAGAGGCGGGTACTGCCCTTTAGTCCTTCCTGAAAGGCCGCAATGGCATCCCGAAGGGTACGGTCGCCGTTCTCGCGCTGGCCCAGGCGGACAAGGGCGTTTCCCAAGTTGAGTTGTGCGCTGGAATATCCAAAGGGGTCTGAGCGGGGCTTGATGAACTGGAGGGCGTTCCGGCAGGCTTTGACCGAGTCCTGAAGGTCCTTCGGAGATGATTCCGCTTCCCCCAAGCCTTCCAACATGCAGGCCAAGTTACTTTGGTCCTCGGCCCAGGCCATGAAATGCTCGGAGTCGGGATAACTTTCCGCGATCTCGCGGACGAGCGCGACCGCCCTCCTCAAAGTGGGGATATCGTGGGTTGAATTGGCGTAACTGCAAAGAGGTATGCTTAAGCTCCGCTTTAATTCCCTCAGGGTCCCCGGATTCCATCTTTTTTGCTGCGCATCCCCCAGCAGGGAGTAAATCTTCACGTCCAAGCCCTGAAGTTGCCCAGAAAGGTCCATGCCCTTGCTTTTCTCAATGAGCCCGGCCCAACCCTCCACGATCCACCGCACGATTTCGGAGGTATCGCTTTCCGCGACACCTCTCAGGTAAACCACCCGGTGCATGGAGAAACCTTCCGAGCGGACCGCCGACTGGACATGGTTGGAAACCGAGAAGTAAATGTTCCACTTGCCGCCCGGCGACATTTCGTTTTGGTCCCCCCAAATGAGAAGGTCGGCTTTGGTCTGGGCGAGGATATATTCGGCGTCCGCGAATCCCGCCTCCAAAGTATGGCCCGGTCCCAGGGAAACGGGGCGGGAAAGCTCTATCACTTTCATGTTGTTGACCTGGCGAAATTCGTCGGCGATGTTTTTTTGCAGTTCGCGCCCCTCTCCGCCTTTGCCATCCTTTGTCTCAAAGGGGGCTATGGCCAGGACCAGAACTTTGCCTTCGCTGACGGGGGTGGGGGTATTCTCGAAAAAGGACAAGCCGAAAAGTGGGGAAAGGTTGACCAGGAAAATGGAAAAAAGGGTAACGGGCCAATGGGGCCGGTGGAAAAGATATTTCATGGGTGGGATTTCCTTTGTTGGGGAATTTCCAAAAGCTTAACATCAGTTATAAAAATTGGTCCTTGAATTAAGTCGCATTTAAGCCATTAAATAGGCTCTCTTTTCCCGCTTCTCGTAAATAAAGGGGTTATTACACTTTAGAATTTTCCCTTCCCTCCCGCGATCCTTGAGCCAATTCCTTGTTTGGGAATTGGCTCAATCAAATCTCGCCCTTCGTCCTGCATCCATTCCATTGGAATGGATAGGGCCAATTCATGTGACTCGTCTTGTGGACTCGTCACCGGATGGGCAGAATAAACGCCCTTGCTGACCTCGGGGCAGATGCCATTTCTAATTATTTTTCCCCATCCCATTGCTTCCACTTTCTGTTTCTAGCAAGCTAAGAGTAAGCCACAACACGAAAGGAAATGACCATGCCCCGCAACTCAATTGAAAATCCAACAAGGATTTGCGGGACGATAGTCATCTCATCAATCCCATTTCTGAAAGGAAAGTGACCATGCAAACAGAGAAATACACCCCGGGGGTCTGCAATATCGGCCCCCAGGAACGAATACACCGCCTGACGGCGGGCTGGATTGGAACCGTGGCTTTTATCGGCCTGTTCATCTATTTCCGCATGGATGTGTTCCCGAAAACGGCCAACTTCTACCTGCTGATCCCCGCGCTGTTGGGATCCATCGGGTTCCTGCAAAACTACTTCCACTTTTGCGTCAATTTTGGCCTGAGGGGATTGATGAACATGGATAAGAAAGCCTTCGACACCGACAAGGTGGAGCAGGCGGAGTACCGCCGTTTGGACCGGCAAAAGTCTTGGCAGATCATCGGCATGGGGGTGGGGGTCAGCCTCGCCGCCACCTTGGCGGCTTATTTGCTCTGACCGGAAAAGGGTCAGTGGTTCGATGCGCTTCGCTTACTCGCCATCCTTTCCAAGATTCAAAATTAGGCAAGGGTAATTCCTTTTACGTCTCTCCCTACCACCATTAAACAAAACCTCCGGACTCGGACTCAAAAGAGCTAAGATCGAGCTAGTCAAAAAAACGGGGTTACCATGAAAAAAGCAACACTCGATCGCGCGAACGTTCTCTTGTTTCCACCTTTAATTCCTTTGGGAGTCATCCTTGCCAGCGTGATAATGGGTTACGGCCTTCCACTTGAGCGACAGACACCCCATGTGACCAGCGGCTGGTGGCTGGCGGTTGGAATCATCCTGAGCGGGGTAGGGCTCGCCCTTGTTGTTTCCGCCCTGGTTTTATTCAAGAAACATCAAACCCCGCCCCAACCCCACAAACCCACCAGGAAGATCGTGAGCGTCGGCCCTTACCGATACACCCGCAACCCGATGTACCTGGGCGGGAACCTGGTTCTCCTGGGGCTGTCCTTCCTTTTCTACCTGCCCTGGATTTGGTTTTTGTTTTTAATCGGCTTGCCGATCAACCACTGGGGAATTGTTTTGGCGGAAGAGGAATACCTGGAAAGAAAATTCGGCAAGAAGTACCGGGATTACAAAAAAACCGTCCGGCGGTGGATTTAACCTTAGAAATTACTTCCCGCGCCCCGGTTGCCAATTCCTTATTTGGGAATTGGCACAATCAAAACCCGCCTTCATCTTGTGGATTCACCAACCGCTCAAAACGGTTGGTACTACCAATACTCGCCACTCGCCTAGTAGGCTCGCAGCAGGTGGCAGGGCAGATGTCCCGTTTTCCCAACCCTTTTGGTTTGTTATTCATTTCCCCTTCTTAAACCGCTCGATAACCATTCCTTGTTCTCGCTTCCATTCCTGAATGGAAGCGAAGCGCCTGTTACCAGACACATCATCTCGGCCTCACCTGGTAGGTCCTTAACGCCGAAGCGGGCTAAAAACGCCCTTCGTGGAATTGCCACCTCCTCAGTCACTGTTTAGGCACTTTTAACATTTAACAAAGCCATTGTTGACAATTAATTGTGTGAACATTTATAAGTACGTCAGGTCCACCAACTGTTTTTCAACGGGTGGCATAAAGCGCCTGCGGGCAGGCGCAACGGCTCGCCCATAACCCGGAAGCCTTACGACAGGTGCCAAAACCATTTTCCCTTGAAGGAGAAACCATGAAAACCTTAACGACAAGAGCCGCGAGGATTACATTTCTTTGCTTTGTCCTTCTTTCAACTTCCTGCGCTGAATTTAATGTTCAAGTCCCGGTCACCAACGACCCCAACAGCAACGTGCCCGTGCCCGCCACCGATTTTGTGGGAAACAAAAGCACCTGCAGTTTCTTCTGGGGATTGATTTCGGACCCGCCCGCGATAGTGGACCAAAAAACCGAGTGCGGCATGCAGGACGTGAGGGTCACCCGGGATTTCTGGCAGGGACTCTGTACTCTCCTCACCTTGGGCGCGGTGAACCCGGTGAATATCCAATGGAAATTGCAGGCGGCCTCCGTCCAGGAAGGTTCTATTCCCACCACGCTTCCACCTAGCAAGAAGGCTTCACCTAAGAACCCTTAAAAAAACCCCATTTCACCACCAAGGGCACCAAGAAGGAAAAGGCAAAAAGGTCCTTAGGTTAAGACTTTAAAAAGACAAAGGCAGTTGATTTTTGTTGGGCATCAAAACTTGAGATTTTATCTTCCTTGGTGCCTTTATGGTTAAAAAGCTTTTTTGAAGATTTTAAGAATTTATCCTTGAAGGGGGTGTTTTATGGCGGGAACACATTATTTCAAGAACCAGGTTTCTTCCTGGACCAACGCGCACTGGGTCTATTCCCAAGAGATCCAGGGCATCTACGACTTCCATAACCAGGCCCCCTTCGACCAGTCGCAGGCCTTCCAGAATTACGTCTCCCAGGTGGGAGAAATCCAAAGCCTGATCCAGGAACTGATGGCCCAGAAGGTCCGGGTCCGGGCCCGGGGAGCGGGCTGGTCCTTCTCCAAGGTGGCGGCTACCGATGGATTCATGCTAAATCCCCAATTCCTAAAGACTTTCTTTCCCTTAAGCCCTGCGCACGTGGTCCCGGGAATCAACAACTCGAATTTTTTCCTCTTCCAATGCGGGATGGCGGTGCATGATGTGCACATGGCCCTGGCCCGGCACAACAAGGCCCTGCCGGCCTCCGGGTCTTCCTGCGGCCAGTCCCTCATCGGGGCCTTCACGACCGGGACCCACGGGTCCGCTTTCAACGGAGGGCCAGGAACGGCGGCCCTGCAAGACGCGGTGCGGGGACTGCATGTCGTCGTAGGGCCGAACCGGCACGTCTGGCTGGCGCCTCAGAGCAACCCGGTGGTGACGGACGTGCTCATTGGGAATTTGGGGATACAACCGGCGGACTTTATCCAGGACGACGATCTCTTCTATTCGGCCCTTAACAGCCTGGGAGGTTTCGGGGTCATCCACGGGACGCTCGTGGAAGCCACGGACGCTTTCCTGCTGGACGCTTCCCGTTACTACACTAACTTCGATTCCTTGAAAAACGCCATCACCTCCTTCGATTTCACGGGGGTCGACCTGAAGGGCGCCACGAAGGACCAGCTCTACCATTTCGAGGTGATGAACAACATCTACTGCGACGACCCCAACAAGCGCGCGCTGGTCACGATCGTGACCAAGACGGACAAGAACACTAACCCGATCACCGTTACCATGGACCCGGCGGGGGAGGAGTTGGTGGGCGTGATCGCCGCCATCACCGGGGCCGCGCCGGCTATGGTGCCACCCGCCATCAACACCTTTTTCGCGCAACATTACCCGGCACTCGATCACGCCACGGGGACCCTTGCCGACCAGAACCCCTACATCACCAACGTGGGGCCGGGCTCCATCGTCTGCTCGCTCGCAATGGACATGAAATATACCTACCAGGCCATGCAGCTCTGCCAGGCGCTGAACACCTCCAATATTCCCGTCTGGTATGAGTTCCGTTTCGTGCCCAAGGTGAAGGGCGTGCTGGCCTTCCAGAAATTCGACCATACGGGCATATTCGAGATTGCGGGTTTCGGGTCGGCCCTGGTGTTGAAATACATCAACGACTCCCTGGTAGAGTTGGAAAAGAACGGGATACCTTTCACCTTCCATTGGGGGAAGTATCTGCCCCTGGGACCGGACCAGACCAAGTACGGCTACCCGGTGGGCCCCTTTAACTTTCTCTTGGACCATAACAAACTGACCGCGCTCTATATGGACGGCACGCGGGACAATGTGGCGGTCTGGAAGGCCCAAAGGCAGAAACTTTTCGGCGGGGACAAGGACCTGATGTATTTGTTCTCGAACGATGTTATGGAGAAGTTGGGCATCGCGGATTAGCTTTCCCGGACAGCTTTTAGCCGATCCCAAAAAGGTTTCAACCCAATGCCAATCATAATGGTGATGGCCCAAATCATTATGATCGCAATCCCGCGATCACCCCCGGTTGGAAAATTTCACTCGCGGCTCAACTCCCCCATTTCACGACAGGTGGGGGATATGGGAATCTTCGTTTGGAAACCTCAGGGGTATGGAACTTGCCTTACATAGTTAGTTGGAGAAGTTCCCGAAAAGGCAAAAATCATGTCGATGTCCAAGGCAACCATTCTCAAAGAAATAAAGAAAAGAAAAACGCTGTTTTTGAATCTCCTCGCGTGGGGCAATAACGCTCAACTCCAAATCGAAGGCCGGGAAAACATTCCCATGTGGCCAAGAAAAGATGACTTCTCCTGGATGGCTGATTGGGAATCCCTTCCCACGGGCATCCGCAGGGACATTGAATTTTCCTTAAAGCTCGACAGCTAGTTCTTTCTTGAAAAATAGATTTCTCTCGGGGTTAATGAGATTAACCCTGAAAACCACCTGGCTTTTCACTTTCCTGATCCTTTTGCCCTTGATGGCAAAAGCGGACGAGGAAAAATGGGTTTTTTTGCCTTATGCCCCCCTCTTTCAACCCCTTATCGGAGACCCCCGGGAGCCGATTTCTTCCATCATCGCTTACACCGGCCAAAGCCGTTATGAGGGGACGGTCGGGGCCACGGCCGAATTCTTACGTTTTATTCCCTGCGACAAAACCATATGGGCCTGCGGCGCCTTGGGATCGGGAATCATTCTTTTGGACCAAACCGGAAGCGCCTTTCCCATGCAGACCGCGGACTGGTATGTCGGCGTCTATGTGAGCGAGTCCTCGGGACCCTTTTCCAGCCGGATTGAGCTCCAACACAAAAGTTCCCATTTGGGCGATGGCCTTCAGGGAAAACAAAATCCAAACATTTATATCGGCGAGAACCTTAATTTTACCGAATCCTTCACACCCTGGGAGGATGCGCGTGTCGCGGGACAATTCGGCTATTGGATAGCCGGATTACCGCCGGAGAAAAACTTTTTTCAGGCACTCGAGGTGGAGGTTTATTCCCCCGCGGTGGACTTGGCTGGAACTTACTTGAGGGGATATGCCACCGCCCATTTCGGCTGGAAGGACGAGGCTGGGGGTGTTTTCGACCAGAGCTTTCAACTCGGCATCCAGTGGAAATTCAAACGGGATGAAGCGAGGGATTTACGCCTCGCGTTGATTTACTACAACGGCAATTCCCAATTCGGCCAGTTTTACTTGAACCACGACGAGCATATGGGGATCGGAGTTTTCTTTGACCCTTAAATCGCGATGGCGGATGCGCATGGGAAAGGGCGGGGTGAAAACGACCTTGAAACGGGGGTTGTTCTTGTTCATCTTTTTATTCCAACCCTATTCCCTTTGGGCGGGTGAAAATTCATTGCTTTTATTACCCCAGGAACCCATTTTTGACCACTTGATCGGGGATTCAAGGGAAGCACAAAGTTCCGCCGTAGCCCAATTAAAAACCATGCGATTCGATGGTTCCATCGCGGCCACCCTTGAGTTTTTACAATGGGTTCCGGGGGATAAAACCCGATGGGGATGGGGAGTCGAGGGAGACACTTTTATCGAGTTGGAATGGCAGCCTCTAAGCCCCGATTCATTGCAAACTTATAATTATTTTTTGGATTTTCCGGAAAAGGTCAGCGATTGGTATTTGGGAACCTACTTGAGTGAGTCTTCCGGCGACTTCTCCAACCGGGTGGAGTACCTGCACGACAATTCCCACCTGGGAGACGGGTTTTTCAACACCTTGCAAGGCGCCGTTTATACCCGGGAGAGTTTTCGCTATACGGCCTCATTCCGGCCTTCCGACCAATTCCGGCTTTACGCGGGCGCGGGTTATTATTTCCATAGTGTCCCCGATGAGCCCCCCTTCTTCCTCCACCTGGGCACGGAAATTTACACCGGTTCTTTCCCTTTTGTCGGCGGTGCGTTGGGCCGCGGCTATTTCACTTATGATCTCAAGGCCAAACAGGAAGCTGGGGGGGTCCTCAACCAAAACTTCGCGATCGGTTTTCAGTGGAGATGGAAAAAAGACAGCCGCCAGTCGATCCGCCTGGGGCTTCTTTATTACACCGGTAACAACGAATATGGACAGTTTTATTTACAGAACGATAACCACTGGAGTGTTGGGCTTTTCTTTGATCCCTGAAATGATTTTTTTAATCATTTCCCCTTCTTCGCCAATTACATGTTCTTGAGGAATACCATCTGTTTTTTTAAATTTGGAACAAATTGCCCGCGAGCAGGCACAGCACCTTGTTTCCGTTCGGCTTGTAGCCTCACGACAGGTGTCGGCACTTCCACCCGTCAGCCTTTCGGCTGAAGACGATAAAAATCATCTAATCTTGCTTTTCGGTTTGGATCCATCCATTGGAATGGATAGGAAGTGCCTGTTATCAGGCACATCACCTTGTGACTCGCATCGTGGGTCCTCTCGGGACGGATAAATAAAACGCCATTCATAACCTCAGGGAAGAGGCCTTTTAACGTTACGATACGCTCCCAAAAACCAACCTCCTCCGATGATGGGGAGTGGTAAGCTATCTCAACTCTTTCCAAGATTTGGTATTTCTTACCTATCTGTTTAACTAATTTGCCGGGTGACCCATGGCGAAAAATGACTCGAATTTCTTTCCTTTCCTCAAGAGGGCTTTGGGCCCCCTTCTTTTCTTTTTCGCCTTAATTCCTGGCGGAGTTTTGGGGCAAACAGCCACCGCCACCCCTTGCGGGGCGGGGACCACCACTAACCTCAGCTGGAGCACCCAAGCCCCCATGCCGGGCGCGCTGGCCTATTTTGGGGCGGGTGTGGTCAATGGGCTTGTTTACGCCGTAGGCGGGCAAATCCCAACCGGCGCGAACACAAACGCCGTGGAATACTATGACCCCATCGCCAACACTTGGACGACCGGACTGGCCCCCATGCCGACCGCCCGTAGCGTATTTGGAACGGGTGTGATCAATGGAATTATTTACGCGGTGGGAGGGACCAGCAGTACCACGACCGCTTTAAGCACGTTGGAAGCCTATAACCCCGCCACCAATACATGGACAACGCTCGCCCCCATGCCGACCCCCCGCTATTCTTTGACCGTGAGTGTGGTGAACGGGATTCTTTATGCCATTGGCGGGGCGAATCTTGGCGGAAACACAAACGTGGTGGAAGCCTATGATCCCACCACCAACACATGGACCACCATGGCCCCCATGCCGACGCCCCGTGATTATCTTTCCTCGGGTGTGGCGAATGGAATTATTTACGCCGTTGGAGGTTACAACGCCGGCAGTCTTTTAACCACGGTGGAAGCCTATAACCCCGCAACCAATAGCTGGACCACCGTGGCATCCCTGCCGGCCGCAATTAACGCCTCGTCCGTGGCAGTGTTGAACGGCGTGCTTTACCAGGTGGGCGGAACATACCAGTCCTCCACCACCAACACGGCGGAAACCTATGACCCCATCAGCAATACTTGGTCCGCTGGGCCTCCCATGCCCACTTCCCGCGGTGAGTTGTCCTCGGTGGTGGTCAATGGGTCTTTATACGCCATTGGCGGCTGGACCTTGACTGGTTATTTACCTACGAATGAGAAATTGACCCAGGCTTGCGCCCCGAGTGGCCCAACCAACACCCCCACGCAAACCCCCACCAATAGCCCGACATTTACCCCGACACCTTCTCCGACCATTACCCCTCCCTCAACTCCCACGAACAGTCCCACGAGAACCGTTACCCCAACGGCCACCTCTACGGTGACCCAAACCTTTAGCTCAACCGCTACTAAAACCGCGACTTTTTCGCCAACCGTAACCCGGACGATGACCCCAACCAATAGCCCGACCAACAGTTTGACCCCGACGAACAGCCCCACAACAACCGATACCTTGACGGCCACCTCCACCCCGACTCAAACCGCTACCCCAACCGTTTCCAGTACCGCGACTATTTCGCCGACCCTAACCCCGACTATGACCGCGACCAATAGCCCCACCTTGACCAATACATCAACGGTCACTAACACCCCAACCATCACCGCCACCCCGACTATTTCTTACACCGCCACCAACAGCCCCACCAAAACCCCGACCTTGAGCCCTACCCCCACGCCGGTGGATATTTTTTACGTGGACAAGAATTTGTTCGAACCCTCAACCGATAAAAAGTTAAACATCCTGGTTGATTACAACCAATTTCCGGGGGTCTTCAACCTGCGCATTTACAATACGGCGGGGGAATATATCAAGAGCTTGGACACGAAAAACCTCACCGGACCCATCAACAAGGCCTATACCTGGGATGGGACCAACTGGAAAGGGGATAACTGCGCCAGCGGGGTGTACTTCTTCCATCTCATGGAGCCTTACAGCCGGAAGGTGAAAAGAATACTTTTGGTGAGGTAACGAAACAAAGGCGAAGCCATTGCCTCTTTGTTAAACCGCCGTGGGATACCCATTTTTTGTTTTGGAAAAATAAAGGTTTATTGGATGTAGGTATCCCCAAAGCTGATATTTTGGAGCAGGCCGTTGGTGGTGGGGGTCAATGAGCCCAAGTTAAGATAGGGGTCGCCGGTATCAAATACGTAATCACCGTTGGCGTCAAACCAGGCCCGCAGGTAAAGAGGCGTTAGCCCCGTATTGCTGCCCCCGTCGTTGGTGACGAAGTAATAGGTGTCCCCATTGGAAATAATCCCGGTTAGGTAGACTTGTGTTGTGTAAGCCGCGTCGGAATAAGCCGCGATAAAGACATGCCGGCATAGGCCTAACGTGCCCCGGCTTCCCGTGTAAGCCGCCGTTCCAAAAATGCCCCAATAACTGCAGGTGTCGTCGAAGGTTAGGCTGGGGCCAGTGGTGGTGGTGCCCGCGGACCCGGTGACCGTGACCGGGTAAGTGGCCACCGTAGCGGGGATGGTGCAGGCCCCGGTGGTGGTGTAGCGCATTCCGGGAACATGATATAAATAAAGCCAGCTGTTCTGGTTAAAGGGTGAAGATTTTGTGATTCCGTTGTAATCGAAATAAGCCGAGAGTTGGTAGGTACCCGTAAACAGGGTCCCGAGAACATAGCTCCCCCCGCTGGATAAAATCTCGAAACCGCCCGCTTCCATTTGGCTCAACCCCATGATCCAGGAAGGCGTTCCGCCCGCCACGAAAATGTTGTGGCTGACATCCACAGTTCCGGTTCCGCTATAGGTTAAGGAACCATTCTGGTAATAGGTAGGTGTAGGGGGAGCGGTGCCGGTGAGGGTTGGCGTGGCTGTCCGGCAAGCCGTGCCCGTCCAGGTGGGCGTGGAGGTGAACCAGGTTCCGGTGGGAGTGGGAGACAAAGTGGTTGTGGGTGTATTCGTTATGGTCGCAACGGGAGTGTTGGTTGGCGTGAGGGTGGGGCTGGGCGAGGGGCTATTGGTAGGCGAATTGGTGGGTGAACCGGGAGCGGGGGTAGTACTCGGTGTGTTAGTGGGGGAATTAGAGGGGGTATTCGTAGCAACCAGTGGGGGAGTCGAGGGCGTGGGCACGGTTAATTTGCTGGAACAGGCTTGAATGAATAGGATGATCAGTAACGGGCCGAGAAATAGGATGCTTAAGAGACGGATTTTCATAGTTGCCCCCTTATTTACACTCTAGACGGGAAAAGGGTGTTTTAGTTCAAATTTTCTGAGAAAAAAAGGGGTTAGGTTTCCCAAACCGCAGCGAAGGACAGTGGCAGCACGTAACGGTCGACCGGAAAATCGAAAAATCATCGCCCTAAATATTCTGCAAAGACCTGACTTAGGCACCTTTCATCTTGAGGAAAATCAGGGGCGGGAATAAGCTTCCTCAGAAGTTATATGAAGACCACCACAAAATTTGGAATGTTGGGGATTCTTTCCGTTCTCGCTGGCTTGACCCTATTTACCAGTTGTTCCAGCAACAATAACCCCACTTCGGCCCAGGCCATAGCCACCCCGGTACCTTTCACAGCCACGCCGGTGATTACAAATACCCTCACCAAGAGCCCGACTAATAGCCCAACCAGTACCCCTAGCGCGACAGCTACCGTTACCCCGACCAAAACCCCGAGCCTGACTGCCACTAACAGCCCTACCCGACCCCGAGTACGACAGCCACCAATAGCCCAACCTGGACAATCAGTAACACTGCCACTGATAGCCCCACGACTACTCCCACCGGGACCCCGACCAATTCACCGACCCTCACTTGGACTTTTATAGCCACACCCGTTTTTTATTCCAATTTCTGCACCGCAGCTGCCCCCAACGGGTTTTATTTAAACGCCAGCTCGCTCGGGGTGGCCGAGGTGGAAACCAGTCCCGCCACCGTTGCCGCCATCCAAAGTTATACCGTTGGCTCGGGGGGAAGCCTATCCCCGCCGGCTTCGTCTAATACGGTGGTCATTGGCGTCCCCACTCAGGCCGCCACGCCCGCTTGGCAGGGAACGACTGTTAATCTTAGTTTCCCGAGTGCCCTGGCCGTTTCGGGGAACTATTGGGCCATGCTGGACAACCAACCGAACGGGGGCGCCACCCTATGGGTGGGGGATAAAGGCACTTGGACTTCCCCGGATTTTGGTTTTGGCGGCCCCTACGAGGCGAGTACGACCGGCTATGTAGGCTTGCCCTTTAATAATCCGACGGGGTTGGCTGGAGATTCGCTGGGTGGATTTTATGTCGCGGACGCTGGAAACGGTTACATTGAAGAGTTCGGCGTCGGGGGGTCCAGTCCGGTTCCGCTTCACCGGTGGAACGGGCCCCCTGGCATGAATTTCATCAAACCCAATGTGGTGGCCTGCGATGCCGGAAACAATGTTTGGGTAGGGGATTCAGGAGCCAGTCCGTCGGTGTTGCAAGAATTTTCCTCGGGCGGAGTCACTTGTTTGGGTTCTTGGAACCTGATTCCGGGCTGCGTGATTAACGGCCTAGCTGTTTACAACACGGGGGGCGGGTCCGCCACAGTTTATGTTTCGGATAGGGGAAATGGCGGCATGGTCGAGGCTTATTTGGTTCAACCCCCTTTCAATTGCAACCTTTTCGGAATGTGGGGTGACCCGCACGCTCCCCACGAACACTACCCCTTTGTTCCTTCCTGCATCGTTCTCGATATGAACCACAATCAAATCCTGATTGGGGACACAGGGAATGACCTTATTCAGGTTTTTGGTCCTTAAGTAATAAACAAAGGGGCCGGTGGTTTGACGTGCTCCCCTTACTCACCATTTGCCCACCATTTATATTGTTAAAATTGGCTTTGTCTTCATTTAGGGTTCCTTGTATTTCACGCCGCAACCGTAGGGAAGGGTCGTTTTGACGGTCACTTCCTTGCCCGAAAAGGCTTCTCCCAGTGCTTGGTCCACATAGTTCACATAAGGTTTCCCGTCTTGGGTTTGGTTGGAAAAGTTGTCTTCCAGGGGAGCGTTGTCCACCGCGCCGTTGTATATAAGAAGACCGTTTGGGTCGATGATGAATAGGTGGGGAGTGGTTTTGGCCCCGTAAGCATGGCCGATGACGCCGGAGGGGTCCAACAGGGTGGCGGTTGGCATGGCCCCGGAGCGGCGGTTATCCAGGTCCGCCCTTTTCGCCTTCACGTAACCTTCCTTGCCGGGGGCGGAGGAAATGACCTGGAACCAGACCACCCCTTTCCCGGTCCATATCTGCTGGAGTCTTTGCATCTTGCCTTTGTATTGGCTCTGGGTGAAGGGACAGTCGTGATTATGCCATTCCAAAACCACGAACTTGCTTTTGTAATCGGCAAGCTTATGAATTTTTCCGTTGGAATCCCTGCCGATAAAGTCCGGGCTTTTTTCACCCACCTTGGCCGCCTGGGCCAAGCCGAAGAGGCCAAGAGTGATGAAACCAGCGATCCAAATGGTTTTTTTCAAAGTGGCCCCCGATGGCAGGATTTTAGTTTAAGCGGGGAGTAAAACAAAGGGGTCGGGCTGGAGTTCCCAGGCTGAACCTCAAATTTAAATATCATCCGAAAAGGGTTCAAGGACGGTGTAAAAGCTGTCCACCGTAATTTTGACCAGGTCCCCCAGCTTGTCCGTGGAAACCAATAGTTCCCGCCGGACCTTCCGGCCACCCTCCAGTCGGGTTAGCTGGGCGCGTATGTTTTTCTGGAGTTTTCCCGTATTCAGAGTTTCAAGAGCGGAACGGTGGATGGCGCAATCGAGGCAAGCGGTGCTTCCCCCGCAGCGCTCCGCCAGAAGGGCATTGAGGCAACCCAAAAGCTCGCCGGTTAGGAGTCCAATAGGCTTGGGTGACCATTCGCAGAAGGCTTTTAAGAAGCTTCCGTTGAAGGCTATGACCCGAAGGTCCGAGTTGACCACCAGGGTGGGGAGCATGAGATTATCCACGTACTTTTTTAGATCCTGCCCCTGTTGGTGTTCGAAAATTTCCTCGCACTCCGGGCAGACGCCGAAGGGGCTATTGGGGTCGCCGAAAATCCCGCCGGCTTGAAATTCCCTCATGCAATTGGAACAAAGTGTTTTCGCGGGCACGGTTGGCTCCTGCTTGAAGATCATTTCTTAACCCTGGATGGGGTTTTGCTTTCTTTTGCGACTAAAAATGAGAGGTTGCCGAAAGTAAGTCGGGCCTTAAAGGCATGTGGGTGGGCTGGAACCAATTGGAAGCAGGGAAGCTCCTTCTGAATAGGGTTGAGTCACCCCTAATTCCAAGATTCACTCGGGTGTTTATCGTAACGGTTGGCTAAAAATTGACATATGAGCTACATCAGCAAGGGTCAAGCAAAGGTTCAAACCTACATCATTACACTTTAAAGAAAAGAAGCGGCATTGGCCTTTTAGCCTTAAAATGATCCCGCTTTTGGATTACTTTTCCTTTTGAGGTGTTATTGAGCTCCGTTACATTCCTAGTTGAAAACCACGTCAAAAAAATATTTTGGGTTCTCGCGGGTTCGAGAATGAAAAACCGAGACCTGCTGTCACTTCCGTTTTCTTCCTCTCCCTCGATATTGGTTTTGCGCCCTGACCGGCTGGGAGACTTCATCCTCTCGATCCCGGCCCTGATGGAGCTGGAAAAAAGGGCGGGGCCTGGCGCCCGGCTAACCATCGTGGCAGGAGAAAGAAACGCGGATATTGCCCGGTTTTTTTTCCCGAAAGCCCAAGTCCTCGTCTTCAGGAAATCCATCGTGGGGAGATTTTTCCTTTTCGCGCGGCTTTGGTCCGGGCGTTATGATGTGACCCTTGATTTTCATTCCTACCCTTTTTCGACCACTTCCGCCTTGATGGCCCTCCTGTCCGGGAGTCCCTGCCGAATTGGTTTTTTGGATTCGGGCGGGTACAAAGAACTTTCCAAGAAGGTTTTCAACCTGGTGGTTCCGCCCCCGGGGGAGAACCTGCCGGAGAAAGAAAAAAGCTTTTTATTGGTGAAAAAGTTGTTTCCGCGGGCATCAAGTTCGGGCAAGTCCTTCCCGGTTCCGGCTTTGCCCAGGGATGTGCAGTCGCGGGTTGAATCTTTCACTCAGCCGATGAAGCTGGGGAGAAAAGACCGGGTGGTTGGCCTGCATCCGACCTTACAAAAAGAAGACAACCGATGGTCACAAGAAAGGTATGTCGAACTCATAAATCAATTACGCCGAAATCCCAACGTAAAGATTGTTCTAGTCCATGGAAAGGGAGAGGGGAGCGAATTGGAACGATTTAAGGGTGCCTTGGGAGACCTTCAGGGGGTCTTTGTCCTTCCCGCCAATGATATTTTATTTATACTGGGGGTCGTCCAAGGCTTTGACCTGTTCGCCTGTGGTGACAGCGGCTTGGCCCACCTGGCGGCCCTGGTGACAAGAGTGCTCGCGATCTTCGGCCCCAGTGACCCGCGCCGATGGGGGCCCTTGGAAACCACGATGGGGAAGCCGAAAATATTCCGTAAAAAAGATTGGCTCTGTGACTCGGTAACTTCCCTGGAAGTGGCCAAGGAAATCCAAAAAACTTTGAAACGCGCTAAGGGTTAAAAATGGGTTTGTTTGAGAAATTCAAAAACGGGCTGAAAAAGACCGCCCAGCAAATTTCCGGCAACCTGGAATCCCTTTTAAAAGGCTCGGTCAAATTGTCCGAAGCCACCCTGGCGCAAATGGAAGAGAGCCTGGTGGCTTGCGACATGGGGTCGGAGACGGCCCAAGCCATCGTCCGGGAAGTGGAAGAGGCAATGAAAAGGGAAGAAAAGGCTGATTCCGACCTCCTGGTTCGGCACCTGAGGGAGGCCGTCCTAAAACGGCTCCTAAAAACGGACTCAAACTGGGTTTTACCCAATCCGGTAGTTGTTTTATTGGTCGGTGTAAACGGGGCCGGAAAAACAACAACCGCCGGAAAATTGGCATCACGTTTTTCGTCCGATGGCCGGAAGGTTCTCCTGGCTGCGGGGGATACTTTTCGCGCGGCGGCAGAAGAACAGCTGACGGAATGGGCCTCTCGTGCTAAAGTAGAGATCGTTCGGGGAGCCCATGGGGCAGCACCTTCGGCAGTGGTTTTTGACTCGTTAAAATCTGGCCTTTCCCATGGAACCGATTGTTTTATCGTGGATACCGCGGGTCGGCTTCATAATCGCCAGAATCTAATGGAAGAGTTGAAAAAGGTCGTCCGAGTCGTTGAAAAAGCAGCTCCGGGAGTTAAGCAGGAAAAATGGTTGGTCCTTGACGCCAACACGGGTCAAAACGCTATCAACCAAGCCAAAGAGTTTAACCGGGAAATGGAACTGACGGGAATCGTGCTGACGAAGCTGGACGGAACCGCTAAGGGCGGGATTGTGGTGGCCCTTTCCGAACAGCTGGGACTGCCGGTGCGTTACCTTGGGGTGGGGGAAGGGTTGGAAGACCTGATACCCTTCGAGCCGAAGATGTTCGCGGAAGCACTGGTGCCGGACCTAACTGTAAACGTGTAACAAATTTGCCTAAATAAGTTTTCATCCTACTCTGGAGGGTTTTGAATGGAACGTTTGGTGCTTGCCACGCGAGCGGCCATGTCCAATACATCGGTTACCGTGGTGGATATCGAGGGTGTGCTGGATATCAACACGGTCGGTGAATTCGAAGCCATACTCCAGGAACTTTTCAAAAAGAAACAATACAAGGTCGTCCTGAACATGAAGAAGCTCACCTATATTTCCAGCGCGGGTTTTGGCGTGCTCATGAGCATCATCAAAGACGTCCGCAAGAATCGGGGCGACATCAAGATCGCCAACGTCAGCTCGGACATCTACAAGGTTTTCGACCTTTTGGAACTGCCGGGACTTTTCCACATCCTCAAGACTGAACAAGACGCCGTCAGCGAATTTTAAACCCATTTTCAAAGCTAAAACCCCATCTGACACAAAGCCACGAAGACACAAAGAATGATTTATCATTTGGCAGCTATGAAAAAAACAAATCCCCTTTTGAATTCTATTTCTAAGTTTTCAGTTATTGCGAAAAAGGTTTTTTTCTTTTTACCCTTCTTTGAGTCTTGGTGGTTTCGTGTCAGCATTTTTTGTTTGTTATTCCTTTTCCCCTCTTTTTCTCCCGCCCGGGAAGCCCAGATCACCATTCTCTTTACCAACGACCACCATGGACAGGTTGACCCCGTCCGGGAGAGCGACTCTTCCAAACCCGTGGGCGGGGTAACTCGTCGGATGGCTTTGATCGAGAAAATCCGCAAGGAAGTGGGCGAGCAAAATGTTATTTTAGTGGACGGGGGAGGACTTTTCACCGGTACTGCCCTTTCCGGTTTAACCAATGGGGAAGTGGACTGCGCGGCGTACCAATTAATGAGGTATGACGCCATTGTGATGGGGGTCCACGATTTCGATTACGGCAAGAAGTACTTCCTCGAGACCCGCAAAAAATACAAAACCCCCTGGATCTCGGCCAACGTGGTCAGCGCTGGCCAGCCTTTCATGCGGCCCTATGTCCTGAAATACGCGGGAATCCGGGTTGGCATGATCGGGTTCAGCAATCCCGACACCCCCAAGTTAACCCACCGGGACAATGTCCGGGGACTGGCATTTAACCCCCCGGGCCAGACAGCCAAGGGTCTCCATTCTATTTTCAAAAAGGACGCGGATATTTTCGTAGTACTCAGCCATTTGGGAGTGGAAGCGGATAAGAAGTTCGCCAAGGACAATCCCTTCATTCATGTGGTTATCGGCGGCTTTAGCGAAACTGTCCTCAAGGATCCGATAGTTAACCTGGGGAAGGACGGCAACCTGGTGGGGCCCATCATCGGCCAAGCCGGATCGAACGGGCTTTACCTGGGCCGCTTGGACTTGTCCGTTGAGGGTCACCGGGATCCGAAGACCAAAAACGCATCCTATTCCATCACTGATTATCATTACAAACTGATTCCGATCACTGCGGATTTACCGGAGGACCCCCAAATGACGGCGCTATTGGAAAAGTTTAAGGGCCAGCTTAAGGAAAAGCCCCTTGGGGAGACCCTGGCCACCATCTCGGGAGACTTTACCCTTGCCACCCAAGGTGATTCCCTGATCGGCATGACGGCGACAGACGCCATGCGAAAGGCCGCCCAGACTGAGATAGCCCTGCTCAACAACGATTCCTTCAAGTCGGATTTCAAATCTGGTGATTTGACCCGGGACATTTTTTACCAGATATACCCCGCCGACGATGAGGTGGTGGCATTGGACCTGCCGGGAAGTTATTTGCGAAAAATGATCGAGGCCTCCGCGGTGAAAAAAGGCCAAGGCGGATTCCTCCAAGTATCCGGGCTTAAGATTGAAAAAACCGGGGAGGGATTGAACATTACAGTCGGGAATGAACCTTTAAGTGAAAAGCGAAAATACCTTGTGGCCGTGAGCGATTTCTTGGCCGGGGGTGGGGATGGCTATGAGCTTTTGCTCAGGGTCAAGTCGCGCAGGAAGACCCAATTGATGGTGAGAGAATTGCTGGAAAGGGCCCTCAAAGACAAACAGAAAATTTCCCCGGCTGATTTCGAGAAAAGATGGAATATTCCCTGAAAAGCAGTTGACGGTCGACAGTCCACAGTTGACAGCTAGAATTACAAAATCTAAACCCGCCTGTTCATTTGGCTTCAATCGTTTGTAGGATTTGACGGTAATAGCGTCTTTTACCCCTCCTTGCCTTGACAGACCCCTCACGCAACTTATAATGCCGTCGTTTAGCCGACATCGAAAAGTCCATCAATCTTTACTTGGATATGAAATGGCAAGAAAAGCAGCCGACAAATCAATCGAAACTCCCGTCGTCGAACACCGTGAGCATGCCCGCGGAAGGCGGGTCTTGTTCGTGTCGTCTGAGGTGGTGCCATTCGCCAAGACCGGCGGTTTGGCCGACGTGGTGGGTTCATTGCCTCGTGCCCTGATGAAGTTAGGCTGCGAAGTCGCCGTGGTCATGCCGAAATATAAGAACATTTCCCCTGAAAAATATAAATTAAAATTGGAAGTAAAAGGCATACCGGTCCCCATGGGCATGGGGGAGATGACCGCGGATATCTACTCCACCCGCTTGGGGGATACCAACGGAACTGTCTACTTCATCCAAAATGACCGCTATTTTGACCGGGACGGTTTTTATGGAACGCCGGAAGGTGATTACCACGACAACGCCGAAAGGTTCGCTTTTTTCTCGCGGGCCGTCCTGGAAATGTTGAAGGCCATACAATGGTTCCCTGAGATTCTTCACCTCAATGACTGGCAGACCGGGTTGGTGGCGGCTTTCCTTAAAACCCTTTATCAAAAGGCCCACCATTACCAAAACATCCGGACGCTTTTTTCCATCCACAACATGGCCTACCAAGGCCTCTTCCCCAAATATGTTCTTCCCATGACCGGCTTGGGCTGGGAGGAGTTTAGCCATGAGAAACTGGAGTTTTATGACCAGGTGAATTATCTCAAAGCGGGTTTGGTCTACTCGGATGCCTTGAACACGGTCTCGGAGAGGTATGCCGAGGAGATCCAAACCGAGGAATATGGCCATGGCTTGCAAGGGGTGCTCAAAGACCGTGCTTCTGAATTGTACGGTATTGTCAACGGCATCGATTACGACGAATGGAACCCGGCTACGGACAAGGAAATTCCTGCCCAGTACACGGTGAAAAACCACGACCAAAAAACCGAGTCCAAAAAGAAACTCCTTTTGGAACAAAACCTCACTTATAACCCCAACACGCCGGTCATCGGGCTCATTTCGCGGCTAACCGACCAAAAGGGTTTGGACCTGATCGCCGAGATCATCCAGGATTTCCTTGCCATGGACGTCCAGTTTGTGATTTTGGGGACAGGGGAACCGAAATACCACCTTTTATTGGAAGAGTTGAGAGGAAAATATCCTTCAAAGCTCTCCGTGGCCTTGAAATTCGACAACCGCCTCGCGAAATTGATCTACGCTGGAAGCGATATGTTTCTTATGCCTTCCCGCTTCGAGCCTTGCGGACTGGGCCAGATGATCGCCATGAAATATGGGACGATCCCATTGGTCCGAAAAACCGGCGGGTTGGCGGACACGGTGGAAAACCTGTCGCCGGACGGCAAAAAGGGAACGGGTTTCGTTTTCGAGGATTACAAGGGCGAGGACCTGCTTTTCATTCTTAAGCGGGCCACGGAAGCTTTCCACCAGCCCAAGCTTTGGACGGAACTGGTTCAGCGGGCCATGAAGCAGGATTTTTCCTGGGACGCCTCGGCGAGAAAATATCTTGAGATTTATGGTAAAATCCTAAAAAAATAAGACAGACTCAAATCCAACGGCGCTTCGCTTTCTTCCCAACTCTTTTCCGGTATCGTATCCTTTAAATCCATCGAAATCTTGAAAGATAAAATGCAAACCGACCTAACCCAATTTATCCAAGAAAAGGTAAACGCCCTCCATAACCATTGGAAGTCTTCCTTGAAGGATATTTTTGGCCGCTTGAACCTGCTGGGGGATGATCCAGCCGTTTTCACGGAACTGCGCGGCCTGTTGATGGACCTGGTGGCCATGGTTGAAAGGTCAGAGAGCGTGGAGCAAGCCGTGGACGCCGAGTTAGCCAGCATCGTCTTTCATTTAAAAGCCCTCCAGACGAACCAAGGGCTTTCCTCCACCGAAATGGTTCTTTTGCTTTTCGCCATGAGGGATTCGATTCGAAAGGCCATTCAGGAAATTGTGGACCATGGCATCGAGGGCCAGCATTGGGTTTCGGCCCACTTCCAAGTGGCATCCCAAGTATCCCTGCTCCTCAACCGGCTGGGGTTGGTCTTTTTCGAGGGCTCCATGCGGCTCAAGGAACAAGGAGTTGGCCAGGATGTGATGGCCATTGAGTACGCCCTTCTTTATGAAAGGACTCGGCAGGCAGCCATTACCGACCGCCTAACAGGACTCTACAATTTCGGGTATTTCCTCGAGCGCTTGAAGGAGGAAAGGATGAGGGCTGAAAGGTACCATCGTCTCTTGTCCCTGATCCTGTTCGATATCGACCATTTCAAAAAATATAACGACACTAACGGCCACCCGGCCGGCAACGAGGTCTTGAAAAAAATCGCCGCCATCATCAAGGAAGGGGCCAGGGAAGTGGATATCGTGGCCCGTTATGGCGGGGAAGAAATGGTGATTGTTCTCCCGGAAACCAGCCGGAGACGGGCGATGGAGCTGGCGGACAGAATACGCGTCAGGATATTCGAAACCAAGTTTGAGCACATGGAAAGCCAGCCACAGGGAAAGATCACCATTTCCGCGGGGGTCGCCACTTTCCCGGTGGACGCGGTCAACGAGGAAGAGCTGATTAAAATGGCGGATAATAGTTTGTACAAGGCCAAATCCAAGGGTCGAAACTTGGTTGTGGCCTATGACCCAGCCGTCAAGATCCCCATCCGGTACAAATCGCACCGGGAAATTTCCAAGGTGGCCCTGGTGGGCAATTTCAACAACTGGGACAAGGACGTGGACCTGATGGAGCGCCAGCCGGACGGCTCCTTCCAGTTCGTGATTGCCTTGAACCCTGGAGTTTACCATTACAAGTTTGTCGTAAACGATGTGGAGTGGATTCCCGACCCGGCCTGTCCCGAGCGGGTGCATGACACCCTGGGTGGCGATAATAGTGTCTTGAGAGTTCACGTCTAATTACTCCGTTTTTCCCCTAAAACCGGGCAAAAAAGACTAAACATTTCCTAGGCCTTTTGTTATTCTTTCGGTCTTATTCCGCTCTTTTGGACCGAAAAAATGGCCGATTACAAATCAACCCTCAACATTACCCAGACTTCCTTCCCCATGAAGGCCAACCTGCCCCAGACCGAGCCTGAGAGGCTCAAGCTTTGGGAAGAGATGGGCTTTTACAAGCGTATGTTCCAGAAGCCCGGTGCGGATAAATACGTCCTGCACGACGGGCCTCCCTTCGCCAATGGCGACATCCATGTCGGCCATACCTTGAACAAGGTTTTGAAAGACATCATCGTGAAGTATCGGGGTTTGAGGGGCTACGACACGCCCTACGTTCCGGGATGGGATTGCCACGGAATGCCCATTGAGCACAAGGTTGTGGAGCAGTTGGGCGGGGCCAAGGCCAAAGCCATGTCCAAGGTGGATATAAGGAAAGAATGCCGGAAATACGCTGAGAAATTTCTGAACCGCCAAAGGGATGAATTTAAGAGATTGGGCATTTTGGGCGATTTCGACAATCCCTATGTGACCATGGACCCCACCTATGAACTGTCGCTGGTCAAGGCCCTGACCCGGATGGTGGCTGAGGGTTACGTGAGCCGCCGCTTGAGGCCTATCCACTGGTGTCCCTTCTGCAGGACCGCCCTGGCCGAGGCGGAGGTTGAATATGCCGATCATGAGTCCCTTTCGGTTACCGTGGCCTTTCCGGTGAAGGAATTGCCCAAGGGAGTTTTCCCAAACACGCCCCGGAATAACTTATCTTTCCTGATTTGGACGACCACCCCCTGGACCCTTCCGGCCAACCTGGGTATCTCAGTTCATCCCGATTTTGAGTATGTCTCCATCCAGGTTGGGACTAACTATTACATTGTATCTAAGGTTCTTTTGCCTCAAGTGGCAGGTGTCTGTGGATGGAAATCGAGCGACTTTAAGATCATTGATGAAGTCCGTGGAGATGCTTTGGACCGCGCGGTGGGACGTCACCCTTTCTTGGACCAGGATTCCCTGGTTATGGTGGGGACCCATGTGACCGCCGACACGGGAACGGGATTGGTCCATACGGCGCCTGGCCATGGCCGGGAGGACTATGAAATCGGCCTCAAATACGGTCTGCCCGTTTACTCCCCGGTGGACGAGGCTGGGAAGTACGACGCACGGGTAAAAGAATTCGAGGGGATGTCGGTTTGGGACGCCAATCCCAAGATCGTGGAAAAGTTGAAGGGGCTTGGCAAGCTTCTTTCGCTGGAAACCATCAAACATAGTTACCCCCATTGCTGGCGCTCGAAGAACCCCATCATCTTTCGGGCCACGGCCCAATGGTTTATTGAGTTGGACCATAAGGATTTAAGGAAGAATTGCTTGACGGAAATCGAGAGGGTCCAATGGATACCGGCCTGGGGCAAGGACCGCATCAAGAACATGGTGGAAGGGCGTATGGACTGGTGCATTTCCCGCCAACGCTCCTGGGGCGTGCCCATCACGGCTATTTACTGCAAGACCTGCGGCAAGGTGGTGGAGGATTCGAAAACGCTTGAGTCCATCGTGGCCTTGGTTCAAAAGGAAGGCATCGACGGCTGGTTCAACCATCAGGCCAAGGATGTGCTCTCTCCAGGTTTTAAATGTTCCTGTGGCTCCACGGACTTCGTGAAGGAAGAGGATATTTTGGACGTCTGGTTCGAGTCCGGGAGTTCCCACTTCGCGGTGATGGACCAAAGAGAAGAACTGAAGAATCCCAAGTATGTTCTTTATTTAGAGGGGAGCGACCAGCACCGGGGTTGGTTTCAACACGCCCTTTGGACCGGTGTGGCCCTTAAGGGAAAGGCCCCCTTTGACGGGGTTTTGACCCACGGGTGGGTTTTGGACGCGCAGGGTAAAGCCATGCACAAAAGCGCGGGCAACGTTATCGACCCGCTTGAAATGATCAAAAAATATGGCGCCGATGTCCTACGTTTGTGGGTTTCTTCAGAGGATTACACTGAGGATGTCTCTATCAGCGAGGAAATGCTTAACCGCATGTCGGAAGCCTATCGCCGGATCCGCAACACCTTCCGGTTCATCCTGGGCAATCTTTCGGATTTCAATCCGGCCTTGAACCGGGCTGACGAAAAGGATTTCCTGCCCCTGGACCGATGGGCATGGATGGAGTCGCAAAAGACCTTAAAGGGAATCGAAACGGCTTACGATCAGTACCAATTCACCAAGGTGTTTCACCAAATGGACCAGTTTTTTTCCGTGTCCTTGAGCGCGGGGTATTTTGACATCCTGAAGGACAGGCTTTACACCTTCGAGACCGATTCCAAAGCCCGCCGGGCAGCCCAAACTGTTTTGTACGAAATCCTCAAGGGTTTCGTGGTGGCCGCAGCTCCCATTCTGTCCTTTACCTCAGAAGAGATTTGGCAGGCCCTGCCAGAAGGGTTCAAAGAAAAAAGTGAGAAGAGCGTGTTTGATGCCAAATGGCCCAAAGACGATGGGAAGGGAGAAAGTAGCCTCTCGCAAGAGTGGGACGAGATCTTCGCCGTAAAGAGGGCCGTTTCCAAATCCCTGGAAAGTTTGCGTCAGGCCAAGACTATCGGCAGTTCCTTGGAATCCGAGGTCGAACTATTTCCGGCCAACGAGAAGGTGAAAGAAATCCTTAAAAGTCACCTGGATGACCTTCGGTATTATTTCCTGGTCTCAAAGGTTGATTTGAAAGAGGGGAACGCTCCTTCGGGCGCCCTGGAGGCCGAGGACCCGAATTTGAAAATGAAAACTGTGGTTCGGAAGTCCGGCGGCCAGAAATGCGCCCGGTGTTGGAACTATTATCCTCCGGAACAAATGGACAAGACCTATTCCGATATTTGCCATCGCTGTGGACCTGTCGTCAAGAAGGCGCAATCCGCAGGAACCTGGACACCCACATGATGCTCCTCGGCATTTCCATGTTGGTGGTCGCGCTTGACCAATTCACCAAGTTTCTCATCTCCCAATCCATGCACTTGAATGAATCCACCCCGCTTTTTCCCGATTATCTCTTTCTCACCTATAGCCAGAACCCTGGCATGGCCTTTGGGTTCATGGCCGGCATGGAATCCTTTGTCCGGATTCCTTTTTTCGTGGCCATCACCATCGCGGCGGGTTTTATCATATACACTTACCAGCATTTGATGCCTCCGGACCGGGTATTAACCCGGGTGGCACTGGGGTTGATCTGGGGTGGGGCTTTGGGGAATTTCGTGGACCGGATTCTTTATGGAAAAGTCATTGATTTCATCGACATGCGTTATCATGAGCACCAGTGGTATATCTTCAACTTGGCCGATTCCTGCATCTCGATAGGCCTGCTATTCCTATTTTTTGAGTTTATTTGGGGAAAACGGCGAAAGACCCAGTCATGAGATTGTTGCGAGTTTCCTTGTTGGCGGCCATCCTGGACCAAGCTTCCAAATACCTGGTGGTGAAGTATTTCCGGTTCAATGATTCCGTAGCTTTAATTCAAAATTATCTTTATATCACTTACATCCAAAACCCGGGAGCGGCTTTTGGTTTCATGTCTAACACGAAAGCCTTATTTCGCATCCCTTTTTTCGTGGCTATTACCTTTGGGGCGGGGTTGATCGTATATTCCTACCAGAGGTTTATCCCTTATGAGAAGAAGTGGACCAGGTTCGCTTTGGGGTTGATCTGGGGCGGGGCCATGGGTAATTTCATCGACCGGATTTTTTACCGCAAGGTCGTGGATTTTATTGACGCGGGCCATATTCCATTTCCATTTGGTTACAGGTTCTCTTATATCTTTAACCTGGCGGATTCTTGTATAACGATTGGATTGACGATTTTGGTCCTGAGCTATTGGTTTGAAAAGCAGGAAAAGAAATAATCAACCTCATTCCGTCCTTCTCCCGTCAAGGGAGAAGGGGGTTGTTTACCCTCGCCCCTTGCGGGAGAGGGTAGGGTGAGGGGTGACGTAGAATTTTAATTTTTGAGTTTCCTAAAGGACGTACCGAATGTTTCCCATCTTATTATCCCTAGGGCCCTTTACTCTCTTTGGCCATACCGTTGGCCCCCTCCATTTTTATTCCTACGGCCTTTGCCTGGCCGTGGCCTTGGGCTTGAGCATTTATCTTTACGCCAGGGACGTTGGAAAATATATCGCTCCCCGAAAGGGTTTAACCTACCAGGAGGGAATTCAAAAAACCTTCGATTTGGGAACCTGGGTCATTATTTTCTCCCTGATCGGCGCCCGGCTATTTTATGCCTTGGAAAACTACACGGAATTTCAAAACGGCCATTGGTTTGACGCCTTCAAGATTTGGCAGGGCGGGTTGGTGTTTTATGGAGGGCTTTTGGGGGCGATCGTAGCCGCTGTTTTTTGGTTCCGAATCGAGAAATGGCCCATGAGTTATTCTTTCGATCTGGTGGCGCCTTATATCCTTTTGGGTCACGCCATTGGAAGGGTGGGATGTTTCTTAAACGGCTGTTGCTACGGCCTTGAGGACCATGTCCATGGGATGGTTTTTCCGGGGGCGGGGGACAATATTCCCCATTTGCCCACCCAATTATGGGAGCTCTATGGTGATCTAGCCCTTTTCTTTATCCTGCTTTGGGCGAGGCGCTTTACTCTACGTTTTCCCTGGCTGACCCTGTCCCTTTATGGGTTCACCTATGGCCTGCTTCGGTTCACTATCGAATTTTGGAGGCGGAGCTGGGATAAACGTTACCTGGTGATCTTTAATTCGGCCTCCCAGGCAGTCAGCGGCATCATCGTGGTGCTTTCCCTCGCTGTTATCCTGGTAATCCTTTTCGACCATTGGAAAGTACGGAAGTCCTCCTCGAATTGAGTAAAATACCCGGACTATGAAACCTTCCTCGAATACTCAGCAGGTCGCCGTCCTGACCGTTCCGCCTGAATCGGCCGGAAAAAGGCTGGACGCTTTTTTAGTTTCCCAACTCCCTTCCTTTTCACGCAACCAGGTGCAGACCCTTATTCAAAAGGGGCTGGTCGTGCCCCAATTTCCGGTAAAGAACATGAAGACCGGCCTTGTGGTACTAGAGGGCCAAGCTTTTCAAGTGACCGTTCCCGCTTCGGTCAAAAGTACTCTTCAGGCCCAATCCATTGACTTGGATATCGTTTTTGAGGACAAGGACCTCTTGGTGATCAATAAGCCCGCCGGATTGGTGGTGCATCCCGGCGCGGGGAATCCCGACCAGACCCTGATCAACGCCCTCATTGCCCATTGCCCGAATATAACGGGAGTCGGAGGCGTCCAGAGGCCGGGGTTGGTTCATCGGCTGGACAAGGACACTTCCGGGTTGCTGGTCGTGGCCAAGTCGGACTTGGCCTACAAGAGCCTTGTGAGGCAACTGAAAACCCGGAAATTGAGCCGGGAATACCTGGGGATTGTGAAGGGCAACTTAAAAGAGAACGGCATGGTGGATGCCCCCATTGGGCGCCATGCCAGCGCGCGAAAGAAGATGGCGGTTCGATCGCAAAACGGGAAGCGGGCGGTGACCCACTTTAGAGCGCTGGAATCTGGCGAGAAGGTTAGCTTGTTGATTTTAAAACTTGAGACGGGCCGCACCCACCAAATCAGGGTTCACATGGCTTATATCAAACACCCTATCCTGGGTGATCACATTTATGGCGATAATTCGGGATTGGCCGAGCGCCAGATGCTTCATGCCTTCCGGTTGTCCTTCCAGCATCCCAAAACCGGCATTGCCAAAACCTATATGGCCAAACCGCCGAAAGATTTCGAGGATAGTCTTTCGAAGGTAAATTTAAAGATTCTCAAGTGGGAAAAGGTTCTTTGGAGTTGAGATCCTTAAAAGACATGAAGATACCGCTCTACGGGGAACATGTCTTGGCTTATTTTTTTGTTTTCGCAGCGGTCAATGCCTTATTGGCCTACAGCCAGGTAAGTCTTGAGGGGAAATTGTGGGTTTCCTTACTGGGGCTCGTGATTCCCTTTTTCTCGGCCTTTTTAACCCTTCCGGCAAAAATAAAGGAGAAAGTGCCAGTTTATTCGGTCGAGACTTTTACCACGCCTGGCGTGATCTGGGCCTGGGTGGCTTTCATGGCTTTGGCTGTTCGGCTTGGCCAAACCCATGTTCCGGGTTATTGGCCAGTTCCGGATGAAGGGTACAGTTTTTACTTATCACATTCTCTCGAACAAAAATGGGTCTGGAGAATATTTTGGAGCCAAACTCAAATACCATCAGGTTTTTATGACCTTCTCGGTGTTTTTTATAATTTCATTCCTCCATCGCTTTTTTCGATTTGCCTTTTCCCGGCACTTTTTTCCATCTTTACTCTTGTTCCCGTTTATTTCGGGTGGCGTGGTTTTTTCTCGTCTTCATTTCGAATGATCCTCTTTTTTCTTATCTCCTTTAATTTTGGCTTTCTTTACACGGGACGTTTTTGTTTGTATCCGGTACTTGTTCTTTTTTGGACGGTCCTTGCCTTGGCTTTATTGACATCCTGGCATGAGAAAAAAACCCATTACGGGGGTAGAAAATGGGGTTTAGCCCTGGGGGTTGTAACGGGAGCTGGTTTTTTTATTGGTATCACTTGGCCAGTAGTTGCCTTGGCGGTCCTCCTAGTGGTTTCAGGAGAACATCCTTTTTTCCGTGAATTTTTAAAAAGAATTAAGGCGGAATGGTTGTTTTGGGTTTCCATTGTGGGCCTCGCTTTGTTATTTGTTGTTTTGGCCTTTCAAAGTAACTATGGCGGGCATATTCGCGAGGAATGGGCGTTAAGAAAAGGAATGGATTGGCAGAAACAATTCCTGGATACGGTTTCGAACTTCACCGGACTTTTTTGGGGATGTAATGTCCAAAATTCATATGGGCCTGTCTGGGGTGGGGTTTTGAACCCTCTTTTAGGGTCTTTTTTCTTCGTCGGGGTTTTGAAATGTTTTGAACTCAGGAAAATTTTATGGATTCGTTGGCTTATGATTTCGTTCTTTTTAATGATGGTGCCGGGGCTTATAACAAAAAATTATGATCTGTTCAGGGTTGTTCAAGTTTTTCCTTTGCTTCTATTAATTACCGCGTTTGGGGTGCAAACCGTTTTGTTATCCGTCTTAAAAACGAAAAGTCAAAAGTTTGTTTTTTTAGTGTTGATATTGAGCGTTGGTTTAGATTTTCGACATTTGTGGATTACCTATCACCCAAGTACCCCCACTGCCTATTCTGGCGCCCCTTCACGGGAGGAGTTTTCGAGGGCGTATGAAATACTAGAGGTGAAAAACCATGAATTGGGTCCAGGTTATCTTCTGTTTGATCTCCACCCAACTACAGGTAATCAAACCTTAACGCTCGCGACCTACCCCTTTAGCGGGACTTGTAATCCCAAAATTCCGGTGGTTCAGCTCAAATGGGTCGCTTTAATTGAGGATTACAATTACTTACCATTTCTCGCCAAACGGTTTACGAAAGCCCAATGGTTCAAGCTTTTCCCGGAGGGGGCAAAGGATAATTTGGCGGGGAATGTTTGGTTATTAGGGCTTTTGCCAATTGATTCTTTTGACCCCAAAACACTTGAACGATGGATTCGGGCCGATAAGGCTTTCCGAGACTTAATATGGTTGTCTGTAAACACTGTTGGAAATAGAAATAGAGACGAGCTTTTCAGGGGATTGGCGGGACTTTATCCCGCTGTTCAAGGAGATCCGCTTTTGGAATCCCTCTACTGGGAAATGGTTTTTGACTTCCACAGTTGGGAGAATATTTACGGAGATAAAAATACCGCTGTTCATTACCCGGCAGGTTTTTCCGCCATTCAGAACGCCTTGCGAAACGGGTATCCCACGGCCTATTTTTATAATGAGTTGGGGGGATTTTTGGCACTTCAAAAGGATTATTTGAGAGCCCGTCAGGCTTTTTTAAAGGCTATTCATTCGAAGGTGAATTACACTTCAGCTGAGTATAATTTGAAAGCATTAGAGCAAACGACAGGGCTTCCTTGAAAGGGTGACCAGTTCCAATGTTGAAATATATGTTTGAATTAAATCACCCCCTCGACAAAATCAGTCTCGTTTGGGCCTTGGGTATTCTTTTCATAGGTGTTTTCACCATGATCAGGGCCCGTAATATCATCCGAGCCATGCAACGGATCAACAATCCTTTTGAGCATTGGTGGCAAAAAAAGGGATATACCCCGAAACAATTGGAAGACGAGATGACCACGTACGTTAGGCTTTTCAGCGCTGTTTGGATTTCTTGCGGTCTTTTTTGGACTTATTGGGTGTTGTTTCATAAGTATTAAAAGTGAGTTGGCCTCCTCGCGTGGATAAAAAAACTCTTTCCCAAGGTTCGGACTGTCATCTGAAGCGAAGTGAAGAACTCCAATTTTCAGTGGTTGTAACCTCTCCTTGAAAAAATGTAATAAATATTTTAGGTACGTGGGCCCAACACTCGATAAACATAAATGCCGCTTTTTGAATCTACTAACTGGAGGTGAAAGTTGGTGGATATTTTACGGAAAATCTTGGGTTCGAAATTTTCAAAATAAATATTATTCTCAAAGGAATTATCTGAACAGTAAATAAAGTCTCCTGGTTTTAAGTGAGGGTCAAAAAGACTAATCTGTTCTAGAACGGGCTTGCATTGACCGGCTTGGACAAAATCGTTATAGGGATAAATTTTGTACCGGCCCGTATAAAGGGAAACCTCCAGCCCTTTTTCGCCGAAAAAATAAACCAAAAATTTATTGGAACCAGAATATTTTTCAAACAACTCTTCTGCGTTGTGGGCGAAAATATCATCCCGGGGCATATCTTTTGTGGCAAGTTTAAAATTTTTCCACACAGCAGACAATGGCAAGGCTTTCCCCTCCATTTTTTTAGCAACCCGTGGGAAAAAAGATTGCAGATATAGGCCTAAAAACACAACCGTTATGCCAAAAAAAGTCGTTTTGAACCCGCGAGGTATTCTAGACTGAGCCGAACGGTGAACAATGACTAACCAATAAACCAACAAAACAAGACTGGGCATAGAGATATAAAAAAGGTAATCGTTGGAGGCTCGACTTAAGTAATAGGAAAACTGTAATATTCCAAAAAAAGTCAAAAAAACTACCGCGTTTAAATTATCTTCTGTTTTTTCTTTTTCGGAAATCTTTATGGAACATCCGATTATGGCAAAAAAAGAACCTAGGAGAATCCAGATGAGTACCCACCAATAGCCTGCTAAAGGTGCTGAAAGTTTGCCGAAACCTCCGACATATGCAAAAATATGGTCAAAGTAAAGAAGCCAATTCGGCAAACGGCCAGACCTTAGAAAAACGTCCACATAGACAAATACTCCGATAAGAGTTATGCAACCGACCAGCATCCCAATCCTTTTTTTGAACTGTTCCAAATTCAATTGAGGGCGCGTTTGAAGGTAAATGCATTCATAGAGTACCAGCCCCACGTAGGCTGAGACCGTATAAATGCAAACTTCAAAACTCCAATAGAAAGCTATGGCGACAAAAATAGATTCAATAAATAAAAAAATATTCCTTTTATTCGGATGCCGGTTCCTCAGTAACACGAGAGCGGTCAATAAATAGAAAAGACCGAAACGCAAGGGGCCGGCGGAAGGGTAACGAGTGATATAACTGGACGGACCGAAATAATTAAGGAGAAGAAAGGTGGTTAAGCAAAAAAAAGACAACCACTCGGAATCGAAAAACAAACGAACGATAAAAAAAAACAAGAGATATTCAAGTATTAAAAGAATGGTGTATACCAGCGTGAAAGAAGTAAATCCCAGCGGTAAGGCATGGAAAAAGAGTCTTAAAAAATAAAAAATTAAGATCCCGTATTGGGAGTTGATGTTGACTAAAAGTGATTTTCCTGCGGAAAGATCTGCCAAAGGTCCGAGAAAAAAGGCGGCGTGGTGCCGGTCATGTTCAAACCGTGGATCCACAACAACAAGGGAAATTAAAAGAAAAGCGACGCCATAGGAAAAAATTTTATTCCTAGGTCCTTCAAAGGCACTTTTCTTTTCGCCTGCCGCGCCAAGGTTTTTCTTCGAAAAAGGAAGAGTTCCAAAATAAAATAAAGTTATTACCGCCGGCACAAACCCATAACTATAAAGGGACCAGTTGTTTAGGATGGGATTAAAAACTTCCGGTATCCTCGTAAGCCAAAAAATTAATAAAAAACCCATAACCGGATAAAAAAGTCCATCTAAACGGGGTGAACGGTTTGGCGGCTGTCCTAAGATCACGCTCAAAGTTATCCCGCTAACCTGAAAAAGTATGAAGTGAAAGAGAAGAAGCCAACCATTATCTCTTCCCCAATTACACGGCATGTAAAATAAAAGCAACAAAAGAAAATCAATAAAAATCAAAGGTAGATAAAGAAAAGGCTTTAATTGTTCATGCCTCCTTCGAGCTTCTTCAATTAAAGCACTCGTTAAAATACCTCCTGGAACAAAGACTGCCCATCCCCAAACATATAAACTGAACTCATCTTGGTGCCCTTTACCCGTAAAAGAATAAAATGAAAGGAATATCCTAAAAGTTAAGAGACCCATGAGGCCACTCAAGAAAAAGAATTCAAATTTTTCATGATTTTTGTCAGGAAAGAAAACCGATTTATTTTTCACCATAGAAGGTCTTATTTTAACCAGCGGCCCAGTAATTTGCCTTAGTTTTATCTCTGGAAGTGCATGTCATTGCAAATGATGGAAGGGTGATTTAATGAACTGAAAAGTGAGCTGAAAACTTAATTGTCCATAATAAAGATTCAAGAGGGTTTTGAAATGTTTTCAACTGTTTTTGAGATTTTAACTGCTTGTGCTGCAGTCGTTTCCTTCCACAACTGCGAAAGTCCATCCCACAAGTTTTTCCTTAAAGATAAGTGATAAACCGAATTGGCGGGTAATTCCTTCATCAGACGGCGATGGGCTTCGCCTAGGTGGTGATAGGGCATGCCGGGGAACAAATGGTGGACGGCGTGGTATCGGAGCCCTACCGGGGCCCATAGGCCCGTGGTGACAGGATTGCCAGGGATGGTGACCGAATCCAAAAACTGTTCTGAGAATTCCAGGATGTGATCCGCCGGGTTGCGGTAACAGTGGGTTGCCGCCACTGTCCTTAAACCGTTGGTCAACAGAATCAGTGTCGCCACCGCATACCAGACAAAGAAAACCTTTATTGGAAAGATTCCCTTCCAAAGCGCGAAAACAAAAGCTGCGGCATAAGCAAAGGTGATGAATTCCTGAAGCCTCCACCACTTGCCATCCCTCTCGGCGGGCGCGGGCCTTTTCCAATCCGGGTTAATGGAAAGGGAGGAGAGATACTCCCAAAGCAGTTTGTGGAGGTGTGGAATGAGATAACTAATGGGGGTCAGCAGGAATCGGAGAGTGAAAACAATGGGAACCACGAGCATCGTCAAAAAGAACAGGATTATCCGGAAACGGCCTAAAAGGACAAAAGGTAGATATTCGCCGTCTTCCTTGGTGCCGTACATCTTCTGCTTATGATGGTCGATATGGACTCCCATATAGGTGAAGGAGGGAACCATGAAGGGATAGCCACAGACCAGGTTCCAAACGGTCCGAAATACGGAGAAAGTGTCCTTTTTCAGGTGGGTCAGCTCATGGATGAAGATTACCGCCCGGTAAAGGCAGAAGACCGAAATGGCTCCAAAGATAAACTGGGCCGGGGAGAAGTTAGCGGCTTGGACGGTAAAATAAAAGGCTGTCCAACCTAGGCCGGCGTTGAAAAGGAAATCGGCCCAATAGGTTACGGCGCTGGGTTCGAAGAGGTCTTCGACTATTTTTTTGGCTTCCGCCATGGGGAAGGTTGCTTTTTCGTTTGCCATTTCGGTCTTAACCTTAAGATTTTATGTGCTGGTTTGGAAGTGGGAGTTTAACGGAATTTGAGGATATTTGGAAGCAGTCGATAGATTTTAGATGGATTGCAAAGTAGCGAGCATCTGTTGGGTGGAGGGATCACCCGGTTTTAACTCCAGGGCTTTTTGGAGACATGTTTTGCCGAGTTGATAACGCTTTAAGCGAAGGTTCGCCACGCCCAGGTTGAAAAAGATTTCAAAATAACCGCCTCCTGCTTGCCGCAGAGACTCAGCGAATAAACTATGGGCGGTTTCGTAATCCTCGTAATGGAGCGCAAGAAGCCCCAGGCTCATCAATTCATTGGGATAGGTTTGCGGTCGGTAATAACCCTCAAATCTTGTTTTCCACCGGGAGGGTTGAGTACCGCTAATGAGGACGATGGCTTGGCCTAAATCCATGGAAATGTTTCTCTGCTTCAAGAGGTCGGGGAAGGAAAAGGCGGGAATAGCGGGAGCGTAATCCTTTTCCGCGTAGAGGGCGAAACCCCCATCCGCATAAATGAGCCGCCAATCGGGCATGAATTTCAGTTGGACTGCCCAAGGCACGGTGTCGTTATATTCAAGGGCGATCAAGCTTGGCTGATAGCGGTCAACTAAACCGCCCAAGCCCCCCCTTTTGAAACTCTCCTGATATTCCTGGTAAAACTTACCCCCCATTACCTGCTGACGACCGTCAATGAAGACCGGTTGGAGGCCCTTCCAAACGAGCCAATCACCCATGCCCATGTCATTGATGATCCGCCCGTCCAAATGATTTTGAACCAGGAATTCCACAGCTTTGACTGGAACCTTTTCCATATCCAGCCCCAAACCTAGACGGGTCATACGGCGGTCGGAGATGTAATAGGCGTTGGTCAGGACTCTCAGACATAAGAGGGTAAGGAAAAGGGCGCCGATAAAGGGAACTTTTTTGTTGAACTGGAGAACCTCGTTCCACTTTTGAAGAAGGTTATTTGGGGTGGATACCAGGTCACTCAAGCAGGAGGCCAACAGGGGGATTGTGACAAGAAAGAAGAGGGGCATGTTGCGGTAACCCACGCAGGACAGTCCGAAGAACGCGACCACCAAAAGCCACTCGTGAACTTTTCTCTTTCGAACGGTCAATGCCATGGCCAACCAAAGGGCAGCGCTGAAGGCAAAATAAATAAAAAGATGGATGTTCCAATCGATCTTCAGGTTTTGGGTGGTAAGGAAGCGAAGGGGTGAGACCAGGTCGGAATTTCCAGAGTTATGGAACTCGGTAAGATAAATGAAGGGCAGAGTTACCAGTTTGAACCCGTAAGGATTGATGAGACAGACGGCTATGGATATCAAAGCGTATTTAAGGAGCTTCTTATCGATTTGATTGCGTTGAATCCATTGGCTTAGCCCGTAAGACCCCATAAGGAACCAGCCGAGGATAAAAAGTCCCTCGCCATTTACCCATGTCCATTGAATGACGGGAAGGAGCCAAAGAAGGTCGCGCTTGCCCCGGGCTCTCCAATCTAAAATAAGAAGGGTAAGGCTGAGCAGGAGCCAGGTCCCGATTTCTGCCCTTATAAAAAAGCGTCTTTCCATGGCTATGGCCGAAGCCAATAGGAGGAAGCAGGTTAGCCAGGATGGGCAGAGTGTGCCCTTGAGACGGGTCCATAACAGGAAGAAGACAATGAGGATGGCGAGAGTGTTTAAAAGAGAAATGCCTGAATAATCAAAAGCGCGGTAAATGAGGTAGAGAACGATTTGATACAGCGGTTTTCCATCCAAGTAATCGTTTTGGTTAACGGTATAGGTAAAAGTGTCTTTTTGCGGGAATGCGTGGTGTTCCAATATCCATTGGCCGGTTTTAAGATCGGTGCCTAGGTCGAAATTGTTAATGCGGGTCGTGGCCAGAAGGGCGACCAGTACGAAGCAAAGGACAATGGGGTAAAACCATGGATCCTGGCGAAAGGATGATCCGTTCATGGGTTGTCGGCTCCGTATGAAAGGCATTTTTAAAACTAGGGTTGCTTCGTCGTAATCGGCTCGCTATTCGCGGGCCACTCCTCGCAATGACAGCTAATAATTTTTTAAGCTGTTAAGCATTTGAAGGCTGGGTTGATCATTCGGATTTAATTGAAGAACATCCTCAAGACAGGTCCGGCCCAAGGGATAATTTTTAAGGTGGAGATTCGAGATACCCAACTTGAAAAAAAATTCCTCATAACCGCCGCCAGCGCGGCGTAACCCTTCAGCAAAAAGGTCCCGGGCGGAGGGAAATTCCTCGGCTTTTAGGGCAAAAAAACCCATGCTGAAGAGGCCCATGGGGTAGGTTTGGGGTTTGAAGAAGCCCTCAAGCCATGGTTCGAACTTGGAAGGTTTGATTTGCTGGAGCAATAGGGCCGTGGATTCATCGGTGGCTTGGGGTATTTGCTTCGCCGTTAAAAGGGATGGGAAAGAAACGGTGGGAAATTCTTTGGCGTAATCCGCGTGGGCATAGATGGCAGTGCACCCGTCTAGGTAAATTAAACGCCAGTCAGGGAAATGTCTCAACTGTTCCACCCAGCCCGGGGCCGCGTTGTACTCCATGAGAATAAGTTGGGGTTGGTAACGGGTCAAAAGTGGAATAAGGCCGTTTCCATTAAAACTTTGGACATATTCCTGGTAAAAGCCGTCCTCCACGACCTCAGAGCGACCATCAATAAAGGTCGGCTGGGGGCCTTTCCAATCCAACCACCCTCCGAAATCCAGGTGATTGAGAAGGCGGCCATCGAGATGGTTTTTGGTCAGGAACTCGGTGGCCTTCACGGGGAGCCTTTCGGAATCAAGGCCAAGGCCTAAACGATCGACCCTTCGGTCGGTAATGTAATAGGCGTTAGTCATGACTCGGAGGGAAAGTAAAAGGATAAATAGTGTGGTTAAGAGAGGGAGGGCTTTCCCAAGGTTCCAATTCCATGACTTCCTTGTCCTGTAATCCTGGATGGCGGAAGCCAGGATGGGAGCTGCCACCAGAGCGAAAAGGGGAATATTCCGGACGGCTGTAAGGGCCATGTACCCAAAGGCCCCTAACAAGAGAAATTCATGCAATTTTCTACGCTTCAAAGACAAGAAGACGAATAAAAGGGAAAGCCCGACTAATAGGAAGAAAAGAAAGATGTGCGTGTTTGAATCGTAATGGAGATTTTGTTTCTTCAAATATTCCAGGGGGGAAAGGAGTTCCGAAATGGTTTGCTTGTGCAAATTGGAACCCTGAAGACGGGTTAATAGAACCAGAGGGAAAAGCACCCCCTTAATGAAATAAGGATTAAGGAAATCCGCGGCCACGGATAACAAAGCGAACCAGACTAGTTTGGGATCCCATCTTTTCTGGTGAAAGAAGCCACTAACGATGTAAGCCCCCATGGCAAAGCAGCCTAAGATAAAAAGGCCCTCTACGTTGACCCAAAAAAACTGGATGAGAGGCAAGAGGTAAAGAAAATCTCTGTTCCGAGCACGCTGGTCTAATACCCAAAGGCTGAGGGTTAAGAATAACCAAGAAAATATCTCTGGCCGCACCAAGAAGCGTCTTTCCATCATGAAGAGGGCCAGGAGCAGGGCGAGGCAGGCCAAACCCGGCGAAGCGTTTGAAAGGTTGAGTCGCCACAAAAGAAGGCCGAAAGTCAGGGATAAAATCAGGATGTTGAGGAGGGTAAGTGAGGGAAAACCGAGAAATTCCTGTAGAAGATAAAGCGTGACTTGATAAAGCCCGTTGGAGTCCAAATAATCCCGGTTGGTTTGGGTATAGGTGAATGTGTCTTTTCCTGGGATGGAGTGGTTTTGAACGATCCATTGGCCCGCTTTGAGGTGGGTGCCTAGGTCGTAAGAACCTATTTGCTTGGCTGAGAGAAGTAGTAGGAGGAGAAGACAAGCAGATAAGGGATAAAACCACCCCGATTGAAGCAGGGATTTTAATTGGTAAGGGGAACTGACTATTGAAGCGGTTGATGGGGTAGGTTTTGATTCTGGCATGGTTTCCTGGAACGCCGAATTAGTCCAACTGGGCCTTGGCTTTTATCACCATGGGGTGGTCATTCGAAAAGATGGAGTTTGAGATTTCCAGGGACTCTTTGAAATGATCGTGGGCGGCTTTGCTTTCCCCCAGCTTTTTTTCAACTCCCGCTAAGTTCATCAGCGCGATTGCCACGAGAGGATGGCTAGGACCGTAGACTTCCTTGGTAGTTGCAAGAACTTTTTGAAAAAGGCCCTCGGCTGATTTGTCGTCGCCCAGGGATTGGTCGGCCTTGGCCATCCGGATGAGATAGGGCACGGAGGGATAGGTGTAATTGACCCCCACGAAGCGCTTATAGATTTTAAAAGCCGATTCATAGAGGGGCTGGGCCTTATCCGGGTTGGCCTGGGAATGGTAAAAATCGCCTAATGATTCCAAGGCATCGGCCATTTCCACACTATCCGGGGCGAGGTTTTTTTGGGTTATTTCAAGGGATTTTTTGAGGCAGGATTCGGCATCGGAAAAGCGCTTGTTGGCTTCATAAGCCTTCGCCAAAAGGTTCAATAGGTCTGTCCTCTCCATTGGATTGGCAACCCCTTCTTTTTCCTGAAGCTCCCGGCTTGTTTCCAGGAGTTTTTGGGCTTCAATGGTTTTTTTAAAGTTCAACTCGATCTCGGCCAAGAGGACCATGGACTGACTTATATCGTGGGAGGATTTAACTAGTTGTTTTTCCAGGATGGAGAGGGCTCTTTTTCCAAAGAATTCGCCATCCTGGCAACGTCCCCAATCATTATAGAGGGCTTCTAAGTAGGTGAGGGAATCGGCCACCAAGGGATCGTCCTGGCCAAAGGCTTTTTCACGGATCGCCAAACCCCATTTTAAATAGGTCTCCGCTTGGGTGTAATGCCCTAGGAAACGATTGATAACTGCAACATCATTTAGTACTGGAACAATGGAAGGATGGACCTTTCCGTAACGGTCCTCGGCGGACTGGAGGGCTTTTTCTTCCGCGGAAAGGGCATCGGTGAAGTAACCATCTTTGACTCTCATATAAGCCGCATTTCGGGCTACCGAAAAGGTATCCATCGAGTCCATCATCCTCTCGGCTCGGGTTATTCCAACCGTTCCCATAATCCAACAAAAGAATATCGCCCAGTGGAAGCTTTTATTAATAGTGGAAGAGGGAATAGGTCTCATGGGGTGAAGGATCTTAATAAGGGAAGGGGAGTGGGGAGTTGCTCAATCGGGCGGGATGGAGCGGGGGGGGGAGGGGGTCCAAGGATGATCACATGGGAGTCCCTTTCGAATTCATCAATCCATGTTTTCCAACCATCCAAAGAATAGACCGCGCGTGAAAGATGGGCCCCGCCATCAAAGCTCAAGTCCCCGGCCCCGGGCAGGTTGCCCGAGTTTCCCACGTCCGAGAGAAGGTAACAATCCTCACAACCCGGGGTGTCCGTGGACGCTTTGCCCGAATTGGTTTGGAAAACGACATAGCGGCACTCAGGGGGGAAATCGATGGGGCCATCCTTTCCGATGGTTCCAATGGTCACCCATTGAAAGGAATTGGAAACCTGCTGGGGCTTTAATGCCTCGCCTGAGAAGGCGAGGGAAGTGGTATGGGCCAAATGCCTTATCACGTATACGCGATAGTTGAGGGGAGCGGTGGGGTTGCCTTGTTTCTTGACTCGGATAACGAACCCCTTCGGGTGAAAGCCGTAATGGGGATGAAGGGCTTGGCCCTGGATCACATCATCGGAGGGATCGTCGGGTGTACCGTTTCCGTGAATGGCCCGGACTTTGGTTTCGTCATAGGGATTTCCCTGTATCCTTTGCCCGGTACCGTGTAACGCGAAAAGCGGCTCCTGGTTAAGCACCTTCCATTGCCCTTTTTCAAACTGGAGGACGTTCAAGTTGGGATCGGGTGTTTCCGAATTGGGATAAAAATTGTTTAAGGGGTCTGTATAAGAGAAGGCGGCGAAATTATTCGTGCCGATCACGCCCACGGGATGGTCACCGCCCCGGTTGACATCTTGTTCAATGACCATGTGATAAACCTTTCCCGCCAACAACGGAACCTCATTAATAGGCAGGGTTACCCAGCCGCTCCCCTTGGGAGTCACGCTGGAAGATTCCAAGAAGCTGGAAGAGGGTTTTCCTTTTTCATCCTCACGCAAACTGATTTGATAAGCGGGAGGTATTTGGGCTTCCTCGCAATAGAGGGAGAGGGCAATGACGTTCATGTCTTCCTGGCAGGTAAAGCGAAAGGAGAGCTTTTTTTGGATACCGTCTATGGCAGTTGCCTGGCGGAAATTAACAACAAAATGACATCCAAAATCCCCATAAGCAAATGAACTGGTACCGAGGAGTAAGGCTAAGGCCATGATTTTGTGGGAATTCATGGCCCAATCCTACAATGAAAACCAGTGTTTTGGTGGGTCGATATTCGGATGGATATTTTTGGATTCCTGATTTTTTATTTTAAAATTTTTTTAGAAATGATCGAAATAATTTTTATTGAATTCATTTCAGATTTATTTTGCATCAAAAATGACAAGTGCCTGTCTTTGTTGAGGTGGGAAATTTGGGTAATCTTTTTCCCTAATTTGTCAAAAACTGTTGTTTGGCATAGTGATTTAACGAGAAAACATGATTTTAAAAAAAGCGCTTTCGCGAAAGCGTTAAAACCTGAATATGTGCTATATTTTGTCTAAGTTACTAGTGCGTCGGAGCTCTTTGCAGAGACTTTTGGCACACCTTCACTAACATTCTTACGAAATTTTTTGAAACCTACTGGAATCGTTTTCAGAAAGAGAATGTTTGAAGAGTTTTTAGGAGGTACAACATAAAAACGTTTACTGAAATTAAAATCGATTTAACCCATTTGTTTTGCATGTTCGCTTTTAAACTTCGCATTAATTTTCTTGTCGGCTTTTCCATGATCCTCTTTTCTTTCTATGTTCCCGTTCATTCCCAATGTGTTTACAACTTTAATTCTGGCCAAGCCTGCACCTTCGTCCAAAGCCCAACTGTCGATAGTTGTACGACTTCCAGTTCCGCCCCTAGCACATTGGCAATCAACCAGTTTTACAGCTATGGGGCTTCGGGTGTGTCTGTCCTTTATTGCGGAGGAAGTACGGCTGGAGGAAACGCGTCACCCCAAATAGTTACCATGCAATGCGCCCCACCCGCTGGTGCCACTATCGTAAAAGCTTTCTTGGATGTGGTGGAATATAACGGAAGCAGCTCCTCGCCCAGTCCGTCCACGGGTGCTGTGGTATTAGGGGGGCAAACTACAGCTGCGGGTATCATGACCGGCACCGGCAACTTGTGGAACGTATTTAAAGATCCCCGCTATGGTTACGACGTTAAGAGTTATCCCAATCAAACGGCCTATAATGTTCGTTACGATGTCACGGGAAATGTATCCTTGGGAACGACTTCCTATACAGTGACTTATCCCAACATTGGCGCCAATACGGCCTGGTCCGCGTCATTGGTTATTGTCTACACCGTTCCCGCTCCCAATGTTTGCAGCGCCGTAGCGCTGGATGACGGGCTTTATTATTGGGACCTAGAGCATGACAACGCCGGTTCCCCCCTCAACGAAGGAGTTACTCCCTGGGCTCCAACATTGGATTGGAGCTGTTCGGGAGATACCAGTACTGCTTGTAACACCAACAATTTCTCCGTCTTCGGCGGTAGCCAATACGGACTTAATAATCCACCGTCTTCCCCTCAGTTCACTGATGAATTTTATAGTAGTACCGCCGGTTCACCAACTGCGGCGTCTTACACCGCTTCCGAATGGTATAACTGTAATACCCTTGGAACTTGTGGGCAACCAACCGCGTTTGATCAATCCTATGCTAACGTCCCCTTGTCGGGAACGCAAAAAATCACCTGGGGGTTGGGAAACGCAGTTTACGCTAATGGAAAACAGGAATATTGGGTGAATATGTTGGCTGCGTCCTGCGCTGCCAGTTGCATTACGCCCACTCCCACACCCACGCGAAGCCCTACTCCGACCTTTACTCTCACTAAAACGAATACGTTAACTTCCACATCAACCTCAACTTCCACCAATACATCGACTAACACCGCAACCTCTACCTCTACCGTGACCCCTACTTTTACCCGCACATTCACTTCGACCAATACCTCGACTTCCACATCAACAAGTACATCCACCTCGACATCTACTAGTACTTCAACTTCCACGAACACCTTTACCCGGACATTTACGGCGACAGCCACGGCCACCGCAACTTCCACCAGTACATCAACATCCACTTCAACCAGCACTTCCACCTCCACGAATACTTTTACGCGGACCTTTACGGCAACGTCTACATCCACCAATACTTCAACATCCACCTCCACAAACACATCCA
>PLZG01000028.1 GCA_003152075.1 candidate division FCPU426 bacterium
CGGAATTTTTTATGATCCTTGACCCTCGGAGGGATAAATATAGGTTCCGGTGTTGGATGGCGCTTTTACCGTTCGTGGCCTTGGGCCTTGGCATTCCACGGGCAACCCTGGCCGAGGAGGGTTCTTGGGCTTTCTTGCCCGCCGGTCACACCTTCGCGCCGATGTTGGCCGACCCGCGTGAGCCCAACTCCAGTATCGCCCACGAAGGGGACGATTTGCATTGGGACGGTTCCCTTGGGGGAACTAAAGATATAATCCGGTGGACTTCCGCCCAGGGGAGCCTTTGGACTTGGGGAGGGCTGGCGAACGCGGACCTGTCCATCGTCGATTACGCGTCTAAATTCCTGGACCAAAGCTTCCGTTTGGAGGATATCGACTTTTGGTTGGGGACTTACGTGAGTGAATCCTCAGGCGTTTTTTCCAATCGTTTGGAATACCTGCACGGAGTCTCTCACCTGGGGGACTGGCTGTTTAACTCCTTTAGCGGATACGGCCATAGTTTCATTGCCCAAACGCCCTTGTCCTGGCAAAGGGATGCGTTGGTGTTCACTGACTCTTTCCAGCCTTTTGATGGTTTCCGGTTGTACGGGAGTCTGGGTTATTGGCTTTATGCCTTTCCGTCAACACCGCCCCTTTACCTTCAGCTCGGAACTGAAATTTATTCGGGTTATACGAATATTGACGGCAATCTTTTCAGGGGCTTTTTCACCTACGACCTGAAATTGGATTACGTGTTGGAAGGCGGCTTGGACCAGAATTTCGAGTTGGGGGTCCAATGGAAAGCCTCAAAAGAGGGTTCGCCTAACCTGCGCTTGGCCGTGATTTATTACAACGGCAATAGCCTGTATGGACAGTTTTACCAGCAAAAAGACAGCCATATGAGCTTGGGTTTTTTTGTGGATCCTTAATGAGGATGTCGTGGGTTGACCGGCCTGAAAACAAACGAAGGGGGGACCAACAACCCTAGTCAAGTTGCATCCCATTTAGAATACCATCGTTTTTTCACTTTTCTTCCCTTATGGCAAAGCCGTGGCAAAATTCTCTAACGCAAAAGCGATAGCCCTGGGAGGTGCACACTACAACTAGCCCTTAAAAACATCCTCTAAAAATATAGATCGGGATTAAAAACTTCTTAGGATCTACCCGGAATCTAACTTATGCTTGTAATGGTCATAAAACCATAGTATGACCAACCCGAAACAATCAACCTCAAGCGGAATCCAAGGGCTGGGACGGGGTGGGGAGGTGGTTTTGGGCCGCCAATTCTTTTCAAACGGTTTGAAATAAAAAAGTCGAGTTGTGGGCTGTTTTGCTGGGAATCCTTCATGCTCCGATGGCGACCCCCCCTATCTACGCATCAAGTGATGATGCTAGAAACGATAGGGGGGGTCGCCCTCTACGCATGAAGCCAGTAAAACAGCCCAAGTTTATAAAGACCAAGAAAAGATAAGAAGATAAGAAACAGATAAAGTCAAAAGCAACAGCAAACACAGAAACCAGAGTGGGAGGACGGGATGGCAGGGGATGGTGAATTCAGAGTGGTTGCAGGTAAAGCAGACATAGGAATCAGAGGGTGGCGGTGGTGGATGATAGGGTAATGGAGTCCAGGACGGCAGGTGTAAAGACAGATACAGGAGCCGGAGGTTGTAGGTGATAGGGGTTAGGGGATATAGGATTTTAAGCGGGAGCAGATAAGGCACGGCACAGAAAAGACAAAATCTTAGAGGCTTTCTAGGCTTCCTGGAAAATCACCAGGAAGCCTAGTTTTTTTGACCGGGTGGGGTCTGGTGGAGTAAGGGTAGGTGGATTTGGGGTTCTATTCCTAGTATTGGAGGATCACAGGGATGAAAGAGGAAAAGGTGGTGGAAGATATTCCTATGGCCTTGAAGGAAGCCCAGATAAGGGACATGGCGGATTACATCAAAAACCATGGATGGGAAAAGAAGGGTTTTGACGAGGCCTTGGAGAGGGTTCGGATGATTCACTGGGCGCTTTCGTCGGAATATGCAGGGGGAGAAGGTCGGGATAAACCAGCCGCTAAAGGGAATATTGGGGCTCTCAGTCATGGAGTGGAGTTTCCAAGCCGCTTTTTGGTTTTTCGTTTTATTTTCATTATTCGGGGTCACTATTCTTTTGCAGTCGTGGGTATTCACGAAAACAATGCCACCTTTTCAGGAATTACTTCGGGTGTTATTTCCCTTGGCGGGAACCACTATTTGCGTGATAGGCGCAAAGACCTATTTGGGGCTTTGGGATTCCTTGAAGTTCTTCATGAGTCCAAGGGAATACAAAGTGGCCGACCTTCTCATGATTTTGGAAGGAATTGAAGGCCGTAAGGAAATGCACCAGGAGATTTTTCAAAAGCCTTGAGATTTCGGTTACTTCAAAAGACATTTTAATGGGGGGGAACGTCGCAGGGAAAAGCACCCTGCTCCTGGGCCTTCCCCCTGGTCCAAGCTACCCGCAAAGGGCGCGGGCATCTTGAACCACCCCTTTCCTCGGGGGCTTCTGCCCCCAAACCCCTGACCAAAGAGGGGAAGTAACCCCACTTTGGATTCCCCCTTAAAACCGTTGGCGAGGGATTGGAGTTGGAGCGGTGAAGCTCCCTTTCATTTTCCAGCGGGGACTCCACCAAGCCGAAAGCCCCCTCACCGTCTTGCTAGCCAGCCAAACTTTTTTAGCCCTTCGGGGAATGGAATTTTGGAGGCTACAAGCCGGTGAGGGGTCTTGTCGGATTGGCCCATCCCCGCTGGCACTGTCCCGCCTGGGCCACTGAAAAATGCGGCCCTGGCAGGACAGCGATAAATGAAAGGGGAGATTCAGTCCTCAGGGCCGTTCCAAAAATGGAAAATTTCGTGGTAACACAAAACATACCCACTCGGTTTCCCATTTTTGAAAGGTTCCAGGCAAGAGCGGCCTGGAAGCCGTGCCCCTCAAGAACAGGGGCACCGGCACTTCGGGTATCGGGGAATCCTTTAAACCTTCCTAGTGGATCTCGGTAGTTATTCCTTCCATGGTTTCGATCTCTTCCTTCCACAAGGACGAAACCATAGTCCTTTAGGACAGAAGTTCAGTAACAAACCCAATCAAGCAGACATAGAGGACCGGTAAATCAGAAGCAAGGTCATGGATAGTTTCGGGATTTCGTCCCGAGGCCCAATGACGTTTTGCCTTTGGTCACGGCCACCCTTGCGAAAATCGCAACTTTTGCGCCGGACAAAAACCGTCCGTCACAAAAGCGGGGGGTGGCCTTGCTTTTCCTTCCTTGCGAATCCTTTGCGCCCTCTTCCAAGCACGAACTCCCAAAACTCCCGCTGTGCCTTCTCCCTCCCCCCTGGCTTGTGAGGGGGGAGGGGGAAGGCGGTTTTTAAAAGGCGCAAAGCCTTCAAAAAAAAAGGGGGTGATGGGACATGGACGAGAAAACGAAGCAGGAAGAAAAACCGGAAGGAATCCAGGGTGAGGGGTGGCAGGTCACGGATGAGGAAATTGACCGGGTAATCAAGAAACTTGAGGAAGGTTGGGGATTTTAAGGAGGCCGTCATGGCGCGCTCATCGTTTCAGGTAGGGAAGTTTACGGTTTTGGGCCGGTATGAAATCCACTNNGGCAGGCGGAAGGGTTCTTCTTTTACGAGATCGAGGACTTGGAAACCTTCGCCACCGTGGACGTTAAGGACGGCTTGACCGAGGGCGAATTTTTGCAAGCAGTGGGAAGCGCCATGAACCCGATGGAATTTTTTGTTTTTCAAAAGCTTATTCACTCAATCACATAAGGAGGCCGACAGATGAAAGGAAATATTGCCGAGGAAATCACGAACCGGATTTTGGGGGATTTGAAGAAGGGCGTCATGCCTTGGGAGAAGCCCTGGAAAGCGGGGCGAGGGCTCCCCCTGCCGGTGAACGCCAGCACGAATAAAAATTATCGTGGAATTAATGTATTTGTTTTGTGGGACCAAGCCATCCAGAAAGGCTATTCCACCCCCTCTTGGTTGACCTTCAACCAAGCCAAGGCGTTAAAGGGTTCCGTCCGCAAGGGCGAAAAGGGATGCGGGGTCGTTTTCTACAAGCGGTTAGCCAAAACCAAATCTTTGAACCTTTCGGATGAAGTCTGCTTGGAACAGCAGACCTTTTGGGTCTTGAGGGCTTACACGGTTTTTAACCTCGATCAAGTGGAGGGGCTCGACCACCTGAAACCGAAGCCCGAAATCATCGAACCCTTTAAGGCCGTGGAGGAGGCCGAAAGGATTTTGAAAGATTCCGGGGCCAAGATCATCCACACCGCCAGCGATCGGGCTTTTTACGACCGCACGGGGGATTTTATTTCCCTCCCCCTCAAGGAGAGCTTCAAAACCCCAGAGAAATATTACGGCACGGGTTACCACGAAACCTGCCATTGGAGTGGCGCAAGCCACCGCCTCAACCGAGAATTCGGGAAGCGCTATGGCGATCAAGCATATGCCTTCGAGGAACTGGTGGCCGAAATGGGCGCGGCCTTCCTTTGTGCTTCTTGCGGCATCCCCTACGACACCCAACATTCCAACTACATCGGGGACTGGATTCAGGTCTTGAAAGACCACAAGCGGGCCATCTTTACGGCGGCGGCCAAGGCCCAGGCCGCCATGGACTTTGTCTTGAAGAAAAGCATCGAGGAGGCGGCGGCTTAGCAAGCCGATGGCTTAACCAGCCATTGGCTGAGAGGCCGAAATATCGGCTTCCTCGAAGTTGAAAGGGGACCGGTATCAACGGGTCACGCCCGTTCTGAAGAAGGCCAGAATTTTTTTGAAAGGAGAAAAAGTTATGACCAAGGAAATCGCAAGGGAACTTTGGCCGGAAGTTTATGAGGCCGTCCGCGAGGAAGCGAAAATTGCGGCGGTTTGCATGAAAGCGGCCATGTTCATGGTTTGGGACCCAACGGACTCAAACCAGCCGGTTCATTGGGCGAGCCCGGTTTGTTTCAACGAGATTTTCCCGCGCGCGGCCCAAGTGATCGAGGTTGTCCCTTATACCCGGCGTGGGTTGTAAGGAAAACCAAAAGGGGCGTCCGGCCAATGGACGCCCCGGAAAGGAGAAGCCATGAGCACGACCGTTGAAATACCGAAGATCAAGAAAGCCGTGAGGGAAGAAGTTTTTGGCTATGGGTTCCAAAGGCGCATCGTCACCAAGGTTTATTTCAGGGACGGGACCACCTTCACCTTTTCGGGCCAGCTTTCCCGGAAAGAGATCGTCTTTAACGGGTACTACCAGAAATGCCGTGACTTAGGGATGACTGTGGAGGAGGCGGCCATCTTCGCAGGGAAAGGGCGGGTTGAGCCTTTGAAGGAAAACCAGTGAGGAAGGAACCGGGCTTTCCGGCAGGGGCCGACCCCAGCCGGAAGGCATCTTTTATCAATCGCCGTGGAATTGGAAAGACCCGGTCAACGTGGAAAGGAGATTAGGAATGAAATACACGTTTAATGCCATTCAGAAAAACAAAAAGGGTTACCCGGTTTTGATTCACCAGCTTTGCAATGAATTCAGGAATTTTTACCGGGCAAAAACCTTTGCCATGGGCTTAGCCAAAATGTGGGAATGGCCCGTTGAAATTTACTGGAAAGGGGAATTGTTGGAGGTCGTTGGAACCCAGATGGATAAGTCCGCGGGGAAGGAGGCCGGAAAATGAATCCCTTAACGAATGAGGAGGAAAGGGAACTTGCCGCCGCCCAATTGGAAGCCTGTAAAAACATACCCGACCAATTGGCGAAGGTAAACGAGAGTTTGGGGATGCTCAACGCGAATTTGGAGCGGTTGGCTTTGTGGTTTGAGAAATGGGCCCCCATGCGGGGTGCCGACAAAAAGGGGAGGAAGCAACCATGAAAATTTTCAAGGTGGTTTTGGATGAGCCCGACTACCAAGGAACCATGCAGGTGTTTGGTAGTTTGGAATGCGCGAAAAAATACGCTTTCAGTTATACGGGTAAGGCGGGTTTTGAGTTCGTCCCCTCCGACCTAACGGGCGGAGGGTCTTTGCGCCGCCCTTCCATTTCTTTCCCGGGAAAGTTTGATTGTATCCACATCCTGGAAGCGGCCGTTTTTGCCGGGAGGGGAGGCTTATGAATCGCGTTGACCAGAATCCAGGAAAGGAGAAGCCCGAAAAAATGGGGTTCGATTTTTACTACTTGGCGAATTTTCATTGCTGGTGTTGCGGGGCCAATGTGGTCGTGAATGTCAGATACCACCACAACATGCTTTGCCCGGATTGCGACCCCGCCTATCACCAGGATACCTACGTCGACTAATTGACCCCAGAGGGCCAAAACGATAAGGAGGTTTTAACATGCCGAGTTTTTACGAGAAGGCTTTAAGGGCGGATGAGACTGAAATGTGGGAAACCTTGAACGGGTTTGTTTCCCCCGACGGGAGCGGTTCTTTCGAGGCCGTTCTTTCCGCGCTTGCTGATTTGGCGAAGGACGAAGGGGACCAGGCGGCTTTTACCGATAGCCCCACGGATAAGCTGGGGGAAAACCTTTTGAACTTGGAGGGGAAAATCCGGGAGGCTTTTGAGCTTGCAAGGCTGTTGGGGTTATAAGGGGAACCAACCGCCACCGGGCCGGTGTGCCTTCGTGACCCCGGTGGCAATGCGCAAGGGTGGAAAAAAGCCGAATCCGTATAGCTCCGAGGGCTTCCCCAAGTATTAAGATTTGATTAGTCATTCCTCCAAAGCCGGAAGGCTTTTATTCTGCCCAACCCCTGCGGGGATAGCGTTAGTAGATTAATCCCCTTGCCGGATAATGACCTGAAGTACATAATTTATACAACTACTCCCCATTGGATCAGCCTACAAGGGCCTCTGGCGGGGTTATTTTTTTATGATTTAAATTTTAAGCCCCGAGTTTCTCGCGGATTGAATAAGAAATGTTGTAGTGCTGTGATTTCAACCATTAGTGTTGGGACCGGAGTTAGGAGCTTAGCTATGAAGTATAGGCAGGCAGGCAGGCAGGCAGGCAGGCAGGCAGGCAGGCAGGAACCTTATCTAACAGTCAGTGGCCGTTTCCGATTCCTTTCCGAAGTTTCAGTCATCATTAACTCCCGCGACAAATTGTCCCTTTCAAGTAATCCCGCCTTTACCAATATGTTAACCAATACCATGGAATTTTTCATGGCACGTCTATGCCTTTGTTCCAACCATATAACTAACCCTTTCTTCGAGTGTTGAAATCCTTTTGCGCCATGAAGGAACTTTTTTATGAATCAGGAAAACGATTATCTTTCCATTCTTGCGGCAAGCGGCAATTCAGTGGAACAGAATCTATTCAAGGCGGTAATGGAGCGTGGAGTGATGAGTAATGAAATTCACTTTGTCAAAGACGGAAAGGAATTAATGGAATTTTTAAAGGCATCGGTTTCAAAACAAGGCGGCTCGTTGTTTCCTTGCTTTATTCTTTTGAATCTTAATATGCCCTTAATGGATGGAAAAGAAGCGCTGAGGACGATTAAGAGCCATCCACAATTCAGGAAAATCCCCATTGTGGTTTTAACGTCTTCTGCAAAACCGGACGAGGTTATTTCAAGCTGCGACCGGGGGGCTAATTCCTTCATCCATGAACCTGAGGATTTCGAAGGTTTGGTGAGGATAGTTAAAGCGTTACGGGAGTATTGGCTGAAGAAGGTGGAATTGCCGACGTAAGTTCTTTAGATGGTCTCATTAAAATCTTTTAAAACGGTTGCAATTTCATGGGAGAGTTAAACATGAATCGCTTTACGATTTCGGCTCGTGAAGCCATCTCTTATACGTCGGTCACAGTGGTGGATATGGAGGGAACGCTCGATATCAACACCGTTGAAGATTTCGAGACCGCTCTTGTGGAACTTTTCAACCAAAAGCGGTACAAGATTGTTCTCAACATGGAGAAACTTACTTATATTTCGAGTGCTGGTTTTGGGGTGCTTTTGAGCGTCATCAAGGATGTCCGTAAAAATCGTGGGGACATCAAGATTGCCAAAGTCAGCCCGGATCTTTATAAGACATTTGACCTATTGGAACTACCGGGTATGTTTCACATTCTGAAAACGGAGCAAGACGCGGTAAAAGAATTCTAATGGATTTCTTTTTCAAGGTCATCAGCGTCTGGATGGGGATATTATGAATCTTGAAGAAAGAAAAAAAGAAATTCTTTCAACTATTAAGAAAGAGTTTTTAAAACTTAATATTTCTATTAAAGATGAAGAAATTATTTCGAATGTTGCCGGTAAGAGTTGGTTCCTTTGGATAGAGCAAAAAGACGGGTTAAATACCAGCGCCGATAGACTGGAAGTAAACCTGAGTGACCTCGACGATGGCGTCTATTATTCAATAGCAATTGCTTACCGTGTGAATCGATGGATGAATTTCGGAAATCGTGGTCCTGGCAAAAATGTTTTGAAATGAAAACTTTCATCCTTGCGGGGAGCATTTCTGGCAGGTGGAATTGAAATGGTGATTAGGAAGGATAGTAGGAAAAATGTTTTGCAAGCATTTAAGGATAAGCCAACTAAGGAAAACAGGAGAAAAGGGGAGTCTGGTTGATGTTGTCCAAACCGCTAATTGTAGGTTTAAGCTAACGGGAGAAGCTAAGGCGAAAGAAATTTACTTAAAGCTTTTAGAAATGGGAATAGAGAAGGGCGCTGTTCCCGGAGTTCATTGTCCCTTTTACCCAGATGGCGATTACTCAACATGCCCTTGGTATACGCGAGATTATAAATAAAGGGTCTTTTAAAAGTTTAAACCCAGCGACTCGGTTCGTAGTTGGGAATTTAGGCTCCGAGGACTCCCCCAAACTCGTGTAATTTGAATAGTTATTCCTCCAAAGCCGGAAAGCTTTCTTCCGCCCACCCACTGCCGGGATAGGTTAAAATCCACAAAACTAAGTCACCCAATAAGGTAAAAAAATGCCCCAATCTAATCCTGTTCTTTATTTCGCATACGGTTCAAACATGAATTCAAAGGACTTGGAAGAGTGGTGTATTGAATATAAATCCAAAATTACTCTTACCAACCCTAAGGTGGCTTGCTTAAAAGATTTCCAATTGGCTTTTACTCACAAATCAGATCGCCGCAATGGAGGGGTTGCCGATATCGTAAGAAAAATGGATGAAACGGTTTGGGGAGTGTTATTTGAAACGGACAAAGTATCTTTGGATGTCATTGATGTAAAAGAAGGGGTTGCAAAGGGTTTCTACAGGCAATTTCGAGTTGAGGTCTTTGTGGGAGGGCGATTGATATCCAATGTTATTGCCTACGAGGTTATCAAAAAAGGAAACTATAAGCCCAGCAAGGACTATCTTGATATCATTTTAACCGGGGCGGTAGAACATAATTTGCCCGAGGACTATACCAGAAAATTGGGACTCCTAAAGATGAAAGAGCGTTGAATGAAAGGGTCCAGACAAACTTGGCGGGGTTGTTTTGGACTTTGTTGGTTTTTAGGGGATGGGCGTAAAATTTTTCCTGTCCTTTAGGTTCCGGCGGATTGAATGAGAAATGTTGTAGTGCTGTGATTTCNNGGGGGGGGGGGGGTAAAATACTGAAATCTTTAAAAAGTAATTTTTGGCTTAGGTTGTAGATGATCCCAAGTTTTGGTTTTCAGAAGGAATCATGGAAAATATTTCGGTAAGTGTATCGGAGCATCCACAAAATAAAGAGGTCACCCTACTTGCGGTCAAGGGAGACATCGACACCATCACGGCCCCAAAATTCGAAAAGAAATTCCTTTTGGTTCTGGACGAAAAAAAATTCAAACTGGTGATCGACCTGAAGGACGTGAATTACATCAGTAGCAAGGGTTGGAGTGTTTTTATAAGCAATATCAAAAGTATCCGTGGCCAAAAAGGTGATTTAGTCATTGCGGGAATGAATCCCCAGGTCTCGGAAGTTTTCGGGATTTTAGAATTTGGCAGCATTTTTAAGGCCTTCCCCAATGTCGAAAGCGCGGTCAAAAACGGTTTTGGAAATTAACGGATTTAACCATCGAAGAGGCTTAGAAAACATTGAGCAATGTTGCTGCCACCCGTTATAAAAGGGAAACCATCCCATGGACTTCAAGAACGATCTTTTTTCATCGCCGAAGGGAAAAAAAGATCCCAAATATTCCAACGAGTACAAAGATTACCAAAAGGCCCTCAAACGGAACTTCCGTGACCACGGTTTGCGGTCCCACTTCGTCAAGTTCTGCCTTGCCAGCCACTTCCCCCCTGAGGGTATCCCCTAAGCGCATTTAACCGAGGCTCTGGGCTATTACGAGGATGTGGCCCGCGCTGACCACTTCGACCCCCAGATTTATTACCTCGTTGGTCGCTATTACCAGGATAAGGATAATCTCAAGGCCCAAACGGTATACCTGGCCGGAGTTCAGCCTTTCAACCGGTATGAATTAAGGTATCGAATACGGGAAATGGACCATAGGGCCTAGGATTACACCAATACTCCCCCTGCCCAAAGACTATTACGGTAAAATGAGACCCATCGTGGATCTGCAACTTGAGAAAGCGGGAATCCGGTTGACGTATGTTTTGAATGTGGTTTTAAAATAAGCAGGAAGAGAAAATGAAAAAAATTGACAGGCTATTACCCCACTTACAAAATCTATTAAGGAATGCCGTTATTATTATGGTTGGTGTCGCGTTTTTCCCTTTTGTGTGTTTTTTGTTTTTAATTCTATTAATTTTTTATTTTTTCTCTTTTTTAAAACCCAAGAAAGAACCCTCTTATGGTGGATTCGACGATTCAGGCTTCTATTAAGCCCGAATGATAATTACGACCTCAAGGACGCTCATTTTCTCCCGGCCTTGGTGAGGAAGTTCCACGAGGCGAAATTGAATCACAGCGGGCATCATTTGAGTAAATGGTAAAGGAACGAGACTGCTTGGCCCGGCGGAGGGATGAAAGAGATGGATAATGGCCTGGCCCATTTTTTCTTCCTTTTCTGTGGCCAATAGGGCTTGAAATCTTTAAAAGGAATTAATAGATGCTGCTTTGGAAAGAGAAGCCTCTACTGCGTTCAACAGATGCTTATATTGCCGCAGAAAACACCAGGCGCTTCTGACTTGCTCCAGGTTTTAGTACCGCCGGTAAATCCCGCCTGGCCTTTGTTTTCTATGATTTTCTTGGCAGACGCGATAAATCGCGCCCTTACAAAAACAGTTTTTCAGAGGCAACAGTCTTATTGCATTGTTTATGGTGCTTAAATCCGCTAACATCTGACGGGACTTTAAAGTAGACATCCCAAAAAGACATCGAACATGAGGATTGATTTTATTTGTGCGAAGGTTTGGATCGTTTACCTTCGTGTTGGAAAAGCATTTTTACTAAAAGGGGCCATCAATTGAAAAATTTAACTGGCTTAATTCCGCGCGGAGGTTCATTAGGAGTTGTTGCCGCGAGTCTTGTCATTTTGTTTGGCTTCGGAAGGGCTTGGGCGGCAGGGCCTACCTTTGTCCAGAAAAACATCACCAAGTCCGTGGAATGGACAGCGGAAAACAGCCCTTATGTGATCCAGAACGACATCACGGTCGCCACCGGCACCATCCTGACCATCGACCCGGGTGTGGAAGTGCATTTTACCGGTTCGGCCTCCGAAAAGGCAGGCAAGGGGCCGAACCTGTTCATCAAGGGCGGCTTGAAGGCTATGGGCAATGATAAGACTCCCATCTCCTTCGTGCCCTCGGTCGAGGGAAACCAATGGGGATCGATCTCTTTTTTAAATTGCGATTCGTCCAATTCGTCCCTTACCCGTTGCCGGATTGTAGGAGGCCGAGTTTTCTGTGAAGGCTCCTCGCCCACCATCTCCAGCTGTGCCATCGGCAGAGGCACCACGGGAATCGAAATTTCGGCCAATTCCCAACCCCACATCCTGGGCAACTGGATTAAGGCCAACAGGTACGGCTTGGTGCTTTCGGCCGACACCGCCAGCCCGATCGTGCAAAGGAATACCATCACGGGCAACCAGTACGGCGTCTATTTGAAAAACTTCCAGTCGCCCACCATCACCCACAACCGTATCTTCGACAACCTCAAGTACAACGTCGTGAACAATACGGCCAAGGGCCTGGAAATGCCCAACAACGATTTTAACTCGGCGGATAGGGTGGTAATCGCCAAGGGGATTTATGACGGCGCCAACAACCCCGCCTTGGGCCGCCTGAATGTCGCGCCCTTTACGGTCGCGGCAGGTTCTACCACCCCGGCCGCCACAAAGGCGTCAACATCCTCCTCAACCGCCGCCCAACCGGCCGCTGTTCAATCGGCCTCCAAGGCCCGCGCGGAGCGGTATGACCAACAATTCAGTTTGAGCCTGGACGTTATGGGCATGGGACTTTTATCCTGCCCTTACAATTATCTTACCCCTGCTTTTGGCGTGGGAGGGCAGGTCTTTCTCGACTGGCGCCCCATTCAACCCTTGTCCCTTGGCTTTGGCGGCCAATACTCCTATTTCTTCGGGACCTCCACCTTCAATCTCGATACCTTCGACTTGGGCGGGAGAATTTTCCCCTTTCCCAGCGACACCACCCCCGACGGCGAGTTTTACCTGCAGGGTGGCGTGGGTTTAAACCTGCTCGTGCAATTTCCGGCTATCGGCCATTACCATGGCTACGCGGGCATTGGATACCGCAAGTTTATCGGAACCGACCAGGCCCTGGACATGGGCGCCCAGTACGACTTCTACTCGCCCATCGCCGCCACCTCGAACGCCGTGGGGCTTAAGGTGGGTTGGACATTTCTTTTCAACACTAAGTAGGGTAACGTACCTCTCCCCTGATTTAAAAATAACCGAAAGGCAGTTGTCGAAAATTGAATACTATTTATCCAATACTTCGCCGATGCCTTGCCGGGTTCCTCGCCTTGACCCTGTTTTTCGGGCCGGTATTCCCTTTAATGGCGGAAAGCCCTAAGCGTGATAAGACTGCCGATTATCCGCCGCTCGTGATCGGGCCGGGGGATCAGCTGACCATCACCGTGGTGGGGTACCACCATTCGGCGGGGTCGGTAGCCGGGTTGGCTTTTTCCAACAATTCAGCCGACCTTCCTACCGATTACATGGTCGACAGCAACGGAAGCATCCTTTTTCCCTTTATCGGGTCCGTGAAACTGATGGGAACTTCCCAGGACCAGGCCGGCACTCTGCTCATGAAAAAGCTTTCCCGATACCTCAAATATCCCCAAGTCACCGTCCTGATCAAGTCCACCAACAGCTACAACGTCTCGGTTTTGGGCCAGGTGGCCCATCCGGGTAAGTTTTTGATCCGTGGGCAGGCTACCTTCCTATCTTCCGTTTCGGAGGCGGGTGGGCCGGTTGAAAACGCCGATTTGGGCGGGACGATCCTTATCCACAAAGGCAAGAAGACCAAACTGGACCTGGGGAAGTACCTGCAGGGCGGAAGCACCAACCTGGACGACCCCTATGTCTACCCCGGCGACATCATCATGGTCCCCAAGAGCGGGTGGCCTTCCACCGCCGAATGGGCCATCATCGCCAGCATCCTTACCAGCGGCGCGATTGTTTTTAGCGTCTTGCACAAATAGGCAAAGGCAACCATGACCACCCATACCCAAAATTCCCAACCCACCGAAGTTCCCAAGCCTAACCAAGCTCCCGGGGAATCGGAAGAGATTAACCTCAGGGATATTTTCAGGACACTGCTCCATCACAAGGGGCTTATCCTTCAATGCACCTTGGTTTGTTTACTGGCAGCAGGCCTTTACGCTTTTCTTTGGCCCAAAACCTATGAAGCCGTCACCACGGTGAAGGTTCCAGAATCCACCCAATCCACCCAAAACGCCATCCGTCAAATGGCCTTTTTGCCTTCGATGGGCGACCCCATTGAAACCTATGTCCAGGTCGCCCAATCCAAAACCGTGGCCGAACTTACCATCCAGTCCCTTCATTTAACGGCCCAACCCGAATTTGGGGGTTTAAGCCATCAAAAATTGCTGGACCGACTTTTAAAGACTGATATGCAAATTGGAAGCGCCAAAAGTTCCAACATCCTCACCATCCAAGCCCATGCCCATGACCCTCAATTGGCCGTGGACCTTGCCAATAACTGGGCCCAAAACTTCATCAAGGTAAACCTGGACCTAAGCCGGGAAAGCGCATTGGCCCGGTACCAGTTCATCGACAACCAGCTCAAGGAAATGAAGACCAAGTTGGAAGGGGACAAGAGCAAAAAACAGAATTACCTGGACCCCTCCAACGAGGCGGAATCCGACCAGCTGGTTTATAAGATGCTTCTCCAGCAGGACCAGGAATCCCAAATCGCCGCCAAGGCCGAGGATCCCGGGATTGTGGTGGTAGATAAAGCCGACCTTCCCGAAAAACCCATCAAACCAAAAAAGTCGACAGCGTTAATATTGGGCTTGCTCCTGGGCTTGTTCATTGGCATCCAAGCTGCCTTTTTACTTGAAAAAATTCAAGACAGGGTCAAAACAGAGGAAGACCTCAAAACCGCGTCAGGTCTGGCGGCCCTGGCCCTGATTCCTAACTTCCGGCAAAAGGACGGAAAGCTCCTTTTCGCGGCGACCGAACGGTTTTCGCCCAAACACTTGATTGATAATCCCGAATTCAAATTTTCCCCTTACCGGGAAAGCTTTAACGTCTTCCGCACGAACCTTACCTTTTCCCAGGTCGACAAAAAACTCCAGGCCATCAGCGTTTTCTCGCCCAACCCGGAGGAAGGCAAGACCCTGGTCAACTCAGACCTGGCCTTGAGCCTTTCCCATACGGGCAAAAAAGTGTTGTTGATCGACGCGGACCTCCGGAAGTCCTCCATCAGTACCCTCTTTGGCATTTCGGTCAAACCCCAAACGGGCTTGCCCATGCTCCTGGCCGGCAAGGGAAAAGCCGCCGATATGGTGGTGAAAAGCGAATTTGAGAACCTATGGCTCCTTCCCAACAACATTATTCCCCCCAACCCCTCGGAGCTTTTGGGGTCCGAGGCCATGAAACACCTGATCCAGGAACTGAAAAAGCAATATGACTATATCGTCATCGACGGGGCCCCCATCCTGCCCGTCACCGACTCGGTGGTGCTTTCCACGGCCCTGGACGGCATGGTCCTCATGGCCCGCTGGGGAAAAACACGCCGAAGCGAAATCCACCGCGCCCTGGGGCTCTTGCGGTCGGTCCAAGCCCCCCTCTTGGGCACGGTCTTGAATTTCGTGGACATGAAAAAAAGTCTTTACGGCTACGGGTACGGTTATGGCTACGGACAGGGGCGGGAAGTTCCGGGAAGCCCGGTTGGGGAAAAAGTAAAAAGCTGAGGGACTTATTCCCTTAAGTCATTGGTTATGTCTGGGGCAACTCTATTGAGGCGCAATTATTTGAAAGGGCACAGAAGAAAGTTCTCGTTGTGACCTATTGACTGTGAACCGGTGTTTTTAGTGACATCTAATCTTCTCCAATTTAATTTTTGGGCGGCTCTGGTTCTTTCCCTGAGCTTGACCCCGCTCTTTATCAAGCTCGCGCACCAATGGAAGTTCGTGGATCATCCGGCCCACCGGAAAACACACCAAGAACCCATTGCCTACCTGGGCGGAGTGTCCATATTTGTGTCGATTCTCCTGACGTGGCTCCTTTTATTCAGCCCAGCCTTGCGGTCAAGCCAACCGATGGATACCCGGGATTTCCTGAAGAGTTTTTTTATTTTGGGAGCCTCCCTAGCCATGTTAGGGGTAGGCCTATGGGATGACCTTAAAACCATCCGGGCCCGTTACAAACTGACCGGCCAGGTCCTCATCGCCTTTCTCTTTTCCTATTTCGGGTTTCATTTCCAAACCCTGCATTTACCGGGGCTTTCAGCCATGCCATTGGGTCTTTTAGCGGTTCCCCTCACCATGTTTTGGATCGTCGCCATCGTCAACGCTTTCAATATGATCGACGGATTGGACGGCCTGGCCGCTTCGGTTACGGCTGGAACCCTTATTCTTCTGGCGTGCGCCTCCGCCTTGATGGGGAATGCCATGGAATGTACCCTGGCCGTGACGGCCCTGGGCGCAGTGATCGGTTTTCTCCCTTATAACTGGAAACCAGCCAAAATATTTTTGGGGGACGCCGGTTCGGGCGGGTTGGGCATGTTTGCCGCCTGCGCCCTGGTGGCATTGGGCCAACGTTATGGCCAGGCGCCTTTCAACCTGAATAATCCTGGGATGGGCCAGCCTTTCCGTTATCAAGTCATTCTCCTGACCCTTTTGGTGGCCTATCCGGCCCTGGAAATCACCCTGTCCGTGGGACGGCGTCTTTTACACGGGCGTCCCATTTCCAGCGCGGACCGGGGACATATCCATCACCGCCTTCTTAAATTGAGATGGAGCCCCCAATGCGTTTGTTTGACGGCGTTTCTGATCACGCTCCTTCTGGGTATTGCCGGTTTGACCACCCTTGCCCAGTACCACGGTTGGGCCACCTGGATCCTGGTTATTTGCGGAATCCTTTTAGGCTTGGGCCTTTCCGCCTTAGGTTTCCTGGATTTCCTCCAACCCAAATTGGTGAACCACTTGAGGCCCCATTTCCAGATTATCCACCATTTCTTTTCCATGCAACGCGCCAAATTGCGCCTGGTGGACGGCCGGGAGGAGATCCTGTCACTGGTCTGCCAAACCTGCGCCGAACTGGGCGTACAAGGTTTTCGTTTTAATGTGGCCCCCAATTTCCCGAAGGCCGCGCCTTTCCGATTTTCATGGGAAAGACCCAACGAAATCGCCCGGGAATATTTGAATTACATCAAAATCGATCTTCTCAGCGGAAAATTCGCAAATTTCAAAGACCATATTTCCCTGGAAGGGAATAAGGCCAAGGCCGATTGGACCTTTGAGCCCCATACCGAGGAGGACGATTTGGACGTGGAATGCCGGATACTGGTCAGTGAATTCATGAAGGCGGCCCTCGACCGGATATGTTGCATCAAAAACCAAGGCTCCAAATCGAACTCAAGACTTGTTATCGATTTATTGTCCCACGAAAAGGTGCGGTCCAACCTCCTTCGCCGGAAAACCGCGAGGAGAAATTGAAGACACCGCTCTTCCGATGGGCACTTCTTTTGTTTTTGGGTTGGTGGGGTCTTTCTCCCGCCTATGGGGGTTCTAATTTTTCCATAACCCTGGACGGCGTTTATAACCGCCGCCTCTCGGGCGCTGTCGGGCACGACAACGGCTCCGGGGGCTCCCTGCTTTTGGAGTACCAGCCTGTGGATTTCCTTTCCTTGGGCGCGGGCCTGGATACGGTGGACTACTGGGGCACCAACACCCCCGGCCAAACCCTGGTGGAGTCGGTGAACCTGGTCGGGCGTATCATCCTCACCCCCGACGCCCCCATGCCCCTTTACCTCATGGGCGAGGTGGGTGTCAACCCCAAGGCCGGCCTCCCAGGCCTTAGCCTCTGGCCCGGTAACTACCATGCCCTCGCCGGTTTCGGCACCTGGGCTTTTCTCTCGCCCCAATTGGCCATCGATTTGGGAGCCGGGTTTGATTTCTATACCCCGATGAACCAGCCCCTTCAAAACCTGCAGGGCCGGGTGGGCTTGAGCTATTTTTTCGCCGAGGCGCAAAGGAAAAACCCTAAAGCTTCTTTAGCCCCCGCCCAGACGGTGGTGATGGATGTCCAATCCGATGTCGCTGACCCCAAAACGGGGACCGTGAAAAAGGCGGTCATCACCACCAAGCTTGAGGCCCGGACGGATATTCAAAAATGGGTGATGGAAATCAAGGACCAGAACGGAACGATATTGCAAACCTATGCGGGAAAGGGTGTTCCCCCCAAGCAGATTGCCTGGGAGGGAAAGGATTCTTTAGGCAACCTTATCCCCCAGGGGGCCCATGCCGAATACCGTTTCATCGCCATCGACAACCAGGGCAAGGTGATTAGTTCCGGTAGCCCCCTTACGGTGTTACCTCCCACGCCGCCTTCACAAAACCGGGAAGCCGCCGTGGCCCCTGTGGAAGAAAGGTCCGCTTTGAGCGAACCAGATCAAAAATCCGAAGGGGCTGTGGACGAAAACACATCCCCGGAGACCTCAACACCGAAAATCGTATGGTGGGATGAACCCATCAACCCCGAAAAGTCCTTCAAGAAGTTGAAAAACCAGATGGTTTCCGACCACATTAAGCGGCTCCGAATCACCCTGCTAGGTCAAAAAGCCGAATCCTTCTTCGATGAAATGCGAAAAAGGGAATACAAAACCAGTACGATTGCTCGAATGAGGGCGAGTTATTACACGGCCGTGGCCTCGGCGCTCCAGAAGAAGGGGCTTACGAACAAAGCGGATTTTTATTTGAAGATGGCCTTGGAAATCCAGCCGAAGAATAAGGAAGCGCTGGCATTGATGGAAAAGACCAAGCCATAAAAAAAGAAAAGTTGTAATATTAATTATGCAGCTTGCTTTTAAGGATAGAAATCAATGGAAAGAACCACTTGTAGGATCGACGGCTCGGAGTTGATCGAAGTCATGGATTTCGGCACCCAGTACGTCTCGGATTTCGTGGACGATCCCAAGGCCGGCGAAACCTCTTCCCTAAGGGTCGGCATCGGCAAGGGTTCGGGACTGCTTCAGCTTTTCGAGGCCTATCCGCCTGAGAAAATGTACCGCAAGTATTGGTACCGCTCGGGCATCAACGAATCCATGGTTTTGGACTTGAAGAACATCGTGGACTCCGTCAAGAAATGGGCCCCCCTGAAGCCTGGCGATACCATCCTGGATATCGCCTGCAACGACGGGACTCTTTTATCGAACTGGGACAAATCCTACTTCCGAATCGGCATCGACCCCGCCAAAAACCTCAAGCCACATTCCGAAAAGCAGGCTAACGCCATCGTGGAAGACTTCTTCTCCAAGAAGAATTTCTTCAGCGTGGCCAAGGATAAAGCCCGCGTCATCACCTCCATCGCCATGTTTTACGACCTGCCCGACCCCAATTCTTTCGTGGCCGATGCCAAGGATTGCCTCCAGGGCGACGGCGTTTGGGTCATCCAAATGAGCTACATGCCCCTCATGTTGGAACAAAACGCTTTTGACAATATCCTGGCGGAACACATCGAATATTATTCATTTACGGTTTTGCACAACCTTTTGAAAGCCCATGGTTTAAAGGTTTTGGATGTGGAATTAAACGACGTGAACTCGGGTAGTTTACGGGTTTATGTAACCCATCAGAACGCCAAGGGTTTGAAAATGCCCGCTCCCGGCCAGCAGATCGGCGAATTCCGGGTCAAGACCCTTTTGCAATATGAGAAGGCCTTGAACCTGCTTTCTCCCGAACCCTACTTGGCCTTTTTTAACCGCGTCCAAAAGAACAAACAAGAAACACTCAACTTGCTGAAAAAAATAAAAGCCGAAGGCAAAACCATAATTGGTTATGGGGCCAGCACCAAGGGCAACACCCTGCTGCAATTTTATGGCATCACAACTGATCTTCTGCCGGCCATCGCGGAACGCACCCCCGAAAAGATCGGGAAAAAATGCATCGGAACAGGCATCCCTATCATCTCCGAAGAGGATTGCCGCAAACGCAAACCCCACTACCTTTTCGTTTTGCCCTGGCATTTCGTGGAAAGCTTTCGGAGCCGGGAGAAAGACCTCTTGAAAGCCGGAACCCAAATGATCGTTCCTCTTCCTTATTTGGTGATTATCAAAGGTTAACCTTAGTTGGGGGATTTTAGAAGTTAGGAATGATTTGGAAAGGGAAAATAGTTGCTAACTTGAGGAAATCGGGTCTAATGCTGTTTTCAAAAGCTGTTCCATTCGTGGGAAGTCCAGCCTGACCCCTTTTTTACTTTCCAAAATCTGCTCTCTTTCGCGAGAATATGCATAATAAAGCCTTCACTTTATCGCCTTCAACATTTTTTTAAAAAAGGTAATGCGAGTTAAAACATGAATCAAAATTATTCCTTACTCGTTAATTCCTCAGACGGTTTCGAAGATTGTTGGGGACCTTTCTTTACCCTATTTACCAAATACTGGCCAACCTTCAAAGCCCCGGTTTTCTTGAACACCGAAAAAAAAGATTGGTCATTCCCTGGCATGAATATTCAATGCACGAAAGTTCAGGCGCCCGCGGAACCACGGTTGCCTTGGAGCGAATGCCTGATTCGCGCCCTTGAGCAGATTAAAACCCCGTTAGTCCTTTATTTCCAGGAAGATTATTTCATTCACCAACCTGTACGTGCTGACGTTGTACAGGCGGCCGCCGAATACATGATGAAACACCCGGAGGTTGAGCACATCGCCTTGACACGGCATTGCAGTCACGGACCCTTCGAAACCCATGCCGAAGATTGGTTGCAAGGGATACGCCAAAAGGCACGTTATCGGATTTCCACCCAAGCTGCCCTGTGGCGGGTCGACGCACTCATATCCTATTTGCGTTCGGAGGAAAATGGCTGGATGTTTGAGATTTACGGCACCTGGCGCGCACATAAGAAAAAAGCTGTTTTCCTTAGCGCCAAATTTGACGAAGCCCATGACGGCCCCGCCATCGATTACCTGCACACTGGTATCATCAAAGGCAAATGGCTTCCGGAAATAAAAGATATATTTGAAGAAAACAACATTGATGTAGATTTCAGCAAGCGAGGCTTTTACAAGCACAAGAACGTTCTACTTAGAAAGATAGAAACCTGCCACCGACTACTTCAACATCCAATCTATTTCGCCAAACAACTCATGGGTTTGGGGCCCGATAAGAACCTGCAGCATAATACCTAAATATTAATCAACCTAAAAACGGTAGCAAAAAAAACCTGGGAAGCGTGAAAAGCTTAATAAACCGAGGTGATGAAATTAAAATTCTGGCTTCGGAAACATCACCCAAAACGTGAAACTCAAATTCGCGCCCAAGAGGGTTCTTCCTGATTAGGGTGGAGACTTTCGGTGGGTGAACTTCAAGTGGAATGGGACGAGTAATCCAAGATGAGTCTTCTTGGCCATCTTCCTGTTTTCATCCAATTTTTAAAAGATGCCTATTTGTATGAGCCAAGGGCGAAAGATTGTCTCATAAAGTATGAGAGCCAAAAAAACTCTCTCATGACTTTTAACTGCCGTTTTTAGGATCAAATATCCCTTCCGGATTCGACTTTGGAATTGAAACACGAAGACGGTTTTGCTATCCTGCGGTGTCAAAATCAGTTGTCCCTATTCGATTAACGTTGGAACAGCAGTGACTGAACATTATGTCGACATCAATACTAAAATTCTTCTTTGGCCGTTTTGCGCGCGACGTTTATGCAGCGCTTAAGTATCCTGTATGGATACTCAATGGACGTTCGGCCCCGGATAATCATGTATACAAAAAAAGACGCATCTTAAAAATAGCACGGCGACACAGTTGCAAAACATTCATTGAGACCGGAACATTCTACGGACAGATGGTAAAATATGCCAAAAATCGGTTTGACGTTGCCGTTTCGATTGAAATCTTTGAGACTTTTCAGAGGAAAAATGCAGAAATCTTTGCTAAGTATAAGAATGTTCATATTCTTCTTGGTGACAGCAGCAAAAACCTGCCCGAAGCAATTTCGTTAGCTCGCGGTAAAATTATTTACTGGTTAGATGGACATTACAGTGGAACAGGCACTGGCCATGGAGAAAAAGTTAGCCCGATTATCGAAGAGCTTCGTTTAATTGCATTATCAGGACGCAGGGACGACTGTGTCATCATTGATGATCGTCGTTTGTTTACCGGTCAAAATGGTTACCCAGCAGTTGAAGAGACGATAGCAGAGTTAAAAAAAATAAACCCAAGTTACAATATCAATTTTGATCTCGATTGTATTGTAGCTGAGCCTAAATAAAATACACGACTTTGGTTTTCTAAATGATGTCGAAATGAATAAATGTCTTCAAACACGGGTGCTTTTCCTAGGCGCCAATAATACTCCAAGTGGCGTTGCCGGATACATCAATTCTATCGTCGACAACTTGAGTCCAGAGCAGTTTGACTTTCATGCCATGGTTTCACAATGTAATGGCGGGCGTTTTCTATCAAACAAAATACATTTACATCAATTTCACAATGAATATTCCTTACACAACTTGGTGGCTCGAACGTTTCAGCTCAGAAGCATCTTTAAGCAGTTGAATCCTGATGTTATTCATTTGCACACAGCGCGGGCTGGATTTTTGGGGGTTCTTGCTGCTGCTCTTCTGCGAGTTCCCATTATCTACACGGGGCATACATGGCGCTTTGAACAAAAGAGCAATCCTATTTCAAGTGGACTCTTTCGTCAAATCGAACGTTATATCTCGACACAGGCAGATTTCGTTACGTTCCTTACTCGCCGCGACATGGAGATCGGAATCAAACATTGTTTAGTTCCAAAAAATACCTGTTCCACTATCAATACCCGGATCGGTTGCGATACCGCTTGGGACGATATAAAGGCTCGGATAGTAAAGCACGCAGAATCGCAACATGTTCCTACCATTCTTAATCTTGGTCAACTATGCGATAGGAAAAATCCATTGCTTTTCCTAGACATAGCAAAGCGAATCCACAAAATAAGACCAGATGTACGATTTGAATGGTTAGGTGATGGCGCGCAGAGAAAAGCGGTTGAGGCACGCGCAATAGCTCTTGGAATTTCTAATGCTGTTCATTTTTCGGGTTACTGCGAACGGTTGCTAGTCGAAACAAAACTAACAAACTCAGATCTTTTACTTTTTACATCAAAGTTCGAGGGGGTCCCCTTGGCAATACTAGAAGCCAAACTTATGGGGTTACCAATAGTGGCTAGCAACTATCCGGGCGTTGAATCGGTAGTACGTCACGGTATTGATGGTTTCGTATTTGATTTAAATGATCCTGATGTTGGCGCCGAGAAGGTTTTAGACCTTCTAGCTAGTGTTCAAATGCGTTTGAAATTCGCCGAGGAGGGATACTTTTTTGCTAAGCAAGAACATGCCAAGCCTTCAATTATGGCGAACGAATTTGGAGATATTTATAAACGATTTATGCTTATAAATAGCCGGCCGGTATGTTGAACAATTATCCAAAAGCCCAAAACACATTGTCTTTCAGAGAAAAAACACCAATTGGTTTTAAAGAAATTACGCTCCTCATTCTTTGCTCTATCGTGTTTATTAATATTAAAGGCTTGAAACCTGTTGATTACTTATCAATCCCGGTTTTTTTCTTATATCTTCCAGAAATCCTTAAGGCATTTAGAAAAATTCTGAAACAACCTTTGGCCGTGATGGGTGCGGTGCTTTTCTCTGTTTCCTATCTGCTCTCCATGTGGTTAAGCGATTTTAATACATCATTTGTGGGTAATCTTTTATTAAACTTAATTTTATCATCTATCCTGGTTTCGGGCTGTAGTACTCCGAGAAAAGCGTCACACCTAATAATTGTACTGAGTTGGAGTTTTGGTCTGTCTAGCGTAATCGCTTGGCTCCAATATATCTATATTTTACCTACATTCCCTGGCCAGTTCGAAATAGTCAGGGATGGAAGATTTATGAGTTTGTTTGGCGATCCCAATCTTATAGGAATATTCTCTATTTTCCTCGGCATTTATTGGCTTGGTGAAATTATTAACCCAAATCCTTATTACCGTTCGAATATTATTGTTTCTTTTACATTGCTTGCCATAGCTTTTTTTCATCTGTTGCTTAGCCAGTCTCGATCCGCATGGATCGGATTTATTGTAGCCGTGATTGCTTATTTAATAATGACTTCCGTGATCAAACGATCTCGTGGACTCGTTTCAATTACTTTTATTATGATATTCCTAATTCTGGCGGCATCTATACTTATTAAAACAACTAAAGCCGGGGATATCATTATCGATAGAATATGGTCTGTGTTTGAAAATCGCGGGGTAGCCGAGGAGGAAAGGTTCACATTTTTTTACACTTTGCGTTCCTTTCAGGTAGCTTTGGATAACCCCCTTGGTGTCGGGCCGGGTATGACAAGTGTTATCACCGGTCTAACTTCAGTGGACGGTGATCCGATCGGGGCGCATAACACATATGTTCAAATATTAGCTGAAAACGGTTGGATTGCCGGTGTTGTTTTCATCGCATCGATTGTCTGGATTCTTTACTCCTCAATTCGAGGTGGATTTGTTGACCGGCGTCGGCTCGGAATTAGTGAAAGTGTGATAAGCGCCGCCTTTTTAGGACTCGCGACCTGTGGCACGTTTCACGATTTGATCGAATGGCGGCTGATGTGGATTTTGCCATCAATCTACGTCGCCATGCGAATTCAAACGCAATGATGAATTTTATTAAAAACTACGAAATCCTTCTTCAGTTGATAGTTTCTTTCGCACGGCCAATTCTATTCACCTATGCGGTCATCACCCTTAAAACTGATATTTCTCACTCTGGGCTAATGAAATTTATTGGATACGTAGGCTTATTTTCAATTCCCGCGGCCATTACACAATCCTATGCGAGGGTATCCACAATTTATTCTTCAACACCTTCGCTAACTAAAGTTATCCTACTGGCATTAACGTTTTCGGCCGCCATTGTTTTTTATATTCCTTACACTTTGCTTGATAAAGCCAGCGGTGTCATCGCTGCCGTTTTTATCCTATACTCATTGCTGCAACTTTTTGAACAACGTACAAGCCAGAAAGATTTCGTCCGGATCGCTTCCGGGTTTGAGATTTCGCTGATTGTCGTTGTATTAGCTGGCCTCAGATCTGGTTGGCACAAGGACAATCTTTTATTTACAGTTCTTCCTTTTATCTCTTTTCCAATTAGCATCCTGGTTGGATTAGTAACTGTTTACCTTTTTCGCCCCAAAGATAATCATTCAATTATCTTGCTTTCATCGTCACAATCAGCTAACAATTTGAAAACATCAGGAGCCTGGAAATATATTGCTTCCTCGGTCACATTGCAGTTGGTTTGCGCATGTTCCGCAACTGCGGCAGCTATCTACAATTCAATATTTCCAAATTATGATGTCTATATAAAATCCTTAATACTACTTCGTTGGGTTTTCACACTCGGTTCATTAGGCTCATTCCTCATTAATATATTCGGATCACGGATCTTCTTCAGGACCATAAACGTTTCGTTATTTAGCAACTTCGCCAAGTTTCTCGTTTTCGAAGTGCGGGCGCTATGGAGTTTTGCTGTGCTGGGCCCACTGTCATTGCTAGTAATTTTAGTCTTTTTCTCAGAACAGTCACTCTGGCTACCAGTAGCAATATGCACCACCATCGTGGGCCTTATGAACTTCTTCTCATCTTTACTTCTTTCTTTCGCCAAACCAACTTTGGCCCTGACATGCCAAGTGACTGTAGCGTTTATATCTTTTTTTATTGTTGCGATATGCTATAAGCATACTTTTGTGGCACTAATGCTCTTGGGGTTGATATTCATCAGTTTGCTCCTAATAATCAAACCCTTAATCCGTACATGCAGTGCATTATCCTAATCCAAGAAGTCTCAAGGTGGCTTTGACCTGCCTGGAAGCATTGAGCCCATTGCAGAATGTGGTTTGGAAGCCTGAGTAGTTACGATTTTTTTTGTATGCATGAATAAAACACAGTCCAACATAGCAAATACGTGAAAGAGTTATTCGCAAATCGCATTTTCGAGAAATTGAAGGCAGCCTTATGAATATTTGGATTGTTAATCCTTACGGAACATTGCCACGCGAAGGATGGCGCGAATACCGCAGCGCTCAACTAGCCCGTGCTTTAGCGAAACGTAAGCATCGGGTAACTTGGTGGCTGTCTAATTTTGAACACCGTTCTAAAACTTATCGTAGCAACCAATTGACTAAGATGGGCCTACCCGATGGTGTAAATGTTGTTTTGGTTGATGCTCCCGCATATCAAAAAAACATTTCATTTGGCCGTATTTTTTATGAAATAAAATTCGGGGAAAATTTTTACCATTTAGCGAAAGAATACCCACCACCCGACCTCATTGTCCTGGCCCATCCACCATTGTTTTCTGATAAACCAGTGGTTAAATACGCGAAAGAGCGTCAAATTAAACTTGTTGTTGATGTGTTCGATCTCTGGCCAGAATTATTTTCTGTGGTTATACCTAAGCCGATTCGCAAGCTCGGCGTTTTTTTGTTTTCTCCGCTTCGTTCTAGGAGAGACAAACTAATTTCTAACGCCGATGGCGTTGTTGCACTTACTGCGGATTATTTTGATGTCGTAATGAAAGATTTGACGAAAAACGAAAAAAAAACACTTACTGTATACGTTGGTGTTGATATTAAAAAGTTCGATCAAGATGCGAAAAAGAAGACCTCTTCACTCTTTCCTAAAAAGTGGGTTAATTCCACCGGTCCCATGACAATCATTTGCGCTGGGACACTTGGCGATGCTTATGATTTGCCAACTGTAGCCCAAGCAATGAGAGATCTCATTCAAAGTGATATCAATGTAAGACTTTTGGTTGCAGGCGACGGGCCAAAAAAAAATATATTTGAATTACTGGAAAAAGAGTTTCCTGATCATGTTGCTTATATTGGTTCAGTGGATGCAAAACATCTTCCGAGCCTCTATCGGAAGTGCGATATCGGACTTTGCTCTTATGCTAAAGGCTCCACCGTTTATATGCCAACTAAGTTTTATGACTACCTAGCGGCTGGTGTCGCTATATTGAATTCTTTAGATGGTGAAATAAAGCGACTGGTTTCTAAAGGCGCTGGTAAGAACTACAGCGCCGGGAGCGCTACTTCATTGGCAGAAGCAATCACTACCTTTGTCAAAGACAAAAAATTATTGGCGAAATCTAAGAAATTTTCTTTCAAACTTAGAGAAAAATTTGATTCTGTACGTGAATATGAAAAATACTCTAAATTCATCGAAACTATTTTTAACGACGGGAGTAACTAAATGCTCAGATTTTTGTACCTTTCGCCAATTGGGTATTTAATATCTTTTGGCTTAAATGTCTTAGCGAAATTCATTACGCCTTTCATGGTTTATGGTTATTGGAACAAGCCGACTGGCAATTTTCGGAAATTAACTCGAGTAAGTTCAACGGCGGTGATGATTTGCAAGAAAAAAATCAACATAGGCGAAAACTGTTGGATAGGCCACCACTCTATTCTCGATGGCAGTAATGGTTTGAAAATTGGGGAAGGGGTACAGATCGCTGGTTTGTCCGGAATTTATAGCCACAGCAGTCATATAGCAATCCGGCTTTATGGAAAACGCTATATTGAGATCCCAGATTCTAAACGCGTTGGTTACATCCGTTCTGCGGTTGAGATTGGTGATTATAGTTTCATAGGTGTTGGTGCAATCATCTTACCAGGCGTAGTTATTGGACGTGGGTGTATTATTGGCGCTGGGTCCGTTGTAACTTCAGAAATACCGGATTTTTCTATCGCTGTTGGTAATCCGGCAAAAATTACCGGAAGCACCCTTGATATGGATAAAAAATATTTTGGTGAGCCTAGAGTTCGACAGAACTATTTTGACCAAGAGATAATACGTAAATATCAGAATAAAAAAACAAAATCAACACGAAAGTAAAACTATGTGGAAAATACAACTTTTTAAATTAAATTTTGACCAGCGCGAATTAAAGGCTGTGTCGGAAACCGTCGAAGGCGGTTGGCTGACAATGGGCGAACGGATCATCGCTTTTGAAACGGCCTTTAATGGTTTTCTTAATTCTGGCGCGATCTCCACGGCTGTTTCCAGCGGTACGGCCGCACTACATATGGCTTTACTGGCATTGAATGTCGGTCCGAATGATGAGGTGATTATTCCGGCGTTGACGTTTATTGCGGACGCTAACGTAGTTCGTATGGTGGGTGCACGCCCGATATTGGCGGATTGTGCGTCCCTTTCTGACTGGAACCTGTCGGCGGAATCAATTGGACGCCGAATTACACCCCGCACTAAAGCGGTCATTGTTGTGCATTACGCTGGGTTTCCCTGTGATATGGCACCTATTCTTAAGCTTTGCAAAGATCGAGGCATTCGGGTGATTGAAGATGTGGCTCATGCGCCGGGCGCGTCTATTGGCCGCCAACTTTGTGGAACGTTTGGTGAAATCAGCTGTTTTTCTTTCTTCAGTAACAAAAATCTTTCGATTGGCGAAGGCGGTATGGTCGTTACCCGCGACGCGGCACTCTCGCAACGCCTATGTTATTTGCGTTCCCATGGGATGACCACGTTAACGCTGGATCGCCACAAAGGAAGGGCGATCACTTATGACGTAGCCGAGCCTGGGCTTAATTACCGGATGGATGAAATGCGGGCGGCGATTGGTTTGGTCCAGTTAGAGAAGCTTCCGGCGGGTAATGCCCGAAGAAAAGCCTTAACCAACCTATATCGTCACAACCTGCAAGGCTCATTGGTTACGATACCTTTTGACCATTTGGCTATCGACATCGTATCTGCATTTCACATATTGCCGGTTTTACTTCCAACAGGTTGCGATCGTTTGGCAGTTATCGAGGCCCTCAAGGCCAAGGGGGTGCAATCGAGCATCCATTATCCTCCGTTTTGGAGTTTTTCCGCATACCAAGGCATGTTTGATCCAGCGGATGCGCCGCTTACGGCAGAAATTTGCAGACGCGAATTGACACTCCCCTTGTATCCCACAATGACGGATGCCGAGGTGGATTACGTAACAAATGCTTTACTGGAAGCTCTCCTTTGATTCCGGATAATTCCATTTTGAGATTAATCGGTCGTGACCGCCCCCTGTTTGACTCGGATGTATTGGCGCATGAACAGCAATTGTCTTCCATGGTCGCCAACAGCCGTTTTCTGGTGATCGGCGGTGCCGGTTCTATCGGTCAGGCGGTAACACGCGAGATTTTCAAGCGCAAACCGAAAGTGCTCCATGTTGTGGATATCAGTGAAAACAACATGGTGGAACTGGTTCGGGATGTCCGTAGCACCTTGGGCTATATCGAGGGTGATTTTCGCACCTTCGCCATTGATTGCGGGAACAGCGAATTCGAGGCTTTGATGCAGACCGGCGATGGTTACGATTATGTTCTTAACCTGTCGGCGTTAAAGCATGTGCGTAGTGAGAAAGACCCTTTTACCTTGATGCGAATGATCGAAGTAAATGTACTCAACACGATCAAGACCATCGAAGCCACCCGGGTGCGAGGAGCGAGAAAGTATTTTTGTGTATCCACTGACAAGGCGGCGAACCCCGTGAATATGATGGGGGCTAGCAAACGCATTATGGAAATGTTCTTGATGAGATCTAGCGCCGAACTGTCGATTTCGACCGCTCGCTTCGCCAACGTGGCTTTCTCCGATGGGTCGTTGTTACACGGCTTCAACCAGCGCTTTGCCAAGCGACAACCGATTTCAGCCCCAAACGACGTGCGTCGTTATTTTATTACATCCCAAGAGTCGGGCGAATTGTGCTTGCTGTCTTGCTTGTTGGGCGAGAATCGGGACATTTTTTTTCCTAAGTTGAGCGAAGCGCTGAACTTGACGAAGTTTTCGGACATTGCGACCCGCTATTTGAAGCAACTTGGTTTTGAGCCTTATGAATGCAAGAGTGAGGATGAGGCACGGGATCGGGCAACCGAGCTGATCGCACAGAAAAAATGGCCTTGCTATTTTTTTAACAGTGACACCACGGGTGAAAAGGATTTTGAGGAGTTTTTCACCGACCGTGAAGTGTTGGACGTGAAACGCTTTATCAACATCGGCGTGATTAAGAATAAGCCCGATTTTGACCAAGTACGTTTACAGTACTTTTCGTCCACGATCGCGGCCATTAAGGCCAAGCGAACCTGGGAGAAAACAGAAATAGTCGATCTTTTTAACTACATGATCCCGGATTTTGCCCACAAAGAAACGGGCAAATACCTGGACGGTAGGATGTAACAATGCAGAGATCATTGGATATTCTATTTACGAGCCTGGCACTGTTGGTCTTGTCTCCGTTATTGATACCAATTGCCATTCTTTTAAGACTAACTGGGGAAGGGGAAATATTTTATTCGCAAGTCAGAGTGGGCAAAGATGGGAAACTGTTTAAATTATTCAAGTTCGCCACCATGCTCAAAAATAGCCCGAACCTCGGCACGGGAATGATAACCGTCAAGAGTGATCCGCGAATACTACCGATGGGTAGCTTTCTGCGTAAAACAAAAATCAACGAACTTCCCCAACTCCTAAACATTCTGCAAGGCGACATGAGCATTGTGGGCCCTCGCCCCCAAACTCAGCGTTGCTTTGATGCATTTCCGGCGGCCGCACAAAAAGCTATTGTAAAAGTACTTCCGGGATTAACCGGAATTGGTTCCATTGTTTTTCGAGACGAGGAAGCAATGTTGCATGGGAATAAGGATTCGGTACGCTTTTATGATGAAGTAATTGCTCCTTACAAAGGCACAGTGGAGGAGTGGTACGTTGCCAACCAAAGTGTGCGCAATTATTTGATGATTATCTTCGTAACGGCTTGGGTAATAGTCTTACCGGCTTCTACCCTAGTTTGGCGGGTGTTTCCAGGGTTGCCGGTACCACCGTTAAATAGTGGTCTAAAAGTATGAAACCATCCGAAATCCCCAGATAATTTAGGTTTAGTAAAGTTTGGATTTTAGAATCCAAGACGAGGCAATGCCACTATTGGGTTCAACAAATTGGATATCAAGGAAAATCTTGAATTACAAAAAATTCTCTAAAATAATCGCACTCTTAATTGGCATATTTCTTCTCCTGTTCGGTTTTCAAATGGTTTATTTCACTCGAATCTATACCCATGCGGATTTCCGCCCACAGCAAGATTTTGATCTTGTCCTTTCATGGAACGCCGAAGGCGCCCAACCTGTGCTGGATATGGCCCTTTCATATCACAAACCCCTTTTCCTATCCCTAGCTCCTTGGGACCAAAATCCCTTCGCTCAACGCTCCGCTGCAGACCTGGCGCAGGTTTACATCGATACCAAGGCGACGACTACGGTCCAAAACGCCAGCATTGCTTCTGCTTTTATCCGAAAGGGCGGGTACAAAAAAGTCCTGCTCGACGTCGATTGGTTCCATTTGCCCCGGTCCCTTTTCTTAACCCGTCTTTACTTGTTGGGGGGCGGGGTGGAAGTGATTCCTTGCATGAAGACTCCTTTGCCCAATCGATGGTGGTCGAATCGTGATTTTCATGTGGAGCTTTACAAATTTTGGGGGAGTTTGGGCAGGGTGGGTTTGGCCCTTGTGGGATTTGAAACAGGACCCTCAGTACCTTCCAGATAACCAAAACCCGGATTTGTGTTTTCCCATTTTAAATAATTAAACCACTCAAGGACTATCTGGTAAAATCCAACCCATGAAAAAAAATAAAAAAGCCTTCATCACCGGCGTCACCGGCCAGGATGGGTCCTGGTTGGCGGATTTTCTATTGGAAAAGGGCTATGAAGTTTATGGCCTGATTCGCCGCTCGTCTTCTTTTAACACCGACCGGATCAACCACATCTATCAAAACCCCGAGATCAATAACAAGCGCTTTTTCCTCCGTTATGGTGACCTGACCGATTCATCCGGGTTAGCCAAACTTCTTCACCAGATACGCCCGGACGAAATCTACAACCTTGGCGCCATGAGCCATGTGCGGGTTTCTTTTGATTTGCCCGAATACACGGGAGAAGTCACCGGTGTTGGGACCATCAAGATATTGGAAGCCATGAGGACTTCCAGCGCGAAAGCGCGCTTTTACCAGGCCAGCAGTTCGGAACTTTACGGCGGCATGGACTGCCCCAAGAAAGGCTACACTGAAAAGGACCCCTTTTACCCCCGCAGTCCCTATGGAGTTTCAAAGCTTTATTCCTTCTGGTCGGCCAAGAATTATCGGGAGGCCTATGGCCTTCATATTTCCAACGGAATCCTTTTCAACCATGAGAGCGAGAGGCGGGGAGAAACCTTCGTCACCCGCAAAATAACGACCGCTGTGGCGCGGATAAAAACGGGACGCCAAAAAACCCTCTACCTGGGCAACCTGGATGCCAAAAGGGATTGGGGTGACGCTAAGGAATATGTGCGTGCCATGTGGATGATGCTTCAGTTAAAGAAGCCGGATGATTACGTCATCGCCACGGGCAAGACCTACTCCGTTCGACAATTCCTGGAAGAAGCCTTTGGTTACGCCGGGCTGGACTGGAAAAAACACGTGAAGTTTGACCCCCGTTACTTGAGGCCCACCGAGGTGGATTACCTCTTGGGCGATGCTTCCAAAGCCTACCGGGTCTTCGGTTGGAAAAACCAGACTTCTTTCAAGGAGCTGGTGCACCGGATGGTGGATCACGATATGGATAGGGTTACTAGTGGGGAAAAAGGGGACGCTTAAAGGCAGTTAACAGTCGATGCCAACTGTTTTTTTTACAGTTGGCACTAAGTGCCTGTATTCAGGCACATCATCCCACCACTTACTTGGAGACCTCACGACAGGTGGCAGTCCACAGTCGACAGGTAAAGGCTAAGAAAGGTATAATTAAAGGCATGAAAGCCAAGAAAAACGTCCTTACCCTTATTAAAAAAATCGAATCCCTCCCCCAAGAGAGAATAATCGAAGTGAAAGACTTTGTTGAGTTCCTGCGTCACAAGGTTTCCGACAGCTTATTGACCAAAGTCGCCGCTAAAATTTCCGAAAAAGCCTTCAGCAAGGTATGGGACAATCCCGGAGATGCCATCTACGATCGGAGCTTGTCATGAATGAATTAATCTTCATGGTTGAGGACTCGACGGAAGGCGGGTATACCGCCCATGCCTTGGGAGAGTCCATTTTCACCGAAGCCGACAACCTGGAACAATTACACGGGAGGATACGGGACGCGGTCAAATGCCATTTTGACGAGGGCAAGGGTCCCAAAGTCATCCGCTTGCATTTTGTCCGGGAGGAAACTATCGCGGTATGAGGCTTCCAAGGGATATGTCGGGAGCCGACCTCGCCAAAAAACTTAAAATTTACGGCTATGAAGTAACTCGCCAAACCGGAAGCCACATGCGGTTAACAACCGATCTAAATGGCCAGCATCACATAACTATTCCCCAACACACCTCACTTCGAACAGGTACCCTTTCCGCCATCCTCGCGGACGTGGCCGGGCATTTTAAGGTGGACCGCCAAGAAGTCATCCAAAAGATATTTTAAAATGAACGATCGAAAGACACTTCAAACCATTTTGAGGACGATTATTCAAATTTAAATGAACGAAAGGATGAAGTATGGACAAAAATTCAAAAATATATATCGCTGGGCACAAGGGCCTGGTGGGCAGCGCGCTGGTGCGGGGACTTCAAAGGCAGGGTTATAACAATCTAGTCTATCGAACCCACAAGGAACTGGACCTAACCCGACAGGCTGAGGTGGACGCTTTCTTCCAAAAGGAAAAACCCGACGTCGTGTTTTTGGCCGCCGCGCGGGTGGGGGGCATTTGGGCCAATGAGAATTTCCAGGCCGAGTTCATTTACAATAACTTGGTCATCCAAGCCAACGTCTTGGAGGCTGCCTACCGCAACGGCTGTAAAGAGCTTCTTTTTATGGGCAGTTCCTGCATCTACCCCAACGACAAAACCGTTGCCATCAAGGAATCCGATTTCATGGATGGGCCCCTGGAAAAGACCAACGATGCCTACGCCATAGCCAAGATCGCGGGAATGAAGTCCTGCGACGCTTACCGGCGGCAGTATGGGGTCCGTTATATCGCCGTCATGCCGACTAACCTTTACGGCCCCAACGACAATTACGATCTCAAGGATGCCCATGTTCTTCCGGCCTTGATGAGAAAATTCCATGAGGCAAAAGTTAATAACAGCCACACGGTGTCCGTGTGGGGAAGCGGCACCCCGAAAAGGGAGTTCCTATACGTGGATGATTTGGTGGATGCCTGCCTGCACATCCTGGTCAACTATAAGGGCGACGACTTTTTCAATATCGGGTGTGGAGAAGACCTGACCATTCATGAACTAGCTGAGCTGATCGGCAAGGTGGTGGGTTACAAGGGCCAGATTGTATTCGACCCCACCAAGAAGGACGGCACCATGCGGAAGCTTTTGGATATCAGCCGGATTAAGGCCACGGGTTGGGCGCCTAAGGTTTCTTTGGAAGAGGGCCTCAAGCGTACCTATGAAGTCATGCAAAAGGAACTGGCCCAAAAAAATCTTGGATAAAAAAAGGTTCCTTAAAAAAATTTCCTTCTTTTCAGGGGTTTTTCTTTTCCTGTTCGGATTTCAAACGGCTTGGTTCTTTTGGATCATCACGATGACTGGAACGGAGCCTTTGGGGGATTTCGACCTAGTTCTGACCTACAGCGAAGATAGCTTCATGAAACCCGCTCTTGACCTAGCCGTTTCCCGCCGAAAACCCCTTTTCGTCTCACAGGCCCCTTGGGAAACCTATCCCTTCCCCCAGCGCCCCGCCGCCGACCTGGGTCTGGTCCATTTCGATTCCAAAGCAACCACTACTGACCAAAACGCACGCCATGCCGCTATCTTTATCCATTAAGGTGGGTACAAAAAAGTCCTGCTGGATGTTGCCTGGTTCCATTTGCCTCGGTCCCTTTTCTTAACACGTCTTTACCTTCTGGGATCAGGGGTAGAAGTGGTTCCTTGCATGAAGACCCCAACGCCTGCTCGATGGTGGTCAAATCATGAATTTCTTGTGGAGCTTTATAAATTTTGGGGGAGCCTGGGACGTGTAGCTCTCGCCTCTTTAGGAATCGAGACGGGCCCCAAAGGCCCTCCTCGATAACCATTCTTGTGCCTTATTTATATTTGGGGTTTCACACACTTTTTACTTCACTTCGTTATAATCTGGCCACGAGTTTGAAAAACTGATTCTTCAAAACTTAATTCCAGGAAACCCATTCGTGTTATTAGTCCTTTTCCAAATCTTGAGAAGTAAGAGGGATTGGGCAGCCCTATTCCTGATTTGGATTTTGTTTTCATCCCCTACAGCCCTGTGGGCCCAAACCAACCCTTCCAACCCACCTGACCCAGCCCTTTCTTCGCCCGATAAGTCCCAATCCGAGCCTTCGACTTTGGGAAAGGTGGAAGACTCTTGGACCTTTTTTCCGGCCGGGACCCTTTTTTCACCTCTGCTGGCCGATCCCCGGGAACCTTCCATTGGAATGGTTTCCTACGCGAGCGAAAAGGGTTTTGAGGGTTCCCTGGGCGGCACTTTGGAAGCCCTCCGTTGGAAATCTGCTCCCGATATGGAATGGGGATGGGGTATCTTCACGGGTATTTGGACCCTTTCGGATAGCCCGGACCTGGCTGACC
>PLZG01000051.1 GCA_003152075.1 candidate division FCPU426 bacterium
CCGCCAGGACTTTCGCGTTCAAGGCTTGGAAGTTGGAGGTCTGCACTTCCAGGAACCGAGCGGTCCCCGCCCGGTAGGCCCCATAGGTTAGCTTCGACAATTCTTGGGTCTCGGACACAGCCGTGTCGTTGAGCCCACGCTGGTAGTCCAGTGATGAAAGGGCATCCTTCGCCTTGTTCCAATCTCGCCAAAGGTCGCTTTTGGCCTGGTCCAGGTTCTTCAGGTAGGCTTCCGATTGCTGGCGTTTGGAATCCGAGTCGTTCACGATCTGGCCCCAATCAAAGAGGGGTACGCTCACCGAAAGGCTCACGATGTTTTGCTGGACGGTTTCCAGGATTGGCCCATCGGGGTTTTCATACCCTGCCTGGGCCGAAAGTGTTATCTTTGGAAAAAGCCCCGAATGCACAGCCTCGGCCGCGGAGCGGGAGGAATCAGCCAGGTAGGCGTAGGTTTTCAACTGGGGGACGTTGTCGTCGGGCGGCGCCGCCGCCTCCTTCCGCAGGAAATCCATCGAATCCTTTTCCGAGTCCATGGAAAGCCAGGCCGTGGGCGCCGTGACCCCTTCCGGCAGGGCCCCCTCCATGCGGGCATCCAAGGGCGTGCTGAAATCAGCCGGTTCCTTTTCCCCCACCAAGGCGAAAAGGTCCCGGAGGGCTTGGGCCAGGGTGGCTTCCGCCTGCCGGAACTGCCGCTGGTAATTCAAGGCTTCCTGGTGGGAGGAGAGAAGGTCCATACGGCTGGCCGTGCCGAACCGCGCCTGTTTCTGGATGTCGGCGTACTGGGCCTGGGCCACCTGGAGGGAGTCCCCCAGGAGCCGCGCCTGTTCCAGGGCGATCTGGGTCTGGAAATAGGCCATCCTCACCGCGAGTTTCAGTTGCCTCTCGGTGGCCCGATAAAGCTCCTCCTGCGATTGGGCGGCCGCCGTGGCGCTGTTGGCCAGGTTGTGCTGGGCGCGGAAATCCCACAGATTCCAATTGAGTGTGGCCCAGGCGCTCCAGTTGTTGGCTTCCCCGAAGACAACCTGGGGGCTTTTGGGCGAGATGGAAAATTCCGGCACATAGGTTTGGTAAAAATAGTTGCCGCTTAAACCCAGCCGGGGCAACTCGCCCGAAGCCATGGAACCCGCCTCGGCCTGGACCGACTTCCAGGAAAGCCGGGCGGCCTCCAGCCGGGAGGAATGCGCCAAGGCTTCGCCCGTGAGGTTAACCAGGGAAAGCTTCAGTTGGCTAGGAAGGCCGGGTTCGGCCCAAGCGGAAACCGCCCAACCCAGCCCCAAAAGGATAAGAACCGTTTTTTTCATCGACCGCCTCCCTTCTTCGAGGATAAGGATTCCAGCGCCAGGTCCACCCGATTCGAAATAGCCTTGTCGGAGGCTAATTCCCGCTTGATCAAGACCAGTGGAATGAACCTTATGTTTTTAACTTCAAGGTGTTCCAACATCGCGAGGACCAGGACAGGCAGGGCCACGCTTCCCATGAGAAGCGGCATAAGGGTCGGCAGGGAGATTTTCCGGAACGCCCCGGTCTTTTGGCATTGCCTCACCAGGTCCAGGATGACCCGGCCGTGGCGCGGGCCATTTGCCTTCACGAAATCCAGGACCATGCGGTCCTTGTTGAGCACGTCATGGAGGATGCCCAACAACATCCGGCGGTTGTCCAGCATGAACTTCCCCAAGGTAAAAAGGGCCCCCCTCAGGTTTTGCAAGGGATCACCATCCCTGGAGGATTCCAGGGAAAACTCCCGGAAGAACTTGTCGTAGGTGTCCTGCAAGACGGCCCGGGTGAACTGGTCCTTGGTCTTGAAGTGGTAGTGGAACATGCCCAGGTTGACGCCGGCTTTTTTCGCCACTTCCCTCAGGTTCATGCGGCTTAAGCCCGACGTCCCCAGCATTTCACGGGCGGCCTCGATCAATCGTTGGTCGGTATTTTGGGAGGGACGGGACATGGGGCTCCAAAACCGCAGATTAAAACTATACAGGCGTATAGTTATACAGGCTTATAGATAATTGCAAGCCCTTTTTAAAAAAATTTCTTTCCCCAGAAAGGAATTATGACCTGGGTCATGGCGGCCAAACCCGCCCCGGCGCATTCTGATATTGGCCTAAAAAGCATAAGGAGATAACCATGGTTGAAATCATTAAAAAGAAACCAGAGAAAAAAAATACCAGCCTGCTTGAACTCATTCGGGAAAGACATTCCTCCCGGGGGATCTTTGACCTAACCCGCCCCATTCCCCACCGGGCCCTCGACCAAATCCTGGAGGCGGCCCGCTGGGCCCCCACCGCCCACAACATGCAGAATTACGAGATCATCGTGGTGGACGATAAGGCCACCCTGGGAAACATCGGGGATATACATTCGGGCTTGTCGGCGGACTTTATCAAGGAAAACTACCGGCAAATGTCCTTCACCATTGAGGAATTCCTACGGAAGAAAAAAGGGGTCTTGGCCGATATGTTCCCGCCATCCTGGGCGACGAAGGAAGCGGGGGAAGGCAAGCTGGAGGAAGTGGAAGGACGATCCCACCTTTGGGACACCATGCACGGGGGACCCGTTCTCCTGGTAGTGCTATATGACTCCAGCAAAAGGGCCCCGGCTTCCCAAAATGACGCGCTGGGGTTCATCAGTCTTGGCTGTGTCATGGAAAACATGTGGCTCACGGCCGAATCCCTGGGGCTAAGTTTCCATATCATCAGCGCCTTGAGCTCCAATATGGTGGGCGAAAGGGTGGAGGAAGAGGCCCGGCAATCCTGGGATTCCCCAGCTACATGCGGATAGCTTTTACCTGCCGGGTGGGTTACGTTTTTCCAAAACCAGGGCCTTACTTGAGGGTCCGCCGGGAAGTGAAGGATTTTATCCACCATAACACTTATGGCCACAAGGGCTTGGACTGAGGAGCATCCATGAAAACATCGGGAAATACTGTCTTGATTACGGGCGGGGCCACAGGCATCGGGTTGGCTTTGGCCGAGGCCTTATTGAAGGAAGGAAACGAGGTTCTCATTTGTGGGCGACGGGAGGATAAATTGCGGGAGGCCAAAAAAAAGCACCCCGCCCTGGAGGTTAAGACCTGTGACATCTCCAAGCCGGGGGATCGGAAGGCCCTGGCGGATTGGGCTATCGGCAACTTCAGCGCCAATGTGCTCGTGAACAACGCGGGAATGCAGAGAATGGTGAACTTCAAGAAAGGCCTGGGAGAATTGGAGGCCGGAGACAACTAGGTCCGAATCAACCTGGAAGCCCCTATCTACCTCACCTCTTTAATGATCCCCCACTTGCTGGACGAAAAGGAGGCGGCCATCATCAACGTTTCCTCTGGATTAGGCTTCGTTCCCCTGGCCATCATGCCCCTCTACTGCGCTACCAAGGCAGCCATCCATTCCTTTACCCTTTCCCTCCGGCACCAGTTGAAGGACACCCCCATCAAGGTTTTCGAAGTCATTCCGCCCATTGTGGATACCGAGTTGGACCGGGGTGCCCGCGCCAAAAGGTGCCAGGCGGACCGGGGCATCCCGGTGACCCAGGCGGCCTCCGAAATCATGAAGGGCCTCCAGGAGGACCTTTACGAAATCCCGATCGCTGGGGCGACAAATCTCATCCAGGGCTCTAAGCAGAACTTCGACCAAGTCTTCAACGGAATGAACCGCTCATAAAACTTATTTAAGTTGGGATTCCATCAATGAAAAAGCCCTTCCCCTTATCGAAAGTGTACAGCTTGCTGGAACCCGGACCTGTCGTATTGGTAACCACGACGCGGCATGGCCGCCCAAACGTCATGACCATGTCCTGGCATACCATGATGGATTTTGACCCACCCCTCATCGGTTGTGTTATAGGCGAAAAAGGGCTCACCTTCGGGACCCTAAAAGCGGCAAAGGAATGCGTGATTAACATACCGACGGCGAATCTGGCGCAAAAGGTGGTCGGGTGTGGAAATTCTTCGGGGCGGGATGTCGATAAGTTTAAAAAGTTCGGTCTAACCCGGTCCCCCGCTTTCTTAGTTAAAGCGTCACTCATCGATGAATGCTACGCAAGCCTGGAATGCAAACTCGTCGACGCCATGATGGCCAACAAATATAATTTTTTCGTTTTCAAGGTCGTTAAAGCTTGGGTCGATCCATTCAGGAAAAATCCCAAAACCCTGCACCATCGGGGTTATGGAAAATTCATGGTAGCCGGCAAAACCATTAAATTGAGTTTGGGGGAAAAATGATTCCGAAGGGCTGCCCATAAGGCTTTTACCAAAGGTAAGGGATGAGCCTATATTTCACTTTCTTTTGATAAGCGGTGTAGCCCTTCAAGTCCCGGATCAGCATTTTTTCCTCACCCAAAATCCTTCCGGCGACCATCAAAGACAGGGCAATACCGAACCAAAAGCCATAAAGGGAACCCAATAACAACGGCGACCCCATGAAAAGCAAGATCCCGCCCAGGTACATGGGGTGTCTCACAAACCCATAAACGCCGGTGGAGACGACTTTTTGTTTTCGTTCTTTTTGGACCCTCACCAGGGGAGAAGCGAAGCTATTGTCGGAATAGGTCCGGTAGAACAAGAAGGAAGAAATCAACAGCCCCATTCCACCTAGTATTTTCAAGCCCAGCGGAAAGTAACCGGTCCACCCGTATCTTTTGGCATCCAAGGGCATGAGGACCATCCAGCCCCAAAAGGCCACCACCAGGGCAGACACGAAATAGCGGTCCCATTTCTTTTGGTTTCCGGTCCCTGGCTTCTTGAACCTTTCCGCCAGCAGGCCCGGGTCCTTGCGGTACAAGTAAAGGACACAACCGAAACTGAGCGTTAAAAACCAAAGGCTCCAGATCCACCCCTCCGTCCAAAGCCAATCCCCTGAAAGAAATAAGAGAAGCGAGGGAAAGGCGAGAATATAAAGGGCGGCGAAAATCATACGGCCCGCGGTTACTTTATTTTTGGTCTTCACCATTATGAAATTCCCTTATGTCAAAAGCCGCGGGTATTGGCGGGTGGCCAGGGCCCAAATGAACAGTGCAGCCACCAGCAGAACCATCCCATCCAGCCAACCGTGGGCGTAAGCCGGGTCCAACAGAAGTCCCCTTAAACCATCCACCAAATAACTCATGGGATTGGCCTTTGCGAAAACCTGAAGCCAGGGCGGCATGATGGATACGGGATAAAGGGCGCTGGAGGCAAAAAACAACGGCATGGTTACTAATTGGCCGATTCCCATCATTCGGTCCCGGGTCTTGACGATGGCGGCGATGACCATGGAAAGACCTGAAAAAAAAGCCGATCCAAGGACCACAAACGCCAAAAGCCCGGCCACCCGGTCCAGGCTCCATTGCAGGTGGATCCCCAGGAAGAGGGACACGACTAGCACCACCCCCAGCTGGCACAAGGACCGAAAGGTGGAAGCCAACATTTTCCCCAGGACCAGGGCGGAGCGCTCAATGGGCGTGGTGAGGATTTTCTGCAGAAGCCCCATGTCCCTTTCCCAAATGATGGACAATCCATTGAAGATGGAAACAAAGGTGATGGATTGGGCCAGGATCCCCGGCGTAAGAAAGGCGAGGTAGTCCCCTCCCGCCTCGGGAACGGCCTTCATACGGCTGAACGCCTCGCCAAACAGTAGGAGCCAAATGACTGGTTGGAGGCTCCGGGATAGGATTTCGGTGGGGTCCTTCAAAACTTTCATGATTTCAAGCTCGATGATGACGACTACGTGATAAAGGTAAAGAAGGAGCCAGGGACGGCGCTTAACCGAGTCTTTGGGCGATACGGCGGCTGCGTTTGACATTGGCCAGGCCTCCTTGTTCGTCGGATTCGGACGGCCCCACAAAATGTACGAACAATTCATCCATGGTGGCCCGGGGCTTGCGGGCTTTCTTGCGCAACTCTTTCAACGTCCCCATAACCTCGATGCGCCCCTTATCCATGATGGCGATCCGGTCGCACAATACCTGGGCTTCCTCCATGTAATGAGTGGTCATCAACAAGGTCATCCCGTATTCCTTGCGCAGTTCCCGGATATGCCCCCAAAGGGCGTTGCGGGCCACCGGATCCAGCCCGGTAGTGGGCTCGTCCAAAAAAACTACAGCGGGACGATGCAGGATAGATTGGCCGATTTCCAAGCGACGCACCATGCCGCCCGAATAGTGGGCCACGGGCCTATGGGCCGCCTCGGTCAGGTCCAGCATTTCAAGGATTTGAGGCACCCTCTCTTTTAACTGGGCCTTGGATAGGCCATAAAGCTTGCCGAAGATAGTGAGGTTTTCCAAGCCCGTCAAGGTGCCGTCCACCGAAAGGGATTGGGGGACGTAGCCAATGGATTCGCGGATGCGGGCAGGTTCCTCTTTAAGTGAAAACCCGTTCACCAGGGCGTCACCCGAGTCCGGGGAAAGCATGGTGATGAGCATCTTGATGGTAGTGCTTTTTCCGGCACCGTTGGGGCCAAGGAGGGCGAAACATTCGCCCGGAGCGACGTTAAAACTCACATCTTGGACGGCGCGGACCTCCTTGAAACTTTTGGAGAGGCCGCGAACTTCGATCATGGGTTTCAAGGGGTTCCAATCTTATCAATTCTTGAATCACCAGAACCGATATTGTAATGCCTATGGCCTTTGGACGTCACAGGTTAATGCCGAGAGTTGCCTAGGAAGGCCTATCCAATTTTTTTCATTATATGGAGTTATTCCAAGTAACGCCCGAACCAGTGAACCGCGAGCGCGGCGACCTCATCAAGTTTTCCAGGCTCTTCGAACGAATGGGAGGCGCCGGAGACAATTTCTAATTTCTTATCGGCGCAGGTTACAAGGTCGAAAGACTCGAGATTGATTTCCAAAAACTCAGTATCATCCCCGCCCACGATGAAAAGGGTTGCCGCCGTGATGCCCGGAAGGATCTCATTCGCCAGGTCGGTCCGGCCCCCTTGGGAAACAACCGCTGAGATCGATTCCTTCCCACGGGAGGCGGCGACCAAGCAGGACGCGGCGCCGGTGCTTCTGGCGAATAAACCCAGCTTGCGGTCCTTCGTGCGCGTGTCCCTTCTTGCCCAATCCACCACCCCTTCCAGCCTTGCGGTTAGTAGAGGTACGTTGAAACGGTACTGCAAAGTCACTTCATCCACCATGCTCTCTTCGAGGGTGAGAAGGTCCAAGAAAAGCGTCGAGAACCCCGCCCCGTTCAATTTGTCAAGGATGAACCGTTGCCGGGGTGAATAACGGCTTCCTCCGGAACCGTCTGCGAACAAAACGATGCCTGACGATTTTTCCTCAAGGATCAAGTCCCCGAATACGGATTCCCCATTGATCGGAATGATGATGTCCTGAATAAGGTTCATTTACACCTTTCTTCGCTTTACTTTAATTCTAGGATGGGCTCGAATCCCATGAAAAGGTATGACAAGAGTCATAAAAAAATAATTCAAAGCCAACCGGAAAGTTTTTCAGGCCTGAAGGACTTGGTTCAATAGCACGAAGGGAACAACCCAAAAAAAATTCTCAACAATTAACCAGCTGGAAACCGCTGGCTACCTTTTTTTAAAGCAAGCAAATCCCAAAAAGCCGTGAATGGAATAACGCAAAAAGAAGAATATAGGAGGTGATGTGAATCATCCAGATTTTTTGGAGTCCCCATTTGAACCCGAGCAAGTCTCCCGCCAGGGTATAAAGCAGGACGTAAGCCGCTAACGTGGATTAAGCGCCTATCCAGTTCAAAATCCGGGGTGGGTTTCTTGGCGTCCTTGGGGTGGGTTCGGAAGGGTATCCCACGATGATCGGCAGGACCGGGAAATGTCCGACCGGTATCCCCAATTTCTGTTTCATGGAATCGGTCCGGAGGATATCCCAGGCCAACCCAATGGGGCAAGTACCTAGCCCCATTCCATAGGCGGCCAACATCATGTTCTGGCAGGCCAAATAACAATCAGCCTCGGGAACCAGGCCTTCCTGGGTCGCGCAAACGATGATAAGGGTCGAGGCCCCGTAAAAGATATTGAAGGCCGGGTCGAGGAAGCGATTAGGAGCATGTTTAGCCTCGGATTTCCACCGGGGGTCTTGGGCCAGTGTCTTCTTGGCCCCATCGGAAATCTCGTTTAGTAGGTCCGGTTTCTGAACGATGGCGAAACTCCATGGCTGGCTGTTGATAGCGCTGGGAGCCTGGACGGCAAATTCCAGGAGGGTTCTAATGGTCTTTTCGTCGATGGCTTTGTCCATGTAGTGGCGAACGGCACGCCGGTCGCACAAGGCATCCAGGACGCTAATTGAGGCGCCCTTCGTCGTTTTTTTCGCTTCCTCGATAAGTGTCATGCCGGAGTCTTCCAATCCTTTACTTACAGTCCTTGGAGCAGTAAAACTTTCCACCCGACATCTTGCCTTTGCTTTTCAAAACCTTCATCCCGCATCCGGCACAGTCCTTGTAAACCTTCTTGGCTTTAACTTGGGATTTTTTCATCCTCGTCCTCCAATCTTGTGGGTTTTTTATAACTTTTCCGCTTGGCATCATCTTAAAGAAAACCCCATCTCACGTTTATGATCTAGGGCAGGTCGGGTGACGATTTACCCATAAATAAAAAACCCCGGGATCAATACCCCTCCCGGGGTTTTCACTGAAATCAAATAGTCCCGGTTAGCTCAATAACGTTTTTCCATTCCTTTTTTTCCGGATTTTGTTTCCAGGGAAACCCCACCCGTCTGGGACAGGCCCGGTCTTTTGGGGAAATCATCGCGCCGAAAAGGCGATTTTCCCCCATCAAATAACCACATCATCAATTTTTCCAAAAACGCTTCAAACCTTCTGCTGTTCTGCGATCCATGATTCATCATTTGATTTCCTCGCCAATCTCGTTTTGAATTTCTAAAGTTCCCTCATTAGGTTTTTCAAACTGTCAGGGTTTTTCACGATCATCTTGCCATGCACCGAGGTCATCAATCCTCTTTGCTCCAGGCGCGAGAATACGCGTATGCAGGTTTCTACTGCCGTACCCGCCATCTCCGCGATTTCCCTTCGGGTCATAGGAACAACATTTCCGAATTCCTCCACCATTTCCACCAGCACCTGGAGCAGGCGCTTTTCCGCGCTTTCCTGGGAAAAAGCCTGCATATCCCTGGAACGGCGCAAAAGCTTTGAAATTCGGCAAAGAACGGCCCGCGCCAATTCCGGGTACCTTCCCATGAGGACTTGAAAAGCCTGGATGGGAAAGGAAAAGATCCTTGAGTCCGTCTCGGCCACGCTATGAATACCGTAATTCCCTCCGCCAAAGGCGGAAAGCCCGAACATACCATCGGCTCCCACCATGCAAATGATATGGCTCTTTCCATCAACTGAATGATGGACTTCCTTAACATGTCCTTCCTCGACGAACCAAATGAAAACCGCCGGATCCTCTTCAAGGAAGATGGTTTCCTGTCTCGCGCATTTTCTTTCAATCAAGTGTTTTTCAATTTCCCGGAGGGCGTCGGAGGGGATTTTTTTGAAGAAGTCTAAAGTTAAAAGGGGGTTCCTTTTACGCGCCAGGAAAATAACCGGTCTTTGCTTCACAATGGTCAGCAAAATATCCCCCTCTCACATCATTCCGCAGAATCAATCCAAGTCTTAAAGCAAGCTTGGTGCCAACCGCGTACGGAACATGCAGAGTTCAGTCCGCTGTTTCGAGAACCATAATCTACTTGTTATGACGCAATAGCCATTGGGATTGGGCGGTATGAAGGTAGGTTTAACTCAGATTTAATAAAGGGAGGGCCAACGAAACAGAAACCATAAAGTGAGTCTCATCAACTCGCTGGGAAGAAACTCAAAATCTTCTATCAATGCGATAGGGCAAACCTATCACATTGATCACATTATCCTAGGATGGATGACTTGGGGCGCAAACCAGAAAGGGCCCTGTTTTCGACCCCTTTTCGGATCGACTTCGGGTTTTTCCGCTTTTACATTTTGAGCAATTCAAGCGCCTTATAAACCAGCATGGCGGGCCAAACAACGGCTTTTAATATTCCGATGACCCCGGTCATAAAGGAACTCGCCTGATGGATGAAATAGACCGCCGCCCCGACGAAACCCAATCCATAAACGGCGCCATTGTTAGCCATTCTTTTTCTCCTTTCATTTCCGCGCGACGACTTGTCTTCAGTCATTTTATTGTCCTTAAGTGGAAGTAGAAGCGGTTACCCGGGAAGCATCCTTTTCTCTCTTCAGCATGGCGATCTCAGCGGCGAGCACTTTGGGAAACAGGATTTGGTTTTCGACCCGCACGTGGCGGTTCAGTTCAAACTCCATCAGGCCCAGGCCGTGGAACAGGTCCCGGTAGGCCCGTCCCACCCCTTCCGGGATATGGTAACTTCGGGTCCTATTCCTTAACCGGTCCAGGTCCAGGCGGATTTCCTCGTCCTCACTCTCGAAAAGGTGGATGAGGTTTTGGATACCTTCCTCGTCCAACGCGGGCGAGGGACTTTTCCCTCCCACCATGAGGAGAAAAAAGGGGAAAAGGTGTTTTTCCTCCTCTTTCATATGCCACAGCATGGAATCCTTGAAACCCTTGAAAAGTGGCGCCAATTCCAGCAACTCAGAATGGGCGGCCCCATCATCCAATACCGCTTCCCCGAAGAGCTCTTCCAAGCGCGGCAGTTCTTTTTCCAGGTAGGCGTGATGCGTGAAAAGGATATAACCAATCAATTCGGGGATGCCATAACCCGCCAGGATCTTCTCGTCGAGGAATTTAGTCTCCCGGCCGATTTCTTCCAGTTCTCGGACCAGGTCTTGAAGGCTTAGACCATGCATAGCGCAGATTTCGGTGACCAGGAGATTGGGAGCAAAGCGGGTGTCGATATTGAATTTCCGGAAAACAGCCTCCGAACGAGGGATTTCCTTGACCAGCTGGGAAATGGTTTTCGTTAGATCAATGGAAGTCATGGCTGCCTCCTAAACCTTATCCTTTTATACAGATGAAAGGTTCAAAATCTTATGATGGGGATCATAAGCATTGTAAGGAGCCTGTTTTCAAATGGTTAAAAAGGAGAATTTCATGCCAAGCGAATGGACCGGTTTAACCTCCATTGAGGCCGGTCGGCGGTTGGAACAATTCGGGCCAAACCAATTAACGACCCCAAAGAGGGGGGAGCGACTTAAGGAAATCCTTCATACCCTGGCCGACCCCATGGCCCTCCTTTTGCTTTTGGCGGCCTCGACCTATTTCCTCCTGGGTGACAACCGTGACGGCCTTATCCTTTTGGCGGCCCTGATTCCCGTCCTGGGCGTGGATGTGGTCCTTGAGGCCCAATCACGAGATGCACTGAAAAAACTTTCGCAAGCTTTCTCGCCCCGGGCCCGTGTCCTCCGAGACGGGTTGGAAAAAGAAATCCCCACTACCGAACTGGTCCCAGGCGATCTCCTGGTTTTAAAGGAAGGTGACAAAGCCCATGCGGACGGTGTCCTGCGCCAAGCCGCCAACCTTTCCATGGACGAGTCCCAGTTGACGGGCGAATCCGAACCGCGCCAGAAAATCCCCGGGGTTGGGCCTGAACCCGGGGAAGATTCCCTTTTCCTCGCGGGTTCCACGGTCATGACCGGCCATGCCCTCGGCGAGATTCAAAAGACGGGGGCCTCCACCCGTTTTGGGGGAATTGCCCGGCTCGTGGCTGATTCAGAGCCTGAATCTACCCCCCTACAGAAAAAAACCGACTTCCTGGTGAAAAGGTTGGGCTTGGCTGCCCTGGTGGTTGCGTTGGGATTGGCGGGCCTGGAACTCTACCGGGGCAAAACGCTTGGGGAGTCTTTTCTTTCGGTCGTTAGCCTCACCATCGCCGCCATGCCAGAGGAATTTCCCCTGGTCTTTACTTTATTCTTGAGCCTCGGCGCTTGGCGCCTAGCTAAACGGGGCGTGCTGGTGAAACGCCTGGCTTCCGTGGAAACCCTTGGTTCCACCACCGTCATCTGCGTGGACAAGACCGGCACCCTGACCCAGGGTAAGTTCCTATTAGACACCCACACCCCCTTGGGCCCGGACGGAACAGAGGAGGAAGTGTTGGAGGCCTCGGTGCTGGCTTGCGAGATATCCCCCGCCGATCCAATGGAAAAGGCCATCCTGGCCCACGCCCAGGAGCATGGCGTCAAGATCGCCCGGGTCCAGGAAGCCCATGAGCTGGCCTACGATTACGATTTTGACCTGGCGGGAAAACACATGTCCCATGTCTGGAGGGATAAGGACGGGAAGGGCTGGCGGATCGTGGCCAAGGGAGCCCTGGAAGGCATCCTGGAACATTGCGAGATCACCGCCGAGGAAAGAAAAAAAGCCGAGGTGGAAAACGCGCGCCTTGCCCTACGGGGAGCCCGCGTACTTGCCGTAGCGGAAAGGAAGGCCGTCGCCTTCACTGGGCAAAGGGTCGCGGACGAAAAGGGGTTGAAACTGCTGGGCCTGCTGGCCTTCAAGGACCCCTTGAGACCCGAGGTGCCCCAGGCCGTGGCCCAATGCAGGGAAGCGGGGATCAAGATAAAAATCATCACGGGAGACCATCTTTTAACGGCCCAGGCGGTGGCCACGGCGGCGGGAATCCTCCATGGGGACAATGAATTGGTTAATGGTCCCGCCCTGGCCAAACTTCCCCTGCAGGACTTCCAGAAGCGGGTGACCCAAGGGGTCATCTTCGCTCGGGTAGACCCAGCGCAAAAGCACGCCATCGTGGATGTGCTGAGGGATTCGGGCGAGGTGGTGGCCATGACCGGGGACGGTATCAACGACGCACCCGCTCTCAAAAAAGCCGATATCGGCATTGCCATGGGCCTCAAAGGAACTGAAGTGGCCCGGGCCGCGGCCGACATAGTCCTGTTACAGGACAGTTTCGCCGCCATCGTGGAAACGGTGGCCGAAGGCCGCCGCATCTTCGCCAATATCCAGCGGTCCTTCTTTTTCCTGCTGGCCTTCCACGTTCCCATCGTGGTCCTGGCCCTCCTGTGCCCCCTGGCCGGGCTTCCCCTTTTGTACCTTCCTGTCCATTTGGTGTGGTTGGAATTGGTGGTTCATCCCGTTTCCGCCCTGGTCTTCGAGGCCGAACCCGCGCCTCCCGACGCCATGCGCCAACCGCCCCGAAACCCGGAGGAACCCCTCCTGCCAGATTTCAATATCGTTATTTCCTTGGTCTCGGGCCTTCTTCTAAGCGCAGTCGTGGCGGGCTTTTTCGTGGCCAGGCTTCCCCAGGGCGTGACTTACGCCAGGAGCTGCGCCATGGCGGCCCTAATCTTGGGAAGTTTAGTCCTGACCTTCGCCGAAAGGGCCCAAAACCAATCTTGGTGGAAGGTTCCCTTTCCTAAAACCAAGCGCTTTTGGATTGTGACCCTGGGGGTGGGGCTTAGCCTTCCGGCGATCATTGAACTACCGGGCTTGGATGCCGTGTTCCAAGTTTCACCAATTACACCCAGAGATTGGGCCATCGCCGCCCTACTGGGCTTTGCAGCGATCGCCTGGCGGTCAGTCGGCTTAAGAAAAAACGTGCGTCCCCATGCCTGATTGGCTTCAGACCCTGCTAGTTCAATATGGATACCTGGCGGTTTTCCTAGCAGTATTATTGAACAACATCGGCATTCCTTTGCCCGGCGACACTTTTCTTTTGGGGGCGGGCTTTTTATCCGAGGACGGGATGTTTTCACCGTGGTTCCTCGTGTTGCTGGGCGCCTCGGCTTGTTTCCTGGGGGGGACTTTTGGTTACGTGGCGGGAAGAAAGCTGGGCCGAAAAATACTTTTACGTTCCCGGTGGGTCACCTTGAACCCTGAGCGGATTGGGAAGGTGGAGGATTTTTTCAAGAAGTACGGGGCCCGGGCGGTCTTTTTCAGCCGCTTCGTGGCCCTAGCCCATCCCCTCACCGGCCTATTGGCCGGAATGGGTAAGACCCCCTTCCGCCCTTTCTTATTTTATAACTTTCTGGGATCGGTGGCTTACGCCCTGACCTATACCTGGTTGGGTTATTTTTTCGGGGCCAGCTGGGAAATCCTGAAGGGTTGGATGGGGCGCGCCGCCCTCATTTCGCTGGTCCTGCTATTGGCTTTCGCCCTGGCCACTTTCCTGCTTCGGCGGCACGCCGCGTTGGTTTTTAATCGGCTTTTTAAAAAGCGGGGAATTTTTCAAGAAAAGGGCGGTCGTAATTGATCAGGCGAATTCTTGAATGGCTTCCCGTTCAGTCTTCAGGATGTGGAACAGGCCTGGTAGTTCCAGCAGTTCAAAGATACTGTAAACGTCCGGGCGGACGTTGGTGATTTTGATGTCACCCCGGTGCTTCCGGACATCCTTGATGTTGCTCATGAGAATGCCGAAACCAGCGCTGGAAATATAGATTAGTTTTTCCATATTGAGAACGATCTTGAATTTTCCCGAGGAGAAAATATCGTCCAATGCTTTTTCAAATTCGACCGCAGTGTTGGTATCCAACTCCCCCTGCATGTCAATTACGGTAACCGAGGTGTTGGATGGGGCCTGCCTGGTCTCCAAAGTGAAGGATTTCATTACCCCGCCTCTCCCTAGTCAATTTGATTTTGTGTTAACCCACCCTACCACTTATATGACACCGATCATATAGGCGCCCTCCCTTCTTAATTTAAAGTGCTTCTAGGTCAACCCCCAGGATGGAGGAAGAAATGGAAAAATCAGCCCCTACCCCTACACCGACTTCACGATATTCGGACCGTCCCTATATCGCCATTTGGGAAGTCACCCGGGCCTGCGATCTGGCCTGCGTCCATTGCCGGGCTTCCGCCGAGTGCAAACCCTACCCGGGCGAACTGGATACTGAGGAAGGCTTGGATTTGATCCGCCAAGTTGCCGAATGGAAAGTTCCTCTTTTCGTCCTCACCGGCGGTGACCCCCTGAAGCGGCCCGACTTAATGACGCTTGCGGCCGAATGCTCCCGTCTTGGGATCAACTTTGCCCTGGCCCCTTCTATCACCCCACTCCTAACCCTTGAACGCCTTAAGGAATTAAAAGCCGCCGGCCTGAAACGCATTTCCCTTTCATTGGACGGGGCCGACGCGGCCACCTTCGACGCTTTCCGGGGTGTTCCGGGGACTTTCGACCGCTTCATGGAAGCCGCCCAGCAAATCCGGGAATTGGGTATTCAACTTCAAATCAACACCACCATCGGGCGCCATAATAAGGACCAGGTCTGGGACATCGCCCGGGCCCTCGTCCCCTTTTCGCTCGACCTCTGGTCGGTCTTTTTCCTGGTGCCCACCGGAAGGGCCAACAAGGATCAAGCCTTGAACGCCCGTGAAACCGAGGATGTGCTGGAACAACTCCATGACATCCTGGAGATGGGATGGTTCGACATTAAAACCACCGAAGCCCACCATTTCCGCCGCATCATTCTCCAGCACCATGGCGTGACTCCCGACCAATTGTTACGAGGCGAGGTCAAGGATCCCGCTCCCAGCCTGATGAGGGCGGCCCGGGGGGTCGGCGACGGCAGGGGCTTTGTTTTCATTTCCCATACCGGCGATGTCTGCCCGAGCGGCTTCCTTCCCATATCCGGGGGAAATATCAAGGAGAAAACCCTGTCCTTCATTTACCGCAACAATTGGGTCTTCAAGAAATTACGCGACGCCAACGCTCTCAAGGGCAAATGTGGCAGGTGCGAGTACAAATCGATTTGCGGCGGTTCCCGCGCCAGGGGCTATGCCCTCACGGGCGACATGATGGCCGCTGACCCCTTTTGCCTTTACCAACCGGCGTAAAAGACTCTAACAAAATCAAAATAAAAGGCGTTTGAACCAACATCCTCTTACGAGGAGGTTGGTAAACAGCTTTGTTGTTGCCTTTTTCACTCCCCCACACGGCCGGAATGTTGGAGCTGGTTTCCCGAGGTTAGCCCCCGCTGTTCAAGGGTCCGGTGGATTTCGGCCAGGCTCACCGCGATGGGTCTTTCGGTATTGAGGAAAAGCGTACCGAGTTCGGGCGAGGGCCTTTCCCAGTGGGCGGCCATATTCCGGTAGATTTCCAAATCCGCGTCCGAACCGAACCGGTGGGTTTCCGCCAGGCGTATTCCCGCCGTATCATGGTTGATCAGGCAGACAAAAAAGACGGATTGCACCCCCAATTCCTTGGCCATATCCTTGAAGCGTTCCCGCCAGATTTGTTTCGAGAAGCTGGCGTCCACCAAAACCCGGTGACCCCCACGCAAAGCGATTCGGACCCTTTCCAGAAGAGTGCCGTAGGTTTTTTCCGTCCATTCAGCCTTATAGATGCCCCTCTCATATCCGGTGGCGTGTTGGGAATCCAGGGCTTGCCCGGCCAATTCCTTGCGGGTGGCATCCGAGGAAAAACTTTGAAAGTTCTCCAATTGAGCCAGCTTCTGGACTAAGGTGCTTTTGCCCGCCCCCGGCAATCCTCCCACCAGGATAAGGCCGGGCTTTTGGTTAGGCTCTTCCAGTTTGGACAGGGCTTGGAGAAAATGGGCCTGGGACTTTTTTTCGGCTCGGACCCGGTATTCGGGAATCGCGTCCTCCTCCCGCGCTTGGAGACCGCGCACAAGGCCCCTTACCATGTGGCGGTAGGCGGTATAAAAATCCAGCAAGTGATCCACCCCTTCACCACTGGCCTTGAGAAATTCTCGTTTGAAGAGGTCGGACTCGGCGTAATAACCGGCTATTTCCAGGTCCATGAGAAGAAATGCCACGTCGCAAAGGGGATCGGCGCAACGGTAACGGGTGTTAAATTCCACGCAGTCAATGACGGACAGGTCTAGCGGCTCGGTTTCTTCCGGAAAAAAATAGATATGTTCCAAACGCAAGTCCCCGTGCCCCTCCCGGGACGCCTTGAACCTTTTTTCGATCCGGGCCCTTTGGTAGTCCAGCCCCTCCTCCCAAAGAACCACCAGCCTCTCCAGAACGGCGGGCTCAAGCAGGCCGGAAGTGAAATTCCGGATTTGGGAAAAGATCTGGCCCCAATCCTCCCGCAAGGCTTGGGGCGTGGCCCACTTTGACACTTCCGGTCCCCGGGCGGCTTCCCGGTAAAAACGGGTCAAACGGTTGGCCAGTTTGGTCCAGAATTTATCGGGAACCAGCCCCTTTTCCAGGAGGCTTCCCAAGCGCTGGGCGTCCGGCAAGCGCCTCATTTTCACGGCGTATTCCACCGCTTCCCCCGTTCCCTCGACGTTCAGTTGGCTTCCACTCCGCGTGATCGGAACCACTCCCAAATAAACGGTTTCCGCCAACCGGCGATTCAGCACCATCTCCAGTTGGCAAAAACCGCGTCTTTTTTCCAGCGCGGAATAATCCACGAAGGGAAAGGAAACGGGTTTTTTGATTTTATAGGCGAACTCCCCCGCGAGGAGGACGGTGGAGATGTGGGTTTGGACCACTTCCAGCTTTTCCACGGGATGGGGAAAGGTGAGGGTTTTAGCCTCCAAGCGGGAGAGAAGGTGATCCAAGGGGGAAAGGGACGCGACAGTTTCCATTTTTTCTCCTTCAGTTGGAGAAGGCTCGATAGTGATTTGAACCCATCCTAAATCCTTTGAAAAAAAATCATATGACTTGAGTCATAGTGATGCCCTTCGGGAAGTTTCATAATCAGCTTAGAGGAATCTAAAAGGTTTTCGTTGAAGGAGGGTTCATGATTCGCCCACTCCAAGCCGCTGTAGTTTTATTTCTTTTGCCCGCCCTGCTGATTCTTCTGTCAATCCCCGGTTCGGAATCGAAGGAAAACCCGTCACCCGGCCGGAAACTTTTCGAAGCCAATTGCGCCCAATGTCACGGCAGTAACGGCAAGGGTTCCATGGAAGCGGCCAAAACCCTCAAGATCGATCCCGTTCAATTAGATATCACACGGGATTGGGTTATCCGCGAATCCGCCAAAAATTTAGAAAAAAGGGTTTCCGACGGTCACGGCAAAATGCCAAAGCAAGGGGTGAAGTTCTCGCCCGTGGAAATTCGGTCCCTGATCCGGTACATCCGCTCGCTTCAATTGGCTTACGCTTTAAAAGGTTGAGCCGCGGAATCAAAGGAGTCCTTTCATGAAACGGGAAAAATTCCTGATGGCCTTGACCGGCATGCACCACGAGGCTTTATTGGTATGCCAAAACATTGAAACCGCGTGCGCCATCATTCG
>PLZG01000025.1 GCA_003152075.1 candidate division FCPU426 bacterium
ACCCACAACTTTTGCAGAAGAGCCTCAAAAATTATATTGTCATTTTACCATTAAGAAGATGAAGTTTATTTAGTATGCCTGCCCCTCGTAGCTCGGAGAGCGTAGTGGGGGCTCCTTTTTTTCTCAATCCCAATGGCTTAATTTCAGACCTTGAACCCGGTTGAAATGTCGTTCGTTTCGGGTCAGCAAATGGGCCCCGTGTTCCACCACAATGCCCGCTATCAGGCTGTCGGCCATCCCGATGCCATGGCCTTTTTGGTCCAGGTGCCGCCGAATCCCAGCGGCCTTATCCGCGGCTGAGACATCCAGGGTTAGAACTTTAAGCGCTTCTAATAACTGTTGGACTTTTTCGTTTTGCTTCAAGCTTTTAGAACCCGAAAGCAATTCGAACCGATTAATGACAGTGGTGTAAAGGGCTCCATCCCGCAATTCTTGTTCGACCCGGCCGGCTCCAGGGTCTTTCCCCGCCAAAAAATCAATGAGAACATCCGTGTCCTCAATGATCATCGCCAAGACTCTCTAATCTTCTCGGTTTCCGTCCTCAGCTTTTCCGCGTCCTGCCGCCCTAAACTCCCTTTCAAGCTCAAAGCCTTCTTGCGTGTATTTGCCACCTTGTCCTCAATGCCAAAATAAGATTCCAGGGCTTCCTCGATGATATGGGAAAAACCCTTGGCCCCCTTGTGGGCCGCCCGCCTCAAAAGTTCAGCCCTCAACTTTTCTTTGATTTCAATAGTGGTCCGCATTTAATCCTCCTTTTCGATACGTTACATGCATGTGCATGCAGGCCGCAAGAGGTATCAAGCCGAAGGCGGACATTTCGGACTGCAATATTCAAGACCTGACCCCAAGTCACATGCACGCATCTTAAACAACAATTATAATCTATAGGCCTGCCCCCACTGTTCCCATTCCCGGCGCCAAGACGGCCGCCCAGGCAGGGAAAGCGCCGGGGCGCCGAGGTGGCAATTGAAACCCTCAAAACGCGGTTGAAAGGAGAAATCAATGCGATTTGAAAGAAGCTATGGCGGCGTGAAAACCATCCTGGAAGGGGAAGAATTGGAAAGCCTCCTGGTTCTTTTCCAGGACTATCGTTACGAACGGGTGATGAAACAAATGAGAACCGACGATGCCCTGTTTACCCTGAGGGCCATGGCTTACAAAGCCTACTCGAAATTTAACCCGGACTTCGAGGTGAACGCGGAAAGCGTGAATACCCAGGTCAGCCTCGATTCCCGCAAGGCCCACCTGCTTTTCGTCGTGGTCCTCTACCTGACGGTGAAATTCATTCTTCCGGCCCGGAAATGGGAAACCTTTTTCGACTCTCAACCCTTGGAAGAGGCCTCCGGGGACCCGGCAGGCGGCTTCCGGGAGGACTTTTATCGGAAGATGGCGAAAAAGATCACGCCCCAGGACATCGTCCGTTCCGCCATGGCGATGGAAGGCGGCGCCGAAGCCTTGTTCGGCGACACACTGAATGATCCCTCGTTGAATTAATAAAACAACGGGGTCAGCCTCGTGCCCCACTTCATGGATGAAAGTCGCAGCATCGACATCCCCGGGTTATGCCCGAGGAGGAGAGGCGTCCCAGCTAAAGGCTGGGTCCCCGAAGGGGAGACTTCGGCGGTGCCACGGGCTTTGCCCGTGGGGAGCCCAAAGCTTTTCCAGTAGAACCTAGGGTGGTGCTCGGGCAGAAACTTAAAGAAGTATTTCCAATGTAAGTAAAGTTTATAAACCATCTGCATGGGTCACTTTAAGGTAAATCGTTTCTGGCATGCCACCGAGGAAGCATTTTACGACTTTTTTTATCCCGATGGAATTTTCTAACCAGACTTGGCTTTCTTCGTTTCCAATAGTTTTTTCAGAGTAATAAAAATTTCAAGCCGACGGGCCAAGGGGTCGTCAAATGGGTAGGTTTTTCCATCCGTCACCGTTAATTTCACGAGGAAGTACCGGCCATGTTGAACCATTTTAGATTCTTGATCAATCCCAGCAAGCTTGTCCCAAGGAAGGAAGATTTTTCCGAACACCTTATAAAGCGTCAACCCCTGTCCATCTAGGACAATGGTTTTTACAAGACGTGATTCCCCGTAAAGAATCAACGTGTAAAAGCTTATAAGTATGAATTCAATGAACACAAAGGCCCAAGTCTGGTGCCGGGTGTCGTTCACCCAAGCCAGTATAATTAAGCCTACGAAGGTAGCGATGAATAAGAAAGGCAAAGGGTTAGGAAACACCGGGAGGGTCCCATAAGTCACCGGCATGGCGGGAAGCCTGAATCTTTTCTCGAACTCGTTCAAAATCCTGTCTCTAATTTGTTCGAACCTTTCAAATTGAAAGTCGACCATGATTTTCTTGCCGTCAGAAAGGCCGTAAACCCCGATCTGTTTCATCCTTTCCCTTTTCGTCAGCCTCGCCACGTCATCCCACCGGATAAAAACCTTGCTTCCATCCTTTTCTAAACGGGCAATCCCTGCGTTGCTTATCTCAATCTTACTTTTGCTGACTTTCGATCCATGAACCAGGCAGTAATAAGCCGCAGCTGACCATAAAAGGCAACAAAGGTAAAGCATCACTAGCATCGCCAATGGATGCGCAAAATGGGATGACGAATGGTAGGTTTCGAGAACGATACTCACGACCGTGAGGGCAAGAAACAAAAGAAAACCGACCCCGCAGGCCAGGAAAGTTGTACGGGCGGAAGGCGACATGGGATAAACCAAAACATCGGTATCAGACTTAGGATTTCTTTTATCAAACTCGTCATAAATTCGATTTTTTAGTTGTTCATAACCCTCCACTAGCATTGCGGAAAAAGTAAAAAGCTTCTTACCAGACTTGTCAAACAGGGTTAACGCCCCTCCGTCCATAGGTTCCTTTAACTGCCCAATATGGTCCCATGAAACCACTATTCTTTTCCCGTTTCCCTCAACACAAGTAAGTCCCTCGGAAGACAGTTCAAAACGTCTTTGCCGAATCTTAAAACCATAAATGCTGATGAATAAATAAAAAAAGAACATAAAAACAAACGAGGAAATAAGAAAAATAGCCCTAGGGGTTGCACCAACTCTTTGATAGATCACCCATACTCTCCAACCCCAAATCGCTAAGAACCCAAGAAAAATAAAAGGCATAAATTTCATGGTTCGTTTGGATTCTTCCGAAGAGGCAAAAAGTCCATTTTCGGCGTTAAGTTTTTCTTGGGGGCCCATATATTGATTGCCTGGAATATAGATTGATTCGGGCGATTATCCCGCCGAACGAATCGAATGGCACGCTCAAAATGGTGGGAAAAATTGGCCGGGTCGGGGGAGAGAAGAGAATTCAGACTGCCGTATTCAAGACCTGACCCTGATAGTTTCGGTTTATTTTTGCTCTTTAATAAACTCCAGAAAAAGTTCCCCAAATTGTGTTGTTGCTTTTACAACCATGCCAGACATGGTTTGGCCCAAGGGATCACCAGAAGATAAGAGCCTTTTCGAATTTAAATCATTCCAAATGAAAGTGTAAAATTCTTGTTGGTATTCCAACTCAGGATATTCAGCTTTTATTAATTCTCCAACATGAGGGCTTGCGCCTTTTTTTATTAGAGAATTTAGTTTTACTTGGTTCTGAAAAAGGGCCAATATTTTCAAATGCCATACAGTGAATGAATTCACAAACCCTAAAAATATTTCCTGTTGTAAATATTTTGGCGACTTGTTGATCGCAACATTTATAACTGCATTTCGCAATGCTTCTAATTTCTCTTTTTCACTCGTACTAATTGCAATCCGGCTAGCCCGTAAATAAATATCAATAAAACCTTCGTTTTTCCCGAGATCTTCTAGTTTTCCAATACGTTCTTCATGCTCCTTTAATTTGGTGGCAACATCTTCAAACCATTTCTCCCTTCGTTTGTCCAAAGAAGGCAATACAAAATAGTTTAACAATTTAGAAAGAGGCCCCCCCATCGGCGCTAATCCCAGGGCTGCTTTTACAATCGTGTGGATCCCATCTTTTTTATTTTTTTTTGGAGGTTTCATGCTTTCCATAATCAGTTTTCATCCTTTAAGAATCTAAGCAATAACCGAAGTAGGGAAGGTAATGCTGGACTTACGACGAAACCTAACTTTCGTGTGAAGTCCAGGCCTTCACATTACACTCTAGCCATTTTCCCCAAGATGTCCTCAAACCTGACCAATTCTACTCCCCCACCTTCCCCTCCCCTTTCAAATCCGTAAATTAATTACCTCTCTAAACGATAGTGAGTCAGTTTGGTCAGGGACTAAATATAAACAAAAATAGTCTTTATCAAAGGGCCGTTAATGATTAAGACCCTATTATTCTACGGTGTGATAACCCTCCTTTACGCTCCACCTAAAACCACCAGAAGCGGTACGGTGGAACTGGAAGCAAAATTTGTTGGTGTAGTTGTTCCCAAAAACATCGTCGTAAATGAATTTTCCGTAAAAAAGAAGACCCTTTTTGCTTTTACCCTCTTCTGCCTTGGCCGCAAGGTCGTTGTCGAAAAGGCCTCCACCCTCCGAGCGAATCATAATGATTTGGTTAGGCATAATCGTGGTTGTTCCTGTGTATTCCCAAGAAAGTTTTTCAAAATCCTCATTCGAAGGGCCCTGTTCAGAAATTCTAATTCCGACTTTATATCTGATACTTTTTGCAGGTGTTTTCCCTTCGTTCTTTGCGTGGAATCTAAAAATGTAAGGTGCATTTTTGTGGGGATCCTGACGACGGAATTTATTGTCCGGAGCAATCGAAACATAAGCCCTCAATTCTGCTTGGGTGTGAAATCTAAAATCTTTCCCCTGATCAATGGCAGTTTGAGCCAGTTTTTTCGTTTCTTTAAACAACCCTAATGTGTAACGAGCCAAATAAGCGGTTGCCATAACCAAAAGAATATTAATCCCCAAACTAATATATTTTTCCGAAAACCAATAGGAATCTTCTTCATTGTGGCTTTTTATTTCCGGGATACTGGTTATGGATACGGCGATAGTGGAAATATTTGCAGGCAACTTTTTTTGATTTTTTTGGGATTCATTAATGGGGGGTGTTGTTTTTTTTGTTTGTAAGTTTTGCGCATATGAAAACTCTTCAAAAGACATCAAAATCAAAAAAATGTATAAAATTGTTAGTCTCAAATATACCTCCATTTAATAGCTTCGGAACAAAAGCTCCAGGCCAACATTTAACACATTAACCAACTATCCCCTCCCCTAAAACCCCAATAGCTTCTTAGTCGTATCAGCGGCGGATTCGCCTTCCTTGACCGTATTGACGGTGTTGGATAAGTCTTTCACCGCGTCGCCCACGGCCTTGGGCGGGAAACAAAAGGGCCATGCCTATAGATGTTGCTTAGAATCTTCTGTCGGTTGATTTTAGCCGACAATCCCCTTTCCCCAGGCCAATTTCTGGGCGAATTTATCCTTGAAAATTCAGAAGAAGCCAAAAAATGCATCGCGGCTTCAAACTTTCTTGACGGCCAACAATATCACCTTTTACTCTATGCCTAATTTGAAGCCACTTGAGCCGGGCCTTTTGTGGAACCTCGTAAACTCCGTCCATTGGCCCGGCACAGCCAAGGCTCGCCCCTTGGCCGGTACCCCTTTGGAACCGGTACTACCAAATCTCTGGCCTCGGCTTGAAGCCTGGGCCAAGGTGGCTTGAGGGCCTCGGGTCAGCGAAAGGAACCTCCCCATGTCGGACAAAAAGATAGTTTCCATCCCCCTCCAGAAGATCATGCCGAACCCCCATCAGCCCCGGAGGCGTTTTAAGCCGGGGTCTATCCAGTAAATGGCCGAATCCCTGAAGGCCCAGGGCCAGGAAACCCCCGCCAAGGTCCGATCCCTGACGGCGGAAGAGAAGGCCGCCAACCCCGCCTTTGAGGTTCTGGTCATCGGGGGGCACCGGCGCCTAGCTGGGGCTAAGCTGGCCGGGATGGCGGCCCTGGATTGCTACATCCTGGATATTCCCCCCGCCGAGACCCACCGGGCCTCCCTCATGGACAACAACCAGGAGGAAATGGACTGGTGGGATTGGGACCTGGCCATTGAGCAGGAAGGCAAAGATACCCCGGGCCTTTCCCAAGAGAAGCTGGCCAAGGGGTTAGGGGTGTCTCCGGGAAAAGTTCAAAAAGCCTTGAAGATAACGGCGGTCCTAACCCCAACAGCACGGGAATGGGTGACCCGAAACCTGGATGAGAACCAGGCATCAGGGGATGAGATTGAGGCTGAGCCTAAAAATGCCACTAAAATCCTTAAAAACGATCCATCGCCGCGATGGATGAAAAATAAGGGTTTTTTGATCACCGAGTCCATTCTGCTTGCCCTGGCCGACCTGGGGGAACCCTTGATGGTCGAAAGAGCCCTAAAAGTGGTCATGGATGACTACCTTAGCGAACTGGAAACCAAGAAGGTGGTGGGGTGGGTCCAGGCGGGGAACGAGCCTGAAGCTTTCGGCCAATCAAATCCACCCCTCACCCTACCCGTCTCCCAAACGGCTCTCATAGGGAAGGTCCCCTATGTACCCTCAAAACCAATGCCAAGGGGCGAGGGTAAAGGGAAAAAGGAACAAAGGTCTAAAGGCAGTCCATCCCCCTCCGCCGAGGCTTCGGGGGACAGGCAGTCGGCAGCTCTCCAGCCTGCCAAGGCAGAACCCCAGGCCCATGAGACCGGGACACCCCTTGAACAGGTTAGGCAAAAGGTACGGTCCGGGGAAGAACCTACGACGAAGGAGCACTTGGCCGTGGCGGGGCATGTTGCGGGTGTAGGGGCGAAATGGCTCTGGAAATGGGTCTCACCTTTGATCAAGTCCTTCGCCAAGTGGGTGGCGAAGATGGCCGGGAAGTTGGTCCATTACTTTGCCGGGATCTTCAAGGAGGCCTTCAGCACGGTAGCCCGGCCCGTCCTCAAATGGGGCATGATCTTTGGTTTGGTGTTATGGGGTATCTGGCAGTTGTTTCACCCCGCCTGGGTGAGCTGGGGTTTTCACCGGTTCATCCTGGGGCCCCTCACCCGCTTCCACCACGATTCCCCCCCGTCAACGCAGTCGACAGTCGGCATTTCGCAGTCGACAGGGAAACCCGACACCCAAACAGCGATTGAACCGCCACGACGCCAAGGTCGCCACGAAGGATTAAAACCCGTTACTGAAAAACAAAACGCCTCAGAATCATTACCCTTAAAACTGGTAAATCCTGGGGCCCAACCATGGAATTCGGACATCGAAGACCGGAGTTATCTCGAAGCCGAAATCGCCGCGGTGCCCGGACCCGGCTGGATCATATCCTTCCCCTTTGAGCCCATTCCTATGAGCGGGGACATGTCCATCCGCCGTTTGGGGGACATGCAGGACCAGGAAAAATATTCCCTGATCGTGGGGCACGACAAGAGGAAGGTCCTGTCGGTCTCCCCCGCCATGACCGGCTTCACCCTGACTTATGAGGACGGGCTCCCCATCGGGGGCATCCTGGGCGGCCCCGCCAAGATTGATTTTTATTGGGAGGATGTGAAGGCCATTCACTGCGACGAGATCGATTCGGGCGGTCGGAAAATATACCAATTCAGTTTGGTGGTGAACGGCTTGAAAAAACCATTCATCGTGCAATGCCCCACCAAAGAGGGTTTGAGCCATTTAGTTTCCGCTTTTGAATTTTGGATCGGCGCCGCCGGAGCCGGGCGGAAAGCGCCCGTCACCGGCATGCCCTATCTTTTCCAAGGCTTGTGGGTGAATAACGAAAGTAAAGTGACGGCGATCTGGGCGGACAGCCCGGCATCCCAGGCGGGTTTGCGATTTGGGGATGTGATTTGGAGCCTTGGGGCGGACGCGGGCCAACTCCAAAAAAACCAGGACCTGG
>PLZG01000019.1 GCA_003152075.1 candidate division FCPU426 bacterium
GTAATTCGTTGGATTGGGAAGTCGAATTGTGAATTGGAAATGGCGCTCTTAACCCGGTCTTTGGATTCCTTGACGGCCGCGTCGGGCAGTCCTACTGTTTGAAAGGTCGGAAGGCCTGGGCAAATATCGACTTCACACTCAACGGCGTAGGCATCTATACCCAAAAGGGCGGCGCTTTTAATATTGGCCAACATTTGTGTCTTCCCTTGAAGTTTTGTGGATAACTTCCCCGACCAGCTTCAGGATATAACCAAGAGGCTTGGTATATTCAAGAAAATAGGGGTTTACCCCACAATCTATTAGACGATCGAAGGGTAAAAAACGTTCAAGAAAAGACGGGTTATGGGTAAGCAGGATGCTGAAAAAGTCCCTAAAACGGATTTTTTCACCTGACGACATTTGTGGAAACCCCACGATTCAACGGCACTCATAGGGAAAATCCCCTATGTACCCGCAAAACCAAGGCCTGCGGAATCTTTGGGGTGACAGGCTGCTTTGTAGCACTATCTTTACTTTCTCAGCAGCCTGTTAGACTTGCAAAAGACAAAAGGGGTGGGTAAGATACAGCCCGTTTCGCTTCCGGCTCAACCAATCAAAATTCCAACGTTAAAGGTGGTAAAATGTCTCCATCAACCGAGAAAATCAAAATCAATATCCATGAGAAGGATTTTGAGGTTGAAATTTTCGAAAAACAGGGAAAAACATTCGCCAAAAGCCATGTAAATAATTTTGGGGAAGTGGTGGTTCCGGATTTTGGGGGCGGCCGGGAAAGGGCCCTTAAGAATATCCAGGCTCGAATCGGAAATATCGTAGTCGCGATGCAATCAGACGAGGCCAGGGAAACCCGAAAAAAACAATGGGAAGAGGAACAGGCCAAGAAGCAACCAAGCTCGAACAATTAACGATAACCGTGTTCCGGTCGAAAGGCTGGGCACTGAGGGGATCCCCCCCTCTTTGAAGCCTCGGATCCCCATCCGGGGCTTTTTTATTTGAACCAGTCCACAGTTAGCTGTCGACAGCCAGTCAAATTTATTCAACAAACGAAAAAAGGCCAAAACCGAATGGTTTTGGCCTTTTTATTAAGGAAAGTCTTCAGTGACTTTATGATTTTTGCTGTCGACTGTGGACTGTCAACTGTGAGCTGGTGTTACTCGATCCAAAAACTAATGACCTCAAGGTTTTTATTGGCTTGGCGAAGCCGGTTGGAAAGTACCTTGATGATGATGTCCATCAGTTTTAGGGCGGTATGAGGTTTTTCCCGGCGTAATTGCTGGTAACCTTCCAGTGAAATCATGAAAAGCTCACTGTCACCGGTGGCTCGAACCGCCGCTGAGCGTGGGAGACCATCTAAGAGGGCCATCTCACCGAAAAACTCGCCAGGATTTAAAACCGCAATGGTGTTTTCCTGGTTTTTCACTTTTTTAAGGATTTTAACGGCTCCGGACTTGATGACATACATACTGTCGCCCTTGGAATCCTCGTCGAAAACTAACTCGTCCTTCTTGATCGCTTTTTCCACACCGGCAGAACCTATAGCTTCCAGGTCGGTACCATCAAAAGATTTAAAAGGGGGATATTTGGCCAGGTAACTCACATCGGGCATCGGGTTCTCCTTGGGTAATTGGGGTTGAGAACACAATTCTAAGGTTCTTTATAAAAGACGCAAGCCCAAAATCAGTCGACAGTCGGCGGTCCACAGTTGGCGGGAAAGAGGTTGTCTATAACTAGGTCTTAGCTGCTTGGAAAGTTTTTTTTAAGGTTATTGCAATTCGGGGTTGATATTTTCTGTCGACCGTCGACCGTCGACTGTGGACTGTTGGCTGGTGTTAAAAGAAACCGTGTTTGATCGACGATTTTCCTGGGGCTGAGGGAGGGGCGGGTTGGGTTGTGCTGGCTGGGACCACGGTTGGTACAACCGATCTGGGGGGGATGGATAGGGAAGGCATGGGAACAGGAGTGGGCGGAGCCTGGGGGCCGTCCTCCAGTAGTTCATCATCGGTCGCATGGGACATACTGATTGCCTCCACGGCTTCCAAAACCTGGGATTCCTGTTCCACGCTTCCGGTATCGACTTGGACAATAGCGTCAAGAACTTCCTGTTCGTCCAGGACGTAACCATCAAGGGCGGAGGCCGGTAGGGGTTGATCTGGAGTATAGAGAGGAATGGAAGAAGACGATTCATCCTCATAATGAGCCGCAACTGTTTCCGAAATGGCGGGAGCGGAAGGTTCCTCATCGAAAGGGAGTTCTTCAATTGCGGCAGGCTCGGAGGTTGAAACCGGCTCAGGGGCGGAAGGAGCAACGACGGCCATTACTGGCGGCGCAGAAATTGTGGAAAAATCCGCAGGTTCAGATTTGGCCGCGGCTGGAGCGGAAGGCGCTGTCGTTTCAGCCTTAACCGGTTCGGTCATGATTTTTGCCGACTCGAGGGGTGATTCCTTTTTTTCGACTGGTGTGGTGGATGTCAGCGCGGATGCTTGTGGGGCCACAGGGGGTTTTGGAGCGGTGGCTGCGGGAGGGGGCACTGCTGGCGCAGGGGCGGCCGCCGCGGGTTGGGGATTCTTGGCCGCTTTGGCTTTCGCCAGAACTTGTTTTAGGTATTCCTTGGGATCGGTAAGTTTTATACCGCCTGTTTCCGCTGGGGTCGCAGGTGCGGCGCTCGCGATTTGAGTCGAAGCCTCGCTTTTACTAGGCTCCCCAGCGGCCATGGGGGCGTCTTGTTTTTTCAGGTTGAGCAGGCGGTCGGCCTCCTCGACAGAAATGTTTTTTAACTTCGCCAAACGGGATTTGGCCTCGTCCACCATACCGCCGGTTTCGTGAATCCGAACGTATTTCTCGTATTCGGCCACAGCTTTTTCGGTGATTCCCTTGTTCTCGTAAACCTGGCCCAGGATGAAATGAGCGTTGGCGTAACTGGGTTCCAATTTAATGGCGACCCGGTACTCGTTGATGGCTTGTTTGTAAAGGCGGAGCTTATCGTAAATCAACCCGACCGTGTTGTGGACCTTAGCGCTCTGGGGGTTTAAGGTGATGACCTGGCTGAAAGTTTCCAGGGCCTTCTGCAAATCACCCTTTCGCTCATAAGCGAAACCCAGGGCCATGAAGGCCGCTTCATAACGCGGGTCGACCCGGGTGGCTTCCAGGAAGGCTTTAACAGCTTTGTCGTGGAGTTCCTGTTTAGCGTAAAGCGTTCCCATGTCATAAGCGATTTTGGATTTGTTCTTGCCGGTTTTAGCCGATTCTTCCAATCGCTTGAGGGCGACTTCCATGTTGCCGGTAGTATCCTTGTCGATGCCCAACCGGTGGTAAGACTCGGCGTAGGAGGGATCTAAATCAACGGCGGTTTGGAAAACTTGCATGGCCTGTTGGTATTGGCCTAATTCGTAGTAAACGTTCCCCAAGTTGTTGTAAAAGGTAGCCATCTTGGGGTTGCGGGAAATGGCGTCCTCGAAAGTCTTGATGGCTTCCTTGTATTTCTCGCATCGAGCCAAGGTTAGGCCTAGGTTGTTCCAGGCCTCGGGGGAATTGTTGTCGATCGAGATGACTTTTTTGAAAACCTGGATGGAATCGTCTTGTTGGCCGAGGTCGGAGTAGATAAAGCCCATAGCGGTGTGGGCTTCCTTATAATTGGGATCGATGTCGAGGGCTTTTTGGAGTTCTTTGAGGGCCTTGGCGGTATCACCCTGCTCGGCAAGCTTTTGGGCTGATTCGACCAGCTCTTTCTTTTTATCGTCTTTACTGCCGAAAAGTCCCATGGGTTTTGCCGTTTAACCTTCAAGAAATTTAGTGATCGGGTGAGTGGGCATTCATTGTATCCCTGATTCTTTTGAAACGTCAACGTGAACAGGGTATATCCAGAAATACCTATTATCTCGGGAAACCGGGCGGCATTCCGGTTGGGAACCCCCCGGGCATACCGCCGCCACCCATCATGTTCATGGCCTTGCCCATCAGGCTTCCTTTTTTCATCATCTTGCGCATCATGTCGTATTGTTTCAAAAGGGTGTTGATCTCATCGGCGCGGGTGCCGCTTCCAGCCGCGATTCGGCGTTTACGGGACCCGTCCAACACCTGGGGGAAGCGCCTTTCCTTGGCGGTCATGGATAGCAGGATGGCTTCCATGCGTTTGATCTTCTTTTCATCGGGGGCGTTGGCGGCCATTTGCTTTTTCTGGGTGTGGTCGCCGGGCAGCATGGAAATCATTTCCTCCATCGAGCCCATTTTTTTGAGCTGGCGGATTTGGTCCAAGAGATCGTCCAAATTGAAGCCCGATTCCTTCGTCGTTCTTTGTCTCTCGACGGCTTGTTGGCGCGACATTTCCTCGGCCTTCTCAATGAGGGTCAGCATATCGCCCATGCCCAGGATTCGGGAGGCCATGCGGTCCGGGTAAAAGGGTTCCAGGCCCTCCATTTTTTCGCTTACGCCCATGAATTGGATAGGAACGCCTGTCACCGAAGTGATGGAGAAAATCGCCCCGCCCCGGGCGTCGCCATCGGCTTTGGTTAAGACCAGGCCGGTCAAGGGGAGGCGTGCGTGAAAAGCTTGAGCCACATTGACGGCGTTCTGGCCGGTCATGGCGTCTACCACCAGCATGATGTTAGTGGGTTTTAATTTTTGGTGGATTTCGGCGATCTCCTTCATCATATCCTCATCGATTTGCAGGCGGCCCGCGGTGTCGAGGATGAGAATATTGGCGTTGTTCTGGAGGCAGGTTTTTACCGCGCGAAGGCAAACATCCAATGCCTTTTCGCCGGGTTCGGGCTTGAAGATGGGCACATCGATCTCTTTGGCAAGGGTGGCCAACTGGTCGATAGCGGCGGGACGAACCAGGTCAGCCGCTACCAGGCCCGGTCTGCGTCCATCCTTCTTTAGCCACAGGGCCAGCTTGGCGGCGGTGGTGGTTTTTCCGGTCCCTTGGAGACCCGCTAGCAAAATCAAGGTGGGTGGCGCGGGGGCGAATTTGAGTTTATTGGCGTTCTTGTCCTTGGGGGTCAAAAGCTGAATGAGTTCGTCATGGACAATTTTCACCATGACCTGCCCTGGGGAAAGGCTCAGGGAAACTTCCTTGCCCAGAGCCTTGACCTTGACCCGTTCAAGGAAAAGCTTGGTGGTTTCCACATTGACGTCGGCTTCCAGCAAGGCCAGGCGGACCTGTTTTAGGGCTTCCTGGATATTTTCCTCAGTCAGTTTTCCCTGGCCCCGAAGGTTCTTAAAGACTTTTTGGATTTTCTCGGTTAATTGGTCGAACATGTCATTCCTGGCATAAAAGGTTCGAAGATTGTAAGCAAGTCGGGCATATTTTTCACCCCTTTTGCCCTTTCATCGAAATTCCAATAGCTTCTATACTGTTTCCCTGATGGTCAATAAAGCAAAGTTAATAGTGTTAAATTTTTTTGTCATTCCGAGGAGCAAAGCCGATAGGCTTGGTTTGCGACGTGGGAATCTCAGGTTTTCCTGTTAGTTTTTAACTGAGATTGCCACGGCCCAAATCGCCCCGATTGGGGCTGGGCCTCGCAATGACGACAACTGGAGATTCTTTTGAGTGTGAAGATATCCGATACCTTAAGCCAACTGGTGGAAGAATTGGTTGAGCGGTCCCCCTTTTTCCGTTCCTGGAAACCGGACATTGTTGACCTTGCCATTTCCCGGAAATTCCTTCTCTCGTTTGATTCGCTGGTCAAAAGCTTCCCGGCGTTAATCGCGGCCGGAGCCGCCCGCATGACGGACGAGGAAAGCCGGACCGTTCTGGCCGTTAATCTTTACCAGGAATGCGGGGAAGGGGATATCACCAGGACCCATCACGCTATTTACCGGAAGTTCCTGGCCACCGCTGGTATCGATGTCTCGAGCATTCAGGAAAATGACTTCGCCCGGGATTGGCGGAATCGGCTTTCCGAGTACATCAATAAAACAGCCAGTGTTGGAGAGGCCATCGGGGCCTTGGCGGCGGGGGAATTCCTGGCTCAACCCGCCCTAGGCCGAATTTATCCAATACTTAAAGCCCACTATCTCCAAGCCGACCAAGAATACTTCACGAAGCACCTGGAATTGGAAACCGAACATGTCAGGGAAATCACGGTCCTTATTTCCAGGCAAGATGACAGGGAAGTTCTATCGGGGTTTAAGGTTGGATTGTCGGAATGGGAAACCTACTTCGACCAATTGGCTGAATTCATTTGTGAGAAGCAGTCCGTGGTGGGGAGTTAGTAAACATAATGTCCGCAACAGGGACCCGTATTGGATAATGGATAAGTACAGAAAGTTAGTCCTACCCCAATATTCGAATTTCCTATCAAAATGAGAATATTTGGACGGAAAATTGAAAAAAAATAACTACCCCTTGTGTTTTGAAGTGCAGAAAGACGTACAATAATATTGATCAAACGGCCACCTTGCCGTCGATCCACGGCCTCGGAGAATGTCTTTAAGGAACCATTCGTGCGCGTTGATGATCTTGACTTAAAAGAACTTTTAGAATTGGATCCCAAGGGGGGACCCGTTCATTTCGCGGGCCAGAAGGCCTTGATCTGCGACACCCTATCCCATGGGATTCTGCGCAATGAACTCATCGATACTTATGGGAATAAAACGGCCTGGGGCATCCTCAGCCGATTCGGTTACATTCACGGCCGAAACATGGCCATGGCCTTAAAATCAAAATTCAAATGGGAAAGTGATGAGGACTGGCGAAAGGCCGGAACCCGAATTTTGGCGCTCCAAGGCCTTGTCATGGTGGATCCGGACAACCTCGATGTCTTTGGACCTAAGGGCGGAACTTGGCGCGACTCCTATGAGGCCGAGCAGCAACTTCTCCTGAAGGGGAGGTCCGACAAGCCCGTTTGCTGGAACCTTTGCGGTTTTATCAGCGGTTACCTGAGCTATTCCCTGGATAAGGAGATGTATGCCTTTGAGGATAAGTGCATCGGAAAGGGCGACACGGCCTGCCATGTGATGATCAGGTCCGAGGAAGAATGGGGCAAGGTGGCCGGAGGTGATTTGGCGGTTTTCAAGCGGGTGGGCATTGACGCCACCTTGAAGGAAGTTACGGCGAAACTGAAACGCGCGGAAGCCGAATTGGGTGAGAAAACCCGCAAGCTGGCGGCATTGGCGCAAGTGGATGATGATCCTGGGGAACTCATGGCGCGAAGCCCCGAGATGCGAAGGTTAATGGAATTGGCCAAAACCATCGCGGGAATCGACTCGACAGTGCTCATTACGGGCGAGAGCGGCACGGGGAAGGAACGGGTGGCGCGATTTGTCCACGATTATTCCGCTAAAGCGACGGGCCCCTTTATCGCGGTGAATTGCGGGGCCATCACGGAGACCCTGCTGGAAAGCGAGCTGTTCGGCCATGCCCGAGGGGCCTTTACGGGAGCGACAGTGGACCGACCGGGACTTTTTGAGGCGGCCAACGGGGGGACGCTTTTTTTGGATGAGGTCGGCGAGATTCCCATTCCATTGCAGGTGAAGCTTCTGCGGGCGCTTCAGGAGAAAGAAGTGCGGCGTGTAGGCGAGAATAAAAACCGTTCCGTCAACGTCCGTATCCTGAGCGCCACCAACAAAAACCTGAAAACCGAGGTCGCGGAAAAAAGGTTCCGGGAGGACCTTTATTACCGCCTGAATGTCGTTGAGTTGGCTGTCCCGTCCCTGCGCAACCGGCGGGAAGATATCCTTCCCCTCGCGCGGCTCCTACTCGCTGAAGCCACAATGCAAATGAAACGTCCCATCAACGGATTGACCGCCAGCGCGGCTGACCAACTTGTTAGTTATGGTTGGCCAGGCAACGTGCGCGAGCTGGCCAACGCGATGGAGAGGGCGGTGGCGGTCGCGAAAGGGAATCGGGTTGATATCGAGGACCTTCCTCCCGAAGTCCGCCTAGTGTTACCGATTGTTTCCGAAAAGGGAGTGCCCCGGTTCTTAAAGGATGTGGAGAAGGATTGCATTCTTAGTGCCCTGGAAAAGACGGAAGGCAACAGGAGAAAAGCCGCCGAATTGATGGGAGTGGGTGTGGCAACGCTTTACCGAAAACTCAAGGCCTACAAATTGTTGGATAAGTAAAAACCCGGAAGACATTTACCCACGGACCGTTTCCTCAATGCCTCAAGATATTTGGCGCGCTGTTTTTCACTTACCCCTATTGCCGATCAATCCAAGGTTGTTCCGGCTTCAAAGGGTTGTCCACGACCGGGACCCGGATTGGACAATGGAAAAGATCAAAAAGACCATTCGTCATCGGAGCCGGTAAACCTTATTCAAATACCGGCAGGGGCCGCATCCGGCGGCAGCCAAGCTTCACGATCTCGGTAACGTGAAGCTGCATCATAAATCCCAGGTATTTTTCCTGGGCCAGGGCCAGGCGGCGGCGCTGGTCGGCAGTTTCACACTCCAATAAGATCAAATCTTTCCCGTTGGCGATATGGGGCGGTTCATCCTTCTCAATATCGTAGATGGCGTCCATGAGTTCCTTGTCGAACAACCGCTTGAAAATGCTAGTTTCCAAATCCGTCATTGAGGAGAGAACGATCTCACCGGCGAATTGGTTGGCGGCGGCGATCTCCGACGCTGTTTTCGCCTCCGTTTGGACCTTTTGCATTTGAACCAGGATGGGGGGGAGCTCAAACTCGGCGATCCGGGGTTCCGAACCGAAGCGGCGTAACTGCTGGGTGAAAACATCATAGTGGCGCATTTCATCCTGGATCTGCCGTGCCAGCCTCAATTTCAAATTGACCTGGTTTTCAGGTAAAAGGGTGATCTCGCGGGCTTGGGCCACAGTGCCGAAATACCATTCGCTCCAGGCCCGGCGGCGCATGTATAGAACCAGGTTCTCTTGGTAAATTTCCGGGGCCAGGGTGAAGAACTCGTAGGTTCTGGAATCGTAAAGGTCGTCCCCGATATCTTTGGCCCGGTGGTAAAGCTTTTGCATAAAGTCGTTAGGGGTGCATTGGGAGAGTTCGGAGTCGCTCCATTTCGAGTAGGCGGGAACGGAAAGAGGTTTGTCCATTACGAGTTGGGCTGTTTTTTCAGTGTTGGGCATTCGTTTCTCCACGACTATATTAAGTAAATCCCTGAAAATTACTATCCCCCTCACCCTACCCTCTCCCTCAAGGGGCGAGGGGATAAGTGGATATTAAAAAATGCCTTCTTCCAGGTTGGTTCCATACCAAATGTCGATTTTCGTCACTCCCGTAGATTCCATAACTCCTTTCATGGCCGGGGAAGTCATGAAGGCAGGTGCCTTGGTTATGTTCGAAGCCTCGTGGACCACAATTGCCACTTCGGGCTTCCCCGGAAGGTGGTGGATGCTGTAGTTACTGGGCACATAGCCCCGGTCAGCGTGATGATGTTGCCCCTCGGCGTCAAAGCAGGCTTTCCAAAAATCGTAGGATTTTACCTCGTTTCGAGCAATGACGATACCGCCGGGCATCGTCAACTTGTTCTCGTATTTCCTTCCTCGAACGTCCAAACCCGCCCAAATAACGGGGATCACAAGGCCTGCTCCTACACACATGGTATGGAAATTGGAGGATTGGATATAGTCCAAGGCCTTTTTGAGGTTTGAGCATTTCAAGGCCAAGATATAAGTTTTGGGGTCCTTGAGGTCCCGGTGGATGCTATAGGCCAGGAAACCCTGGGCCTTGAGTTTATCCGGAGGATTGAAGAAATTCTTTTTGAAGTCATTGAGGTCGCAGATTTGCAGGCGGATAAAAAGGTTACCCGGAGCTTCCAGGGAAGGATGACGAGCGCAGGAAATAATCCCCAAAAGAAAGAATAAACTTGCGAACCAAAGGCTAGTTTTCATTTCTGATCCTCTTGGTGGTTTTTACCTAATTGATTTTGGTGTTAATCAAAAATTAACGCAAGAGTAATTGGGTCCCGATGAGAACGGTGGTGCCCACCGTTTGGGTCCCAAATAGGTTTGTCAGAACGGGTAATTGAACCTTCCCATAAAGCCCCCAGTCCTGAACAGGGTTCCACCCAAGGCCAGGGGTCAAGTCGATCACCGTTCCGCCTGTGTTGAGTTGGCTGTCCCCGTTGGATATGTCGTGATCCGAGGTACGGCCTTCGACAGACAGCGAAACCGCGAAGGGGTCATCCAAATGGACTTGAGCCTGGGCGCCCCAGGTGAAGGCTGTTCCAAATTGATACTGGTATGAATTCACCGTGTGGAAAAGGGTATTGAGATTCGCCGAAAGGGTGAATCCATTGTTAATCCAGGTATAAAGCAATCCCGCATAAGGGCCCCAAGCGCCTGTTCCTAATTGGGCATGCTGGTCGAACCGGTTCCCATTGGAATCCACGGCGTTCTCATCCCCGGTGGGTAGGGTGGTTCCGGCGGAAACCGCGAAATTCTGGCTTCCCTTGTTCTTCATATCCATATCGACCACCAGGAAGTACCGGAGGCCCAAACTGATGTCACCTAGCCCGATCGGGCTGGCACTTGCCGGTTGGTCGTTTCCGGCGCTTAAGTTCCAATTCTTTTGAATAAAAGGAACGAGCGCGACCAGAATAAGGTCGTTGTTGGGGCTGAAAGTAACAATCGTGTTGAGGGTTTTCTGAATGAGGGATTCGGTTTGGGTCGGGTTGTCATCGCTTTGGGCACTGGCGGTCAAATAAAGCGTTTCGAGACCCAGGTGTATGTCCCCGGCCATGGAATGAACCGTGCCGGCCGCTTGCAAGGGATCGCCACAACCGCAAACCGAGCAGGCGTAGAGGGTTGAGACGGAACCTAATAGGACTAAGCCAATTAATAAAATACGAATTTTTTTAAGCATGTCGTTTTTTCCTTTGGATTTAAAAGATAAAAGCTTTTAAGAGAGAAAACCGACTTTGGGAGGGGGAGAAAGAATCTCGTTCTGGGGCACGGGAACAAAGGCGGAAACAAAAACGAAATGTTGCTTTGAAAAACCTGGAATCATTTCTTTGGCCAAACGGGAGAACCATTTCACCTGGTGTTGGGAAGAGAAAGTAGTTTGGGAGGAATGGGAACCGCATCCGCCGTCGTAAAGTCCGGGAAGGGAAGAACAAGGAATGGGTTTGGATTCCTCGCGCTTGCAACAGCAAGCCCCATGGCATGGAATCTTCATGTGGCATTTGGAAGCGGCAAAGGGCCTATTTGAAGGTAAAAGGCCCGAAAAGGGTTCTGAAACCCAGGTTAAGACTAATAAAAAAAGGAAAACCTTTCTTAAACTCATGACGTTAAGGTAACTGGCCTCACTTTAAAATGCAACGCCTCTCTATATTAACTGGAAGCCGCGCGAAAGGTTACTTCCCGATTGAAAACCGGTTATGACGGGTATCACAATGGAATACAGGACTAAAAACTAGTATGGTGAATGGAATTTCAAAAAATACGACTAAGGGAATGATCGTGGAACTTCGACCTCAATTAAACCTTCTTTCCCCCGTGCGAGAGGAATCTTGGGATCGGGAAAAAGTCTATTTCCGGGGGGACGATTATTTTCGTGATTATTTAAAGAGCATCGATAGTGCCAAACGAAGTGTGGATCTTGAAACTTATATTTTCGAGAAGGGTTGGTTAGGGGACCGGGTTATTTCCACCCTCATTAAAGCTGTTCGCCGGGGGGTGAAGGTAAGGCTGTTGGTTGATGGCGTCGGCTCACCGGATTTTTTAGACCAATATGGACCGCAACTCCAAAAAGTTGGAATCCCATTTCATGTTTACCGTTCTTGGCCAACGTTTTTTTCTTCTATTTTCAGTCGGTTCCACTTTATCCAACCCATGAAATCAATCCAAGCAGCGCTCTCCATATTTAATGGCGGTAAACACCGGGATCACCGAAAGCAATGCATTGTGGACGGGACCAAGGTTTGGATCGGTAGTTTCAATGTGTCCGATTGGCACCTGGAGCGGATCAAGGGAAAGACGGTTTGGAGGGATACGGGTATCAGCCTATCTGGAGTAAAAAGCCAGGTTTTCCGACTAGCCTTTCAAATTGCCTGGGAAGATGTCTGGCCTAGGCACAACGCCCGTTTATACCGGCACTCTCTCATCCAGTGGCTGTCCCATGATGTCCAAGGGGTGCCCATTCGAATGACCGTTGACCGTAAGTTAAGGCGTTTGTTCCGAAAAGAGTTACTGGAAAAGGGTAACAATGCCCAAAGCCGAATCTGGGTCCTCACCCCTTATTTCATTCCTACCGGCCCGCTTTTGCGGGCTTTGGGTAGGGCGGCCAAAAGGGGCTGCGATGTCCGTTTGATTCTCCCAGGTCAATCCGATGTTCCCATAGTTCGTTGGGCCTCGATGACCTTTTACCCGGCGCTTTTAAAAGCCGGGTGCAGGATTTTCGAATTTCAACAACGCGTGCTTCACGGCAAAACCACTTTGGTGGATTCCTGGTCTCTGGTGGGATCAAGCAATCTGGATTCCCGAAGTCTGCGAAAAGACCTGGAAGTGAATATTATTCCCCAGGAAAAAAAGTCCATTGAAAGCCTTGAAAAGCAGTTTCAAAAAGACTTGTCTGAAAGCCAGGAAGTTTATCTAGCCGATATCCGTAAAAGGCCCCTTGTGAGTCGGTTTCTTTCCTGGGTCTTCTTCCGATTCCGGTCTTGGTTTTAACCTTTTGTCATCAATGAGTGAGGAGTCGAAACGGACCTCCTTGGGCCGGGGGATTGAATCCACCTTTGGGCGCGTGGCGGTGCAGGTAAAGTTTGGCTAATTGGGTGGGGCTCAAAAACCCGGGCAGGGTGGTACCCCAAAAGGCTTGTTCGACATGGTGCTCGTCCTCAATGATTGAAAAGATTGAAGTCAGGGTCATTTGGATGGGCCCGTCCCCCGCGTTGCTTTGAACCTGCTGAGCCAATTGCCCAAGGGACGATTCCTGGTTATCCCGGTCCGTCTTCATCTGGGTGTTCTTCGCCTGGTCCGCGGCTTTCAATTGGGTTTGCAAATCCTTGGTAAAACCAAAATAACCGTTCCAATCAAATTTGGGGGCTGGATTTGGCATTGGCATTTTGGGAGCGGCTGGAGGCGCTTGGGCATTTTTGGGTTGGTGCCATTTCAGGAAAATCTTCGCGACTTGGGTTGGGGCAAGAAATCCGCTGATAGAACGCCAGAAAACCTCCTCGGCCCCGTCGATGGTTTTGATATCCCCTAGGATTTGACTCGTGGTCCCCAGGACTGAGGAATCACCCGCGTTAGCCAGCACTTGGCTCATTAGGGTTTGAGTGGCACCGTCCTTGTCTTGCTTAGCAGGGTCTATAGCACCTTTCCGGCTTTGTTCGGCTCCCTTATATTGGACTCTTTGACTAGGATTCAGGGCAAGGTATTGGTCCCAGGCCTTATCGGCGTGGGAAAGGGAAACGGTCAAAAGCAGGAAGGCGACTGAAGCCCAAAAGGCGTTTATAAAAGAGTTATTCAAGATAATTCTCCTTTTAGAATTTGAAAGTCGACTTTGGACGATCAAGTTGGAACAAAAGTTCAACTTTGAATGGTAATCTTGGCGATTGAGAGACTCTCTTTTAAATTAAAACTAAAGGTTTCCATTTAAGCCCATTTCGGTTATGGTAATGCCGCTGTAACGGATGACATTTGGTAACCCTTCTTTTTAGACGTCACGGGGTGGCGGGAACCCTAAGTTCCCAGCAGAAATAGCGTGACGGTCTTTAGCTTTCCCTTATTTCCCCTAATCCATACCGAATAAATTGTTTTAAAACTGTGATTGAGTGCGGTCATTGTTCCGCTTTTTTCGGAACAAACTTCACAATGACATTTTTTAATTAAAAAGGAATTTTAATTTTATGGAAAGTTTTCAAGAACTGGGCTTACCCGTGTTTTTAGGCGAGTCCCTCAAAAGAATGAATTTTAGCAAGCCCACGCCCGTCCAGGCTCAGGCTATACCGGCGGCTTTGCTGGGGAAGGATGTCATCGCTTCCGCCCAAACCGGGACGGGAAAAACGGCGGCTTTCGGAATCCCCCTATTGAATTTCCTGGAAAACCATAAGGACCAGACGGCACTAATCCTCACGCCCACCCGTGAGCTGGCCATGCAGGTCCTAGAGGTATTACGAAAACTCACGGGAACTCATTTTATGGGTGGGTCCGTTCTATTAATCGGTGGGGCCAACATGGGCACCCAACTATCGGCATTGTCCCGCAAGCCCCGTTTATTTATCGGGACTCCTGGCCGGGTGATTGACCATTTGCAACGAGGATCGCTTAACCTCGCTAGTACCGGTTTTCTGGTTCTGGACGAGGCTGACCGCATGTTGGACATGGGGTTCGCTCCACAGTTGGAAGAAATCCGTAAGCGCTTGGCGCCTAAACGACAGACCCTTCTTTTTTCAGCCACCATTCCCTCCAATATCCGAGACATGGGTTCCCGTTACCTGAAAGACCCGGTGCGAATTACGGTAGGGGAGACGACCCAACCTATTGCCAAAATCAACCAAATGGTGATCCATACCAGTGAACCAAAAAAGCCTGAGGAGCTGGTCAATGAATTGAACGAGCGCCAGGGATCGGTTTTGCTTTTCGCCCGCACCCAGAACCGGGTGGACCGAATCGCCGAGCGTCTTAAGGAGCAAGGATTCAAGGTCACCCGGATTCACGGTGGACGTAGCCAATCCCAACGCCGTCAGGCTATTGAACATTTCCGGGAAGGGCATTATCGAGTACTGGTGGCCACGGATATCGCGGCCAGGGGGTTGGACATTCACCATATCGCCCATGTGATCAATTACGACTTGCCACGAAACCCGGAGGATTACATTCACCGGGTTGGCCGTACCGCACGGGCCGGGGCCGAGGGCGCGTCCCTTTGTTTCTTGACCCAAGAAGATAGGGATCTCTGGAACCGGATTTTAAAGTTGATGGGCGCTCCAAGGGATTCGATCCAGGTGAAAGCCTCAAAATTTGGAAACTTCACCCCGAGAACTCCTCAAGCTCCTCATACAGGACACAGGCCTGCTTCAAGTGGTTCGGCAAGGCCCACCACAAGCCACGGTGAAAGGCCCGCTCATCGGCCTGAACATCGTGGAGGCGGAGATCGTGGCCAACAACGCAGGCCCAAACCCTTCACCTCAAACCGGTCCTTCGAGGGCCAGTCGGGTCACGCCAAGTCTTCCGGTTTCGCGAAGCCTTTTGTAGCCGCCCCTGTTTCGGCGGAAAGGCCGGCCCACGGCCCAAGTCGGTCCTTTGATAACCCTCCGGCAAAACCTTTTGAAAACACCCGCAAAGACCATGTCCGGTCTTCTCATGATAGGCCTCACCATGACACCGGGAGCAGACCCCCTTTTAAAAGAGAAGGCGGTTTTGAAAAAAGACGTCATCCGGAGGGCCGCCACCAAAAACGCTCCAACGATCACGCCCGCCGACAGGGTTTCAGCGGAGGCGAAAGGACGCCCTTTAATAGCCCTCCCCCTTTTGCCAAGCCTTCCCATGACAAACCCGAAAGCCAGCCAACTACTTTTGAAGATGAGAAACAGCCGGCTGATAATCGGAGCGCTTGGGGAAGTCAATCATTGCAGGGCGCGCAGGACAGGCCTTTTGTACCAAGAACCAACCGGCCCCAGCGTCCCGGTTTCCGCCCAGGCGGGGATCGTCGGCCGCATCGTCCGGGGGTCATGACCTCCCATTCCGGTGAGCGTCCCTTCAGGCCGGAACACCGACCCGGCGGTGGAGACAGCAGGCCCCATCGTTCAGGTCCTGGAGGTGGCCCGGGCGGCAGACCGGGATTCAGCAAGGATTCACGTCCCGGGGGTCATTTCAAAAAGCGGGAATTTCGTCCACGGCCCCATTAAAAGCCAAAGATTGAACGAAATTTTTTACCACGAGGTACACGAAGTTAACAAAGCAAAACAAGAATTCATCGTTGAAATCAAATGTTTTACTTCGTGGTGAGAGTTGTTTTTAAAATCTTATTTAATGTTGGTAGGCTGAGCGGATTGATCGCCCTTCCGTTGGGCCACGGAATAAATCAGCTCAGATCCCGGAAGTTTGGCGGTGTTCAAATATTGATAGGCGTCGTAACTTGGCTTGGCCGGTTTTTGGTTGTAGCATTGGATAACAATCCGGACGCCAGGAACATCCCCGTTCAGCTTATCCTTTGGGTCCCCCCAAACCTTTCCCTTTTTCGTCAAATCGTACGCGTTTAGGGGGATAAAATAACGGAAGCCGGTTTCATAAGTTAACTCGGCGGCCCGGTAGTAAGCGGCGTATTTCGCGAAAGCCAGGGTCCGGCCCTCAGCCACGTAATCCACTTGAAATGATCCGGGAGTGTCCCCGGCTTTATCCGTATATCCCCCAAGTCCCTCTCCGCCTTGGTGATAGGGAGAAGTGCTGGCGCATCCGCCGGATAATAAAATCAATCCGATTAAAATCATTTTTATCATGGGGTTTAGAGTCAAACGATTCATAATTAACTCCTCCAAGATATTATACAAATCCCAAGAATGGTTTTGCTCGGTTCGTTTTGAATACCACCATAAACCCTTATTTGCCCCTAATCACCTTAAAGGGTGTCCGATCCTGGTTGAGAACATACTGGTAAAAGGTTAAAAGTTGGCCATATTCCTTGCCGGGAGCAATGTTTCTTTGCTTAAACCCCAAGTGCCGTTCGTAGGTCAGTGTTCCGAATTGCAATTTGAAGGCCGAGAAATATTCAGCGATAGCGTTTGAAATGGATCCATCCTTTGGCATGGCGTCCACCTTGAAACCGGGTGGTAATTTCACCATCACGCTGGTGTCCGAATTGAAGTTTTGAGGAATCAATACGGGGGTTTGGCGGGTATCCCTCATGTTGGCGAGAAAATCCTCCACGTCCTCGAAGACCAATGGGTAGAACTGAAAGCCCCCCTGAACGGGTTGGGCGTAATCGGGAACCTCGAAGCTGTAATGGACATCCAGCGGCTTGTCCAAATTCAGGTAATCCCCGAAGCGGTAGTCGGTCAATAGGACCCCTGGAAACCTTTTGGTCAAACCCCTTAACACCAATTCCCTTCGTTTCTCGTCGGTGGTCGCCCGAAAAAACTGTCTCAAGGCCAGCTCGGAAGACCCGAAAGCCTGAAGGTCCACGTTGCATTTCAACCGCCCGTTGGGCAAGAACTCCATGGTGACGTTGCGTTCCTTGCGGTGGTCCTTGGCGCCGAAGGCCGGCGTGTTTTTCCAATTCAAGGGGGCCAAGACGGCCAAGGCCTGTTGACCCAGGGCGTTTAAGGGCAGGCTGCCAGGAACGGAAAGGGGTTCGGTGGGATCCATCCAAATCCAATCCTTGCCGGATTGAACCGCCACAAGTATCCCGTCCATCTGGGATAGGGCCGGCATGTCGGGCAGAAGGTCACCGCTGGTAGCCTGTCGATAGAGGTAGATTTGCGGGTTGATCTTGATGGATCTCAGGGCGGCCGCCAAAAGCACGGCCATGTCGTGGGAGGTACCCTTGCCGCTATCGATCACCTCGTCCAACGGGCGGTCGGGGTTCAAGTAAACCGGAAGACCCGTATCCACCCAGGCGACTTTTTGGTGGAGGGCGTTTTTGACTGTGATAAGTTTTTGCATGACTGATGCCGTCGTATTTCCGTTGGCGTCCTCGACTAAAGCGCTTATTTTGCCCAAGTCACCATCAATGGCTTGTTTGACCCGTTTGCGATAAGTGCTAACGGCGTCCTCCCAGCTTTTATTGACGGTAAAGGCGGTCAGGGGCGCTAGGTCCTGCAAGGCAGGCTGAAAGTTTTCCAATGGAATTGGGTTGGTGGATGTATCCATCGAAAAAGTGACGCCCTTATCCTTGGCTAACTTATCCTCCGTGATGGAAAGGGTTTTTGGAATCCTCAAGCGGGTGGCGTAAAGGTTAAGGGCTTTGGGGACCTTCACGATGAGCTCTCGTTTCAACGAGGGAATGTAATCATTCCATCGGAAAGCGAAGCTTCCCTCCGCGGGAACGGGATGGGGTTTCCCGGCTTCATTTTTATTTTCCTTGTCGGCCAGCAAGGTGGAGGTCTTTGTTTCCAGCGAATATTTCAATTCCAAGGCCTGGTCGGCGTTTAATTCGGGTAAACGGGCGGAAGTGATTTTAGAGAGGGAAGTGGGAAGGTTCTCCTCCGGGGCCGACCATTTGATTTCGGCTTTTTCCGGGGATTTCGTGAAGTTGCCCTTCTCGTCGAGGTCATAAAGCTGAAGGGTCTGGATGTTGAGGGTTTGGCATTCTTGATTCAAGGTGGCGATCGGTGGAAGAGGATGTTCGGGCTTGACCCGGGCTGCCCAGACCTGATGAACGGTGATTTTCATGCTCTTGTCGGCGTGCCACTCAACCTCGGCCTCGTCGGTCATGTTCAGGGCTTTGGGGGCGTTAGGGGCCTGGAACTGGCTGGCGGCCTGGGAAAGGACGGCTTGGGTTTGGGCATCCTCGGAGGGAATTTCGTTGTGCGGCGCTGTCGCGCAGCCCGTAAAAACCAAAGGCACTATTAACCACCAAAACACCAAGGGCACCAAGGAAGGCAAAGGACAAAGCAAAATAAGTTTTTTAATTTTTGTTGTAATAGATTTTTTCAAAAGATTATCCGGGAATTTTTGTCGTTCTTGGTGCCCTTGGTGTCTTGGTGGTTCAAAATTAGTTTTTGGTTCCCGTGTTTTTGAGGGATTGAACAGCTTCTTTCATGTTGGGCGCCTTAAAGATGGCGGTAGCAGCAACCAACAAGGTCGCTCCAGCTTCCACGACTTGGGGCGCGGTCTTGGGGGAGATGCCTCCGTCCACGGCGATTTCAGGGGAAATTCCTTGGTCCTTACACCATTTGGAAAAACGGGCGATCTTAGGGACTACATCGGGGATAAAAGATTGACCCGCGAATCCGGGGTATACGGACATGAAGAGGACGTAGGCCAAATCCTTCGCGAATGGCTTCAATACTTCTTCGGATGTGTTGGGGTTGACGACCATACCCGGCTTACAACCGTCCTGGCGGATGAGATGGATGGTGGCGGTTGGATTTTCGACGGCTTCGGCGTGAAAGAGAATATAGGAAGATCCAGCCTTGATGAAGTCGGGGATGTACTTATCGGCGTTATCGATCATGAGGTGGGAATCAATTGGCACGTTCACCTTGCCTTTAAGTCCCGCAATGACGGGGGCCCCAAAGGTGATATTGGGGACGAAATGGCCGTCCATGACATCCATGTGTAACATGTCACAACCCGCCTCGATGGCCTTTTTACAATCGCCCAACAAGTCACCGAAATTGGCGGAAAGAATGGAAGCGGATACTTTAATGGGGTTCATAATGTTCCTTCGGTTTTATGTAGTTAAATGAGTCGGTATCCTACCAAAAACCTTTTTAATATCCTATCCAGTTGCCCTATTGGTGGCGACTCAGTTTGGAAGAAGTCATCCCTTGCGGTGTCATTGCGAGGTCCAACCCCAATCGGGGCGGTTTGGGCCACGTTTGTCGTAGTTGGGCTTTGGCCAACCACACTTGGCCCAAAGGGCCAACGTGCAATCTCAGTTAAATACCTTGAAATTAACGACACGGCCTGAGATTCCATCGTCGCAAATCGAGCCTATCGGCTCTGCTTCCCGGAATGACATCAAACCGGGACATTACCTAATGGACACATCCAAGGAGTTTTGTACCTTATAAAGATGTAAAATGAGTGCCTGATTTAACGGCTGTTAAGTCCTGAAAAAGAAAGAACCCCATGGCGGAACAAGAACCACCGGTTAAAAAATCCTCACTCTTCATGAAGGTTCTTCTTTTTTTAACCGTTGCCCTTTTATTGGTCCTGGGTTGGGTGATGTACCAGCGCTGGCAAAAACAAAAAAATGAGACTCCCAGAACCACCCTTGAGCCCGTAGTCTTCCAGCCGCTACCTTTAGGAAGTATCAAGCCTACCGGATGGCTTTTAGAACAGCTAAAGCTTCAGGCTTCGGGGTTGTCAGGGCACCTGGATGAGTTTTGGCCCGATATTGAGGACAGCGGTTGGCGGGGTGGCAGGGCGGAAGGTTGGGAGCGGGCTCCTTACTGGCTGGATGGGGTAATCCCACTCGCTTATCTGACCGATGACGTCAAGATGAAGGCCAAGGTCAAACGTTGGATGGACTATATCCTTCAGCACCAAGCTCCCGACGGATGGCTGGGGCCCGAACAGGGCCAACCCGCCACCGGTTCCAACGCCCCGGCCAATGCCCCGCGTGATCCCTGGCCGCAGTTCATTATCCTCAAGGCCATGGCCCAATACCAGGAAGCCTCGGGGGACAGCCAGGTTATTCCCGCCATGCAAAAATCCATGCGGAGCCTGTATTACCAATTAGACCAGCGGCCCCTTTTCAACTGGAACTTTTTCCGGTGGGAGGACCTGTGGGTTAGTATTTTTTGGCTTTTTGACCGCACCAAAGAACCTTGGCTTTTGGACTTGGCCCGGAAGGCCGGCAACCAGGGATACAACTGGACCAAGCATTTTTCCGACTTGCCTGTCAAAGGCAGGTCCCCCAAATGGAATTGGGAAGGCCATGTGGTGAACAACGCCATGGGCCTTAAGACATCCGCGCTTCTCTATCGCTACACCGGGGAAAATCACTATAAGAAATCGGCCTCAACCGCCTTGGAAGAACTGGACAAGTACCACGGGGAGGCCAATGGTCTTTTCAGTGGCGACGAGTGCTTGGCCGGAAGGGACCCTTCCCAAGGGACCGAACTTTGCGCCATCGTGGAAACCATGTTTTCCTTGGAGAACGACCTTTCGGTTTTGGGAAAGGTGGAATTTTCCGACCGGTTGGAAAAAATTGCCTTCAACGCCCTGCCAGCGGCTTTCACACCGGACTATTGGGGGCATCAATATGACGAGCTAACCAACCAGGTCGCCTGTGGTTTTTTCAGGCAACCCGTTTACACCACCAATGGTCCCTCCGCCAATCTTTTCGGTTTGGAACCCCAATACGGATGCTGTACGGCCAACATGCACCAGGGTTGGCCCAAGTTTGCTTCCCATTTATGGATGAAAACCGCCGATGAAGGGATTGCTGCTGTGGCCTACGCGCCTTCTAAAATGGAGATGATGGTTTCTGGAAGTGCTGTGAAGATCGAATTGACTACGGACTATCCTTTCGGAGAAACCCTTACCTTCAAAGTTGAGGCCACAAAACCCGTGGATTTCCCCCTCTATCTGCGCGTGCCCGGATGGGCGAAAGACGCCACATTGAAGCTACCTGACGGCAAGGTTCAAAAGCTGGATGCCGGGACGTTCCAAAAAATCCAACGCCGGTGGAACGGGGAAGAGACGGTCGTTCTAAATCTCCCCATGACTTTTCGTGTCAGCCGATGGTTTCAGAATTCGGTTTGCGTGGAGCGCGGACCCTTGGTATACAGCTTGGCGATCAAGGAACAATGGAAGGACTTGGTTGCCTATGAGAACCAGCCAATTGGACAACACAAAAATTACCAGGCGGTATTGCCGATGAGCCTTTGGAATTACGCCCTCGACTTGGATTTGAAGAATCCGGAAAAGTCCCTGGTGTTCCTTAGCAGGGGGATGAAGGGGAATCCCTTCACGTTGGAAGGCGCCCCGATGCAGGTGACGGTGAAAGGAAAGAAGCTCGCGGGCTGGGGTTTCGGCGAGGGAGCCGCCATGCCGCCACCGGAAAGCCCTGTTAAAAGCGCTGAGCCTCTTGAGGATTTGAACCTCATTCCTTACGGTTCCACTCGCCTAAGGGTGACCGAATTCCCATTGTTAGATCGATAGGATTATCGATGGTTGAATCAGTTTGCCTGAAATGCGGGGGAGAGATGGAGCAAGATTGGGCCCCTTGCCCGAATTGCGGTTGGCGGGTTCCCGGGACTTGGGAAGAATCCGCAGAAGAACCTGAAGAGGGTAGCCCTGCTTCCCGTCATGCCGTTTTAGCCCGGCCACGTTCATGGGTCTACTGGACGGCCTTGGGGCTTCTGGTGGTGGGCCTGCTTTTATGGTTGTTAAAGTGAGGATTGTTGCCGGCGTACTGACTTCAAATCTGCTGATTCCCCCCAAAAAATACTTTCAATTAATAAGACTTCATTTAAGAAGCTGACCAGCCTCATATCACTGTAAGTTTAAGTTTGATTACAGTGTTTTATGTGATTTCTTTCTCTTTTTTTGAGGACAAATTATTGGATTTTTATGGATTTAATTACCTCTTTACCGTCTAGAGCCTAAAGGAGCTGACACCCTAATGAAAAAAGCCGTTATCACCATGTGCTTTTTTTCCTTTGTTTGTGGACACCTCTATGCCCAAACGAGCCCCACGGTTATAGCGACTCCTACTGCCTGCAGTACGACCACCTGGACTGCGACAAATTCCCGGACCCCAACTTCTACCTGGACCCCTACTTGGTCCAATACTTCCACATTTACCAATACCCCTACCCTGACCTCAACGCCAACAGGCACTTGGTTTACTTCCACCCCCACTAATACAGGGACTTTCACTTATAGCTTTACCCCATCCTTCACCCCCACGAACACTTTGACTCCCACCATTACTTCCACTCCCACCTTGACCTCGACGAATTGCCCCGGGGGAAACGGGCCCAACCTTACTTGGAGCACCAAAGCCCCCATGCCCACCGCCCGGGCCTATTTTGGAGTTGGCGTGGTGAATGGAATCCTTTACGCAGTGGGGGGATATAACAATAGCGGAGACCTAAATACGGTTGAGGCATATGATTCCTCGACAAATACTTGGAGCACGAAAGCACCCATGCCAACGGCGCGGCAGGATTTGGCGGTCGGCGTTGTGAATGGAATTTTATATGCCGTGGGGGGGGACTACTATATTGGCCCGTCTGCGTATACGGTCGGTACGGTGGAAGCCTACAATCCTTCCACCAACACCTGGAGCACCATGTCGCCGATGCCGGACCCCAAAGCTGGTTTGGGGGTGGCCGTGGTAAACGGAATATTGTACGCCGTTGGTGGGGGAAGCGTGACCACGATGGAAGCCTATGATCCCTTGAAGGATACCTGGACCCCAAAAGCTCCGATGTTTTATAGCCAAATGGAATTTTCGGTGGGTGTTGTTAATGGGATCCTGTATGCCGTGGGTGGCAATTCTCATTATATGAATCAAGCTTATGATCCTCCGACCAATACCTGGAGTTTTAAATCACCTAATCTGCAAGATGGTTGGATGTCGGCGGGTGGGGTAATCAATGGAATTTTTTATGCCGTTGGCGGGTTCAACTCGATGTATAGCGCAGTGGAAGGTTATGATCCCTTAACGGATAGTTGGAGTATCAAAACTCCCCTGCCGACAGGCCGTGAAAATTTATGTGTCGGCGTGGTCAATGGAACTCTTTATGCTTTGGGTGGCACGACGGGGGTGTCGAGCTACTTAAATACGAATGAAGCGGCCAGCGTTGTTTGTGCCCCCTTTACCGCCACGCCGACCGTTACTTTGACGCCCACCAATTCTTATTCCCCTACCATTACTTTTACCCCAAGCAATACAGGGACTCCGACTTCAACCTTTACCTTTACCCCCACTTTTACCGGAACCTGGTACAGCCCCACTCCCACCAACACTTTGACAGCAACCTCCACCACAACTTCCACTGCAACCCTCATTTCAACTTCAACCCTAATACCCACCGCAACGGCCACTTCTACCGCCTGCGCGACATCCACATGGACTCCTACCTCAACCTTTACCCCTGCCCAGACCTTCACGCCCACCCCGACTCCCACCGGCACCCTCCCTACGGCGACGCCTACCAACACACCCACCAACAGCTTTACCTGGACCAATAGCCCGACCATCACCAACACCACCACCATCACGGGGACACCCACCTCCACGCCGACCAGTTGCGGGCCGGGGACAGGATTGAACCTGACTTGGAACACCATGGCCCCGATGTCCATCCATCGCGCGGGTTTTGGAACGGGCGTGATCAATGGAATTATCTACGCTGTGGGAGGGGATGGGGCAGGTACCGTGGAAGCTTATGACCCTTCAACGAATACTTGGACACCGCGGGCCTCGATGCCCACCCCTCGTTCCTATTTGGGCGTGGGGGTGGTGAACAACATTTTGTACGCCGTGGGTGGCTTTACGACAGATGCCGTGAATACGGTAGAAGCCTATGACCCCTGGACGAATACCTGGTCAACCAAAGCTCCCCTGCTGATGGCCCACGCCTACTTTGGTTTGGACGTCATTAATGGGGTGATCTATGTCGTGGGGGGGGATAGGTCGGGCGGGGGATTCACCAATGACGTTGAAGCTTACGACCCCTCCACGAACACATGGATTTCCAAAAGCCCCTTGCCTTATTACTCCACTCAACTTTCGGCGGGGTCGGCCAACGGAATTTTATATGCCATCGGAGGCCTTTATTCGGGGGATTTACATAATGTGGAAGCCTTCAATCCCTCAACCAATAGCTGGACCGCAATGGCCCCTATGCCGACAGGTCGGGAGTATCTTTCAGTCGCCAATCTCAATGGACTTTTATACGCCGTAGGGGGTCAAAACGGCATGGGCAATTTAAATACGGTTGAAGTTTACAATCCCGCCTCGAATAGCTGGTCCACCATGAATTCCATGCCTACAGCCCGGGCCGGGTTGTCGCTGGCGGCCGACAATGGGGCCTTATACGCCTTGGGCGGCTATACGGGATACCCCTTTACTTTTTTAGGACTGAATGAAAGCACGATACCAGCTTGCTCCGCTTTCACCTTCACCCCAACCAATACTTTTTCACCCACTATTACCCTTACGCCCACCAACACCTTTACGATTACCGCTACCCCCACGGGTACCCTTCCCACCGCAACCATTACCTCTACACTAACTAATACCTCCACCTCAACATTTTCCTCGACGTCGACGGGAACCCCAACAAGCACATGGACTACCACCCGTACCGGAACTTTTACCCCTTCACCCACAAAAACCAATACTTCCACGGGGACTCCAACAAGTACCAATACCTATACCTCAACAATGACTTCAACGAATACCCCGACCGGTACTTGGTTTACCTCCACTCCGACATTCACCTGGACGCTTACCAACACCAATACCTTTACCAATATACCTACCTTTACGCCCACCGGATCTGCGACTCCAACTCCCACCAATACTCCCACCTGGACCTATACTCCGGCATGGACCAATACCCCGACTTCCACTTGGACTTACACACCTACATGGACATTTACACCTACGGGTTCACCAACTATAACGCCAACTGTCACTAGCACCCCCACCATTACTTCATCGTTCACGCCCACCTTGTCACTTACTTTTACCAACACCTTTATTCCAACCTCTACTTTCACGCCGACGATTACCTCCACTGGAACTTTGCCCACTCTTACTTTTACCCTCACCTTTACTAATACCCTTTCGCCCACCATTACCGGAACTCCCACATCTGTTCCCACCAACTGCGGCCCGGGAACAGGACTAGATTTCAATTGGAGCACAATGGCGCCCATGCCAACGGCACGGGGGACTTTCGCCTCAGGAGTGATTAATGACTTGTTCTACGCGGCGGGGGGCATGTACCAGAGCAGCGCTTTAAACACCGTGGAAGTTTATGATCCATCGGCCAATAGCTGGGGCACCGTGGCTCCCATGTTGACGAATCGGGGGGAATTCGCGGGCGGTGTCATCAATGGAATTTTTTACACTGTGGGCGGTTTTGGGCCTAAGGGGGCTGGAAGTTACGGACCGGTTGGCATTGTGGAAGCTTATGACCCGTCCACCAACAGTTGGACCACCAAAGCCCCCATGCCGACCCCCCGAATTGTATTAGCGGTGGGTGTTGTCAACGGCATTCTTTACGCCGTGGGGGGGGAAGGTTACGGAATTAATGCTTTTAATACGGTTGAGGCTTACAACCCTTCCACTAATTCTTGGAGCAGTGTCGCATCCATGCCAACCGCCCGGGCCAGTTTGGCTGTGGGCGTGATCAACGGCATTTTGTACGCCTTAGGTGGATACGATTACACCAACACTTATGCCACGTTGGAGGCTTACGACCCTTCCTTGAATATCTGGACTACAAAGGCCCCCATGCCCACCCCCCTTCAGGGTCTATCAGTTGGTGTCCTGAATGGAATACTCTACGCGGTAGGTGGCATAGGACCTACCAACTCGGTTGAGGCTTATGACCCCTCTGCCAATAGCTGGTCAACCAAGACCCCTATGCTGACGGCTAGAATGGATCTATCGGTGGGAGTCCTTAAAGGGAATCTCTACGCCGTGGGAGGCTATGATTTAAGAGTCAACGAGGTCGCTGTTCCTGCTTGCGTCCCCTATACTTCCACGCCGACCATCACTTTCACCCCGACTTTTAGTTATTCGCCAACCTTTACCCAGAGCCCAACGAATACTTTTTCTCCGACCATTACTTTAACCCCGACCAATAGTCTTACTATGACCCCAACCAATACACTTTCTCCAACACCCACCGGCACTTGGTTTACCTCAACTCCTACTTCGACATCTACAAAAACCTATACAGGGACCTCCACTAGTACGTCCACCGGAAGCCCGACCAAGACAGTGACACCCCCGGCCACTGCCACCAGCACTTTTACCAAAACCAACACCTCAACTTTTACCTGGACACCCGGTACGCCGACCTTCACTTGGACTCCGGCTATCACCCCCACCTGGACATTCACCCCTCAAAATACTCCGACGGCTGATGGAACGCCGACATTGTCTTGGACCGTAACCAAGACACCTACCAATACGCCTACAAATACTCCGACCAACACACCCGTCATTACTTTCACATTTACCCCCACTTTGACCCCGACAGCCACGGCTGGTTCCAAACCGGTCATTTCACCTAATCCCGCCACTGGGCCAACGGTCCGGCTTTATCCAAACCTTACTTCCGTTTCGAATGTAGAGGTAATGATATTGACCTCCGCCTACCGTAAAGTCAGGGATCAAGTTTTCACGCAAGTCCAGGTGGGGGCGGCCATCACCCTCGCGCTCACCGACAATTGGGGGCGTTCCCTGGCTAACGGTCTTTATTATGTCGTGGTGAAAGATTCCAATGGGCAGTTCATTCTCAAGTTGTTGATACTTCGCTAAAATTCGGCCTAGCGCAGAAACCAAACCACCACCGAGAAGGCCAAGCAATAAATCCCAAACCATTTCCATCGGCCTTGCTCTAGCCAGCTGGAAAGCCACTTCAATGCCACTAGCCCCGCGATAAAACTCAAAGTCATTCCTAGCAAGCCGGGAGTGAAAAGATGGGCTAGGCTTTCGCCTGAAGTAGCCGCTTGGGCTTTCAAAAGCCGGTGGATTTCCCTGGCCAAAACCGCAGGTGTTAAAACCACGGCCAGGGCGAAACTAAATTCTTCAGACTTGGACTTGGCTAATCCCAGGATAAGCCCGACCGAAATGGTGGCGCCGGAGCGGGAAAAGCCCCGGAAGGGAAGGCAGAGGCCCTGAACCAGGCCGATCCAGACGGACTCCCTCGATCCAAGCCCCAAGTCCCTCCGGTTACTTCTTTTGGTGGAAGCGTAAAGAATCAAAAGTCCTGCCACCGCGAGGGCCGCCGAGATCATCCCGAGGTTTCCGAATAACATTTCCACTTCGGCCTTTGGCGTCTCCCTTAAAAGAACTTTTTCAATAAGCTCTTTTAACACTAGTCCCACCGCGCCAGTCATAACGGTAGCGAGGAACAATTGTTTGGCGAAAGTTGCCGCCCTGTCAGAGGATTGAAAATAATTTTTTTTCCAATCGCCCCAAAAATAAAAGATCACGGCGAACATGGTGCCCGTGTGGAGCATGACCAGGAGCAGGGTCATGGGGGGGCTGGTGGGGTCCAATCCCATGAGTTTTTCGGCCAGGATGACGTGGGCGGAACTGGAAACAGGGAGAAGCTCGGCCAAGCCTTGGATGATGGCCAGGAGGGTAATTTGAAGGATAGAAGGCATATCAAATAGTCCTTTGCTTAAGGTTTGAGGAAATTGCGACTAAGATAACCCAAAAAACCGGGAGATCATATAATTTGGTTGGCATCTGTGCTAAAAGGAAGACATGAAAAACAAACCGTTCTTTCAGCGCTTAAAGTTCGCCTTGAGCGGGATTGGCAGCGCCTGGCAAACCGAATCGAGTTTCCGGACCCAAATCGTCTTGGGGGCGGGAATGCTTATTTTGATGGGCTTCCTTCGCCCAGCCCTGGTTTGGTGGGCTTTGATCATCCTCACTATGGCAGGGGTATTGGCGGCGGAACTGATCAATACGGCGTTGGAACATATCGTCGATCGGCTTCACCCCAAACAACATCCCCTTATCGCCAAAGCCAAGGATTGCGCAGCCGGGGCGGTTTTGGCCTTAAGTCTGGTTTCCATTGTTATTTTCATACTGTTGCTCATCGCTTGTTTTTTCCCCAAATAAGGCTTTTTATAATCGCGATTTTACAAAATAATTTGTGTCCTCGGGCATTCTTAAGAAGCGATATAATACGACATCTCCTGAAGCTGGCTTCGAAACAGTAAGTATTGAAAGAGGTATAAGACATGAAAATATTGAAGAGGTTGATTTATTTCGCTCCCTTTTTGATTTTGGGGATATTGCCCTTGGCTTGTTCGAGTACCTTCACCATTGGCCCTTCCAGTTCAACGACTTCGATGGCTACCTCAACGCCCACTTTCACCCCCATTCCCGCCTGTGCCATTGGAACGTCACCCACTTGTACACCTACCTATACCCTGACGGCCACTTTTACCGGGACTTCAACCAATACCTCCACGGCCACCGCGACTCCCACTTATACCAATACCCTCACCAATACTCCCAACGTCCCACCCACGGCAACGGTGACTCCCAATGGAACGACGATTCCCATGGGGCCGGTTGTCGTGGGGGCTTTTGACGGGAGTATTATCAATGTGGCTGGTTACACGGTGACGGTTTCGGGAAGTGAGGTTGGTCTTTCCTATAACCGCCTGGCGGATACGACCGCCTCGGTTACCCTGATCACCCCATCCAACGGATCCATCCCCCTGACATGGACTCAAGACATCAACATGGGCACCTACACCCTTTCCCAATATTCCTCGGGTACGCAATTTATCTATACCCCGAACGCGGTTTATTCCATCGCGGTTTATGATACCTGGGGCAACGCTTTTTCCACCATGAACGCTCCCGGGCAGATAACCTTCAACGCCAACGGAAGCTCGGTCACCGCCCTGTATCCGGGGAACGACGACCAGGCCCAAGTTCAGGAATCAGCCCCCGTCCCCCAGACTATTTTTGTTTCACCCGCGGGGGTCAACGTGGGGTCACCTTACAACTACCCTGTCACCGCCTATCCTAATTCTCCCGCCAGCTATACCACCACCTACAGTGCCGGCTTGACGATCACAACTTTCACCGGAAGCCCCGGGGCATGGGGATACTTCGTCGGTAATCAGTCTTTGTCGCTTTCTTTTACTCGTTGAATTGGGATTGGGGTTTAATTCCAAGGTTTTACTTTTCTGAATAGGTTCTAAAAGTCATCAAGCCGGGTCATCCTTGACCCGGCTTTTTTATTTTCTCCAAGAATATCCACTGACTAAAAGCTGGTCGAACCGTTCAGGTTCTGGTCAGTCTCGCCGTAGTCGCCATGCATAACCTCCAAAAATAAACCCGTGATTGTCTTGTCCTCATCGATAACGGCCCAACTGAGGACGGATTTGAAGGATTATGAGAGTGTCCGGCTCCTGGCCAAGCCTTCCTCGGCGGAGGAGATTTCCGAAACGGTACGGACCCTCATGAAAACGAAGGCGGCCGTTTAAATGTGAGGCGATTAGGCCTTAAGGACAAGCGGTTAAGCACATTGCCGGTCCACGGATTTTGAAGTAATTCCAAAAGGTAAAATGAACCGATTCCTCTATGTCACGAGCCGGTCTTTACCGGGCTTCGGCGGTCTGCAATTTACCCTTTGAAGCCACTTTTTCTTGAACTTTAGATTCGCAAAGATCGAACAAAAGAATTTCAGTGGGACCTTTCGACGTAAATGACACGGAGCTTTCCTCGGTGAAACCCACCCCATCCCCCGTTTGAAGTTGGAGGTCATTGAGCGAGATTTGACCCTTTACCACATGGAGCCACGCGGTCCTGCTGGGCTTGAGCTCGTAAGCGATATGATTGCCCTTACCGGCGAATGAGGAATAGATTTGAACGTCCTGTTTCAAGGACAGCGAGGATAGCCTTCCGTCCGAGGAGGCGATCAGCCTTAAAACCCCCTGCCGCTCCGCGTGGGTAAAAAGTTGTTTGACGACCTTTTGTTTTGGCCCGTCATCCTCGCAAGCGCCACTGCACTCATCCATTTTAAATCCGGCTTGGAAGACGTGCGCCTCCTCGGATTCGGAGGTGTTAAAAGCGTATTGGTTCGTGTCTTCAGCGGAGTTGTTCCGCCCGAAATCTTTTGTCTCGAGTTTGATGGGTTCTTCCCCATAGGATTTATAGACGATCACGCCCTCGCGAACATAAGTCACGACGACCAAGTCTTTTTTCGTGTGGAGGATGAATCCGCCGCCCGGGGAAAGAATTTCCTCGTTTAATACTTTGAGAATCCCAAAGCTGTTTTTGAGTGGATCGGTGGTGTTTTCGTCGTCAAAGGTTTTCCAGGTTAATTGGTCCTTCGCGTCCAGGTACTGTCGCTCGTCCGACTTTATCACTTTAATCAATTTAATCTCCCCCGGCCCATGACAGGCCATGAACCATAGAATTTTGCTGTTATTGAGCCTTTAAGTAGAGCAAGGAACGAGCCATGTAATTCGCAGAATTAACGCACTTATTGGGGGATAATTCGTCGAAACACATCGTATTGGTAAGAACAGTATCGTTTTGATCTGGGGGCACAAGGAAAACGGGAGCTTCTATTGGCTTACTCCATAACCACCATTTCCTTCTTCAACAATTGATTGGTGTGCACATTTTTGGCGGGCAACAGCAAGGCCGGGATCATGGATAACAAAACGATGGCCCCGCCGGCCAAAAAGGAATCCTGGTAGGCAGCCTCGGTGGCCATCTTGTAAAGATGTCCCCCCAGGGCGCCCTGGGCTACCTGGGAAGCCTGGGCGTGGCTCAAGCCCAGCTCGTGGGCCCGCTCGGCCAGGCGCGAAAAGCTTTCCATCACCGGCGCTGAGGAAGGCCTCAGGGAAGACCCAATCACACCCAAATGAAAAACGGTCCGGTGGCTCAGGATGGCCCCCAAAAGGGCGATGCCCACCGAACCGGCAACCTGTCCCACCAGGTTCAAAAGGGAAGAGACCATGCTGGTTTTTTCCTTGGGGATCACGTTCATGGCGGTGGCCATCACGGGCGCGATGAGAAAAGCGATGGCCGCCCCCCGCAACAGGGTGGGCGCAACCACCCCCCAAAGGCTGGTGTTCACGTCCAGGTCCTGGTAATCGAACATGAACAAGGCGATTCCCGCCAGGCCCCCCAGGGAAAGCCAAAGGGGTCCCATGTAATCGGCGATTTTCGCCGCCACGGGCATCATGAAGGCGATCAGGAGGGAACCGGGCAAAAGGATCAGCCCGGTTTTTATCTCATCGAAGCCCATGATGTTCTGCAAGAAAAGCGGAAGAAGGAAAACGCCCCCAAAGAGCGCCAACGACCGGGCCGAAACCACCAACATGCAGGCGGAGAAGACGGGAATCTTGAAAAGCCGGATGTCGATGATGCCCTGTTCAGGGGTCAGGTATTCCACCACGAAAAAACCTACGAAGCCCAGGGCCGCGGCGGCCCAGCAGGAAAGGATAAAGGGCGAGTACCATCCCTTTTGCTCCCCCTCGGTGAGCCCCAAGAGAATCCCGATTAGGAAAGAGGAAAGGAAGAGGAATCCCCAAAGGTCAAAGGAGGGCTTATGACCCTCGGCGGGCTTATCCTCCCTCAACATGAAGAGCGCCATCAAAACTCCCGCAATCCCCACGGGAAGATTCACGGTGAAAATGGAACGCCATCCGAACACGTGGGTCAGGTAGCCGCCCAAGGTGGGGCCGAAGGAGGGGCCTACAATCACGCCGACGCCCCAATAGCCAATGGCCTTGGCCCTTTCCTTGGGTTCGAATGCCTCGGAAATCATGGCCATGGCGGTGGGGGTTATTCCGCCGCCGCCCAAGGCCTGAATGACGCGGGCGAAAACCAGGGAAGGCAGGTTCCAGGCCATGGCGCAAAGAAGGGAACCGATGGTGAAGAGCACCAGGCTGCCCAGGTAAAGCCTCTTATAGCCGATGCGGCTCCGCAGCCAGGCGGTCAGGGGCAGGGAAACGGCGAAGCTCAACATGTAGCCGGTCACGACCCATTCGATGTCGTCCACCGAGCTTCCGAAGTCGGCCATGATGTCGTGGAGCGACACGTTCACAATGCTTTGGTCCAGGGCCGCCATGAGGGTGCCCACCATGACCACCCAAAGCACTTCCCATTTATAGGTTTGGTTGGCGGGTGATTGGGCGGCGGCCGGAGCGGCTTTGGCCGCCATTACCGCACCCGGATATTAATTTCCACCGATTGCCCGGCCCTTAAGATCCGGTCTGGGTGGCTGTCCAGGGTGATCTTAATGGGAATGCGCTGGACCAGCTTGATGTAATTGCCAGACGCGTTTTCCGCCGGGATCAGGGCGAACTGGGAAGCGGAAGCGTTGGTAATCTCCGAAACTTTTCCCGTCAGGGCCCCGCCTTCATCCACCTTGATATCTACGGTCTGGTCCACCCGCAATTTGCCAACGCTGGTTTCCTCGATATTTGCCGAGACCCAGGCATGGTCGATATCCGCCACCACCAGGGCCACCTGCCCGGGCTCCAGGATATTTCCCGCCACGGCGATTTTCTGGACCACTAGGCCCGCCACCGGGCTCTTTAAGAAAGTATGTTCCAGGTTGGTCTGGGCCATCTCCAGGTCGGCCTGGGCTTCCTGGTTGTTGGCCTCTGCCGTCTGAAGCTCCTGCTCGGTCGTGGCGCTTTCCCGGTAGAGGTTTTGCGCGCGTTTCACTTTGGTCAGGGTCAAATTGGCCTGGGCCATGGCACGGGTCAAACGGTCCTGGGCCATCGTGTGGTTAAGCTCGGCCAGCACCTGGCCCTGGGCCACCCGGTCCCCCTCCACCACGTTCACTTGAAGCAGTTTGCCCCCCACGCCGTCGGGCGCCACGCGCACCAAGTCCGCCGAAACCCTAGCGTCATCGGTGCCAACGAAGGGGCGCAGGTCGAACCACCAAAATAGGACGAGGGCCAAAACCACGGCCAGCGAGATGAGGCCAACTTTTTGAGCCAGGGGTGTCACCCACCAACTTTGTTTTGGAGGGTGGTGGCCTTCTGCCGACGCATGCCGGTGGGATGTGGGCGTCATAATCATTTCTCCTTAAAAATTTCTAATAAAAGTTTTCAACCACCAAGGTCACTAAGTTCACCAAGAAAAGCGAAGAACACAATAAAGCAAAGAGAATGTTGTTAAACCAATGGGTGTTAAGCCCCGTTCTATCCCATGCATCTTGTCATTCCTGCCGATAAGGTGAAGGCGGTTTCCTGGCCCTGGAGCCTTTGTTTGGTCTCGCTCGCCATATTCCCCTCCGCGACGGCCCTTCCAATGAGGTCGAACAGGAACTGGGCACCATTCGCATCGCTACCCCCCTGGGTCTCGGCGAAACATATATTGGTCTTGCCCAGGGAATAGACGCCAGGCGCCCAATCGCCCTCAGGGGCATTTTTATTCGTGATCCCGATCTTGTAGCTGTCGTCCATTCCGGGAAAGGGATGGGACATCATAGTCGTACAGCCCCCGCTGAACAAAGAGGTCACCAACAGGAACAAGGTCACTGCGGCCTTCTTTATGAGATCGGTCCTCATGATTTTCTCCCTCTTTCTTCGTCCACTCCGAGTCCCCGTCGTGGACAATAATTTCACTCGATTTTACCCGCTTCACGATTGATTCCGTCGTTGAAAAGCGATCAAAACGAGGCTCGTCAAAATCACTTTGATAGATTTACGCCCCCAACTTACTTAAAAACGGCCTTTTTTTCCTTTCGGGATGAGTACGTATCTTGCCTTTAATGGGCTGTTGATCCATCAAACTTAAAGGAATTAAAAATGGAAAATTCACAAGAAGAAGCCTCGAAAAAATGCCAGTCCGGTTGCGGCTGCCAATGCCATAACAAATGCGGTATGGGTAGGATGGGCGGCTGTGGTTGTGGCGGATTTATGAAGGGGTTGTTCGTGGGCGTGGTGCTCTTCGGCCTTTTCATCTGCCTATCGGATCATTTTTGCAAGCATCGGATGGATTATTGCAATATGAACGGTTCGTCCATGATGCATAACATGCAACCCGAATCCCAAATGACGAATAAATAATTTTGTCTCAGTCGCGGGTTTCCATGGAGGAAGCTGAATAGGCAACGGCCCTTTGGTCCGGCGTTTATTTTACCCTCGGCGGCGGGGTGCGGTTTAAAAATAAAAAAACTTTTTTAAATCCGGCTTTTTCACCTATTCATCACATTTAGTTCGAAGCCAATATCGTGAGAAAAGAGCGAACATGAAAAAATTATTTTTTATTTTGATTTCAATTCTTCTGTCGGTTCCCGTTTGGGCGGATGACCTGCACCCTGAGACATCGGACCAAGCCATCAAGGAATATCAGGATTTTTGGAAAATCGCCGACCCGGCCCAGCTGGGAAACCATGTGGTTTGGAAACTTTATGTTTTCCGTGCAGTGCCGCAAAACTCCTCGCCCGGCGCGGCCATGGAATTCATCATTGCCGGATTGACCCCAATCCCCAAGGACGGCTATTTGGTCCGGTTAAGAATCAACCAGTTGTACAACTTCCTGCGGCCCATGCCTAAAAGGGGAGATGTGGTGGTGGTGGGAGGCCGAATCCTCAATCACCGCGAATACAAGACAATCCTCCCCAAGAAAGACGTCGAACTTAAAATACTGACCATGGATTTGGATGGGGCGGTTAGCCTGCCTCAAGAGCATATTGACCTAAAGGCCATCCCCACCGCCCGCCCTTGAAAAAAGGATCAATCATTTCAATTTGCCCGATCGAGGGGGATTTAGGGGTCGAGAAAACCATCGAAAGACTAAATCCCCCCTGTCCTCCCTTTTTCAAAGTGGGGGAATTATTTAAAAATGCGCCGCAAAAAACACCATCTTTTTTGACAGGGGACTTAAAAGCATCTAACAAAAATCTTCGGAACAATGATAAACGCTGATGAACGCCGATGAAAAAAGCTTTAATTCCTTTATTTTCTTCAAATCTGCGTTTATCTGCGCCCATCCCTGTTTCAATGCCGTTGAATTTTGTTAGAAGTTCTAAGTATATAAATCCCAAAAAAGAGGCCCCTGCAGCAGATCCGCTTTGCGATTCCTTCGCACCGCGGCGAAGGGCAGGTCTCCAGGGCAGGCAGGCCAACCGTTAACCTAGTTTTGATCATTTTTTAATAAAAGGACCCACCCTGTTTCGTCCCGCGGTTTTGGCCTCGTAAAGGCTTTCGTCCGCCCTCTTGATGAGCGTCAAGGCGCTGTCGGCGTTTTCCGGGAAAGTGGCGACGCCGATACTGAGGGTGACTCTTTCCCGGTCCCTGGCCAAAGCTTCCACAGGGGGATATTCCTCCGCTATTTTTTGATTCAGCCGTTGGGCCACCACGAAGGCGCCCAGCGACGGGCTTTCGGGCAGTATGGCGGCGAATTCATCCCCGCCCATCCGGGCCACCAGGTCGATGTTGCGCAGGTCGGCGCGCAAAAAAAGCGCCAGGTACTTCAACACTTCATCGCCCACGGGGTGGCCATGGCGGTCGTTCACCTGCTTAAAATGGTCGATATCCAGGTAAAGCAGGCTGCAGGAGCGTTTGTACCTCCTGCTCCGGGCGATCTCATCCTCCAGGTACTTCTCAAAGTGCCTTCGATTGTAAACCCGGGTCAAATGATCGGTGATGGAAAGCTGGCGGACCTGCTCGTGAAGGAGAATGGTTTCAATGGCCATCCCCGCCTGGGTCGCGAAATTCACCAAGGAACTGATGTCCTTGCGGGTCAGGTGGCGCTGGGTGAAAAGGTTGTCGACGGCCAGGACGCCGATGATTTTCTTTTTCCCCACCCGGATCGGGACGTTGGCGTTGCAGGTCACGCCCTGGTCGACGCCCGCGGCGTCCGGGAACAGCTTAAGGAGGTTGCTGGTGTAAAAATACTTCCGGTGCCCCTTCACCAGGTCGGAGAAAGTGCTGAACCCTTTCTTATCAGAGAGGGGGTCCAGGTGGTCGTACCCGACCTCGAACCGGCCCTTGGCATCCATTCCAATGGCCCGGGCGATGTTTTTTCGGTCCGGTTCCACCAGGAATAGGCCCGCCCGGTCGTATCCCAGCCCCTTGCACACGCAGGTGACGGTGAGCTTCAGGAGATCCACGTAGGAAAGCTCGTCCCGCATGCCTTCGATTATCCGGTTGAACATCTCCAATTCTTTTCGCAGTATCTTTTTTTCGAAGGCTTTGTCCCCCGAAGGGGCTTTCTTTTTAAGCTGCCGGGTGACGGGACGTTTCATGGGTAAACCTCATTTGAAAATAGAAGTACGTTTATAATTTAAGGCCTATATCAAAACCCCTGAGCCGGAATTCATCTTAAAGGCGGCGCGGGTACAAGCAACGAAACAAAGGTTAAGCGGTTCGAGACGATAAACACTTGCCAACATTGTACACTTTTAGGTTGCCCCATTAACTGCCTTTTGTTTGCCCAGGAACCCCGTCCGCGCCGAGGGGGCGGGCCTACCTCCCGTAAAAAGGATTAGCCTCAAATTTGAACGGATAATCCCTGATTTAAAATTTAAAAAATTCTGATGTCCAGCCTGAAGGTAATTCCTTAGCCTTAGGGTTTGGAACAAAGGGCCCAGTTTGACCGCCTTTTTCATGTGGCTAGCCGGCCTCCTCCCCGCATCATTCCATAGTCTTGCCATACGACGGGCTTTGATTTATCTTGCCCCTGGTTGATTCGGCTGAAATATCCGTTATTTCATTTCTAAGGAGAAGACAAATGAGACGAGTTCTGGTGATCACGGCATTGCTGGTGTTTTGCCTGGCGGGTTCAAGGCTTTTCGCGAAGGGACCCGACTCGTCGGTCCGGGCCATCATCAAGCTGGCCAAGGGCGGCGAGATTGTCATCAAGTTTTACCCCACGGACGCCCCCCTGAGTGTGGCCAATTTCATCAAGCTGGCGAAGAAGGGTTTTTACAACGGGCTCGCTTTTCACCGGGTCGTTCCGGGTTTCGTGGCCCAGGGCGGTGACCCGAACGGGGACGGCAGCGGCGGTCCCGGATACACCATCAAGGGTGAGTTTACGGAAAACGGGGTCAACAATCCCCAGACGCACGTGAAGTACGCGGTGGCGATGGCCCGCACGAACGTTCCCGATTCGGCGGGAAGCCAGTTCTACATCTGCCTGGAGGCCCAACCCAGCCTGGACGGCAAGTACGCGGTGTTCGGCCAGGTGGTGAAGGGAATGGAATACGTGGATCAGATCCAATTGGGGGATAAGATGGAAAAGGTGAGCATCGTGGGAGGGGCCAAGAAAAAGGCCGAAGCCACGACTGCCGCCACACCAGCGGTAGCAACCACACCGGGTAATTGAGTATAAAGGGACCCTGGGTGGAAAGGTTCCCATGACAGATCAAAAAGAAAAAATCAAAAAAAAGGGCTCCAATATCCTTGGAGTCCTTTTTTGCGCCGGGTTGGCGCTGGGCTGGGGGGGCTGCGCCGTGGGCCTTTACCAATATCCGGCGGTGGCCCAAATGGCCGATCCCCAAGCCTCCTATCCCGCGCTACAACCCAGCGAGGTCTATTTTTTTATCTCAAAGGACGCTTTTCCCAAGGAGCTTCAATCGGGTTTCGTGGGAACCCTCATGTCGCCCTCCAACACCCAATGGACCCGTAAGGATCTCATCCGGGAGTTTCAAAAGAAAGCCGCTGAAATCGGCGCCAACGCCATTATTTTCGACCGAGTTCAACCGTCCAACGAGGGTTTTGGTTTCCAGATTTACCAGGCCGGTGCCAGCGCTTACCGCCTCTTCAAACAAAGCCCGTCCGAGGATGTGGATTTAAGCTCCGCCAAGTATGGAACCCAAGACCCTGACCTGAGTTTGATAAAATAAAAGCAGTCGATATTAAAAATTGAACCCCGTGAGCACCTAAGGATCGAAACAATGAATAAAGATGGCGGTATAAGGAATTGATCCTCGGTTACATCTATTATCTGGTTCCTCTTATTCAAATTCTGATCGCGGTTCACGTCATCAAGACCGGCCGAAGCTGGTATTGGTTATGGATCGTCTTTGGGTTTCCCATGATTGGGGCGGCGGTTTACTTTTTCGTGGAAATTCTCCCGGACATGAGGGGACAGGGCATTGGCGGAAGCTGGGATAACTTGCTCAATGACTTTGTGCCGGGGCGGGAATTTCGGCATCTTCAAACGGCCTTTGAGGAATCCGATACGGTGACCAACCGGAAAGCCCTGGCTGGTTATTACCTTGCCCATGAGGAAGCCAACAAAGCAGTCGAATTGATCCGGGGTTGTTTAACCGGGGTATTCAAGGACGATCCCGACGTCAATTTGCGTTATGCCGCCGCCCTGGTGGAAACCGGGCAATTCGCGGAGGCCCAAAAAATCCTGGGGGAATTGGCCAAAAAACATCCAACCTACTATCTTTCCAAAAGGGAACTGTTGACGGCAAAATGCCTGGAAAACCTTGGCCAAGAATCCCAGGCCCTGGCTGCTTACGAGGATTACGCGGGAAAGAACACTGCCGACATGGAAGGATGGTGGCTCTATGGGCGGCTTTTGGAAAAAAGCGGCCAGAAAGAAAAGGCCCGCTCCATTTATTTGGAATTGCTGAAAAAGGCAAAAACCGTCGGTTCCCACCACCGCAGGTCCCAGCGTGTTTGGGTCAAGGCCGCGAAAACCAGCCTGAAGGAACTTTTGAAAGCGGGATGAAAAAGGCGGGGCCGATTCCCCTAAGGTATCAGCACACCAAAACCGTGGACCTCGGTTTGAAACCTCGACCCATGGAGATGTGGTGGGCGATGTCGCCAAAAGGCCTTTTTGGTTTTAGCTGTCCACAGAGGGTCCCCGTCGCGGACACCTTTTTAATCATCCTTGAAATCACAAAGCACCAAGGCGGTGCTGGTTTTATGAAAGAAGCCGGTTCACTTGCCGGATGCCCGCCCTGAACATTCCTTCCAATCGGCAGTGATCAAAATGATAAAACTTTTAATCATTTTGATCGGGGTCGCGGTTCATCAAACTCATTAAATTTTAAGATCCCCGGATTAGGCCTTTTCCATTCACGAAAAGATGGTTTATGTTCCCATTTCCCTTTTTTCGCCAGGCACGGTCCTTGCCTTATATAAGCGGGATTGTTTACGCGCAAACTTCTTCAGGAGGTAGTTATGTATATTAGCGGCGGAATAGGCTTGTTAGTACTGGTAGTTGTTGTTGTTTTGATCCTTCGTTGGATGAACTCAAATAATGACAAGTTGAAAGGGTCGATCAATAGCGCCGTTGGAAGTTTAAAGAAAGGCGCTGGGAGTGTCACTGGTAACAATCACCTGGAGGCCGAAGGTTCGATCCAAAAAACAAAGGGCCGGGTCCAGAAATTAAGTGGAGCTGTTAAGGACCTATTTAAATCATAAGTCCGTCTGTGGGTGCCGGTCCCTTTATAGAACCCTTTTTTGTAAACCCTTTTAACAAGGATTTTCTTCCAACGAAAAATAGATAAATAGTCTTTACGATCTTATTGTAAATTCCTTTTACGATTGGTGAAATACTCAAGGCATGACCAGATTCCAACGGATTCGCGGGTGGTGGAAACGCCTTCCACTGGGGCTCAGACTCACCTTTATGATCGTCCTCAGCGTCCTCATCCTGGCCCGCCTGGCCCTTCCCTACGTCCTCCAGCGCTACGTTAACGACAAGCTTTCCCACCTCGACGGATACGGAGGGAGTGTTGGAAGCATCACGGTTCACCTTTGGCGAGGCGCCTACCGCATCCATAACGCCGACATTCACAAAACCTCCGGGAAAGTCGCCGAACCGCTGTTTAAAGCCGCCTATGTGGACTTATCGATTGAATGGTTGCAGCTCTTCCATGGCTCGATAGTGGGTAAGGTATTTTTGGGGGAGCCGACGGTCAACTTTGTGGCCGGGCCAACCGAAGCCGAAAGCCAGTTGGGCGAAAAAGCCGGATGGAATGAACTGCTGGTTAGCCTTTTCCCCTTCCGGTTGAACCGTTTGGAAACCCGCGACGGCGCCGTGCATTTCCATGACCACTATCACAAACCCCCGGTGGATATCTTTATGAACGAATTGAAACTGCTGGCCTCAAACCTTACCAACGCGCAAAGGAAGAATGAAGAGCTACCGACCCGCGTCGAAGCCACCTCCAAAACCATCGGCGGCGGGGCATTTGAAGTTCAAATCAAGCTCAACCTCCTGGACAAAGAACCCACATTTGAGCTGGAGGGGAATATCAAGGGAATGGACCTGACGGCCATTAATGACTTTTTACTGGCTTACGGCGGATTTGACGTAGCCAAGGGTAATTTAACCTTATACGCCTCCGTGGCGTCCAAGGCGGGCACCTATGACGGCTATTTGAAAATCCTCTTCAAAAATATGCGAGTGTTCGTTTGGAAAAAAGAACGCAAGAAAGACATCCTGCATATTTTCTGGGATGCCGTCGTGGGGACGGTGACGACCCTTTTAAAAAATCCCAACGGAACCTTTGCCGCCAAGGTGCCTATTTCGGGTTCCTTCGGCAAGAGCCAGGTGGGTACCTGGCGGGCAATTGGGTCGATGCTGGAGAATGCCTTTGTCCGGGCGATGCTGCCAAAGATTGACGAGAAAATCACCGTCAAAATCATAAAAAAGAAAATAAAGGAAAAAAACGCGAAAAGGAATGAGGGAAAAGCGACACCAACGGAAACCCCATCCCCTTCCCACAAGGTCAAGGCAAAGGCACCCTAACCAAAATGGGCAAGGAAGGGAATTTCCAATATCCCTTTAACAGGATGATGAAAAAGTCTAAAAGGCAGACTTTTTCGTATTTAAGTCGCAAACCACCCCTTCAAAACAAGGGGATAAATGCGATTCGCTCCAAGCCCGTGGCTGTAGACAGGGTGCCTTTGAGACTTTTGTGCAGATTCAGCACGGCTTCGTCAGCACCCTGATAATGATTAATGCTTATTGGGTTATTTTTTCCTGGGATGTTGGGGAAGCTTTATCCTGACTTGGGTGACCCTTCGTGAACCTTTGGCCGGCTGTTCGCCATTGGCAAACAAAGCCGCGTAAGCACCAGTGGCTTCGGCGCCAAAAAACAGAATTTGCGAAGAATAATAAACCCACAGAAGAACCACCATCAGCGAACCGGGTGCCCCATACAGGGTCGCGATATCGCTGTGGGTAAGATAAAAGCCGAGCAAAAATTTGCCCGCGTTAAAAAGTACCGCGGCGATAAATCCACCAACCGCAACAGCCCGCCATTGCACCACGACATCCGGCAGAATTTTATATATGAGCGCGAATAAAATCGTGACCATTCCCAGGGACAATAAAAAGTTGACGATATTCAAAAACAATTCCTGGCCGGCAAACAAACCACCTAAAAGGTTCCCCAGGGCGGCGATAGCTACGCTGGCGAGCAGCGATACCAGCAGCAAAAAACCAATGCCCAATACCATGGCGAAAGACAAAAGCCGAGTTTTAAGAAAAGCCATGACACCCCACTCTTCGACGCGTTTCACGTTCGATACCGAATTAAGGGAAGTTTGAAGCTCGATAAAAAGACCCGAAGCGCCGATGAGGAGAGTGCTTGCGGCGACGATGGTCGCCAGGGTGCCGCTGGACGGATGCTGTGCCGCGATGGTGACCATGGATTCGACGCTTTTAGCCGCGGATTCGCCGATGAGGCTGGCGAGCCTGCTAAAAAGCTCGTGACCCGCCGCGTCAGCCCCGAAAAAAAAACCAGCGATAGCCAGGGCAATCATAAAAAGCGGCACCATGGAAAAAATGGTATAAAACGAAATGGCCGCCGCCATTTTTTGGGCTGACCCGTTTATCCACGCGAAAAAACTTTTCTTTAACAGCTGAAAGACGTTCTTCAATAAACCGATCATGGAAAGCCATCCTTTGCTTGAATCTGGTTTTTCCTTCCACTTAGCATGATGGTTTTTGAAGCTAATAAAAAGGGGTAGGTGATTTTTGCATTTGATATTTCGCTTTTTTGAAATTTCCAAGCTATCAGAATGATAATTTAAAAATAGAGAAAGCCGGTCAATGCCTTCTGCGTTTTCCCTTTGTCCGCGATGGGTCCTCGTCGTGGACACCTAAGTGTCTTTGATTCCGGTAACCCGCGCATTTTATCTCTGATGTTTTGAGGTCTGGTCTAGAATTCGGCGGTATGAATGAATGCCTTGCCCAAACCCCTGTTTTAAAGACCATAACTCACTAGCCCATATTATCTTTTGGAAGGGGTCACCAGAACGTAGGTCAAATCCAGTATCTTGAGGATGAGGCTATCAGGAAGGGAGCAGTTCAAGGTGACGGTATGGCAAAACCGTTGGGGGCCGATTTCCCTTTGGAATCGGCACAGCCTAACCGAGACCTCGGCATAAAGCCTCGGTCCAGGGGGCTTTTAACCAAGAGGAATTAATTGGAAAAAATAGTCACCGATATTTCCACAAAATACCCCATTCAATCAAGTGCTTTAGAAGCCCCGCGAGAATACCGGTGAACGAAAAATTCCTATAGGTAATAACACCATTATATTTGCCTAAACTCGTGACCATCACTCTCTCTCCTGGAAGATAGGGCATTAGTGATTTTTTACACTCGAGGGAAATAATATTTTTTACAACAATCTTTACCTGTTCGCGCGCGTTCTGCGCCGTTTTTTCCTCACGAATATTGTTCACGTCGCCTGCCGCGAAAATAGTCCTGAACCCTTTGACTTGCAGGTATTTATTAACCAGCACGTGCCCGCGCCCATCCAGCGAGGAAGGCATGGTCTTCGCGACAAATTCCGAATTTGGTTCAATCCCGGTGCATAAAAAGGCGCGGTCGGCGGTTATGGCCCCACCCTTTTTTGTGGAAAATGATTTCCCCTTTTGGCCGGTTACCTCGGTGTTCAAAAGAACCTTAACCCCTTTTTGGCTCAAATAGTCATAAAAATACTTACTCGCCCCCTCGACCATCCGCTCTCCCAAACGATCATGGGAATGGGCGAGAATAACTTTCTTCGAGGGATAGGCGTTACAAATCTCACCCGCGAGTTCAACGCCGACCAATCCACCGCCAATAATCAAGACCGTACCGGCCTTTTCAAGATCGAGATGATATTTTTCAATCGTGAATAGGCGCGAGGGGTTGAGGGCCTGAATCTTGATCGGTGGTTCGTAACGGGAGCCGGAACAAATGACACAGTAATCAAAAATTATTTTTGTTCCATTCACCCTGACGATGTTTTTGGATATGCGTTCGGCTTTTCCGAGGATAACTTTGGCTTGTTTGAGGTAGACACTATGAAGAATTCGTATTGAGGCAAGATGTTGGGGCTCGACAATGGCGCGAGGCACTCCGGGGGTAAATTCAAAATAGCGTTTTGTGTCAATCAACGTAACATCAAATTTTTCTTCAAGGATTTTCGTGGCTGAAGCCCCCGCGAAACCTCCGCCAATCACGATGATTTTTTTCATGTCACTCTTTAAATCACTATCGCCGACTTGGTCGCGAACTTCAATGCATTGAGGAGAATTTATTTGAACTTTTTTATCCCTATCATTTTGAGAAAAATTTTAATTTACAAAAATGATTCAGTAACTTAATTAGATCAAGAATAGTATTTAATTTACGACCATTGAAATAATGATTTTAAATGAGGCGACATGAATAAAATTTTAACAGTGTTGTTTTACTTTGCCTGCGGCCTTTTGGCTTTGTTGCCATTGGCCTGTACCAGCTCACCCTCGGCGCCAGCCACCATGACAAGCACCGCGAGAACGGTGACCGCCACTGGAAGCAGTACTTTTAGCCCCGGGTCCGTGACGATCATGCACGGTCAAGCGGTAACCTTTGTCTTAGGCTCTGGCACCCATTCGCTTTACATCGATAACGGAAGCGGAGCCTGCGCCCAGAATTACTCCACCTGGCCCCAAACCATCACTTTTTCCACGGCCGGGACCTTCAGTTTCCATTGCCAGTACCATTCGCCTTGCAGCACAACCTCTTGCTCTGCCTGCACAGGGATGGTTGGCCAGGTGATTGTTCAATAAGGCGGGATTTTCCAAAACTCTTATTTTAAGACCATGCTCGCCAGTCGATTTTAACTTTTGGCAGGGGTCACCAGGACGTAGGACAATTCCACCATCTTACGGATGAGGCTATCGGGTAGGGAACCGTCCAGGGTGACGGTGTTCCAATGCCTCTTATTCATATGGTAACCAGGTTGGACGGCGGGGTATTGCTTGCGAAGGGATTGGACCCAGATGGGATCGCACTTTAAATTGGCGTACCAGACGCCTTCATCCAGGCTCAGGGTAGCGAACATTTTTCCACTGGTTTTATAAACCGCCACTTGCGGCCCGAAAGGGAAGGTTTCAACCGTACCAGGCTTACCCAGAAACAGTTTGCGGTATTTTTGGTAAGTCCTTCCCGTGAAGAGGAGAGCTGTCTTGGTTTGCGTTTGTTTTATCATTTGGACCTATTATTCCTCCCTGAAGGTGATCCTAATTTAAAGGTATTTCTTTAACCAATTCCTGATTTGAGTAAATGCGGGCTGGAACCACAGACTAGATGTTCTTTTACCTCAAAAACCCTTTTAAATAGCCCATTTATTTAAATCTGGGTTTATTTTGAACTAAATCCCCAATTTACCGTCTAAAGCAGAACAGGGGGAGCCTTGCCAAGACAACCATTGCTGTCCATATCGAAAAAATCTTCCTAGTTTATTTCCGCTATTAATATTAATTTTGATGAATTTTAATTGTTCCAGGTCTTTTAACACACCCGCAAGTCCAGCACTTCAATTTACCGCAACCAAAACTCCCCCTGCGATCCAAACTTCAACCAACTCTCCCACCCAAACCCCCTCTCTTACTGCTACACAGACCATGACCAAGACCAACACTGCCACCACTACACAATCCCCAACAAACTCACCCACCAATACCCCGACATTAGTTTTTACCAATACTTTTACAGGAACCTTAACTTTACAACCAACCAGCACTCCTTCGAATTCACCAACTGATTCACCGACCTTAACTTTTTCCGTGACTCCGACCCCTACCAATGCGAATTCCGCCACGCCCACCAATTCATCCACGGATTCACCGACGCTTTCTCCTACCATTACCCCCACTCCCACTTGTGGAAATCTCGCGAGTTTTGGAAACACCGACAATGGCACTCAAATTAATTGGTCGACGAATATGGGCGTGAACAGTGAACAATTGTCCCTGCCGGCAATCCTTCAAAGTATTTCGGTGCGGAGCGCGAACGCGGGAACGCTTCAATTGGGAATTTATCAAGATAATGGCTCTAATTATCCCGGTAATCTGTTGGTACAGACCGGCCCTATGAGCGTGGTCGCGGGTTGGAATACGCTGCCTATTCCTAATACCGTTGTTAGCCCGGGGACCTATTGGTTGGCCTATTCTGGTTGTTCTGCTTCGAACCCGGCGACGATTTATTACGACGTCCCAGGGACTAGTTATGGGACCTTTACTTGCGCGATGCAAGATCCTTTTCCTTCCAGTTCGGTGATAGCCGGTAGTGTGCGATTTTGTATGCACGCAAATTATTGTCTCGGTCCCGGTGTTTTAACCTACACCCCCACTGGAACATTTACCCAAACGCCCACTTGGACATTGACCCCAACCCCAACAGGCCTCAATACGCCACCTCCCACTGATACACCTCTTTGTGGAAGTCCCAACCAATACGGTAACAGCGCATCATTCACCTATTACAATTATCCATTTAGTCTCAGTTTTACCCGTATGGTTGCTTCAGGGCCTGGAACTGTCATGAATCTTAATGCTTATGTTTTATACCCCAATAATGGTTATCTGCAATCGGGTCTTTACGCGGATAACGCGGGCCAGCCTTCCACGCTTCTAGCCGCTTCCGTTCCCATGACGGTTACAAGCGCGGGCTGGTGGAGCATGGATATCCCTGACACGCCCATCTCAGGCCCGGCTACTTATTGGATCGCCATTCAATGCAGTAATGCCAGATATGTGGGAATTACTTACGACAGTTTTCACAACTCCAACGATCAATTTCAATCAACCAGCAATCCTTTTGGTTCCATGCCGGCATCGGTCCCCGCCCTTGCCGCCACGAACCTCAATTGGTCTGTTTTCGCGAAAGTTTGCCAGGCTGCAAGCGTTCCCATCGACACGCCAACGATTACGATTTCTCCGACTCCAACACCAGTTCCGTGTGGTTACCCTGGTTTAACCTGCACTCCCACTTGGACCTATACGCCATGTCCTTATCCGGGTTGCTGGGTCACTTGTATCGCAAGCATGACTCTGACTCCAACGTCGACTCCAACAGGTACCCTCAGTCCTTCTCCCACACCCTGCGCTTGCACGCCCACTCCAACCATCGCGCCATGCTATGGTTTTATCAGTGGTAGTTGTTGAACGATTTGGGGATTCTTTGAAAATGTTCCGGAGAGAACTTCTGTTAATCGATGGGGATTTCTTTAACGAATTCCTGATTTAAGTAGATTTGCGCGGAAGCCTTGCCGGTCACCGATACTCCTACCTCAATATGATCCTTGGGTGATTCCATCTTGTTGTGAATTGTCTTCGTACCCGTACTGTCCAAGACATCAATTTGTAGGCGGCGAGGGTTTCCTTCCGGCATGTCAAACTGGATCTTGGCGTAACGAGCCGCTTTACCTTCCCCCGATTTATCGGAAACCACAAAGGATACGCTGTCTTTCTTCTGGATCTTGGTTCCGGCAGGCGGTACTTGGGAAATAACCGTTTCAGAATCCAGGTCGTCATGGGTTTCGTTCTTGATCTTATCAATCGTAATGCCGGCGGGCCGCAGGGATTTGAAAGCCAACTCGAGAGGTTTGTTCCTCAATTCGGGCATGACGAAAGCCGGGTCGGTTGGGCCGTTGGAAACTAACAGGTTCACGTCTGTGAAGGAATCCACCAGTTCGTCGGTTTCGGGCACTTGGGCGATAACCGTATCCTTTGGATCGATTGTGGAAGTGACGAGGGATTCTTTTCCGATCCGCAGGTGCGCCCCGGCCAGGGCCATTTGAGCCTGGGGGAGGGACAGGTGCAGGACCGTGGGAACTTTGACCTTCGGGTTTCCCTTGCTTAAAACAACCTCAATGGTTTGCCCGTGTTTGACGTAATTGTTGGCCTTGGGCAATTGGTCGCTGATAAGTCCCAAGGGAACATGCTCGTCAAAAACCGAACGGGCGACCTTGAGGAGTAGATTTTTGGAGGACAGCAGTTTTTCGGCCTGGGATTGGTCCATTCCAATAATTTTAGGAACCACCATTGGCTGATGGCGTTGGGTGAATAGCATGGCACCAAAGCCGGTAATGGCCATGATTCCGGTAAAGGTTCCCAGGATTTTTACTGCCCGGTTCACGAGCGTTTTTTCCTTAGGGGTCATTTTTATTTTTACAATCGAATCCATTGCAACCTTTCTCAATAAATGTAGGGGCAGCTTCCCATGGCGGGCGCGGGGGCCCGCCCTTACGAAGTAACCCGGTCGACCTGGTTTTCAAAGCCCAACTGCCCGCAAGCCGCTGCGATATCCACGCCCTTTCGCTCCCTCAAGAAAACCCTCATGCCCCTTTTTTTCAAGTCTTCCCGGAAGGCATCCACCCTTTCCTCGGAGGGGGCGTTGAAGGGAAGGGTGGGAACGGGGTTGTAACGGATCAGGTTGACCTTGCAGAGCAGATCTTTGCAGTAAGAGTAGAGCTTTTGGGCGTCCTCGGGGCGGTCATTGACGTCTTTTAATAGGATGTATTCCAGCGTGACCGGCAGGCGCCGCTTGCGGGTGAAATCGATCATGACCTTTTTGAGCTTATCCAAGGGATTGGAACGGTTGATGGGCATGAGTTTGCTTCGGATTTCAGGGTCGGCGCTATGAAGAGAAACGGCCAGGGATACAGGCCAATCATCCTTGATGAAACGGGTCATATGGTCGATAAGCCCTGAGGTGGAGACTGTGATCCGGCGGCGGCCTAGCCCTAAGCCTTCGGGATCGTTCAGGATGCGCATGGCTTTCTGGGTGTGTTCGTAATTATCCATGGGCTCGCCCATGCCCATCACCACAACATTATTAAAGCTGGTGGAGGAGTCCTGTTCCATCCCCAGGATTTGGCCGATAATTTCGGCTGTCGAGAGATTGCGGCCGAACTTGGGGACCCCGGTTGCGCAGAAGGTACATTTCATCCGGCACCCGGCCTGGGTGGAGAGGCAGGCTGTGAAGCGGCCCGGCTGGCCTTCTTCGTCGCGGGCCATGGGGATGAGGACACTTTCCACCGTGGCGCCTGGGCCCATCGCGTCGGTAGGCAACTGCCAAAGATATTTGATGGTTCCGTCCTGGGAAACCTGTTTGGTATGGAGTCTCAAACCTGAAAGGGCGGCTTTCGAGGATAAGTCCTCCCGAAGGGCCTTGGGTAAGTCGGTCATGTCCCCAAACCCCTTGGCCTTTTTCTTATAGAGCCATTGATAGACCTGGGCGCCGGTGTGGCGGGGCGAACCCCATTCCGTCAGAAGATTGGTCATTTCCTCCCGGTTGAAATCGTAAAAGTTAATTGGCGTGGTCATTTTTCTTAAACCTCTGGGGGTGAAAACAAAGCATGATTTTATTCTGTGCGACATTAAATAGAAAGGCTTATGAGGTCAAACAATACTTGCCAAACATGTTAGCAGGCAGTTAAATATGATGAATTTCGAAGGATAAGTGTAAGTTTTTAAAACTTGGGTTGCCGCATCGTAACCAGCCCGCTATTCGCGGGCCACTCCTCGCAATGACAGTTTAAATACGTTTTAATCAAGGATCTTTCAATGCCCAATNNGGATACAAAATATCGTCCACTTCCCGGTCCTATTTTCCCAATATCGACGATGCGGAAATGAAAGCCATGCTCATTCGAGCGCAGGAAATGAGTCGTTATGTCGAGGACGGGACTTTGGACGTGGGGATGACGGGCCGGGACTGGGTGATGGAAAACGGCTCTAAGGTAGTGGAAGTCGCTGAACTCATATACGCCAAGGCCGGGTTAAGGCCGGTCCGTTGGGTATTGGCTGCGCCAGCCAATTCCCCGATAAAGTCGGTCAAGGACCTCCAAGGCAAAAAGATCGCCACCGAATTGGTGAACGTCTCGAAGGAATACCTGAAGAAAAACGGCGTTACCGCCCATGTTGAGTTTTCCTGGGGCGCTACCGAGGCCAAGCCCCCTGAGCTCGCGGATGCCATAATTGAAGTTACTGAAACCGGGTCATCCCTCCGGGCCAATAACCTGGTGATCCTGGAAACCATTATGGAATCCAATACGGTGGTTATTGCGAACCAGGTCGCCTGGAACGATCCCTGGAAGAAAAAAAAGATCGCGGACATGGTTTTAATGCTCAAGGGAGCCCTGGCCGCCGAGGAAAAGGTGGGTTTGAAACTGAACGTCCGCCGAAAGGACCTTGAAAAGGTTCTAAAAGTCTTGCCGGCCTTGAATTCGCCAACCGTGGCGGACTTGCAGGACAAGGACTGGGTGGATGTGGATACCGTAGTGGATGAAAAGGTCGTGCGGTCGATTGTTCCGAAGTTAAAGGACGCGGGTGCTGAGGGCATCGTGGAATACCCACTCAATAAAGTCATTCCGTAAAACAGTTGACAGTCGACAGTCGACGGTTGACAGGTAGGCTTAAAGTCTTGAAGACTTTACTGCGAACTGTCGACTGTAAGCTGTGGACTGATTTTAGGGGTTTTCATGGCAAACGCCGCTGATTTAAACAAGCAAGGGGTCCAGCTTTACAAGGACCAGGATTTTTCCGGTGCAGAAGAGCTTTATCGTGAGGCGATCCAAGCCGATTCGGCCTATTTCCCCTCTCAACTCAATTTAGGTATTCTCCTATTTAAAGAAGGGCGTTTTGATGACGCCATCAAGGAATGCACCAAAGCCGTTTCTTTGAGGCCTGACCACCCCTCTGCGCATTTCCACCTGGGTAACGCTTATTACGCCAAAATGTGGTGGGAGGAAGCCATGGTGGAATACGAACGTGTGTTTCAGTTGGACCCGGCCCATATCGACGTGCATTTCGCCCTGGGGGGTATTTATTTGAACCGTGGGTACCAGGAAAAGGCCGTGGAATGCTGGCAGAAATACCTGGAACTGGCCCCGCAGGATTCTCCCAAGGCCAAACTGGCCAGGGATTACGTCGCCGGAACAACGGCTAATAAAGTCCATATTGGGAAATATATCGCCGAGTAAGAATTTCTTTAAAAAATAAAAAGGGCGGGAATAATCCCCGCCCTTTTTTTACTTAGTTAATTTAAAGGTTAATTGTGCTTATCGTTGGAGATCTCGTTGGAGCGTTTGTTTTCCTGGTGCTCTAACTTCCGGCGGTCTGACTTGTCCAGCTTCCCGCCGTCTTTCCGCAGGTCGCGTTTGCGCTCCCGGTTGATTTTGCGGCCTTGTTTCGCCAATTTGCGGTGTTCTTTCTTGCTGATGGTACCGTTATCCACGCCCTGTTGAATCCGATCATGCTGGTTTTCCAAACGGTCTTTCGGGCTCATGTCATCGGCGAGAGCCAATCCCATGCTTCCCATAAAAAGGGCAGCGACCAAAGCTCCTGTTAACTTTTTCATTTTCATTCTCCTTAGATTTGGTTCATCAACTTCTGTAAGTAAGACGGTCGGGAAACGGGGAAGGTTGCAGGGCTTTTAATGGATAAAACCGGCACTTTAAACGTCCCCCGACGTCCAAAGACATAGGGCTATACCAAGCCTATTTTTTCAGGAGGTGGCGTGAGATGAAGAATGTATTGAAGGGGTTGTGGGTTGGAAGTTTAGCGGTGAGTTTGCTGGCGGGTTTCGCCCTTGCGGTTAGGGCCGAAGATGACAAGCCGATGATGGGAGGGCCAGGCCGGATTGAAAGAATGAAGGAAAAGCTTGGTTTAAGCGATGATCAGGTAACCAAGATCAAGGACTTGTTCAAGAAAAAGGGCCAGGAAAATAAGCCCCTGAGGGACCAAGTTAAAATCGACATGGATACGCTTCAGCAAAAGGTGGATTCCAAGGCGTCGGATGGCGAAATCAAAAAGGTTTTGGACGCTTTATCCGCTGACCGCCAGAAATTGGAATCGGCACGCCGGGAGATTGAGGACCAACTCAAAACCATTCTTACTCCAACCCAGCAGGCAAAGTTTGTCCTGAGTATGAAGGAACGAGGCCGTGAAATGATGGGGAAGTGGATGAAAAACCACAAGAGCAAGATGAATAAGGGGAATGACGCTCCTTCCGATCCTCCGGCCGGGGACCAGGGTTCACCCACCGGAAATTAATTCCGCCCATTCTATTGTTATGTTTTTTTAAAAGCCCTCCGGCGATGCCGAAGGGCTTTTTTTATATCGACATTATCCAATGAACAAAATGATAAAATAATGGCATCTTCCAGGCCCTGCAAGGACGGATGGCATGCCCATTTTCGAACGCAAGACTCGTATTGAGGTTCCTGTCAAAGAGTTGTTTAACTGGCATAACCGTCCCCGGGTTTTTGAGCGCCTGACCCCGCCTTGGGAAAAAGTCAAAATCATCGAGAAAGGCGACGGCATCAAGGATGGGAGCCGGGTGGTCTTGGAGATGAAACAGGGGCCCTTCCGTCGTCGCTGGGTGGCGATCCATAACAACTATGTTGAGGGCACCCAATTTGCCGACGAGCAAGTCCAGGGGCCGTTCGCCAAGTGGGTTCACCTCCACCAGTTTCTCCCCGAAACCGACAGCGCCAGCATCCTCATCGACCATATCGACTACAAAGCACCGCTAGGTTTTATCGGTCAATTAGTTGCCGGACGCTTTATTTTTAAAACATTGGACCGGCTTTTTTCCTTTCGGCACACCCGTACGCAAAATGATTTAGGCCGATATCATCCCTACGCCCGACAGCCTCCCTTGAAAATCGTGATTACGGGTGCGTCGGGCTTGATTGGGACCGCGTTGGCTACGTTTCTCTCCTGCGCGGGAAACCAGGTGAAGGTTTTAGTTAGACGCCCACCGAAGCTGGAAAGCTCTGAGATTTATTGGGACCCTTACCGAGGGGAACTGGATAAGACATCCATTGAGAGCATTGATGTGTTTATTCATTTGGCTGGGGAAAATATCGGAGCTGGCCGGTGGACTTCCAAGCGCAAAGAGGAAATTCGAAGAAGTCGCGTGGAAGGCACGCGTTTTTTATCGGAAACACTGGCTTCCTTAAAACACCGGCCCAAAGTATTTTTAGTTTCCTCGGCTATAGGTTTTTACGGGAATCGGGGCGATGAAGTGTTGACTGAGGAAAGTTCCGCTGGACAAGGGTTTCTTCCCGAGACCTGTCAGGCCTGGGAGGAAGCTACCGAACCGGCGCGCAAAGCGGGTATAAGGGTGGTGAATGTGCGGACGGGTATCGTGTTAAGTTCACTGGGGGGCGCGCTAGCGAAAATGCTTCCGCCCTTTTTGATGGGGGCGGGGGGAAAGTTGGGAAGCGGTAACCAGTGGATGAGTTGGGTTTCTCTCGAAGATCTCCTGGGAATATTTCACTATTTAATCCATTCGGATCAATTTTCTGGACCTGTAAATGCCACAGCACCTTGGCCTGTAACGAATACGGCTTTTACCAAAACCCTTGGTAGAGTGTTGGGGAGGCCCACTTTTTTGCCTATGCCCGCATTCGCCGTGAAGACCCTATTTGGTGAAATGGGGGAGGCCCTGTTGTTAGAAGGCCAGCAAGTTAAACCCGCTAAGCTTGTAAATGCTGGTTTTTCCTTTCTTTATCCCAATTTGGAAGCCGCTTTCCGCTGGGAATTGGGGAAGTAACCTTCCCGCCCAAAAAACCGTATGTATCCTATCAACTCCTCTCAAAACCGAAATTTAGGTTGTATGGCCGATGTTTGAAGAAATAGTTTGAAACGCAATTTAGGTTGATATGCACTTTTCCCCAAAAATACACGAAGGAAAAGGCTTTCGTTAAGAGCTTTAACGGGAAAGTGGTATTTTTGTCCCGGCCCGACACTTTGGTTTTTTATAGTGGTAGACTGTTTCTCAAATTAACAAATAGGACAACTAAATGCCGTTGACGCGTAAAATTATTTTAACCCTCTTGTTTTCCTTTGGAACCATCTCGTTCCTGCAAGCCGCTGGCGCCTCTATTGGAGTTTTTAACCCTGGAACTGGTTTTAGATATACCTTGACGGGTGCGGGGGTCGCCTTTGCCGCGGTAACCATCAACGCCGGTGATCCAGTTACCTGGGATAACACCAACACCGCCATTCATCCGCTCTACCTTTATGATCCCGCCGGGGTCGTTTGCATGGAGAACGGTGTAGTTGTCAGTACCATGCCCGGCGGGCAGCTGATCGTCAATTTTCCAACCGCAGGTACTTATCCTTTTCATTGTGGGATTCACGCCACCACTTGCAATCCCAACCCCACCACTTGTTCCGCAACCGCTTGCGGGGGACTGGCGGCACAGATTGTGGTATTGCCTGTTGCTGGGGGCAATACGCCGACCAATACTCCGACGAACACCCCTGTGAATACCGCGACAAATACCCCTACGCGGACCGCCACCCCAACGGCCACAAGAAGCCCAACCAATACCCCGACCAGAACCCCAACCAATAGTCCGACGGATACGGGCACCAATACTTCTACCAACACGCCAGGGAATACCGCGACGACCACGCCGACCAATACGCTTACCCGGACCGCGACAAACGCTCCCACGAATACGGCGACCAACACTCCATCCAATACGGGAACTCGGACCCCGACTTTTACCCCTACCAACTCTCCTAATAATACGGCTACCAATACCTCTACTAATACTTCCGGCAGCACCGCGACAAATTCACCGACTAATTCGCCTACCCGGACTTCGACGAACACTCCAAGCAATACTTCTACTAATACATCCTCCAACACTCCGACGAGGACCCCGACTCAAACGCCCACAAACTCTCCAACCAATACCATTCAAAATACTCCCACAAATTCGAGCACCAACACTCCCACCAATACATCCACGAGAACGGCGACGGCTTCCCCGACGAACACACCAACCAATACCTCGACCAATACCGTTCCCAGCACGGCGACGAACACACCAACCGTTACTTCGACGAATACGCCTAGCAGGACTCCTAATCAAACACCGACTAATAGCCCTTCAAACACTCCAACGAATACTGTTCCGAGCACGGCTACGAATACACCGACCGTTACACCAACAAATTCACCTTCCAGGACACCCACTCAAACCCCGACGAACACACCGTCTAGGACGCCTACCCAAACCCCAACGAATAGTCCCACCAACACCTCGACGAATACGGTTCCGAGCACGCCCACCAACAGCACGACCGTTACTTCGACGAACACACCGACTAGGACGCATACTCAAACCCCGACCAATACTCCTTCAAACACCCCAACCAGTACTGTGCCAAGCACACCCACCAATAGCCCGACTGTTACTTTGACGAATTCACCGACTAGGACTTCTACCCAAACACCAACGAACAGTCCTACGAATACCGCGACGAATACGGTGCCTAGTACACCTACCAACAGCCCAACAGTTATCTCGACTAATTCGCCTACAAGGACGCCCATCCAAACTCCGACGAACAGTCCTACGAACACCTCAACGAATACGGTTCCAAGCACACCCACCAATAGCCCCACGGTTACACCCACTAGTTCGCCAACCAGAACGTCCACTCAAACACCGACAAACAGTTCTACGAATACCCCGACGAATACTGTTCCGAACACTCCGACTCATACGCCAACTAATTCACCCTCCAACACATCCACCAGAACCCCGACCAGCACTCCCACCGGATCTCCAACGATGACCTTCTCTAACACCCCGGTAAATACTCCGACGAATACGTCAACAACCACAGCGAATAACACCGCTACGGATACTCCGACTAATTCTCCCACCAATAGCCCAACGCTTACCGTGAGCCTGACGCCTACCAATACCACTTCGAACGGCACCCCCACCAACACGGCGACCAACACTCCAATCAATACGGTAACCAATACCCCCACGGATAGCTCGACCGTTACCCCGATTAACACAGCCTCAACAACTCCAACGAATACTACAATTTACACGGCGAGCCCAAGCCCCACGAATACGGCGACTTCTACCTATACGCCAGTCCCGAATGTGAGTTTTTCAGAGCAGGTTTCACAGGTCGGGGCGCAGGCGGGGACAACTCTTATTTATACGATGACTATCAACGTGACTGGAAGTACGGCCTTCAGTGTCCAGGTAACGGATGTCTTGTCGAATTCGGTAAGTTTCATTAGCTTTGGAAGCGTTCCGCCAGGCGGGGTTTCAAGTTGGAATCCTGGAACTCAAACCTTAGGCTGGTCTGGGGCCTCCCTGGCGCCGGGAACATACACCATTTCCTATTTAGTAATCGTCAATAATTCGGCGGCTTGCGGTTCCAACATTTCCGACACGCCCCAACTAACCTATCAGGGAGGGGGATCCACTCTGACGGCCAATACCAGCGTGACGGTCCAATGTGGGACAGCTACCTTTACTCCGACTAACACCCTAACTCCTGGTACCCTGCCCGTTTCGACTCCGATCGTTTATCCCAACCCCTGTGATGGGACGGTTCCCGCGCAAATGCAGGTTAACCTGGGTACTTCGGCGCCCAACGTGAAGATTCAAGTATTCACGACAGCCTTCCGAAAGGTGAAAGACAGTGAGCTTACGAATGTCCCGGCGGGTGTGTTGCAAGTCTCCATCGATATGAAGGACAACTGGGGAGCGCCCCTGGCCAGCGGGCTTTATTACGTGGTGGTTACCAATGGTTCCAACCGGGCGGTTGGGAAGATACTGGTGATTCGATAAAGCTTATTTTGATTTGAGGCGTTGCTTTTGAAGGGACTTAAGAGCGGCCACTTGAGGCCATAACACTGCCACTCCAAGCACCACCAGGATACTGCCAACCCCGCCCAGGACCACCGCCGGAATAGTCCCCAACAAAGCCGCCGCGACACCCGACTCAAAAGCCCCCAACTCGTTGGACGAATATATAAAAAGATAGTTTACGGCCTGGACTCGGCCTAAGAGCCGGTCGGGGGTTAATACCTGCACCAAAGTTCCCCGTAGGATCACGCTGATTTCATCCAGGGCGCCAATTAAAAACATCATCGCCATCGAAAGCCAAAGATATTTAGATAGACCGAAGATGATCGTTGCCGCGCCGAAACCGGCGACGGCCCACAGGAGGGACAAGCCTGGTTTTTTCAAGGGGGTCCTTGCCACCAAAAGCGCCATGATGAGGGCCCCGATGGCGGGGGCCGACTTCAGCCATCCCAGGGTTTCGGGACCGGTATGAAGAATGTCCTTCACGAATATGGGTAAAAGGGCCGTACAACCACCCAAAAGAACCGCGAAGAGGTCCAGGGTGATGGTGGCCAGGATTGGTTTTGTATTCCAAACGAACTTTCCACCCTCGGCAAGTGATTGAAGGCTGATGGAAGCTTTTTTCTCCGTGCTTTTACGCAATTTTAGCGAGAGAAGCACAAAGACAAATAGAAGTTCAAAAAAGATACCGGTGGTGTAAATGAGGAAATTGGGAATTCGAGCCAATAGGATTCCGCAGACGGCGGGGCCGGTCACCGCGGCTGTTTGAAAAGCCCCGCTCCCCCAAGTGACGGCATTAGGAAGGGCTTCCCGAGGAACCAATTCCCGGAAAAAGGCCTGCTTGGCCGGAACGTAAAAGGCGTTGCAAGCGCCCCCCAAAAATAGACATCCAAAGACAAGAAACTTGAAAGAGGAGGCTTGCTTTAAGAAGGCTGAGGCCAGCACCAATCCCAATAGACCCAATACATAAACGAGAGTGGAAAGGACAATGACGAGACGGCGGTTGAAGCGGTCAGCTACGTTTCCTCCCAATAAACCTAGGAAAAAGAATGGGAGGACTGTTGATAAACCAGCCAGCCCCAGATCCAAGGCCTTTCCGGTTTTGCCATAAAGCTCCCAACCAATGGCTGTGGCCGTCATTTGACTCGCGAAGATTAGAAAGAAGTTACTGGAAATATAAAGGCGGAAATCCCTGAAACGGAGAGCTGCGTAGGGGTCGTGAGTTGGGGTGTGCTTGGGCATGATCCGCATTGTATCGGCTGGTCTTTGAAATAAAAAGCGGGGAAAGGTCTGGAGAGGTTTAAAATGAGGCTAATTAAATCCCAGCAAGGAATCTTATGCCCTTTGTCCAAGCCTACCGTGGGAGATTTTTTTACTCCGAATATGGTTCCATGGGGCCGGTAGTTTATCTCCTGCACGGGTTGACGGCCAAGAACCAGGATTGGGAAGTGGTGCCCGACATCTTGGCCAAAACGGGATTTCATGTATACGCTTTTGACATGCGGGGTCATGGCCAGAGCGATAAGCCTGAAGAAGGTTACGCGCCAGAGGACCATGCGAGGGATATCGAGGTATGCGCTCAAACCTTAAGTCATTCGCGAATCCATGTCGTAGGCCATTCCACCGGGGGTAGGAACGCGTTGGTGTTCGCCGGCCTTTACCCTGAAAGGGCTTGGAGCCTTACCGTCGTTGACCAAACCCTTACCGCTGACCCGCTCAGCTACCAGAAATACTTGGCCAGGTACCAGGATTATCCCACGCCCTTTGCCAATGAAAATTCCTTGGAAAAATTTCTCAAGAAAAAATTCAAGAAAGACCAGCAAAGGTATTTTTATTACAAGGGCCAATTTGGCAGGAATGAAAAAGGGCAATGGGATTGGAATTTCTCACCTCAAGCGGCCTGGAAAACCCAAAAACTTGGGCGGGAGAAAGAAAGTTACGATCTTTTGGCCAAAGTGCAATGCCCCATGTTGTTTATAAAGGGGGGAGACAGTTATTACGTTACCCCTGAAGAAGCCGAAAAGATCACCAAGTTGATGCCCCATGGACAACTGGTGGTTGTTCCCAACGCTGAACACGCGGTTTTCCGTGACAATCCCGAGGGTTTTTTGAGGGTTTTGGTTCCTTTCCTCTTCAAACAAAGTCAGGGAAAGTTGTTTGCTTTGGACGAGCAACCGGGTTAATTCAAAGGAAGGAATACTTGTAAGAGATTGCTGTAATCGTCCGTCCAAAGGCGAAGACTTGGGATAACCTGGATGGGTCTTGTCTTATCCCCCTTTTGAAGTTCCTCAAGGAAAGCCTGGTTTCGAGTGACAATCACCCAATCGGAAGCGCTGATAAGCCGGTTATGGTCCGCTTCGTTGTGGATCAGGCGGGCGGGATAACCCGCATCGTCCGCCAGGAGCTTTACCACGGGGGCAAGGTCCAGGTAAGTGCTGGAAGTGTGGATGGCCAAAATTCCTTCCGGCTTCAAATGACGCAGGTAAAGGGCGAAGGCTTCCTTTGTGAGCAGATGGACCGGAACGGCGTCCCCCGAAAAGGCGTCCACGGCCAGAAAGTCAAATCCTTGGGCCGGTTCGGCTTCCAGAGACAAGCGCGCGTCTCCAATGGCCAGATCCACTTTCGCGGGGTTTTGTCCCAAGAAAGTAAAAAAGCGCACGGCCACTTCCTGTACCTTCGGGTTTATCTCATAAAAGCGAAATAGGTCTCCCGTTTTGCCGTAAGCGGCTAGCGTGCCCACGCCAAGGCCCACCAGGCCCGCCTTTATAGTCTGTTTCCCCCAAAAATTCATCGCCATTCCCGCTCCAGAGGAGTGTGAATAGTAAGCGGTGGGCTCCATGCGCCGATTGGGATCAAGGAATTGTGCCCCATGCCTGGTAACGCCGTTATAAAGGGCCAGGTAAGGCTCTCCCGCTTGCGTTTGTTCCTTGGTTACCGTCAGGACTCCGTAAAAATTCCGTCCCGTGTATTGGGAATCCACCAAGTTAAAACGGACATTTTGGGTGAGGACGAATACCACCGTGAATAGCGCCGCGCTCCAGAGAAGTTTCGGGCCCCATCCTTTGGGCCGAAGTATCGCTAAGGCCAACAAAGCCGTTGCTCCCAAGGAAATTGGGAATTCATAGATATTGGAAAAAATCCTTGGCGCAAGGACTCCCACCAAGGCTGCTCCCGACGCGCCCCCCAAGGAAATCATGAGGTAATAGGAAGTCAAATGTTCCGCGTCCGGTTTAGCCCTGGAAAGTTCCCCATGGCAAAACCAGCAACCGAGGAAGAGCCCCGATCCGAAAAAGAGGACGCTGACTTGGACGTTTTGAAGAAAGGAAGGGTCGTAAAAGGCGTAACCCATCAGTGCTATCGCCATCGGCAGGACAAAGGGCATGGCTTGCCTTGGATAGAGTTTCTCTCTGTGGAAGGCCAGCATGAAGGTGATCAGGTAAAGGGCCAAGGGAAGCACCCATAGCAGTGGAATGGCCGCCACGTTTTGGGACAGGTGGTTGGTGACCGAAAGCAATAGCATGGAACCGCAAGCCGAGAGGGCGAGCCAAAGGAGTTTAACTCCGGGTGAGGTAGGCGTTTGGGATTTCACCCCACGTTTGTGAAGGGACTTGGAATGGCCGGGGCCTTTCCGGCTCAACCAAGCCGTACTTGAACCTAGGACGGCAAATAATCCAAACAGCCAGGACCAGAGGGAGGCCTGTTGGTGGGAAGTCAGGTTCGGTTCGATCAGGAAGGGAAAGGCTAGCAAGGCCAACAGGGAGGCACCATTGGAAACCGCGAATAAAAAGTAAGGGTTTTTACCAGGGTGATTGCGGGCATACCAGGCTTGAACCAAGGGGCTGGTTGCGCTGAGAAGAACGAAGGGAATACCGATCGAGACCGTTAAAAGTCCCAGGATGCCGATTACGGGGTCCGAACCGGCTTGTGGCCGCCAAGAGACATGCAGAGTAATGGGAAGGAAGAAGAGGGAAGCCAGGAGGAGACCGATATGTAGAAAGGTCAATCCAGCGGGTGGTAAACGCCGGGTGAGATTGTCGGCGTAAAGGTATCCCAGCAAAAGGGCGCACTGGAAGAAAACCAGGCAGGTGGTCCAGACGGCGGCGGACCCACCAAACCATGGGAGGATCATTTTGGCGAAAAGTGGTTCGAGAAGGAAAAGTAAGAAGGCTCCTAGGAAAACGGTGAGTGTGTAGAGGGATTTCATGGGAAATAGGATACACAAAAACGTGGGAGGTGGGCGGCTTTAAGAAAAAAGTGTTTTCCATGAACCAAGACCCAATCCCTATTGTTTTATTAGCTTCCCCGGATAAGTTTCCTGGCCCACCCCCACATATAACTCTCCCTCGTTGCGAGTCATTTCCCAATGGTTATCCCGATTCAGGGTCCCGCCTAATGCGTTCAAGAAGCGCTGGTCCATGGAATAAATGCCGATAGCTTCCAATTTGTGGACTCCCTCCGTTTTGAAATCCTCTGCCAGCATATGGGCGTCCTTGTGGGTGTAAATGAGCACTTGCTTGGCTGATTTGGAGGCCTTGTGGATACGCTTGGCCGTGGGTTTGCCGATGTCGATCCAAAGGTCGATGTTTCCCGTGAGGCCCATGACCTTGAGAGCCGGGTCGTCTGGTGTGCTGATGCCGCCTGAAAATTCCAAACCATCCCGATAGTTGAGGCAATAGGCCAGGACCCGGGTGATAAAAAAGGGGACTGATTCGGAAGGGTGCATGGCGGCTCGGAATTCCAAGGTTTGGTAAAGGTTTCGGTCCACGTCGGATAGATCGACGGTGAAACGGTATAGGGTTGAGGTTAAGGCCAAGAATAGCTCCAAAAAGAGATGCCTGCATTCTACATGAGAAAGGGTGCCAGCTTATTCGTATCTCAAGTTCTGGTTTGTTAATAAAATAGGGACATGAAAATTAATAAAGTCTTTTGGCTCGGGATTTTCTTTTTTGCCATTTATATCGCGTGCCGGACTTGGATCGTCCTTTGGCTTCCGGTTCTTGACCAGGAGACTTTTTTCCGCCGAGATCTTTCTTTGACTTGTGCCTGGATACTACTTTTTATTTCCATACTGTTTCTCGCAAGAAAAAAATGGTCTTTCTTGGAATTGGGATTTAACAAAGGGCAGCTATTACTACCGGTCACGGTGGGGTTTTTAATGTTGGCCTCCGCTGTTTTGAGGTTGTCTCCACCTGTTTTAGATCGCACATCGACGCTTTTCTTTATCTGCCATTTGGGCGCGATCTTATTTAATTCTGTTGGCGAGGAAATTTCCTTCCGCGGTTTTATTTATAACTGTCTCCGGGAAATAAGGAGCAGGGATTGGGCAGAATATGCCGGATCATTTCTTTTCATGCTCATGCATATTTCATTTCAACCGTTTAGTAGCCTTCCGGCAATTTTCGTCCAAGGCTTAATTTTGAGCAAACTCCGAACTAAAGGGGTGTCGTTAACCGCTCTGATTCTGATCCACGGACTCAACAATTTTTTATTCTTTGCATTCGAGTCAACTGGGTCCGACTTTCATTCGCCCTACAGTATCATTGGATTGATTTTGCTCTTGGTCGCATTGGGGACAGTTAACTTTTGGAAGAGGTCTGAGGGACAAGAATTATTGAGAGGGTGAAAAGAAGGAGGAACGGGGATTTTTTAGGGAAAGCATTTTTATTCATATCTTAAAGCCTCAATGGGGTTCAAACGCGAAGCCTTCCGCGCGGGCCAGATTCCAAAAACAATGCCCACGCCGACTGAAAATAGAAAACCCAGGGATACGGCCCCAAGGGTGACAGGGGTTTCCCAATTGGCCAGCCAACTGAAAACCAAAGCCGCCAACCAACCCAAAAAGATGCCCGAGAATCCCCCTGTTAAACTGACCGCGACCGACTCAATCAGAAATTGAAATAGAATGTCCCGCCGTTTGGCGCCTAAAGCTTTCCGTAGCCCGATTTCCCTTGTTCTTTCGGTCACCGTCACCAACATGATATTCATGATACCGATCCCGCCTACCAGGAGGGAAATGATCGCGATGCCGGTGATGGTGTAGGTCAAGACGTTCATGGAAGTTGATATCGCGTTTTGGATATCAGCCATGTCATCTATCTTGAAGGCCTGGGTCTGGGTGGCGGGAATATGGTGGCGCTGGAGCATGAGGTTCTTCGCTGAATCCTTGACTGCGGGGATTTGTTCCTTATTGGTGACCTCGACGTCAATGACCCCAACGAATTGCTGGCCCAGCACCCGGTACATGGCGGTAGTGACCGGGACCAGGATCATATCGTCCGAATCCCACCAGGTATTGGCGCCCTTTTCGGGGAAAACACCCACGACTTGGAAATTGATCTTGTTGATCTTGATGGAAGCCCCGATGGGGTTTTCCGTTCCGAAGAGCTGGCGCACGTTGGTCATGCCCAAAACCGCCACCTTGTTCCTTTGCGTCAGGTCATCCTCCGTGAAAAAACTTCCCGCCGTGGGGACAAAGGCTTTCATGGGGGCAAAAGAAGGGGAAGTGCCCACCAGGTAGGTACTCCAGTTCTTGTCCCCGTAAGTAACTTGGACCTTTCCCCAAACCTCGGGGGCCGTTCTTTTGACGAAGGGTATGGATCGCCCGACTTCTTGGTAATCGGCGACGGAGAGACGGGTCATGGGGTCCCACCAACCCAGTGAAACCCCGCCAACGGTGCGGGTTCCCGACTTGATCTGGATGACATTGGAACCCATGGAAGCGATGGATTTTTCCACGGAAATCTTGGCTCCGGCACCCAGGGCCAACATGGCGATAACCGCGAAAACCCCGATTAGGATGCCCAACACCGAAAGCCCGGTACGCAGTTTGTTGGCAAGCAGGGAACGAAAGGATTGATGAAAATAATCTAAAAGCTGGCGCAAGCCCAGAGCGTGGGTCTCGCGGGTTTCGGTCGGGACTTGGAGTTCGTCCTTTGGATTTTTTGCGGAACGTATCTTTTCGGCGCTCAAACGACGGTCCGAATCCACCCGCCCGTCCTTGATGTGGATGATACGTCGGGCCTGTCGCGCGATAGTTTCTTCGTGGGTGACCAAAATAACCGTGATCCCCTGACGGTTCAATTTCGAAAGGAGCGCCATGATTTCCAGCGAACTTTTGGTATCCAAGTTTCCGGTCGGCTCGTCCGCCAGGATGATCCGTGGCTGGTTGACCAAGGCCCGAGCGATGGCCACCCTTTGTTGTTGGCCCCCCGAAAGTTCGTTGGGTTTATGGGTGACACGGGAAGCCAGGCCCACGTCGGCTAGCAATTGACGGGGGCGACTTTTTGACCTTTCTCCAGCCGAGTAAAGCAGGGGAAGCGCGGCGTTCTCCAGCGCAGTCGTGCGGGGTAGCAGGTTGAACTGTTGAAAGACGAAGCCAATGGTCTGACTGCGGATTGCGGCAAGCTCGTCCTCGGTCAAACGAGCTACTTCCTGACCCATGAGTTTGTAAGAGCCGGAGTCGGGAACGTCCAAAAGCCCGAGGATGTGAAGCAGGGTCGATTTACCGGAACCGGACAACCCCATAATGGCCACGAACTCGCCGGGTTGAATAGAAAGGGAAACGTTCCGTAGGGCTTCAACTTTGACTTTGCCCATTTGATAGGTTTTGGCGAGATTGGAGATGTTAATCATTAAAAAACCTTTATAAGATTTTTAACCGCCAAGACGCCAAGTCCGCCAAGGACGGCGAAAGACAAAACATTCCGGAAAATATAAAATCTTTTCTTCGGGTTCCAAAAAGTAATGTTTTTTTGTTTCCTTGGCGGCCTTGGCGTCTTGGAGGTAAATTGTGGTTATTTTTTCGCTTTGCGGTCCCAGGGGGGCACGGGGTTAGGGCCGGTCCCCAGGGCAACGACAGGAACCTTGACGACATCATTCTCCTTTAATCCCGAAAGCACTTCCACTTTCTGGCCGTCAGTTACCCCGGTTTCGATTTCTTTGGGAATCATGGCCATGGAGTTGGCCGGGTCGGGTACCAGAACGGTCGTCTTACCGTTTTCATGTTTAATGCTTTCGAAAGGCAATACCAGAATCCCGGTCTTTTTGGAAATGATGAAGTTGGCGTTGGCTGTCATGCCACTGCGCATGAATTCGGGTATTTTTTTCGGAAGGATGAAGACGTTATATACCGTGACGTTATTGACGGTCTGGGCCTCGAAGGCGATCTGGTCCACGGTGGCATCGATGGGTTGGTCCGGATAAGCGTCTAAGCTGAGGATTGCTGCCTGGCCGACCTTGATTCGGCCCAGGTCGGTTTCGTCCACTTGGGCGTTCACGATGAGGTGGTCGGACTCCACCAGAAGGGCGTCCCCCGTGCCCACGGTTTGGCCCGGTTCGACCTTTCGCTTGATTAGAATGCCGTCCAAAGGCGCAACGATGGGAATTGGTTTGTAAATCTCTTCCCAGTGAGCCACGTCTTTTGGGCTTTGGGCACGGGCGGTATCCATTAAAAGAGCTCGTTCGTTACTACTCATATAAGCCAAAACCTGGTTTTTATGGAGGTATTGGCCTTCCTTGACGAGGACCTTTTCGACCCGACCGTTAACGGGTGGTTTAATTTCAAGCCGGTTCTCGGGTTGTACAACCCCTGTGGAAAGCACGGTGGACTGGATATCTTCCTTTGCGACCTGGACTGCCCGGTAATGGATCTCGACCTTGTGAGGTTTCATGGCGATGTAAAGTCCTGAACCCAGGACGAGCAGTGAAAGAAGCCACCATCTTTTTTTGAAGTTTCTTCTCATAAGGAACCTTTAAATATTGGATAAATCACAAGCGGATTATACATGACTCCGACTGTTTGGACGTTTTGAAGGTGGATGAAATACCGATAGGAGGGGCTAAAAACAAAAAACGGATGGGCATTGGGCCGCCCATCCGTTGGTTCCTTACTTAGGTTGTTGGAGAGTGTTGTTTATTTCGAAGGAACCTTATTTCCGTTTTGGTTTTCCTTGCTCTCGGTCTTGGAACCTTTCTTATGCGCGTGGTGTCCTTTGCCTTTGCATTTACCGGCGCAAGCGGCGCCATCCGCTAAAGCCATGCCGGACGCCGCCATGAAAACCACCGCCAAACCAGCCATCAATAACTTTTTCATTGTTTTTCCTTTTTCTCGGGATTTAAACCCCGGTATTGAAGATAGGGTTTGGACGCATCTGCCCTGGAAAGGTGTCGGGGAAGACGGCTCCCCAAAAGCCCACCATTACTCGTATCTGAGGGCCAAGATTGGGCTCAAGCGAGATGCTTTATAGGCAGGCCAAATGCCGAAAACCATTCCGACCACGGCCGAGAAGGCTGTCGAAATAAGGACGGCCATAGGTGTCACCAGGGTGGCCCAACCGATCCATAAATAGACGATTTCGGCAACCCCCCAACCGAAAAGAATGCCAAAGATGCCGCCGGTTAAACTGACGACGACGGACTCGATCAGGAACTGTGAAAGGATATCGATGCGGCGGGCGCCAATAGCCTTGCGCAGGCCGATTTCCCGGGTCCGTTCGGTGACGGAAACCAGCATGATATTCATGATGCCGATACCGCCGACTAAAAGTGAAATGCCCGCGATGACCGTCAAGAGCGTGGTTAGGATTTGGGTTTGGCTGTTGCGGGCAGCCTGGATATCCGCCATGTTGCGCACCTGGAAGGCGTCCTGGTTGGCCGGCAGGTTGGGGATATGCTTGAGCTTCATCATGAAGGCGGTGACTGCGTCCGCCACCGGCCCTGTATCTTCCGCGCGGTCGGCCTCGATGTCGACCTGGTTGATGTATTCCCGCCCAAAAAGGCGGTACATGGCGGTGGTGACAGGGACAATGATGGTGTCGTCCTGGTCCTGGTACCCGTTGGAGCCCTTCACCGGCAGTACCCCGATGACCTGAAAGTTCACCCGGTTGATTTTTATTTCCTCATTGATCGGGTTGGCTTTGTCACCGAAAAGTTTTTGGATGACGGTGAGCCCCAGGATGGCGACGCGGTTGCGTTTTAGAATATCATCTTGGGTGACGAACCGTCCGTAGATGGGCACAGCGGCTTTCATATCCGCGAAAATGGGGCTGGTGCCGGTGACTTGTGTGTTCCAGTTTTTGTCCGCGTAAGTGACCTGGACCCGGCCGGATATTTCAGGGGCGACGCGCTTGACCATAGGAACGGTGGCGATGGCGTCCGCGTCCTGGAGCAGGATGCGGCTAGTGCCGCCAGCGCCTTGCTGGATACCGCCGACGGATAGGGAACCGGGCCTCAAAGTGACCAAATTGGTACCCAAAGCAGCCAAGGCGGCTTCCATGGATTTTTGCGCGCCTGCGCCTATAGCCTGGCCGGCGATGACCGCCGCGACCCCGATCATGACCCCCAAAATCGAAAGGATGGAACGGATTTTATTGGCGAAAAGGGCGCGCATGGCCTGGCGAAAATAAGCTGTTATCTGGCCAAAGCTGAAAGCCTGGCCTGAAGTTGAGGAACCCTTCAAGGATGGCGCCGCAGCCGCTTTGGGTGCTTTGAAGTCGGAACGGGAGTTTTTTTTATCGGAAAGGATCTTTCCATCCTTCATCACGATGATCCGCCGGGCATGGTCCGCGATGTCGGGCTCGTGGGTGACTAGGACGATCGTGATTCCGCTTTCGTTCATTTTTCCAAGAAACTCTATGATTTCCAGGGAGCTTTTAGAATCCAGGTTTCCCGTGGGTTCATCGGCGAGAATTAGTTTGGGCTGGTTGGTCAGGGCGCGGGCGATGGCAACCCTTTGCTGCTGGCCGCCGGAAAGCTCGTTGGGTTTATGGTCTGTTCGCTCGCCGAGCCCCACCATTTGCAGAAGCTTTTTTGGATCGGCGTGGGGCATTTTGGGATCGGCGTAAAGCAGGGGCAGGGACACGTTCTCCAGGGCCGAGGTGCGGGCCAGGAGGTTGAACATCTGGAAGATGAATCCCAGGGTTTGACTGCGGACGGAAGCCAGCTCATCTTCTTTTAAAGTGGATACCTCCTTGCCCAACAGCTTGTAGGAACCCGAAGTGGGGGTATCCAAGAGTCCCAGAATTTGAAGCATAGTGGATTTGCCTGAGCCAGAAGCACCCATGATGGCAACGAACTCACCCGGCTCAATGGACAAGGACACGCCGTTGAGGGCGCGGACTTCCGAGTCGCCCATCGTGTAAACCTTGGTGATGTTTTTAATTTCAATGACGCTCAATGAAAACCCCGGCAATCAGTCGACGGTCAACAGTCGACAGCTCGTAGTAAAATATTCAAGAATCAAAGCCTTTGCTGTCGACAGTGGACCGCCGACTGTTGACTATCTTCCTCCGCCTCCGCCGCTTTTGGGGGTAGGCCTGGCGGGTGCGAAAGGATTTTTGCCCGCACTGCCAGCCGATAGTTGGCCTGCGGAGAAGGTTTTGATCAGTATTTTGTCACCCTCGGCAAGCCCCGAAACCACCTCGGTTTGTTTGCCGTCGGTGAGACCGGTCTGAATCGTCACGGGTTGGGGTTTGTCCGTAGGGGTGGGGCCAGCTTTTAAAACCACCGATTGCCCCCGCTGGGTTTGGATCGCCTCGGAGGGAATCAGGAGGATATCATCCTTCTCCGAAATGGTAAATACCACGTTCGCGGTCATGCCGCTACGCATATAAGGCGGGACTTTGGTTGGCCAAACATCCACCTCATAAGTGGTGACGTTATTGACCAGGGTGGACTGGTATGAAATACGCTGGACCTTGCCCTCGACCGGGTCGCTGGGATAAGCGTCCAGGGTGATGGTCGCTTCTTGGTTCATCTTGATTTGGGCCAGGTCGGTCTCATCTACTTGGGTATTGACGATCAAGTGATCGGACATGGTCATGATACTATCGGCAGTAGAAACAACCTGGCCTGGAACCGTAGGTAAATACACGATTTGGCCACCCAAAGGCGACAAAAGCGGCGTGGATTGATAAAGCTCCTGCCATTTGGCGAGAATATCAGGGCCCTGCGCGCGGGCCGCGTCCAAAAGGGTTGCCCGTTCGGTTGAACTAAGTTGGGCCAAAATTTGGCCTTTTTTTACGTAATCGCCCTCGTTAACAAGAAGTTTTTCGATGCGACCCGAAATGGAAGGCTTGATGCTGAGTTGGTTGTGGGGTTGGACATTGCCCGTGGCCAAGACGGTAATTTGCAAATTGTCTTTCGTGACCAATACCGGTTTGAAGCCCCCGCCTTGGCCTTTTTTATTACTAGCGAAGCATCCTCCTAAAAGATTAACGGCGATAAATAGCGCGAGAATCCAAACTATCGACTGTGAACTGCGGACTGAGGACTTGTTTTTCACGGTATCACTCCCTTTCCTTGTGTAAGTTCCCAACTGGCTTCCGCCGATTTAGCGCTTAGGAAGCTGGATAGCTCGGTTTTTTGCTGTGAAGTTAAATTGGTCTCAAGTTGGTCCCAGTTCTGGAAGATTAAAAGGCCGTTTAAGTATTCAGCCTTTCCAATTTCCTCACGGGTTTCTGCGGCCTTCAAAAAAGCTTCCTGGACCTTGGTGTTCTCGACGGCGTTTTCGTAGGAAGCGAAGGAGCTTTCCAGGTTGCTGGCGGTCTTGAGGTCGGTGCTTTTTAAGTTGTCCTCGGCACCATACTTGGATTCCTCGGCACTCCTTAAATTGAAAAAGTCCCGGCCTCCCGTGAAAAGCGGGAAGCTGAGGTTCAAGCCCGCCGACCAGCTGGGGCTTAAGTTATCAAAGGAAACCCCGTTGCGATTGAGTGAGGCATCCGCCGTAAGGGTCGGTAAAAAATTGCCCCGCTCTGACGTATAACTGCTTTCCGAAAGATGAAGTTGAGCTAGCGATTGTAGGTGGGCCGGGGTCTGAAAGGTTAGGGATTTGAAATCGGGTTTGGAATCGGAAANNAAGGTCCGTTGGGCGACCGACAGGGCTCGCTTGGCCTGGTCGACCTCGAAGACCGATTCCTGGTAAGTGGCCTGGGCCTGCAGGAGGGAACCCTTGTTGTCAGTTCCACCCTTGAAGTTCATTTCCACTAGGTCCTGGTTGGCCTTGTTGCGGTCAGCGATGACTTGCAAAAGGTCGATTTGTTTTTGGGAGTAAAGCAAGGTATAGAAGGCTACCTTCAAGTCGTGGGAAAGTTGGGACTTGGCCTGGGTGAGTTGGGCTTTTGCCAAGTCGAGTTGTGCGTTGGAGGAGTCTACGGAAGCGACGTCCTTGAGCCCTGAAAAAATGTTTTCGGAAGCGGAAAGGGAAAGGCTGGCGTTGGATTTGTAGTTGAGATCGGTCAGGGCGTTTTCAATGGAATTATCCGAGCCCTCGCGGCCGAGGGAGGCGCCGAAATTAACCTGAGGCAAAAACTGTCCCAGGCTGGCCAGCTTGGAATTTTCGGAGGCTTTGACCGACTGCTCAGCGGAGAGCAGGTCCAGGTTGTGGGTGGATGCTTCTTTGATACAGGCATCCCATGTAATGACCTCGTCGGCCCATTGGGGAGCCGGCAGGGCCGCGAACAGAGAGAAGAGAAGGAGAAGTGTCTTGGCGTTTTTCATGGTTCGCTTTTTTTATCATGGTCTTTTTCATCGACATATGACCAGCATCAGCCCCTTCACTTTCTATGGGGATTAGGTAAGAATCAATACTCTATAGACGTTATATGCCAGTTAGCTGTGTTGATTGTCAGCCGGACAGATGGGGGTCAAATAGGGCCTAAATAGCCAATTCTTCCCTTTATACACTCTTTTGGGGTATACTCCCGCCTCCCTGAAGCCGGTTGGCTTATGCCCGCCGGCTTCTTATTTTAAATAGAGGTTCAAATGACACTCAGAAACGATTTACGCAATATCGCCATTATTGCCCACGTTGACCATGGCAAAACCACGCTGGTGGATGCTTTGTTCCGCCAATCGGGCGTGTTCCGTGCCAATGAGCATATGGAAGAACGGGTCATGGATTCCAACGACCTGGAAAAGGAACGCGGCATCACCATCTTCTCAAAAAACGCCTCAGTGGTTTGGAACGGCACGCGTATCAACATCGTCGACACTCCCGGTCACGCGGACTTTGGCGGGGAAGTGGAACGTATTCTTTCCATGGTGGACGGCGTCCTCCTATTAGTGGACGCGGCTGAAGGGCCTTTGCCCCAGACCAAGTTTGTTCTCCGGAAGAGCTTGGAACAAAACCTGGACGCCATTGTGGTCATTAATAAAATCGACCGCAAGGACGCCCGTCCACATGAAGTGGTGGACGCGGTGTTGGACCTCTTTATCGCCCTGGGCGCCAACGAGCACCAGATTAGCTATCCGGTGGTTTACGCCGTCGCCCGTGAAGGCAAAGCCTCGATGAGCCTCGAAACACCCGGCACCGACTTGAAACCCCTCTTTGACACCATTGTGAGCCATTTCAAACCAGTCGAGGTGGATTTGGAATCCCCTTTTCAGATGCTGGTGACCACCACTTCATATAATGAATACTTGGGCCGCATGGCGGTCGGCCGCGTCAAGCGTGGCAAGATCAAGTTGAACGATCCCATCACCCTCATCAAGCTGGATGGCCGAAAGGTCACCAGCAACGCCACCAAACTTTTTACTTACAACGGCATCAAACAGGTCGAGTGCCCGGAAGCCATGGCGGGGGATATTATCCTTCTGGCGGGGTTGGAAGACGTTCAAATCGGTGAAACCGTCGCCTCTGCTTTGGATCCCACCCCCCTGCCGTCAATCGCTATCGATGAACCCACCATGTCCATGGTTTTTTCCGTCAACAATAGCCCCTTCGCCGGGAAGGAAGGAAAATTCGTGACGTCCCGCCACTTGCGGGATCGTGTGTATAAAGAGGCGGAAGCCAACCCCACTTTGAAAATTAGCGATACCGAAAGCCCCGATGCTTATAAGGTTGCGGGCCGCGGTGAATTGCACTTAGGCATTTTGATCGAGACCATGCGCCGTGAGGGTTACGAGTTCCAGGTTTCCCGTCCCCAGGTTATTTACAAGATGGTGGATGGAAAATTGCAGGAACCCTATGAGAACCTGATCGTGGACGTTCCAAACAATTGCGTGGGTATTGCCATGGAAAAGTTAGGCGCCCGCAAAGGTGAGATGAAGAATATGGTGCCCTTGTCCGAGGTAACGACCCGCATCGAATTTTTAATTCCTTCCCGCTGCTTGTTGGGTTTCCGTACTGAGTTTATGACCGACACCAAGGGCGAGGGTGTTCTGCATCACGTCTTCGCGGGTTATGGCGAGTTCAAGGGTGATATCGGCGGAAGAAGCCGGGGCGTGTTGGTGGCTTTTGAGGCTGGCGTTACCGCCGCTTATGGAATGTTCCAATTGGCCGATCGGGGCAAGTTTTTTATCAATCCTCGCTTGGAAGTTTATGAGGGAATGATTGTGGGGGAGCATACCCGGGAAAATGACATCGCCGTCAATCCTTGTAAAACCAAGCACTTGAGCAACATGCGGAGCAAATCTTCCGACGAAGCCTTAACCATGGAGCCGCCAACCATTTTTTCCTTGGAACAATGTTTGGAGTATATCCAGGACGATGAGTTGCTCGAAGTGACTCCCTTAAATTTGCGCATGCGCAAGAAGATCCTCAATAATAACGAACGCATGAAGACCGAAAAACAGACCGCAAAGAGCTCTGCCAAGCAAATCTTGGAGTCTATGGCCCAAAATCCTAGGGCCTGAGTTTTCGCCTTCCTCCAAAACTTCAACCCCGGCCTAAAGCGCTTCTGGCTCTGGGTGGTAAGGCCGGACTTATGGGGAGGCGGAGGGTCTTTTCCGGCCCTTGAAAAGGTTAGTCGTGAAACCTTTAGGCAAGGTGGGCAAATGGTCCAAATTAAAGGGCCTGGCAATTTAATTCTCTCGACTTTTGCACCAGTTAGAATAAAATTTCAACTCATTCAGCTGTTGCTTTTAAGCCTGTTTTTGTTGGGTTTTTAACGAGGCGCATTAACCTTGCGTCCGCCTGTAATTAATTTAAGGAGAAAGAATCATGATTCAGACCAAACGTGCCTTTTTGTTAATCCCGGCTTTGATTTTTGTGTTTGCCGGAAAGGTTTCGGCTGATGATAAGGCTCCCGCCTCAACGACGCCCACGGCCAAACCCGCTGGCGCTACCAAGTCAGCCAAGGCTGATAGCCCGGCTGTGTCGGCCATGAAAGCGGCCATTGCCTTGGCGGAAGCCGGCAAGACCGATGAGGCTGTCGCGGCTTACGAGAAGATGGGAGTTTTGAAAACCAAGAAGATGGAAGCCTGGAGACTCAATAACGAGGGCTTGGCTTATTTGACCGCCAAGGAACCCAAATACGACAAGGCCCTTCCCCTGTTCGAGAAAGCCACCGAAACCGACGATAGCAACTATGTGGCCTGGAACAACTTGGGAAGCACCTATGAGCAAAACGGTGATCTCGATAAGGCCAAGGACGCTTACCAAAAGTCCATCGACGCGGCTAAAGCGGCGGACGGCAGTTCGGCCAAGGCGCAAGGTAATCTAGACGCCCTTCAAGCTCGGTTGGACAAGGCCCAAGCCAAGAAAGACAAAGCGGACAAGAAGGCTGGAAAGAAACCCGCGGCAACCCCAGAGGCTGGCGGGGACAAGAAGTAAGATTCTCCGAAAGTTAGATTGAAAAAAGCCCTGCCCACGAAAAAGTGGGTTGGGGCTTTTTTATTTTCCAGCCCCTATTTCGCCAGGTGAAGCCCGTGAATCGGCCCCCCAGTGAGGGGAGGCGCGGGAGTGGGGGTTGGTTTGGCTTTGGGATGTTTAGCCAGCTTTTGGCCCGGAATGATAATGCCCATTTGGGCGGCGGTTGTCCCCATCGTGCCCTTCATTGGAATAAAATAAACCGGGATGTACTTTTTGGAATGGACCCTGCCTCTTTTGTCCATCCGATAGACATAAAGAACCTGGTTGTGCTTAAAAGGCTGGCCAATGGGAATGATGATCCGGCCGCCGGGCTTGAGCTGTTTGAAAAGCGGTGGCGGAACGAACTGAGCCACGCAGGTGAACATGATAATGTCGAAGCCCGCCGCTTCCTTCCATCCGTAATAGCCGTCTCCCACCCGGGTATGGACATTCGAATAACCTAAAGGCTTGAAAATATTCGACACGGCCTCGCCCAAGGGCTTGATGATCTCAATTGAATAAGCTTCCTTGGCCAAACGCGAGAGCAGGGAAATATTGAAGCCGCTCCCGGTTCCGATTTCCAACACTTTGTCCTTCGCGCGGGGATGGGCCAATTGGGCCATATAGGCTTGACCCTCGTAGTCGCTTAGTGCCGAACCCCAGCCCAGCGCCCAGGTTCTTGGCGGGTATTCATAAGCGGACTTCGAAAAATCTTGCCTGTCCTGGTATTCGTAATGGAAATACTCACGGGGTAGATCCTGAAAAGCCTTCAAGAGCCGGGGATCGGCCTCCCCAAATTTTCGGTACAGGTAGTGTCGAATATCCGTAATCATTGCTGGCTTACGATCCTGGACCTTGGCGAATTCCTGGGTCGTCAGGTGAGTCACACGGTGGCTCTTCTTAAAAGCCTTGAGATAGTTCCTATAGGTCCATCCTTGTTCGGTCTTAGTTTTCTCCGCTGGTTTATCGGTTGGAAGGTCCGAGGGTTTGGCAGCGGGCACTTCCGTCGGCACAACTGGCGGCAGGTCCTGTCCCACTGAGGGAGGCGCAGGCAAAAGAGAAAGCGACAAAATTAGGAGGACAATGAGGGTTTTGGGTCGGTTCATGAGCGCCTCCCTGGTTGGCTAAGTTTAGAAAGGCCAGGGGGAAAGGATATGAAGGCCAAGCCATAAAGGCCGAGGGCCAACAATATGAGCCAGTGGTATCCCTCCCCAATGGCCACTAAGTTGGCGAGCGGGGTGGCTACCACCGAAAAGGCTCCATTCAAGGCCCAGGCCCAGGGTATCAATCCGCTTTCCCGGGGAAGGCGGCTTAAGCCTAAGGGAAAGAAGAAACCCAGGGGGAATGAAACCAAAGCCGCCCAAGCCCCGAGGAAAAGGCATTTGGCTGGGAGGGACCAGGAAAGCAAAGCTCCCAGCGCCCAATCCTGCAAACCTAAACTCAAAAGCAGCCAGACTCCCACCCCAAAAGCTGCGGGCCTTAGGAGGTCCTGGGGTTGGCGCAGGAAACTCCCGGAAAACCAGCTGCCCAAGCCTGAAAAAACCAACATGGCGCAGAGGATGAGGGAAAAGGCTATGGTTCGATCCCCCAGGAAATAGGCGCCCTTCTCAATCAACACGATCTCAATGAAAAGAAAACCCAGGCCAAGGGAGGAAAAATACACCAGCGTTTTGCCCAACTGGGGCAGGGGAACGGTTCCACGGGCGTGTTTTACCAAGGGCAGGAGAAGGACCACCATGGCCCAAAGTAGGGATTGGGGCAGGACGGCAAGGTTAATCAGGTAGCCAATTTCCTCGCGTGGAATCTGAGAAAGGTTGTTGAGGATTTCCCGCAGGTTGGACGGGCGCAATACGGAATAAAAGAAGGGCCGGTCATGGGTGGTTGGCCGAAGATTGAAAAAATGGTATTTCAGGAAGTCTCCTCCCTTGGGCGAAAGTAGTTGAAGGGCGTCGTCTCTCAGCGCGTCGCTGGCCTCCTCGGGCGCGGCTACCTCTTCCCCCACCTTCCAGACGGTGGGGGGCAGATCGTTGAAGATTTCCCAGGACCCGGTCGTCATGCCGGGGAAATAGGAAATATCGAAGGAACGTTTGTCACAGAAGGATTTAAGCGAGGAGAGCTGTTCCTCGGTCCAGGGGTCCTTGGATATCAGGAGCCGGACGTTCCAGGCGGAGCGGTACAGGACAAGGTGGGTTTCGGGGTCCTTGATGCCCAAGCCTTGCAGGGCCTCCCGGGCGGTTTCCAAAAGCTTGAGGGCATAGACTGTGAACTCCCGCATGCTCACGGGCAGGGAGACTAGCCCCCCCGAATTCAAGGCAAGGAAGTAACCCTGCAAGGCTTCCAGGGTAAAGGAATATTTATTGGCGTCGGCCTGGTCCAGGTATTGGGAAGAAAGGTCAATGATGTCGAACCCCTTTTTATCGGCCGCCAAATAGGATTCGGGGGCTTGGCGAAGCAGGTGGACATTCGGCTTTTTGAGCCAACGCTTTTCGTTTTCGGCCATGGACCCATTGATTAAGCCCAATATATTTGGGTCGCTTTCCAGCGCCACCAATTCGGAAGCGTCGTTGGCCAGGGCTTCGCCTACCCGGAACCCGCCCCTCGTTCCCACCAAGAGGGCCCGGCTTTTTGGTTTGAGCACATAGGGAAAGATATCCAGACTGCCTTGGGCGTAGGAATAATCGCTCCGGGCAACCTTGGGGAATGACCCGATCCGGTTGCCGTCCAGATAGAGGCCATAGGCTTGAGGAGGCCCGTCTACCTTCAATAATACATAATTGTTGGAAAGGTCGATATCCAAGCGCTCGGTGAAGTTGTCCAAGAGCATGTAATAGCCGTAGGGAGAATAGATCTTTTGTTTCACATGGGCGTCGGCAACGTTCAAGGCGGGCGTGATCATTTTGTATTGGCAGAAATGGGCCCGGTTGAATTTCACCGCGGCCACCTCGCTCAACACAAAAACCAGGACGACGACGGCTGTCCATTTCCACCATTTGGCCTGGAAGCGGGCCCGGTATTGGGCTAGCAGCGAGCCAAGCGCCCAAAAGGGGATCAGGGTGCAAAGCAGATAGTAGGGGTGGATCCAGAACATGGTCGCGAGAATGAACAGGGCTCCCGCTCCCGCGCCCACCAGGTCAGCGGCGTAAACCGCCCCGATCTTCTCGTTGGTGAGGGCCAAGAAACTAAGACTGATATAGATGCCCGAAAGAAAAAAGAAAGGGAAAAGGGCGGCATAGTATTGGGCGATATTTTGGAACTGGTCCATCCAAAGATTGGGATCCTGTAGTTCAAGGGGGTTGAAGGGGTTCAGGGTTACCAGGTAAAAGCCTACGCAGGCCGAGATGGGCAATAAAATCGGGATGAAGAAGAAAAAACGGTGGGCGTGACGGAAGAAAAAATCACGGAAAAGGCTGAGGAATACCCCGCTGGCGGAATAGCCAGCCATCGCGATGGAAATGACCCAGTAGCCGTACTCGGACCAGCTGGCGATGGCGAAGTAGCGGGTAAGCATGATCTCGAATCCGATGCTGGCCGCTGACACCGCGAAGAGCGCGCCCAGCAACTGGCGGTTGGGTTTGGAAAGCTGGTAACGGTCTTCTGAGAAGGTGTTTTTCATTTCAAAACCTCACGGAAACCAACGGCTAACACAAAGCCACTAAGCCACAAAGCGCGACTTTTTTGGGGGAAAAGGTTTTTCAAAAAAATTATGTCTTCCTTAGAGTCTTTGTGACTTCTTGTTGGAATTTGGTTTTCTTTTATTCGTTTCATTTTGGGTTCTCCAAATAAGAATGTGCTGGCACTTGCCCGTCAGCCCCCGATTTGGGGGCGGGGTGGGCCCATCCCGCTGGATAAAGGGCGGCTTGCCGAAGGAAATCCCTCATCACGGTGTTGAAATGGTCCGCTTCATCGTAAAACAACGCGTGGCCGGATGACTTGAAAAATTCAACCCGCGCCAGCGGGTCCACCGAAGTCAGGTAAGCGGCCTGGGTAGTGTATTTCGGGGTGACGGCGTAAAGCAGGGGTATCTGGCGCATGGTGGGCAGATTGGGCTGGTAGCTATCCCCCGGGAAGGCGTTGTTCATCAGGGCCAAGGCGATATCGGTAGGGGTCCTTTGGGCAGCCGTAATGAGCCTTCGGTAAAAATCCATAGGGGGATGTTTTTTGAACAGGCCCCACACAAAGCCTTTGGTGGCGTTGATCCGGTCCTTTTGGAACTGCTCCAGAAAACGCGCCCTGGGGGCTGAACTAATGGCGTTGGAGGAGGCACCTAGGGCTGAATCCACTAAGGCCGCGGCGTAAAGCCTGTCCGTGCCAAACTGGCCCATGTAAGCCAGCAATTGAAAACCCCCGTGGGACCAGCCCACCAGAACCACGGAAGAAAGTTGAAGATGGTCCAGTAGTTCCTGAATGTCCTGGGCCTGGCGGATAGGTTCATCCCCCTTGGTGGTCATGTCGGAATCGCCCTGTGAGCGGGGATCCAACGCGATTACGCGGAAATCGTCCGAGAGTCCATCCAGTTGGGGTTTCCAAATTTCGGCGGGCAAAAGCCAACCCGGAATAAACACAAGAGGCAGGCCCTGCCCGGTCTCCAGGTAGTGGAGCTTCACGTGATCGCTGGTCACAAAATAACCATCCTGAATTGCGCTCGCGTTGAGATAGGTTTGATGCGGTGACTCGAGTCGTGGGACTTCCGTGGGCGAGGCCGTTACCCGGGGACTCGGGATGGCTGGTTCACCCCTTAACTTAGCCATGGTTTTGGAGAGCCAGTTGCCGATGGAAGCCGGTGGGGTGGGAGTTACCTTGGAAGCTTGGATCAGGATCCTAGCCGGGGATGGAGTTAGGGTTAATTCGGACGAAAGGGCAGGGGTTTCCTTGGGGGTTATCAAAACTATAGGAGTGGTAGTGGCTAGAGGCGTGCAGGTCATCGTGTCTGTAACGCTGATCGGTGGTGATGGCAGGGGAGTTATCTCAACTGTGGGGGAATTAGTTGGGACCAAGGGGGCGGCTGGAAGGGGGGTGAGAGTTTCGACCGGGAGCGGGGTTGAAACAGGACTGGTTACCGAGGTGGCTTGGGGTGAAACTATAGGAGTTGTGGAAACTGTTGGGGCCGTTGGACTAACGGCAAGTGGGGCGGGATGGGCCCGGTTTGTATTGGGCAGGCCCCCCGGGTAGAGGGAGGCTTTTCGCAGGAAACCCCTGACCAAACTGTTGAAATGTTTGGCCTCGTCGACGAACAGGGCGTGACCGGCCGTCGGGAAGATTTCCACTTGGGCTTTGGGATCAATCTGCATGAGATAAGCCGCTTGAGTTGTATATTTCGGAGTGACCGCGTAAAGAATCGGTACCTGACGCAGGGCGGGGTACCCCGGCCCCCAAATATCTCCCGGCATGGTGTTGTCCAGGGATGCCAAGGCGATATTGGTGGGGATAAGGGCAGCCGATTGGATCAAACTCTTGCTTAAGCCCTTAGGCGGGGATTTTTTAAATAGGCTCCAAACATATCTTTGGTTGGCCTCTGCCCGGTCATTTTCTAAAAGTTTCAGGAAGGCGCCTCGCTTGGTGGGGGCCTGTCCAGAAGCGGTCCCCAGGGGACTGTCCACCAGGACCATTGCGTAGATTTTGTCGGGGCCGAATTGTCGCAGGTAGGCGAGGCTGTCGAAGGCGCCTAAGGACCAACCCACCAGGACCACGGAGTTCAGGTGGAGATAATCCAGGAGTTCTTGGATGTCCTTGGAACGCCGCAGAGGATCGTTTCCTGTTTTTGTCATGTCCGATTGACCCTGGGAGCGGGGGTCTAAGGCGATGACATGGTAGTCCTTGGAAAGCTCCCGGATTTGAAGTTCCCAGATATCCACCGGCATCAACCAGCCGGGAATTAGCAAGACCGCTTGCCCCTGGCCTGCCTCAATATAGTGCAGCTTCACCTGGTCGCTGGTGGTAAAAAAATCTGAGGTGGGGTCCTCTTGGGCGAAAGAGGGTAAGACTATTGTGATAGAGAGGACCAAGAAGGGAAGGGCGGTTTTTTTAAGCCGGGCGCTAAAAGACATGGTGCTTGTCCCTGTGCGGCTTGTAATGGTTCGGAAGAGTGGTAGGGAATGAGTTTACCCATTAGTTGTTAAAACGGAAAGCAAAGTTTTATGCTTAAGAAATTAAGGTCCGTTAAACGAAAAACTGTTTAAAATGTTTTCAGCCGCAAATTAAAACGAGATGATTTTGAGACGGGGCCTAGAATTGACATTGAAGTTTGCCCACGACGGGAACCCGGATTGGACAAAGGGAAAACCGAATAAACATTTTTCTGTTTTGAAAGGAATCATATGAAGAAGTTCGTTTTTTCGGTATTTTTTTGTATGTCCATCCCAAATCTTTTCGCTGACGGAATTTCCACTCCAACCCCGATTTCGTTTCAAAAACCGGAAACAGTCAAACAACAGGTGGCCGATGATTTCATCCTATATGCAGAGATTGAACAGGAAGTCCGGGACGGGAAACTCATAAAAAAACACAAAACGGAGGAATCTGACCGGTTCCCGTTGGAGTGGACTTTATACCTGGATCACTCGGAAAAGGTCAGGGAATACATTGAGGAAGGCGGATCGGAGGATAATGCCGAGACTGTAAAATATTATTACGACGAATCAGGCCGTTTAAGGGTTGTCGCCAACGATTACGGGGACGTCTATGGAACCGATGACGAGCAAATAATTCTTTTGGACTTGAGGGGACAAATCCTCCAGGTGAATGTTGAGGAGAACTTCGTAAACAAGGAAATGGGTCGGAACGAACATCAAAAGAAAGTCCTGAAAGAACCCGTGGATTTTAATAGTACAAAAGTTGAGTTCGTCCATGACCCGCTTAAAAGATTCAAGAAACAAAAGTAAATCTCGCTGGGTTTTTGATAGGATTTTAGGTTTCCGCGATGGGGAGGCATTTACTTGCTTAAGCGATCAATGGGAATATTCGTCTTCTCGTTTCTGTTGCTATGTCAAACGGCATTGGCCACGAATTATCCGGTGGGGACCGCCGAACTCACCCTGCGTGATACGGCCCGCAACCGGGACGTTCCCCTCAAAATCTACTACCCCAAGACCTCCGACGCGGAGCGGTTTCCCATCCTTATCTTTTCCCACGGGGCGGGAGGTTCCCAAGACGGTTATGGTTACTTGGGCCGTTACTGGGCAGCCAATGGTTACGTGGTCTTGCATCCAACCCACTTGGAGAGCGACAGGTCCCTTCTGAAGCGGGGGAGGCCTCTTTATAATTTGCGGGCCGTAGGCCGAATGGTTAAGGAAAAGTCGAACCTGGTGAACCGTCCGAAGGATATTTCTCTTATCCTGGATACATTGCCCAAACTAGAGGAACTCGTGCCCGCTTTAGCTGGCCACTTGGACCCAACTAAGGTGGGGGTAGGCGGCCATTCCTTCGGTGCCTACACCAGCATGGTAGTGTCCGGGGCCAAGGTTTATTCCTTAGGCAGAGAACCATTAAACTTTGAGGACACCCGGGTGAAAGCCTTTCTGGCTTTATCGCCCCAAGGCCCGGGGGGATGGGCTTTTAAAAATGATTCTTGGGATTTAATTCATCGCCCCATGTTCATGATGACCGGAACCCAGGATAAAGGGCTGGAGAACGGGGAACCCTACCAATGGCGTCTCAAAGCTTTCGGGTATTTAAGGCCGGGCCACAAGTATTTGGCGGTTATCCAGGGCGCCAACCACATGGATTTCGCCGACGCCCAATTCAACGGCAAGATCCGAGACCCGAGGGTTCAGGAATGGATAAAGAAGGCCACCCTTCTTTATTGGGACGCCTATGTCAAAAGTGACCGCGAACTTCAGCAAACCTTAAAAGCGGGGGGATTTCCCAAAGTCAAGGGAGTCCGGGTTAGGACGGAATCGAAATAAAGGACTACATTTTTACGAAGCCCCAACGATACAATAACCTCATGTTCACAAGAATATTCCTCATCCTAATTTTTTTGGGTTTGGTCTCAAGCTTCGCCAAAGTTGAGGCTCAGACCAATTCCTCCAAACCTTTCCAGGATGTAAGCGATGAACCGGTGACGGGCGGATTTGAAAAGCCCTACGAATATGAGCGGCAGGCTTATGGCTATGACCCGGAGGGCGTCCAATATAAGGAAAACCAGGGGGAGGATTTCCAAGTGATCTTTATTTCCGCGTTACCCTTTACGGCCGGGGCCAGTTTTTTGATTACCAGCACCATTTCCCTGGTGGCCGTAAATAACTTTGGTGTGGGAGGGGATTTTTTCCTTCCCTTTATGGCCAGCACGGTCGTGGGAGCCACCACCATCGCCTGTGTTTCCACCTTAACCAATCGTTACCCTCCTCCGGCCTCCCAATCGTATGTTGAATCGCAACCCATGCTGCGGCCTTTGGCCTTTAATGTGCCTATAATTACAGCGAAATTTTGATTTTTTCCTGGGTTAAATTTCCGTTTCTAGGGTTAAAATGAGGGCCTTCAAGAGCCTTTATTCCCTGTAAGGAGTCTCTGGCATGGTGAAACGATTCTTGGCCTCCCTTTTATTTTTCGTGACCGCTGGTCTTTTAGCCGCCCAGGATATGCCGCCCCTTCCTCCTATGAACAACGACGCCACGGTCTCCCCCAGCTCCAACACCTCTGCCCCGGCATTGCCGCCTCTTCCGGACCAGCAAGCCGCCCCGGCAAGTTCGGCCTCACCCGCTTTGCCACCGCTCCCGGACAATTCCGCAAGTTCAACGCCAGCCAACAGTGCCTCGCCGGCTTTGCCACCTCTTCCGGACCAACAGGCTGCCCCGGCAAATTCGGCCTCACCCGCTTTGCCACCGCTCCCAGGTCAACCAGCCGCACCCGCCGCTTCTTCCGCTGCCCCGGCTCTTCCGCCTGTACCCGGCGAGGCAGCACCAGCCGCTCCCGTGGCAAGCACGGAACCCGCCGCGTCCCCTGAAGGGGCTCCCGCCGCGAAGCCCGCGAAGAAAGCCGCGAAGCAAGCTTGGTGGACCAAAACCAAAAAGCGCGCCAATGTGATTTTCGGCGGTTGGGTAACACCCAAGGGCGGAAACGAATCCTCACGTATCGCTTGGACCTCACAGGAAGTTCTCAATGCCCTCGTCTTCAAGGGATACAAGGTTGTCAAAGAAGACGGAAAATATGACGGCCAGGCGGGAGCGGGAGGCAACCAATGGAGGGAATTTACCTTTAGGGTGCCCAAGTCGAAACTCACCACCCAGGTTTATCTCAAGCAAGTCGGTAAGAAGGTTTGGCTAAGGGTTGGGCCCAGCGAGCCGCCAGCCTTCGCTAATGAAGAAAATTCCGTTACCCATGTTAAAAAAATGAGGGATGCCAACATGAAGGCCCTGCATTTGGTCCAGAAAAAATTTGGACGGAGGCTTTCGCCGCATCGCATTATCCGCTCCTGGGAAGTCCCCTACAGCTTCGCGCAGGATACGGTTGTCGAGTAATCACGGATTTAATACTAAGGATGTTCCAGCATAAGATTTCTTATTTCTTCTTTGGAGTAGGTATCACGGGCCTGCTGTTCTCACTGGTCAGGACTTATTACATGGTTTGGAAGTTGAAGAAGGATAGGGAATCGCCAAGAAAAAAGAAGTACTAAGCTTTGAGTAAGTTTAAAAATTCAGAATTCAAAATTGCTTATTGGGGGGGATCATGAGGACCAAACGCGAAGAAGGCGGTACGGATTTTTTAAGAGAAGTCAGCCTTTTTGACGGTATGCAGGATAAGACCTTGACCCAGATTTTCAAGCTGGGAAAGGTTCAGAATTTCAAATCGGGCGAGTGGATTATCCAGGAAGGCGAGAAGGGCGGCAATCTCCACGTGATTATCACCGGCCGGGCCGAGGTCTCCAAATCTGGCAAGGAACCGAATGAAAAGAAGTACCTGGCGGATATCAATCGGGGGTCCATTTTTGGGGAAATGAGCGTGTTTGATGACGCCCCCTACTCAGCCTCCATCAAGGCCCGGGAAGATTGCTCGGTTCATGTGATCAAGGGCGAGGACTTCAAGAAATTTCTCAAGAAAAACCCCGACGTGGCTTACGAGGTTTTTTGCACCCTGATCAGCCTCATTTCCAGCCGCTTGCGCCGGACCAACCTGGCTTTTTCATTGTTGGAATTCAATTAAAGACAGCCACTCAAGTGCCTCGAAGTCCTGAGTTTGTCGAAGGGCTCTCGGTTAACGGCTGAACCCTATTATTAAGTTGAGCGAGGGCTACTATTTCCTCAAAAAGAATAGGGTCGAAAAGAAAGGTCGAAAATTCCCCTTCCGACAAACTCCAAGTCATCGATCTTACCAGGACCTTTTCCATCCTGACGGTCCTGGCTTATCACATGTACGGAACCACCCCCCCGGGGCCCGCCTTCGACTGGTTTTGGAAGCCTTTCTCCGGCAACGGGGTATATGGGGTCTGCGTTTTTTTCGTCATTTCCGGCTTTCTCATTACCCGCCTGATCGATGGAAAAAAGGACTTGCTTTTCACCCCCCGGTTCAAGGAATTTTATGTAAGGCGCGCGGCCAGGATCTTGCCGCTCTTGATCCTACATATTTCCATCGGCGCCTATATCGTTCATAACGTCACCCATTTCGAGCCGCTCTTTTGGGTTTCCATCCTGACCTTTACCTTCAATTGGTACCAGGCTCTGCACCCCAACCCGGTGCCGGGACTCTATTGGGGTCTGCTTTGGTCCCTCGCCGTGGAAGAACAGTTTTACCTTTTTTATCCCATGGCCTTGAAAAGCTTGGGAGCTTTTAGGCGTCTTATCTATTTCGGTTTAGGAATCGTTCTTTTAGGAATTTTTTGGAGGGGAACCTTCCTGTTTTTTCCCGGGGAGAACGCGATTTTCTTTTACAAGACTTCTTTCGGGGCATTTGACCAAATTGCCCTTGGGGTTCTTCTTTATTTGGCCTCAAAAAGGTACCGGTACTACCTTTTAACCCATAAGAATGCCAGCGCTTTGCTATGCGCGGCGGGAGCGCTAACCGTGGTGGCCACCTATTTATTCACCAACTCCAACGTGCAGTCGGACGATATCTATAGCCCGACCCTAATAGCTCTGGGCGCCTTCTTATTTATCCTTGGCGGGCTTCATTTGTCCCTTTTTGAATCGAAATTTTGGACTCCGCTGACTTGGCCGGGGAAATACAGCTACGGGATTTACCTCTTTCATAGCTTGATTTATTTTTTCATTTATTCCCAACTGCTTCAACACCTCAACACCTTGCTGGCTTTTTTCCTTTTCGCCGCTATCGCTACGGCGGTCATGGCTCTTTCCTATCGCTTGTTTGAAATGCCAACGAACAAGCTCGTGCGGAAGCTTTTTGGGGTTAAAACCTAAAAGTTGTCGACAGTCGAGGGTCCGCAGTTGGCAGTTAAAGCTCAAAAGCACCAGCTGCGGACTGCCGACTGTGGACTGGTGTTTTACCCTATATTTAGTGGGTCGAAAGCCCTTGCCATCCCACCCCTGGTAATGTTAAAGTCATCCGAAATAAGCCAATTCCACGCCTTTCCCACACTTCTCCGGCTTTATCCCAATATCGGAGATCCGTTTGTATCTCAAGAAGCTCGAAATCAACGGTTTCAAATCCTTCGCCGACAAAACCGAACTCCTCTTCGAACCGGGCATCACTTCCGTGGTGGGCCCCAACGGTTGCGGCAAGACCAACGTGGCCGACAGCGTGCGCTGGGTCATGGGGGAACAATCGGCCAAGGGGTTGCGCGCTTCCGAAATGACCGATGTCATTTTCAACGGCACCGACAGCCGCAAGGCCTCCAGCATGGCTGAAGTCACCCTTACCCTTTCCAACGAGGACAAGTCCCTCCCCTTGGAGTACGACGAAATTTCCATCACCCGTCGGGTCTACCGTTCGGGCGAGTCCGAGTACCTCATCAACAAAGCCATCGCGCGCCTGAAGGACGTCAAGGAACTTTTTATGGGCACGGGGTTGGGCATCAGCGCCTATTCGGTCATGGCCCAGGGCCAGATGGATCAGATCGTCACCTCCAAGCCGGTGGAACGCCGGGCCATTTTCGAGGAAGCAGCGGGTATCACCCGTTACAAGGCCCGCAAGGTGGAAGCTCTTCGGAAGCTGGACGCCACCGAGCAAAACTTGGTGCGCATTTCCGACATCATAGCCGAAATTAAACGGCAGATTTCCTCCTTGGAACGCCAGGCCAAGCAGGCGGAAAAGTACCGGGAGTATAAAGAAGAGCTAGGCAAGCTCCAGGTCCAGATCCACCTGGACAAGGCTGAGAAGCTCAAAAACAAACTGAAGGACGTGCACCACAAGATGGGCCAGGTGAAGGAGAAATTGGGTGAGGCCCAAAGCACCACCCGCGACCTGGAACAGGAAGAGCGCAACCAAAGGGCTCAGCTTAACGAGATCGACGAGGAACTAGCCGCTATCCGCGAGCAGGCCTACAAGGCCGGAAGTGAAGTGGAAGTCACCGTGGGCCGCATGGACGGAGCCCGCCGCCACAAGGGAATGCTGGAAGACCAAAAGAAACGCAATGAGCAGGAAGTAATCGAGTCCCTGGCCCGCATCGAGCAATTGAAAGTTTGGGTCAAGGAACGCCTGGAGCTTCTGCGCAATAAAGGGGAACAGAAAAAAGAAAAAGACTCCTTGAAATCCGAATTGGATCAGAAGCTCATCGTCATCGAGGATGAACTCTCCGCCAAAAATAAGGACCTGGAAAACAAAAACGTGGCCGCCATCGACCTGGTCACCCAAGCCGCCCAAATGAAGGCCGAGTTGGAATCGCTCAAGTCCCAGGATGAGGAAACCTTCCGTCGGGTCCAGGACCTGGCCGCTCAAGTGGACCGTCTTCAGAATGAAATCGCCAGCGCCGCCGGGCGGCTATCTAATATTCAAACCGAGAAAAAAAACGCCCAAGACGAAGTGACCCAAACGGACGAGACCATCCTCAGCTTGCAAAGTGATCTCTCGGCCCATGAGACCCAAATCGAGGAAACCAACAATAGCCTCAAACAGCTCAACAACCGCTACTCGGAAGCCCGGTCCCGGTTGAGCGTGTTGGAAGAATTGCAAAGCAAGCTCACGGGCTATGACTCGGGCGTGAAGACCATCCTACAGGCCCGGCAGGTCGAGCCCCTCATGTGGCAGGAAGTCCTCGGCGTGGTCGCCGACCTCCTTTTCGTGGACCAACAGCATGAGACCGCCGTGGAAAGCCTCTTGGGCAGCCAGCTCCAGTCCCTAGTCGTGCAGACCCGGGCCATGGCGCAAAAGGTCGTCGCCCATTTGAAGGCCGAGGGTCAGGGCAAGGTCTCCCTCTTCGTGCTGGAAGACCTGGTGAACCTGGACAAACAAAGCTTTCCCGAGCAGGTCCTATCTGAGGCGGGAGTCGAGGCCTCGGTCTTGTCCCAGCTGAAATTCGACGCCAAACTGGAGCCGGTTGTCCGGTACTTGTTTGAGCAGGATGTTTTTGTGGCCGATTGGGCCGCAGCTGAGCGGTTAAGCCTCCTCTATCCCCGCACCCGTTTTGTCACTAAAGAAGGGGACCGCCTGGGTCCATTGGGCTGCGTGAAGGCCGGCTCAGTTTCCTCAGGCGTCTCGCTCCTGGGCCGTCACCGAGAAATGACCGAGCTTTCCGACCATATCAAGGCCGTTGAAGGGCAGATACAACAGGCCGAAGCCGCATTGGGCGAGAGCAAAAAACAACGCAAAGACACCGAAGACCGGCTCATTGCCGGGGAATCCCGCCGCCAACAGCTCAAAATCCGACTGGCCGAGATGGAAAAGGAAATCACCCAGCTCAACGAAACCCTCGCGCGCCTCAAGGCTGAAAAGGCCGCCGAGGAAAAGGAAAAAATCACCCTGGAAGAGCATTGGAACGCCGACAAGACCCGCATCCAGGAACTGTCCCAGCTCCTCTCCCAAAGCGAGCAAGCCCACCATTTGACCCAAGAGGAAATTTCCGAGGCCCGTAAAAACCTACAGGACCTCCAGGCCCGTAAGGAGGACATGTCCAAGCAGGTTATGCAGGTGGTCATGGAACTTTCCGCCCTGGACGAGGTGGCCGCCCGGTCCAAGGAAGAGGCCGAGCGCTACCAGGCCGAACAAGACCATTTGACCCAGTCGGTGGCCCAGAAGAAACATGAGAACCAGGAATTGGAAAGCCAGGGGGAACAGCTGACCCTGGACTTGAGCGACCTGGAAAAGAGGGTTGGGGGACTTTCCGAGGCCAAGAAGGAAGCGGACGGGAAAGTGAAGGCAATCGTCGACAAGAGGGAAAAGATCGCGGCCCAAACCGAGGAAAGAACCGAAAAAGTCCGGCATGCCCGGTCCAAGTTCGAGGATATCCAGAGGGATCTCCATGCCCTCGAGCTTCAGGAAGCCCAGATGAACGTGGAAGTCCGCAACATCGAGGAAAAACTGCAGGTGGAATACCGGGTGGACCTGGAAAACGCACCGGTCGCCATTGAAAAGGATTTTGACGGGGATTCGGCCGAGAAGGAATGTATCGAGCTTCGGGCCAAGATCGAGCGCCTGGGGCTGGTGAACATGGTGGCCGTGGAGGAATATGACGAATTGTCCCAGCGCTATAAGTTCCTCACCGAACAAAGGGAAGACCTCTTAAAGGCCAAGGATGATTTACAGAAGGCCATCAACAAGATCAATATGACCTCCAAAGAACTGTTCACTTCCACCTTCGCCACGGTTCAGGAAAATTTCAAGGATGTTTTCCAACGCCTCTTCGAGGGCGGCAGGGCCGAACTCATTTTGATCGATGAAGGCGACGTGCTGGAATCGGGCATCGAGATCGTGGCCCGGCCCCCTGGCAAGCGGCTTCAGTCGGTTTCCCTCTTGTCGGGCGGCGAAAAGGCCCTCACGGCCATCGCCCTCCTGTTCGCCCTTTTCATGGTCAAGCCCAGCCCCTTCTGCCTGCTGGATGAGATCGACGCGCCTTTGGATGACGTGAACACGGGCCGTTTCATCCACTTGTTGAAGGAATTCGCCAAGCGCACCCAATTCATCATGATAACCCACAGCAAAGTCAGCATGGAAATCGCGGACGTGATTTACGGGGTGACGATGCAGGAAGCGGGCGTCTCCAAGATCATCTCCACCAAGTTCAAGGAAGGCGCCCCCGAAGGCGCTCCGGTCTCCTAAGCAAAACTACTCTAAGAGTCCAATATCTGTGCTGGAACCCTTTGTCCGAGCCCTTTTTCCTATCCACCGGCCCTCCCGCAAATTTACCCCAGCCTGGTATGGAATATTAGGGTTATGTCGGGATTTGTCGGGAGATAATTTATATGAACCCTTTTTCTAACGTTCTGTTTTTCTACTTGGGCGACCTCGCCCTATCCCTCTTTTTTCCCCAAGCTTCTATCGCCTCAACCTGTTGTCCCGGCGAGAACCCGTTGGTCAGTGCAGCCATGGGAACGGACGCGGCGAGTTATACCGGGGACGGAGTTGCGTGAGCCGGGTTTGAGGTTCATCCAGATCGGGATATAATCGATCCATGCGATCCAAAATCCTTTTCCTTTGCGCCCTTCTTTCCCTGGTCCTATCCGCATTCCCCTCTTTCGCCGAATTACCCGCGCCCCAGGGCCGGGTCAGCGACTTCGCCGGGGTTTTGAAACCAGGGGCCCTGGTCCACTTGCTCCAAACCATCCAGCAGGTGGAATCCAAAACAACCGCCGAGATCGCGGTGGTGACCGTTTCATCCCTGGACGGGTTGACGGTGGAGGATTACGCCGTCAAACTCTTTAAAAAATGGGGAATCGGCAAAAAGAATAAAGACAACGGCCTGTTGGTATTGGTTTGCCCTTCCGAACACAAGGCGCGCATTGAGGTGGGTTACGGGTTGGAGCCTACGATTACGGACGGCCTAGCTGGCAATGTCATCCGGGCTTATTTCGTGCCCGCCTTTAAAAAAGGGGATTACTCCGGGGGCCTCACGGCCGGGGTGGACCATCTTGCCAATTTTATCACCGGCGCCGAATCGCCCGAAAAGGGGTTTCCTCCGGATATGCTTCCGCCGGAAAACCAGGTGGATTTTTCGGAACAGTTGGCTCTCACCGCTTTCTTGTCCATTTTCATCTGGATCGGCTTTGTATTCCTGGGTCATGGATTAAGCTCCAAGTCGGCCTTCGGCCTGTTCTTTGGTTTAGCCTTCGGCGGAATCCCCCTGTTTTTCCTCCTGATGCCCGACCTGGCGGGCTGGCCCCGTTCTACCGTCCTGGGGGAAGCCGCGGCGGCGGTTCTCCTGGGTATATGGTTGGGGATCAAATATCCCAAGGGCCTGAAGGGTAAATCGGGAAAAGGCGGAAGCGGATGGATTTCGGGCGGGTTTAGCTCCAGTAGCAGCTCAAGCGACAGTTCCTCCTCTAGCGATGATTCCTTCGGCGGCGGAAGTTCGGGCGGCGGCGGGGCCAGCGGAAGCTGGTAGCCGGTTGCCACCTGCCGTGAGGCCTCCGAGGTAGTGGGGAGTTGATGTGACTGCGCGCAGGCACTTTGTGCCAACTGTTGAACAAAAAGTTGGCGTGGCTTTTCTAAGTACTTTTAAAAACTTACAAAAAATCTCCGGTGCCTAAAACCCAATATTGAGGCCTGTTTTGCCCTGAGTGGTTCGAGAACCCCACCACAGGTAAGCCAAGCGCATAGGTGGTGAGCGACTAAAGGGAGTCGAATCCATCGAAAGTTTATGGGCAAAATAGTTTGAGGTTTTGAACCCTTCGAGTACCTCAGGGCAAGATGGGAATGGGGAGGGAAAGGGAGTAGAATTGATCGGGATTATGGTATGTTTTTAATGTTATTTGTTGGCTTGAACCTTTTTTTATTTGGATGGGACCATATTAAATTCCTGAAAACGCGCTTATTCATTTCCTGTCTTTTTATCCTGGGAACACCCTTGTTTCTTTTTGGCTTCGGGCCATCCGGGCACGCCAAAACAGGGGGGATTCAACAACCTTTGTCCGCAGAGCAACAAATCCAACTCAACTCAAGCTACGGCAAATTACCGCTGGCCTTCGAGCCCAACCAGGGCCAAGCTGATCCTTCGGTAAAATTCCTGGCCCGGGGAAGCGGCTATACCCTCTTTGTAACGTCCCAAGAAGCAGTTCTTTCTCTGAAGAAACCTCATGACCCATCGCGTCCCATACCTGGCAGAGGGCCGCGCTCCAAAATTTCCCCGGCCCCCACTCCTAACATCGGCCACCCTACAATTCTTCGGTTGAAGCTGGAAGGGGCCCAGGCCAACCCGTCTTCCGAGGGTTTAGAACAACTACCCGGTATAAGCAATTATTTTATCGGGAATGATCCTACTAAGTGGCACACGAACATCCCTCAGTTTTCAAAAGTGGCTGTGCGCGGCCTTTACCCGGGCGTGGATATGGTTTATTACGGCAACCAGGGAAAACTGGAATATGACTTCGTCGTCCAGCCGGGCGCGGACCCGGCTTCCATCCATATGAAAGTCGAGGGTGCCCAAAGCGTGCGGGTGAACAGCCAGGGCGATATGGAACTGACGACAGCCCAGGGAAAATTAGTTTTCAAGGCGCCGACGGTATATCAGGAAGTTAAGGGACAGAAAAATTCCCTGGAAGGGAATTACAAGATCGAGGAAGGGAACCGGGTGGGTTTCGAGGTGATGGATTACGACCGCTCAAAACCCCTGGTGATTGACCCAGTGTTGGATTATTCGACCTATCTTGGAGGAACCCAGCAGGATGACGGCGCCGGAATAGTCGCGGACGTGAGCGGTAACGCCTATGTGACCGGTTTTGGGGGTTCGGCCTTCCCGACGACGGCCGGGGCATACCAAACCATTTATGGAGGCGTATGGATCGATGCCTTTGTGTCCAAGCTAAGTCCGGATGGATCGACCCTTCTTTATTCCACCTATTTGGGGGGAAGCGACAATGACCGGGGAACGGCCATCGCCCTGGATTCGAGCGGGGATGCTTTTGTGACCGGATTGACCGCTTCCACGAATTTCCCCACCACCGCGGGCGCTTATCAAACCACCAACAGCGGAGGTAACGACGCCTTCGTGGCCGAACTCAATCCGAGCGGATCATCGCTGCTTTATTCAACTTATTTGGGCGGCACTGGCGATGATGGTGGTGGCGGAATCGCCGTGGACGCAAGCGGCGGGGTTTATGTAACGGGGTATGCCAACGCCGGTTTTCCCACTACCGCGGGAGCCTACCTAAGGATTTACCCGGGATCTTACTCCGTTTTCGCGGCTAAATTGAAACCCATCGGTTCCGGAAACGGGGACTTGATTTACTCGACCTATTTGGGGGTGTCCTATTACCAGTATGGCGGTATTGGCATCGGGGTAGACGCCAGCGGCAACGCTCTTATCGGGGGAACCTGTAACGCGGGTTATCCCACCACCGCGGGCGCCTATCAATCGTCCTTTGGGACAAATACTTCCGGCCCTTTTGTGACCAAGCTGAACGCCGCCGGATCGGCTTTACTTTATTCCACCTACGTGGGGTACTTTTTTTGTCTTGGCTTTGCGATGGACGGGAACGGAAATGCTTACCTAACCGGATATACCGGAACGGGTTTTCCCACGACGCCGGGGGCTCTCCAAACGGTCACTAGCGGTTTCAACGTGGCTTATGTGGCCAAGGTCCACCCCGCGGGGGGCGGAAACGCGGACTTAGTTTATTCGACTTATATGGAAGCGGCCGGTTTTTCGGTGGGTAATGCCATCGCGGTGGACTCTAGCGGGAACGCCTTTGTGACCGGAATGGCGGGCACGGGTTTCCCCGTGACACCCGGGGCTTTCCAATCGGCCCCTTGTGGCGGTGCTTATGACTCCTTTATCTCCGAGTTGAACCCGAGCGGATCGGCCCTCCTCTATTCGACTTATTTTTGTGGGACCGTTGATACGGTCAGTAGCGGTATCGCGCTGGACCCCAATGGCGGGATCTATGTGACGGGATACACTGATTCGGGTTTTCCCATAACCGCGGGAGTTGTTCAAACGGTTTATGCCGGTACTCTCGACGCTTTTGTGGCTAAATTTTTATTTTCCAACACCAGGACACCTACCATGACGCCCACGGTTACTTCGAGCTATACGCCAGCTAACACCGCTACCCCAACTCAGACCCGTACCCCCTCCAACACGGCCACCAACAGTCCAACCGCCACACTCACCAATTCCGCGACCAATTCTCCAACCTCCACTCCCACGAAAACCCCAACCCAAACACCCGCCAATACCGGAACCCCGTCCCCAACCAATACGGCTACCGACACTCCAACCCAAACTCCTACCAGCACTTCGACCAATACCGCGACTCAGACCCCCACCAGCTCCCCTTCCTCTTCGGCCACCAACAGTCCAACTTTCACGCCCAGCAGTACGCCCACCGATTCGCCAACGGTCACTCCCACTTCTACGCCCACGAACAGCCCCACTATTACCAATACACCGACCATCACCTTTACTCCAACTCAAACCTACACCCCCACCGACACCAACAGCGCCACCAATTCACCCACGAACACTCCGACGAAGACCCCAACCAACACCCCCACTTGGACCTACACTTTTACGGTTACAAACACACCCACCAATACCTTTACCCCGACCAACACTTTCACGTCCACCTGGACCCCAACCCCCACTTACACCTTCACCATTACCTGGACGCCGACAAAAACCTACACGCCCACCATTACTTTCACCCCGACCAACACACCCACCTTTCCACTCGATTGCGACACCTTTTATGTCTCAAAAAACTTTTTCAACCCCAACCAAGGGCCTGTTTCGATTTACGTGGAATATTGCAGCGATTTAGGGGGTGATTTTGCCATGAACGTTTACAACACGGCTGGGGAGCATATCCGCACCCTGGATTCACGCCGTCTGACCGGACCCTTCTATGCCTCTTACTTATGGGACGGAATCAACAAGTATGGTGACCCCTGCGCCAGTGGGGTTTACCTATTGCAAGAGGTGAATCCCTTTAAACAGAAAATCAAAAGGGTTCTTTTAATAAGGTAATTCAATTATTTCAGCCCGTTCTGCCCTGAGCAAAGTCGAAGGTTGGTGGGCAAAATAGTTTGCGGATTTGAACCCCTCGACTAGCTCAGGGCAGGCTGGGGAAAGGGGGGCGGCCCGTCCTGAGGGGCTGGCGTCTTAATTCCTGTTGCATTTCACCTCGTAATAAATAGCGACGGTGACCGTGGTATCGGTTGCCGACCAGGTCGCGTAAGTCACCTTGAATGGAACCAAGTGACATGTGTTCCCCTGAGGGCAGACGGCGAAAGTGGAAAAATAATCTTCGGCTTGCCGGACCGCGATCTCGTAAAACTGTCCGAACCCATTGACCAGATTCTTGGCATCATTGTCCCCGGCCCTCAGGTGTTCAGCGAAGGGGACCCTGAAGTTGGTGGTGTAGCAAACCAAGCGAGACCGGCCGCAATCGACCGGGTAGGGGAAGACCATTGTCGTTCCTTGTCCGTCCCCCCGCTGTCCGTGGGCGCGCCTTTGGTGTAGCTCCCGTATTTTTCCAACTCTTTTTCCACCGTCTTTTCATCGGGCGGGTAAAACCCGCTGGTCAGGTTTTTATTTTCCGAGGCGCAAACCACCATGCCTTGTACCTCGACCACGGCCCTGTCGTACTTACGGCCGGTATAAATATAGGTAAACCATCTGCGTCTCCGGCAGGTTTCATCCGGGCATTCGTGGTATCGAGCAGGTCGGAAGCCTCCCGCATGGCTTTTTGTAAAAGGGTTCCAGACCACCATGTTCCGCATTGGGTGGCGAGGGTAAGCTTGACGGAAACCTCGTAATCCTCGTCGTTGGCTTTGGATAACGCGGATGATTTGCTTGTCGCCAATTCGGGCCTATCTAACGTTTTGGAATATACCAAGTGAATGAAAGCGGGGGTTCATGGGAAAGTTTTTGCTCTTGGCGATGATGGTATTTTTTGTGGCCGCCCCGGCTCTATGGGCATTACCCACTTCCCGAAAGCACACCCGCCCGCCTTACACCGGACCCCGAAAGACGGTGGAGAACCCGAATCCGTCTCCCCGCCCTTCCTTCAAGAGTAGCGGCAAGCCCTCGTCCCGCCCAAAAGGCCTGTTCGAACACATCATCGTCCGATATAAATTTGGTAATGGTTGTCCACGACGGGGACCCTAATTGGACAAAATAAATAAAATATAAGGATGGAGTTATGAAAGCGATTTACAAAGGGAAATTCGAGTGGGGGAATTCTGCTCTGGGTAAATCTGAGTGTGAACTTCGGGTTTATAAAAAAAAGATTTCGGAACAGACTGTTGTCGTTATTACCAAGGCTGTTAAATTTAGTGGATGGAATAGTGCTACTGGTTTTATTGCACTGGCTAACGCGGTCAGGGAAAAGATTGAATCTCTTGCCGAGAATACGATGTGGATTGAGTATTTCCCGCAAAGCGGCGGATATTCGGAGTCCTTTGATTTGGTAAGACTCAACTGGGAAGGAAACAGCTTTCATTCGCCGCAAAGAAGGCGAATTCTCCGAAGTCTAGCCGAAGAATTGGCTGGCAGTCTTATTAAGATGGCCTGAGAGATACATTAGGTTTTGTTCGCGAAGAGAGGCAAACTGAAACGCGCGGAAGCCGAATTGGGTGAGAAAACCCGCAAGCTGGCGGCATTGGCGAAAGTTGATGATGATCCTGGGGAACTCATGGTGCGAAACCCCGAGATGCAAAGGTTGATGGAATTGGCCAAAACCATCGCGGGAATCGACTCGACAGTGCTCATTACGGGCGAGAGCGGCACGGGGAAGGAACGGGTGGCGCGATTTGTCCACGATTATTCCGCTAAAGCGACGGGCCCCTTTATCGCCGTGAATTGTGGGGCCATCACGGAGACCCTGCTGGAAAGCGAGCTGTTCGGCCATGCCCGAGGGGCCTTTACGGGAGCGACAGTGGACCGCCCGGGACTTTTTGAGGCGGCCCATGGGGGGACGCTTTTTTTGGATGAGGTCGGCGAGATTCCCATTCCTTTGCAGGTGAAGCCTCTGCGGGCGCTTCAGGAGAAAGAAGTACGGCGTGTAGGCGAGAATAAAAACCGTCCCGTCAACGTCCGTATCCTGAGCGCCACCAACAAAAACCTGAAAACCGAGGTCGCGGAAAAAAGATTCAGGGAGGACCTTTATTACCGCCTGAATGTCGTCGAGTTGGTTGTTCCGGCCCTGCGCAACCGCCGGGAAAATATCCTTCCCCTCGCGCGGCTCCTGCTCGCTGAAGCCACAATGCAAATGAAACGTCCCATCAACGGATTGACCGCCAGCGCGGCTGACCAACTGGTTAGTTATGGTTGGCCGGCAACGTACGCGAGCTGGCTAACGCGATGGAGCGGGCGGTGGCGGTCGCAAAAGAGAATCGGGTAGATTTAGAGGACCTTCCTCTCGAAGTCCGCCTGGTGCTGCCGGTTATTTCCGACAAGGGAATGACCCGGTTTATCAAGGATGTGGAGAAGGATTGCATCATGGCGGCCCTGAAAAGAACAGGGGGCAACCGAAGAAAAGCGTCCGAAATATTGGGTATGAGCGTGGCGACTCTTTATCGAAAACTTAAGGCCTACAAGTTGTTGGAAAAGTAAAAAACCCAGAAGACATTCACCCATGGGCCAAGGTTTCCAGCCGAGATCCGAGGTTTTAGCGCGTCGACTACTAGTTGAGTCAGCCTTATGAATCATCGACTCAATGTCTCAAGATATAAGGCGAGCCGTACCTCCCATTGCCTATCAATCCCGAAGTAATTCAGGGTCAAAAAGGTTGTCCGCAAAGGGAGGTGAGGTTGACAGGAAAGTGAAAATAAAATTCGGGTCCGGCCCATTCGTGGTTCCCTTCATAAGCATTTATCAAGCAGGGAAGGGTGTAAACAGCTAGTTGAAAAGCCCTGTATGCCCATTCCAAGGGTTGGCAGGGCGGTCCTTTGACCGGTTCGACTTGCTCACCGCAGGCAAGCTCAGGACGGGCAGGTCCAAGAGCGGAGGTGTCATTTGATCCTCTGGTTCCCGGCTATTGGCACCCGATTTTTTATAAACAATCGGGTGCACCAAAGGCTTAATCCTTACCTGGCGAGTTCGGAACACAAGCCAGGCCTGATTCGGAATCACCCTTTCTCACCGAACCGATCAAAACGGTAACTGTTCGAATCAAATTGATCCACTCATGAACCAATAGCCCCCAAGTTCATCCAAACTGCCGGTTTATTCATTTGTTGCCCCGGCTTTCGTGGGGCATAACACTTGCTTTAACCCTACCCGTTCCGATTTAAGATTTTTGGTTTTCAAATTTGCTTCAAGAAAGATTCCAATGAAAAAGTTTTTGGAAAACAAGATTTTGTTTTTGGTTTTATTCCTGGTAGCGATTCCCTCCCTTTATTTAACGGGATGCTGCAATAACAGCCTGATTTCCGCGAAAGGAATGTACGGTGTCGGCTTGGGTCCGGGTCCGGTGGCTTTGGGAGAGGCGGGAAATTACGTCATCCTCGCCAAAACCGGGGTGGCGACGGTTCCCGCCTCAAAAGTGACCGGGAATATCGGCCTAAGCCCGATTTCCCGGACAGCCTTGACCGGTTTTTCCGAAACCATGGACAGCTCCAATGTTTTTTCAACCTCAGCCCAGGTGACCGGGAAACTTTACGCGTCGGATTACACCAATCCCACGCCCTCGAACCTCACCACCGCTATCAACAACATGCAGACGGCCTATTCAAACGCGGCAGGGTTACCGGCGAAGGTCACCGAACTAGGCGCCGGAAATATCGGGGGCCTTACCCTGGCCCCGGGAGTTTACAAATGGGGGACCGGCGTTACCATTCCGACGGATTTGACACTCGCCGGTGGCGTCAATGACACCTGGGTTTTCCAAATCGCGCAAACTCTGGACTTGGCGGCTGCCCATTCGGTGATATTGAGCGGAGGGGCCAGGGCTTCCAATATTGTCTGGCAGGTCGCGGGAATCGTGACCCTTAACACGACCTCGCACATGGAGGGAACTATCCTGGCGGACACCAAGATCGACATGCTGGCGGGCGCCTCCATCAATGGCAGACTTTTCGCCCAAACAGCTGTCAACATCAACAGCAGCGTCGTTACCCAACCTGCCCCCTGAGTCCGGTTTTGCGAAGGGTGATTGTTGAGGGCAGTGAAAATAAAATTCAGGAGAAAGAAAATGAAAAAAATATTTGGTTTGGTAGCGGGTTTGATGCTGGTTGCCTCACTATCTTTCGCGGCGGAATCGAATCCGGTGGCGGGGGGGATGTACCTCGGTTTCGGTGTTGGCATGGATTTTCCGGGATACAATTGGTGGCCCGGAACGCCAGTGGGTTTGGGAGGTAAGATTTTCGGGGGTTATACCCTTGATCGGGCTGCCGCCATCCAACTGGATTTGGATGGTGCGGTTTATTCCTACGCCAACGGCAACAGCACCTTTGATCTTTATATCCTGCCGGAATTTAAATACACCTTCGATAATCCCGGTTTCCAGCCCTACCTTTTGGTCGGCGCGGGGTTGAACCTATCCTTTGACTCCGGGGGTGGAATTTCAACCTCCACCGGTTATTTCGCGGGTGTCGCCGGAGGCGGGGTTCAATTTGACCTAGGGGGCAATACTTCGCTTTTTGTTGAGGGAAAATTCCACATGGCCTTCGTGAGCGTTGCGGGCGTCTCGGATGTCGCCGATGATTATCCCTTTACCGCCGGATTAAAGTTTCCCATTTAAAAGAAAGCTCGAAAAAGGTTTTATTGGGAGCGGGTTTTGACTTTTCTCCGCCAGACGACCCGCGAGACTAACTTTTCAGAGGATACATATGGGAATAGGATTGATATTTGCGACAGTGGTTATTGTTTTGATTCTTGGTTGAAAAGAAAGTAAGTAGCTAAATCCCTTTATGAATTCATGTTTTCAAATGAAAAGGGAAGCTCGGCGGTTGGTTAACATAACATTGGTTTTTTTAAATAACGGCCTTCAAAAGCTAAAAAGGAAATGTCGATGAACTCAAATAACGACAAGTTGAAAGGGTTGGTTAATGACGCTGTCGGAAGTTTAAAAGAAGGCGTTGGGAAGGCCTCTGGTAACGAAGATATGGAACTCGAAGGTTCGATTCAAAAAACTAAAGGCCAGGTCCAGAAATTAAGTGGTGCCGTTAAAGATACGATCAATAAGGGTATGGACCTATTGAGGTCAAAATCGAAAAAATAATAAGCTTATTTGTGAGTTAACGGGTCTTTTGGGGAACCAATTGTATGAAGACCTTTTTAATTTAAGATTTTACTTCCATCTGTAACCAGAGGTCGGCGCGAATGAAATTTCCGTCCCATAACCACATTGAATGTTCAATGACATTAATAAAATCGGAGGATCGGCATTACGTTGATGTGAAAAAAACCGGAAAACTTTTGACACCGAAAATAAGATCCTTTCACTCCAATTTCAGTTCAAGTTTGAAAGCCGGTCAGAGAGTTTGCTGGTGGCACCCTAAAGTACGCTGCTCATAAGAAGCATTGGGAAACTCTCCCAAGTAATTAAATTTGATCGCAAAGGAGCTTTATGCTTGCGCCATCGAAATTAAAGAAGAAAAATTTGAATAAGAAAGATGAAATTTTTCAAAAACCAAAAATCAAGGTACTTCTTGCCGAGGATAATCCGGGCGGCTCCCTTTTTTGGGAACAAATTCTCGCTGAAGTTCGGGACACGGACATAGAATTTATCCATATCAAGCAACTTTCCGATATCAATAAACACATAGGAGTTAAGGCCCCAGACATCATTCTTCTCGATTTGTCGCTGCCAAAAGGCGGGGGTCTTGATGTTTTCATGTCGGTTTACAAAATGGCCCCAACCATTCCCATTATTGTCGTGACGGGGACGGACGATCAAAAATTGGCGGTTGAAACCGCCCTGGAAGGGGCCCAGGATTCTCTTGTTAAAAGTACCATAAGCGGCTTCCTGTTGGGCCGTTCCATGCGTTATGCCATTGGGCGCCAAAAGCACTTGAAACAATTGAACTCTTTTTCGGCGATCGACGAACTGACGGGTCTTTATAACCGCCGGGGTTTTCTAACGGTTACCGATCAACAAGTCAAAATATCCAACCAGACGGGCAAATCCATGTTGATGGTATTTGCCGATATGGACGGCTTGAAGGCCATCAACGATACGCACGGGCATCATCGGGGGGACATGGCACTCATGGAAATGGCCCATGTCCTGAGAGAGGCCTTTCCTGAGACCGATATCCTGGGACGCCTGAGCGGGGATGAATTTGTGGCCCTTTTGACCAGTGGCGACGATATCAACGAGGATTATTTGACCAAACGGTTTCAGGAGGTGTTGGACGAGCATAACAATTATGGCGAAAGGAACTTTAAGCTTTCCGCCAGCATTGGCATCGCCCCTTACGACCCCCATACACCCTGTTCCGCGGGGGAATTGTTAATAAACGCGGATTTGGCAATGTATGAGCAAAAAAAACAAAAAAAAGGAGAATTACTTTGAGATCACAAATTATCTCAATCGTTTTTTTAAGCACCCTATTCCTGGGAAGTGTCCTATTCCAGACTGGTTGCGCTACGACCGGAAATCAACGGTCCGCCAAAACCCGCACCACAATGAAGGCCGTGGAACAGGATTATATTCAAACCATAAAGCAGGTGGATGCTACGAATAAATCACTGGAAGTTCTCGTCGACACGAATAAGTCCGATAAAAAGAAGGCTTTTGAGAAATACTCTTCCAACGTCAACAAGATGAAAAATCTGGAAAAACGGTTATTTGAACACGCGGACAAGATGGGGACCCAGCAAAAAAATTATTTTGAGGAGTGGCGGATGCAGGGAAACACTTACACCAATCCGCAGATTCAAGCTCTTAGTGAACAACGCCGGGCTGACTTGAGCGCTGTTTTCGCCCAAATAGCCGAGGCAAGCGTGGGAGTAAACGGCTCTTTAAAAGCCTACATGTCCGACATCGGGCAAATCAGGACCTATCTCTCGACTGATCTTACGCCTAAGGGAATCGAGTCTATTACTCCGACTTCCCAGCAGGCCATTATGGACGGGAACCATTTGAAGGATGCGGTTAATCCGGTCTTAGCCGCTATCGGTAACGCAAGGGACGAGCTGGCTCAAGGGGACAATAAATAATGGTTAATGGACGTGAACCTGATAAAGGCGAATAACGGGGAAAAAGCTTTGCAAAAGTTTATTTGCGAGGATTTCGCGGTTATTCGCTTGGAAGTGAGAATTTCGGGTATGGATGGCTTTGAAACACGGATCAAGATCAGCCGAAGCAACCCAGTCATGGCACCTCCATCATTTTCCTCACGGCGGCTCAAGAATATGAGACGGAGAAGACCCGAGCCTATTACGTTGGAGTTATCGACTGCCTTTTGAAACCTTTTACTCCCTGAGTTATACGGACTAATGTATTGGTTTTAATTAATCTCTACCGAAAAACCGAAAATACGAAAAAGCTTATGGCTGAACTCAAAAACAGGAATGAAGAACTTGAAACCCGAAATCTTTTTTTAACCGCAAAAATGAAAATAACCAACAGACCTCACAAAGCTGATTGTTAAAAATTTATTGCGAAAATGGTCGCTTCATCGAAGTTTGCTTCCGTCCCAACTCTTTGGCTAATCTCTAGAAATGCTTCCTCATTCAACTCTTTTTGCTGGAGCCGGGTGTCTTTAATGCAAGATAAAGGGGTCAAATTACACTTTAGGTTTTGAATCAAACATTCCTACCCCGATATCCGACAATTTCACCCAAAACTTTTGCGCGATATTCATTTTCTCTTTTTAAACTGCAGTACCATAACCGAGTAAGTAGGGAAGGGTGTCCGTTTTCCAGCCGTAGTACCTCTTGCCGAAACTCCAAGGCCAAATCATTATATTTTTGGAATTGGCACACTCAAGGCTTGTCCCCCAGCTTGTGGCCTCGTTGCAGAGAATTTTGCATTCCTTGCGTATTTCCCGTTTTCGTCTTGCTGGATAAATTGAGAGAAGGTTTTGATGCAAACCGTAGGATGTGAGAAAAACAATGCCGGAAATTTTAATCAAAGCAAATGTGATCAAAATGATCGTTTTGACGATTTTCATTTTGATCGATCTTATGTTGCTCGAGCCCGAAATGATAGGAAATTCTTGGCACGATAGTTGCTTTGCATTAACTCCACTTAACCCTGCATGTTTTGGTTATCAAAAGTTACGGAGCATCCGGTAATCATAAACTTGCAAATGAAAAGAGGAGTCATGTTTTCAAAGACTATGAAGATGTTGCAGATAGTGAACAAGAAGGTTTTTTTGACGATGCTTCTGGCGTCAAGCCCGGTCCTGTTCATCGCGACCGGTTGCGGAACCTGGAATAAGGGGACTACAAGTCCAACGGGCTCGGCAACTAACACGCCCTCGGCCACCCCGAACGCGACCAGCGTGGCGGCTTGTCCCAATCCGGCGGCAGTCAGCCTGGGCACGGCCGGTAATTACGTCATCCTGGCGGAGACGGGAATCACCGACATTCCTTCCTCGGCTGTGACAGGGAATATCGCGAACGCCGGCACGGGCGCCCAAATCACCGGCCTAACCTGCCCCGAAGTGAACGGGGTCATTTATACGATCGACGCAACGGGTCCCGCTTGCCGCACCATTGACTCGGCTGGCATCGGTATCGCCGTCACTGACAAGGGGACAGCCTATACGACCGCCAACGGACTGGCGAATTGTGTCATAAATCAGAGCGCCGGGATCCTCAGCGGACTAACCTTGACCCGGGGAAAATATTTTTTTAACACCGGCGTTTCCATCCCCACGAATCTACATCTCGACGCTTTGGGTGATCCGACCGCGCGTTGGGTCTTCCAGGTAAATGGCACCTTAACCATGGCCTCGGCCGTAACGATTTTCCTCGACAACGGCGCATTGGCCTCGAACGTACTCTGGACGGTCACGAGTTTCTCTCAGTTTGGGACGAACGCTCATTTCGAGGGGGTTCTCATTGGTGCCGATTACATCCAGCTTTTAGCGGGCGCATCGGCACACGGAAGACTACTCACCCACACCTATGTGGCCTTGGATCAAAACGTCGTCACCCAGCTTCCTTAAGTTGGGATTGAAGTAAGGGCGGAAGGGTGGCGGGTCTTAAGGACCCGCCCATTCAACAAGTTGGAAGCTGATCATTCAAGGCGGAAGAAAAGGGGATTTCGATGAAAAGGATACTTTCGAAGGGTTCGGTCGCGCAAATAACGAAGTGGGGGTTGCTGGCCTTGGTCCTTCTCCTTCCCCAATCCGCCCGCTCGGCGGTCCGAGGGGGAAGCTTCGAGGTAAGCCCTTTCCTGGGCTACAATTTTTTCTGTCCCCAACAAAACCTGAAGGACGGCCTGATCTATGGCGGAAGGATCAGCTACAACTTCACGAGCCATTTCGGCTTGGAAGCCACGGTAGATATGGTCAATACCAACATCAATGACCCGACGATCACTGGCGCCGCGAAAGGGCAGTTCCGTAGCCCCGCCGATAAGGTGGACCTGTTTTTCTACCATCTGGACGCGGTCTACACCTTTAACCCGGATGATGATTTTAATATCTTCGCCGTCGCCGGTTTCGGGGCCGTCAACTACAGCCCCTCCATTGAGAGCGGAGACATGTCCACGTTCGACTTAGGGCTGGGCGCCAAATATTGGTTGGCGAAAAACTTCGCCCTGCGGCTTGACGTCAGGGACGATATGGTCACCGAAACTTTCCAAGGATCGGAATTATTAACGAATGACTACCAAAACTATAACGCCACTTTAGGAGTGGTCTTCGCCTTCGGCGGAGAACCGGAAAAAAAGGAAGCCGCTAAGGCGACACCAGTCCCCACGGCGGTTGTTGTTTACGTTGCTGAGGAGCCGAAAGTCGAGGAGAAGATAGCTATCATTGCGACGCCGACCGACGAGGAGAAAGTCGTGGTTCTCGCGTTCGAGGACGTGCATTTCAAATTCGGCGAGTCAAAACTTTCGCCCAGTGCCAAGGCGATCATCAACAGGACCGTCGAGATCCTGAAAGCCAATCCAAAGGCCCATATTCGCATCGCTGGATATACCTCTGAGGCGGGCACCGAGGATTATAACCAAAGATTGAGCGAGAGAAGGGCGGAAGAAGTCGAGTATTACCTGATCAAGGAAGGAATCACCGCAAAAGACCGGCTTACCACCATCGGGTACGGAGATGATAAACCGGCGATTTACGAAGCCGCCCCGAAACAGCATTATTCCACGGCGGCCAAGGCCAACATGAGGGTCCTTTTTGAGGTCATCTTGAAGTAAGGCGGCAGGACGAGCAGGAGAATTCAGAGGAATTGTTGAATACGGCAATGACGAAAACAAAATCAAACGTTAAAACGATAAAAATCATCGCGATTGGCGGATGCGGGTGCAATCTGGCAAACCACTTGCACTCGGTGTTGGATAAAAATCTTCAGCTTCTAGTTGTGACTTTCGACTCTCAGTCGTTGAGTCGCTCCAAGGTCCAAAGCAAAATACTCTTAACCTGCGAAGGCAAAGGGAGCGGCGGCGATCCGAATGTAGCGCGTCAGACGGCTGAGCAATCCGAAGAATTAAAAAATTCGGTCAAAGATGTTGATGTAGTAATTTTGGTTTGTGGGCTTGGTGGCGGCACCGGAAGCGGAGTAATGCCTCATGTTGCCGAGGTCGCAAAAGAGGCGGGTGCTACCGTGTATGGAATAGTCATAACACCATTTGATACCGACGGTCCAGTCAAAAAGAAAAATGCGCAGGAAGCGTTAACAAAGTTGAGAAAGTACACCGTCGGGCTTAAAGTTATTGAAAATGAATCGATTCATAAAAATGTCCCTGAATCAGTTGGTCTGCTTGGCACATTTAAAAAGATCGATGAAATAGTTCAGGCAGAAGTCGAGCGGATTGTTGAGAGGGTTTGAGCTTGGAGAGTTATTTGAAGCAATTCTACATGTGATCCAGCCGTTATAGTCATTGCGGCTTAAAAACTCCCTTAATCCCGTACTAAAAAGCGTGCCAGCGAAGAGTTTGTAAAGGCAGGCGGTGAGGGGATAGGCCGAAGAGATCTGGCGGTTATTACACCAGCAACGGTGAAATTGTTACCGTGCCCTAAATTCATTTTAAATTCACGTTTGTTAATTGAATCTGTCCACGACGGGGACCCAGAAGGAACAAAGGGAAAAACTGACAAAGGAAAACGGGATGTTTAAAATAACTTTTTATTGTTTTGCTTTCATCTGTTTAACGGTACCAACTCTTTGGGCTAATAGTCAACCGGTTGATTCTCAACCCGAAGGGTCCAGTCAGATAGTCCCATTGCCCACGGAAACCTGGTGGCAACCCTGTCGGGACTGCTCCAATAATCCGGTTTCGTCTTCCTGCGCAAATAACGGAAAAGAAACGTATAAACCGGAAGTCCTGTTCGAATTTCCCTTGAGTCAATTCCATAAATCTTATATCGCTGCCATGTGCGCGGATAAGGATGGAACCATTTACCTTCTCTTGAACGGCCTGAAGCCGAAGGTCCAAATTCGAAAACCCAGCGGGGTATTGATCAGAGAATTTCCCTGGGTCAGGGACAAATTCGACGCGGTTGAGCGTGCCTATGAAATCAGGGTCGATGAAAAAGGAAATATTTTGGTGATAGGGATGACCGTACAGGGAATGGGCCGTATCTACGATCCAAAAGGCAATTTGCAGAATAGTTTTAAATACAAAGGCGATGTTGCCAACGCCTTTGAGCGAGCGAGGCTTTACAAGTCCTGGTTCAGCCATGGCATCGTTTATACGATGAAGGATGGGCTTGTCGTATTTCGACCGAAACCCCCTGAGGATTCCGGGGCCGATGATTCTGGAAATACCCTGAAGGGGTTTCAGTTCAAACGCAACGAACATCCCAAGGACGGGGTCCAACAAGTCACTTCACAGGACGGAAAGGTGTTTTCCTTTCCGGATAAACTGAATCACGGAGATTTTTGGGGAATGACTTTTGTGGATGACGCCGGAAACCTTTACGGTTATTACGAGGCTTCTTTTGATTACGGGACTTACGTGGATGGATACGGCAGGGACCGTCTTGAAAGTGAATTTCACGATCGTGTGTATAAATTTGACCGAAACATGAACTTGTTAACGGGTTTTCAATTTGTGCCGGCTTATATCGAGCCGTCCACCGAAGTGGTTTATTGCTTTGTGGAGGATTTTGAGAAAAAGGTCGCGCGCATCATCCGCTGGGCCAAATAGGTATTTAAGATATTATTGAAAGGTTATTATTGTCCACGACGGGGACCCGTCGTGGACAAGGAAAAAATGCTATAGAGCTGTCGAATAGAGAGGAAACAAAATGGATCGCGAAATAACCGTATCTCTTACGCCTCGGCTTCTTAGGTGGACTTTGTTTTACCAGTTCCGCCAAATAATTTTCATCTTTGGCATCATATTCTTCATTTTAATCATCTACATTTTTAATTTTATTTCTCGTGGCGGCGTACTGATCCCGGAAACTTGTATATCCTATTCGCCTATCTTAATCGGCCCTCTTTTAATCGGCTTCCTCCTTTTTTCTTCATATTCCAAAAACTTAGCTCAAATCCAAAAAATGAAATCGCCTTCTATCAAATATCGAATGACGGACGAATGGCTTTATGTTCAATCCGAATTGGGTTCGGGCCAAAACGCATGGGCGGCCTATAAGGAAATTCGAAAGAACGCTAAGCTTTGGCGCGTGGTTGCTCAATCGGGTGTTTCCTATATCATTCCCGTTGAGCTTTTGGATGAAGAACTGAAGACTTTTTTGTCGGCCAAACTTCCCAAATCTCCCCGAGATTCGAACCGTCTATTTAAGACTTTGGCTTTTTGGCTCCTTGCGTCCGTTGTTGTTATGTACTTTTTGAGACAAAGTCATCATTAAACTTTGTCCACGATGGGGACCCGGAGTGGACAGAGTATAAAAAGGATATGCCGTGATATTTTTTGACCTCGACGATACTCTTTTGGACCACAGCGCTGCGGCAGAGGCCGGGGCCACAAAGGTTTATGAAACATACCGATCTTCTTTTAAGGAAGACTTGGAAGCATTTCTTTTGCGATGGGAAACCGTTTCGGAAAAATATTTCCAGTCAAATTCACCTTACTTGCGGTTGACCACGGAAGAACGCCGCCGGGGCAGGGTGAGGGAAATTTTTTCCAATCCTCTTTCCGACAAAGAGGCGGATACCCGTTTTCAGGTGTACCTGGATACCTATGAATCTAGCTGGAAACTTTTTCCCGACTCCATTCCCTGCTTGCGGTCCCTGAAAGGACGGCCTTTGGGGCTAATCACCAACGGCGAAAAGGAACAACACCGGTCCAAAATCCAAAAGACAGACTTGGGTGCCTATTTCTCGACCGTAATTATCAGCTGGGAGGTGGGTTGCTCCAAACCCGAACGGGCCATCTTTGAGTTGGCCGCGAAACAAGCGGGAGTTCCATTGACAGATTGTGTTTACATAGGAGATCGATTAGAAACGGATGCCAGGGGCAGTCAAAAAGCAGGGATGAAGGGCATTTGGTTGAACCGAAAAGCCAGGCGGGAACAGACAGACTTGGGAATTTCCGTTATTGGGAGTTTGATGGAATTGCCTGGGTTGATCCCATTTTGAAATTTTCGGTTGTCCACGACGGGGACCCGCATTGGACAAAAGAAAATGGATACTGGGGGCCTAACATCAATTTTTCGACAGGGAGGCATATATTTTGAATAGCTGGAAAAGGCTCATTATCGTTTCTGCCCTAACCTTGTTAGCCGGTTGTTTGGCTTGGTTAGGCGTACGAAAAATGGCTGATCGTTCTATTATTTACGTCTTTACTGACCCAAAGGTCGTTGATTGGTCACGTTTTGGCCTGAAGGATGTTGGTCACAAGCGACAACATGCTGGTACTCTTTTCGGTCTTTTCCCTTCCTTGCTTTGTCCTGCGGCCGATCATTACATCCATGACGAGAAAAATATGGGTGAGCTTAGGGTGGTGGTCCTCAGCGGAGTCCGCGTTTTTCCCGAGATGGGGGCCCAAAAGGCTCAAGTCATGAGGATGCTGGTGAGTTGGTTAAAGAATGACGATGGCTTCGACGTTTTTGCTGCCCAAGACCTGGGCGCCTATGGGAAGGCCGCAACCCCCGCATTGATCGAGGCTTGGAATAGGAAAGGAAGCTTGGGGTTCACCTGTCAGGTCGCCGATTCCATGGTCCGTGTCGGTGATCCAAGCTTCATTCCGGTACTTCAGGAGAGTTTTGAAAAGGACAAAAGTTTTAACCCTGTTCTTTCAAAAGAGGATAAGGAAGAATCCGGGAAAGCCCTTTACGCTTGTATAGCCCTTTATGAGATCACCCGAGAGGATCGATACAAAATTTACCTGGAAAAGGTTTTGCACCGGGGTGCTAAATCCAGCAAGCTCCTGACCATCATGTCCATGGGCAGCACCGAAGTTTTTCCGCTTGGGTTCTCCGCCAAAGAAACCATGATCCATTTTCTCCAAATGGCCCTGAAAGATAGGGATCCCCTGGTGCGGAAGTTCGCAAAAGAACACCTTGAAATGATTGAGAAGGATCTTAAGAAACAAGCAGCAAAAGCTGGGACCTGATGTCCACGACGGGGACCCTGATTGGACAAAGAAAAGTGCTGAATTGGTTGTAAGGAAAGATCCGAAATGCCCTTTTCAAGACCTAACCCCAATGTTATTTACCTTTTTGGAGGGGTAAGGGAGGGGAGGTGGTAAAATAAATGAAATTAAAGTCTGACTTGACCGTCTATATAGTGAAGTTTACCGCTTGGGATATTGGTTAAACCTATGTTTGAAGAGTTTCTAAAGGATCTTCTATCGTGAAGCCTTATTTAAAACGGGGAATTCTTAACGCTGGCGGATATTCCGGCCCTCCGAAGCCGGTCCTATCCACGCTGATGGCTGTTTTATTTTTATCCCTCCCTCTTTATTCCCATGCCCAAGCCATTCCTCCCGTCCCCCGGGGAAACCCCGGCGATCTTTGGGCGGACAAGATCCTGGGCCAGGCGGATAACGGCATCCCCAATTACGCTTTCGGCCAGGGGAGCCTCGCGGGAGGCGAACCGGTAGCCTCCAAGATCGCGGGGTCCAGCGGCGCGGTTTGTGACACCCTCCACAACATCCTCTATTGCTGGGACGTGGCCAACAACCGGATTATGGGGGTCAATCTCGCTACTTTACCCCCGGGACAAGGAGTCGGAACAGGGGCCCAGATCGTCCTGGGTCAACCGGACTTCAATCACACGGGTGATAACGGGGATACGAACTGGCAAAACTTTCCAACCTGGCCCGCGCCCACCGCTTCCACCTTGGGCAGCTTATGGTTCTTCCAACATTCGATTGAGGGTGGATCCACCGCGAGCATGGCGGTTGACCCTCAAGGGAACCTTTATGTTCCCGATTATTTCAACAACCGGGTCCTTCGGTATGATTGGCCCATCACGAGCGGGCAAACCGCTTCCCACGTTTGGGGACAACCGGATTTTGGTTCCTATTGGTACAATCAAACCCCGCCCAGCAACAATAGTTTCAACGGCCCCTTTTACGCGGGCAACCTGTTTCCCCCGACCGCCTCGACCATCGGGTTTTTTCAAGGAGCCGCGGGCGGGGCCGGGGTGGCCATCGATCCCTGGGGAAATTTATGGGTTGCTGATTGCACCAACTATAGGGTAGTGCGATTTCCCGCCGACCCCGCCAATAACAATATCCCCCAAAAGAACGCCGATGTGGTTCTAGGACAAATCGATTTCACCTCCAATGACGGGCATGGTTTGGGTCCCCAGTCCGCGATCAACGCGCCCAACTCGGTGCGGGTGGACGCCCAAGGGAACGTTTACGTGGGTGTCGGTCCCATCCTTGTTTTCCGGCCGACTCCCAATCCGTCGCCCGGCGGCCAACCCACTTACGCGAACGGACAACCCTATGTTTTGGCCTACAACCAATATGTGGGTAATGCCATCGGCCTGGAATGGGACGCTCCGGTCGCCGCTGGTGGCACGGGCGACCTTTGGGCGACGGATTTTTCGAACAATCAACTGGTTCTTCTTCATTTTGATTATTCGTCGGCCCCCAACCAAACCGATCCTCCCGTCGTGACGCCGATCAAGGTTTTGGGCCACGACCTCCCCAGTAATGGGACCGTAGGCAATGGATGTGCCGGGGGTACGGGAACGGCGGGGAACCCTGGGGTCGTGGTGGGAGACCACAATACGATCTTCACCGACGGCAGCGGCCTTGACAGCACCCATACCTGGCTGGTCTGCAATCCCACGGGAGGGGTGGGTGTGGACGCGTCGGGGAATGTCTATGCCTGTCCCAATGAGGGAGTAGCCGACCTTTGGCGTTATCCGGCTCCCATACCCAACCCGGTGGCGGGAATAGCCCATGACGCGAACGTCATGGTTTATAATCCAGCCCAATTCGGTTCGGGCAATTATTCCGGCGATGTCGGTTTCGCGTCCCCCGGAGGCGTGGCAGTGGCCACGGCGGGGGGAGTTACCCAGATCATCGTGGGGGACCATCTTCGACTTCATTATTGGGACATGCCCGCGGGGGGCCCCTCAGGCCTGACCAACGGCAATCCCGAGACCGGATACGCCGGCGCCAGTCAGCCCTATCTCTACGTCGGAAATACCTATGGCCGCATCAAGAGTGACCGGATGGGCCATTTGTTCGCCGTTCATGGGGGGAATACGATCGAGGCATTCAACCTGCCTCTCACCAGCGGCGCGTCCGCCATCCTGACCCTTCCTACGGCCTTGCCCCTCCTGGGAGGGGGGAACGTGAGCTTCAATTTCCGCGTGGATGGCATCGCGGTCGATCCGACGGGGACTTACCTTTGGGCGACTGATACGATCAACAGTCGGATCTTCCGTATCCGCAATCCCCTCACCAGTCCCATGGTGGATATCATCCTGGGCCAGCCGAACGCTACGGCCACGGGCTGCGATGGCAACGGAACCTACACGCCCTACGGCGGGCCCAACGGATGTGGCTGCACCGGGGGAACGGTGACGCGTTATGTCATGAACGTGCCAGGGGCGGTGGTGTTGGACCACAATGGGGACCTTTTTGTCTCGGATTATTCCCTGGAAACCCAAGGCAATGGCCGGATGCTGCGTTGGGACGCGAGTACCCTGGCGGCCGCGGCGGCCCAGGCCAATACTACTGGTGTTGTCCAATTTGGGAACCCCGGGATACCCCCCGATGGCCTTTTCGGAAGGACTTCGTTCAACGCCTTGAGCGGCAATATCCCCTCCAGCGGGGAAGCGATGAATGCGCCTTTCGAACCCGCTTTCAACTCGGATGACAGCCGGATGGTGGTGGGCATGAACGGCCAAGGGGGCTTCCGGTTCCCGGTTATTTTTCAGAATCCCAGGATCGGCGATACTCCCATCGGTAAATTACAGGACTACGGACCCCTCTCCGGTTCAGAAACCTTCGACGACGCGGATAACCTCTACGTGGTGGAGTCGAACCGGAACCGGGTGATGATCTATTACAAACCCTTCGACATCACCCCCACCCCCACGCCCTCCATCACTCCCACCGTGATTCCTTGTTCCCAGACCAGTTACTTATCGGTGGCCCAGCCCTATGGAATCGCCCTGGATAACTTGGGCAATAGTTATGTGGCGGATGATTCCACCAACCTGCTGGATGTCTTCAACTCCTCGGGGGCCCCGCAGACGCCGATCGGAACCGGGATCCTGCTCCAACCCATGGGCGTTGCCGTGAACGGGACCAACCTGATTTACGTCACCGATATGCAGCAAAACCAGGTGTTTATTTTCAATCAACAGGGCCAGACCGTCGGAAACTTGGGATCGATGTATGGCGTTACCGGCGGCAGCTACGTAGGGCAATTCCTGGCCCCCGCCGGGATCGCGGTGAACAGCGCAGCCACGACAGTGGTGGTGGTGGATCAGGTGAACCAGCGGGTGGAGGTATTCAGCCAAGCCGTCGGCCCAATCCTCCAAAATGTATCCGGGACCACGACCATCTCCCTATTGAACGGGACATTTGTGGAGCCCGTGGGAGTGGCTTTGGACTCCATTGGAAACATCTATGTGGCCGATTTTGGCACGAATTTGCTCCAGGTGTTTTATCCCAATGGGAATTTGAAGACCTCCTGGGACGTGACCCAAGGAACCTCCCTTCAAGCCGCCGAGTTCGTGGCCGTGGGCCCCAACAACCTGGTTTACGTGTCCGATGACGAGGGAGCGGTGGGGATTTTTGACGCTCAAGGGAATATCCAGGGGGTTTTACCGGGCGGGACCTTACCCTTTAACGGCGCCGAGGGAATCGCTTTTGGGAACGGAGCGATGTATATAGCGGATCTAGGGAACTCCAGGGTTGACCAATTCCCCCTTTGTCCCCTCGGCAGCCCGATCATGACGGTGACGCCAACCTTTACTCCCGTGTGTGTTAATGGCGATACCAATGTTGAGGGCACTCATCTTCCGACCGGATACCTTTCCGCCGTCTCTGTCACACTGACTTCTCCCGGGACCATCTCCGCTATTAATTTATATATGCTTACCTCGGGAACCACCCATGCCAACGTCGCCCTCTATGATTCGGATTCCAGCGGCCATATCACGACGATGTTGGCGGAGTCGGGAAGCCAATTCGTCTTGAACGGATGGAACGCTTTGACCATCCCGACCCAAAGCGTATCGGCGAAGGTTTATTGGCTGGCCTTTCAGTATGACAATGGTTATTCGGCCTATGGCAGTGGAAGTATCGGTCAGTATGTCCAAATAGCCCAAGGTTATGGCGGTTGGCCCAACATGACGGGTACGGGACCCAACAACCTCATTAATGATTCCATTTATGTTTCGATTTGCTCTTCGGGGCCGACTCCGACCAATACTCCCACTAATACGTCAACGGCTACGCCGTCGAGTACTCCTACGGGCACTCCGACTCTTTCGGCCATCAACACTCCTTCGAATACCCCAACCTCCACGCCCACCCTGACACCGTCATCCAGCCCCACGAATACTCTCACCCCCACGCCAACCCCGACCATTACGATGACCCAAACGCAGACACCCACCCAAACGGCCAGCCCGACCCCCACTATTTCACCGACTCCCACGAACAGTCCCACCCCAGTGCCGGTCACTTCCATTTGCCCGCCTTACCCGAACCCGGCCAAAGGAGACCAGATTTCCTGCAGAATCACGGTTTCAGGCCCTTCGGTGGTTAAATGGAAAGTTTTTACCGTCGCCCTCCGTAAGATATTTGAGGACAACCTGCAAGTAACATCAACCGATACCCTGATTTGGAACTTGAAAGACCGATGGGGAACTCCCGTGGCCAATGGGCTTTACTTTCTCAAGGTGGATATTGAAGGTTCCCAGCCCATGACCAAGATTTTAAAAGTGATTGTGATCCATTAATAAAATTCCGGATCATATCGTTCCTAGACCTTCTAAAAGTTAAGGTTGGAAGGAATAAGGTTTCCGGTCCTAGCTGTCCACGAAGGGGACCCGGATTGGACAAAGAAAAATTCCAAAAAATCATTTGAAATACTTGAGGTGTTAAAATTATGAGAATGGTTTACTTAAATTCACTGACAAGCTTTTTCTAATTCGTGGTAACTTTTGCTGTCTTTTCTTTTTTCGCGTTTCATCATTGTTAAACGCCTTGGTTTGTTTTCCTCCTTTCTGCCGGATTTGTGGGATTATTATTTTTTTCATTTTAAGTTATCTTTTTAACCCCATTTGGACTTTAAATGAAACGGGAATTCAGAGGCGGTGGGAACCTATAAAATTACCGTTTTCTTTCCTCTTTCACCCTTGGATAATCATAGGATTTTAAGAGATGGCCTGCATGTCGAATTTCACGGCAGTCGGATGGAATCAAAACTTTCCTTAAACGGTTAAGGAAAGTTTCAAGGTAACAGCTGTTTAGTTGATAAACCTAAAATAAAACAATGAATAAAACACCCATCAATGGCTCTAACCTTTGGATGATCTTTCCATAACATCTTATAGGTTTTCTCGTGGCCATATTTGTTGCACTTACTTATTGAAATCGTGGAAATTAAAAGTGCTTACAGTCAAACTTGTAAAACTAAAATCGATTTCAATCTCTTTTTATTTTTTTTAGTCTGATTTGAATCAACCAAAAAACTAAAACCTAATTCAGCCAGCCAGGATACTCTTCTTTATCTAATCTTTACCTGTTCAACACCCATTTTTTGGGGGATGTGAGATAAAGTTATCCAAACCAACCAGACACATTTATATACCCTTGGAAGATTTGAAGAGTTGGACAAAATTGATGAGGATGCCGGAAACCGATTGAAGTCGGTTGAGAGAGAAATAATGTACGACGAAAAGAAGATAAAAACTGTTTCCGTTGAAGGCGAAGTTTTTTCTATTTCCTTACCTGTGGCTTCTTTTTTTTCTTTTATCCCCGATAACTTACTTCAAGGCCGAATTT